>CAJXYS010000012.1 GCA_913063035.1 uncultured Maritimibacter sp. | reverse complement strand
GGTTTTGGTCGAGATGGCCGAAGCCCTAGATCAAGGGCGCGACCTGATCCTGCCGCCATTTGGCAAGGTCATGTTGCGCAAAGATAAGGATGGTCAGGATGGGCGCCCGATGGTGGCGCGGATAAAACTGATCGAGGCTGATAAACGCGGTGCAAGCGCCGAGGAAACCGACCAAGACTAAACCCTTGCGCAGTGGGGCGCGGCTGACTAGAAGAACTCCGCGCAGAACGGGTGATTAGCTCAGTGGTAGAGCGCTTCGTTCACATCGAAGATGTCGGGGGTTCAAATCCCTCATCACCCACCATCTGGCCTATTGTTGAGGCGGGGCAGGTCTGTGACCCACGGGCGAGGTGATCTTTGTGATGCGGCGAAATTTTCCGATATATTTGCTGCGCCATGGGGAAACCGAATGGAATAACGAGCATCGGTTTCAAGGTTGGCTCGACTCGGCGCTTACCCCCAATGGGGTTGCGCAGGCGCAGACGCAAGGTCGTTTGTTGCAGGAAATGATCACCCGCCAAGGCTATGACGCAGTGACAGATTTCCGAACCAGTCCGCTTGGGCGCGCGGCACGCAGCGCGCGGTTGATTGCGCGGGCCTATCCCGATTTGCCGACCCTCGTGCAAGACGCGCGTCTGCGCGAGGTGAATATGGGGCAATGGCAGGGGCTTACGCGGGCCGAGGTGCAGGCGAATTGGCCTGTGCGCTTTGACACCGAGGCGCAGGTCTATCGTCATTCTCTCTTGACCCAAGGGGGCGAAACGCGCGCGGCCCTTGAGGCGCGTCTGCAGGATCTTGTGGCTGATTTGAAGGGGCCAAGCCTATTGGTCAGCCATGGTGTTGTGATCCAAACCTTGCGCGGCCTTTTGCGCGGGCTAGACCCTGACCAAACGGCAGGTTTGGGCCATGCGCAGGGCGGGGTTTATGTGATTACCGCCAATGGGGGTGAGGTGAAGATTGGGTTTTGAGAAAACTTTGCGCCTTTGGCGCAAAATTCTTTGCAGATCGGGCTTGCATATCCCTGCATCATGCGGCTAATACGCCTTCACGCGATGGCGAGGGTGATTAGCTCAGTTGGTAGAGCGCTTCGTTTACACCGAAGATGTCGGGAGTTCGAGTCTCTCATCACCCACCAGTTCCATACGGTCCACGCAGCGGATCCAAGGCGCCAGTGGCGCATTCCACGTATGGAAATGCCCCAACCCTCTGCGAGGGCCCCACCTAGTTCGAACCTGTCCGCGCATGAATGCACAGAAGCTCTGCCGAGAGGCGTCTTTGTGTTGTGTGGACCGTCGCATATCTTCTTGCGAAAGGAGATGCCCCATGAGCTGGAACCCCGCCCTCGACCCTGATTGCCCGACTGGTGACGCGGTCGACGCCATCGAAACCGTGATCGTGCCGCGTGCCCGCGATATCGGCGGGTTCGAGGTGCGCCGCGCCTTGCCCGCGCCGCGCCGCCAGATGGTCGGGCCGTTCATCTTCTTCGACCAGATGGGGCCTGCGGAGTTTCTGTCGGGGCAGGGGATCGACGTGCGCCCGCATCCCCATATCGGTTTGGCCACTGTCACTTACCTGCATCGCGGCCAGATCCACCATCGCGACAGCCTCGGGACTGACCAGTGGATCGAACCCGGCGCGGTGAACCTGATGCTGGCCGGGCAGGGCATCACGCATTCGGAACGGATCGACGGGGCCGTGCGCGCGCAGCCTTCCAGCCTGTTCGGCATTCAGAGCTGGATTGCCCTGCCCGAAGAGCGTGAGGACGATCCGGCGGCCTTTCTGCATGCCGGGGCGGGAGATTTGCCGGTGCTCGACGGCGAAGGCAAGACGGTCCGCCTGATCCTCGGCGCGGCCTACGGGGAACGCGCCCCGGTCGAGACTCCGTCCGAGATGTTCTATCTCGATGCGCGCCTTGATCCCTTTGCCCAGCTGCCCTTGCCTGACAATCACGAGGATCGGGGTGCCTATGTGCTGGAGGGCGAGGTCGAGATCGCGGGCGAAACCCATGCGGCCGGGCGCATGATGGTGTTCCGCCCCGGCGACCGCGTCAGTATGAGGGCCGGACCGCAGGGCGCACGGGTCATGCTGCTGGGCGGGGCCACGCTCAATGGACCGCGCCATATCTGGTGGAATTTCGTCGCCTCCAGCAAGGACAAGATCGAGGCCGCGAAAGAGGCCTGGCGCGCCGGAGATTGGGAAAACGGACGCTTTCAGCTGCCGCCCCATGATGATCAGGAGTTCATTCCCTTACCGGGCCAGACGCGGTGATCGGAGCGACTTGGGGCGGGGGTGCAAAAACCTTTTCGCGACGTGCCATTCGCGCTTGACGATCCCCGGACCCGCGCCTAGAAGGCACGTCACGCCTCGGGGCAATCCCGGGCGGGCAGTGAGCGGTTGTAGCTCAGTTGGTTAGAGTGCCGGCCTGTCACGCCGGAGGTCGCGGGTTCGAGCCCCGTCAACCGCGCCACCTTCCCCATCCCCCCGGAGCCGATGCAGATCCTCGACCGGATATCTCTGACCGTGGCGCTGGTGATGGCGCTGACGCTCGGGCTGGCACCCTTCACGCCGGAGCCGCATGTCTGGGAAAAGCTCAAGATGCTGGCCGCGGGCAGGTTGTCCCGCCCCATCGATATCTTCGATCTCGCGCTCCATGGCGTGCCGTGGCTCTTGCTGGCGGCCAAGCTGCTGCGCCTCGTCAGCCTGAAAGCGCGGTCTCGATCCTGATCCTGCCCTCCAGGGTCCGGTGCACCGGGCAGCGGTCCGCGATCTCCAGCAGCTTGCGGCGCTGGTCTTCGGAGAGCGCGCCTTCGAGCCGGATTAGCCGGGAGAAAACGTCGATCTTCTCGGCGCTCTTCTCGTTGCAATCGCCGCAGTCCTGCGCGTGTACCTTGTCATGGGTGACGTCGACGCCGACATGGTCGAGCGGCCAGCCCTTGCGCCGCGCGTAGAGCCGGATCGTCATCGAGGTGCAGGCGCCGAGCCCGGCGGCCAGGAACTGGTAGGGGGTGAGCCCCCGGTTCGTGCCCCCGTAGCTTTCCGGCTCGTCGGCCTGCAGGTGGTGGTTCGGCCCGGCTTGGATGTCCTGTAGGAACCCGTCCGGATCGGCCTCCGACACCCGCGTGACGCCCTCGGGCGCGCCCGGGGGCGGGGCCGGGGCCCTGAGGTCGAGATACCGGCGCGACCAGGCCGCGATGACCTCGGCGGCATACTCGGCATCCGCGCCGCGCCGGATCAGGTGATCGGCGTCGTCCAGCGTCACGAAACTCTTGGGATGCCGGGCGGCCTTGAAGATCTCGGTCGCGTTGTCGATGCCCACGACCGCGTCGCGCGGGCCGTGCAGGATCAGCAGCGCGCGTTTCAGCCCGGCGATGGCGGGGCCGAGCGATTCGGCCTTCACGTCCTCGACGAAGTCGCGCCCGATCGTGATGGCCCGCCCGCCGAGCTCGACCTCGGCGCGGCCGTCGGCGGCGATCCGGTCCAGCGCGTCGTCGAAATTATGCATGACATGCCCCGGGTCGTAGGGGGCGGCGATGGTGGCGACGGCCCTGGCGCTGTCGATCCGGCCCGCCGCCTTCAGCACCGCCGCGCCGCCCAGCGAATGCCCGATCAGCAGCGCGGGCGCCATGTCACGCCCGGACAGCGCCTCGGCCGCGCAGACGAGGTCGGCGACATTCGAGGTGAAGGTCGTGTTGGCGAATTCCCCCTCCGAATGGCCCAGCCCGGTGAAGTCGAACCGGAGCACGGCGATCCCCATCGCCGCCAGCCGGCCGGAAATGCGCTTGGCGGCCGGGATGTCCTTTGAGCAGGTGAAGCAATGCGCGAAGAGCGCCGTCGCGAGCTGTGGCCCGTCCGGCAGGTCCAGCCGGGCGGCCAGCGTCGCGCCCGAATGGCCGGTGAAGGTGAATTTTTCCGTGGGCATGAAGGCTCCTCTCCGCGGGACTGGCCCGAGAATGGGCGCGGTGCGCGTGATCCGCAACCGCCGCGCGCGCCGGCCCACGCCAAGGTGACAGGGCGTGAGACCCTAGAAGACGCCCATCAGCCGCGGGTCGAAGGGATAGCTCGACAGGTTCTCGAAGCCGGTTTCGGTGATCAGCACCTGGTCCTCGAGCTTGATCGAGAAATCGCCGCCCTCGGGGCTGACCAGCGCCTCGGCGCAGAGCACCATGCCGGGTTCGAGCGCGTGGTCCCAGGCGCCCTCGACCCAGTGATCGGGATAGCTGACGAGGGGCCATTCGTCGCACAGGCCCACGCCGTGGAACTTGCAGGAATACTTTTGCGCCCAGTAGGCGTCGTCCAGCCGGTGACCGCCGTGAACCAGCTCGGCGATGGTGACGCCGGGCCGCAGCAGCGCCATGTTTTCCGTGATGTGATCATGGGCGTGGCGCATCGCGTCGATCATGTCGCGGCGCGGCTTGCGGTCGCCCACCCACCAGGTGCGCGACATGTCCACGCAGATGCCGTAGGCGCCGATCAGGTCGGTGTCGAAGGCCACGATCTCGTTGTTCCGGATCCTGCGCGGCCCGCATTCCTGGAACCACGGGTTGGTTCGCGGCCCCGAGGTCAGCAGGCGCGTCTCGATCCATTCGCCGCCGCGGCGGATGTTCTCGGCGTGGAGCACGGCCCAGACGTCGTCCTCGGTCAGGCCCGGCTCGCAGGCGGCTTCCATCCCGGCCATCGCCATCTCGCAGGCATTGACGGCGCAGCGCATCGCCCTGATCTCGTCGGGGCCTTTCACGGCACGGGATCTCTCGGTCACTTCCTCGCCGTCCATGATCTCGAAACCCGCCGCTTCCAGCGCCCGCAGGCCCCTGGCCAGGATCTTGTCGACGGCGAGCCGGGACTCGCCCGGGGCATGGGCCGCCATCACCTCGGCGACCTGCCCGGCGAAGTCGTGCGCCGCGGCCTGGCCGGCATCGCCGGTGGCGAAGTAGAACATCGACGCGCCGGACCGGACCTCGCGCACGAGCGGCGCGTGATCGGCCAGGAAAGGCGCGTTCTTGTAGTCCCAGAGCACCATGTAGCCATCCGCGCAGAGCAGGCAGGCGCGGAACGGGTTATGGGTGTTCCAGAGCTGCATGTTGGTGGTGTCGGTGGCGTAGCGTATGTTGAGCGGGTCGAACATCAGCAGCCCGCCATAGCCGCGCTCGACGATGTGCCGCGTCAGCCGCCGCCAGCGAAAGGCACGCATCTCGGCCAGGTCCGGCAGCTCCAGGCCGGCGGCTTCCCATTCCGCGAAGGCCAGCGGCGTGGGACCGATCTCGACCCGGTCGGCATCGTTGGGCGTGCCGTCGCCCAGTACGGCGCCGCGGGCGGGGTCGATCTTGCGGGTGTCCCGGAAATGCTCGTTCATGGCCGCCGCCCTCCTTTGGGCATGCTGCGCCCGGCCGGCGCGGCTTGCCATTCAGATTTCGGCCTGCAAATGTCGCATTCGAACGATTTTCGAGGGGGCCATGCCCGTCATCTGCCAGGACAGCCTGCCGGTCGCGGCGTGGATGGCGCCGGCCACGCGCCGGCTGCCGGGGATCCAGCCGCTGGACCCGGCGGCCTGGCTCCAGCTTGATGAGCGCTATGCCGCGCAAATGGCCTACCGCGACCGCCTGATCGCGGAGGTCCCCGCCACCGTGCATGCCCTGGCGCCCGCCGCGCGGCCCGCGGCCGGGGAACTGCTCGACCGGGTGCTGGCCGAGCTGGCCCGGCTGCCCGGTTTCGAGCGCCGCACCGGCGCGCTGCGCCGCCCCGACGGCGTCACGGTTCCGATCGACCGGACCCGCCCGCTGATCACGGCGGGCCGGCTCGTGCAGGAAGATCTCTGCCTGGTGGAGAAGCGCGACGGCGCCCATGTGCTGACCGGGGCGGTGCTCTGCTTTCCGGCGAGCTGGTCGCTCGAGGAAAAGTTCCTGCGCCCGCTCGACCGGATTCATCGGCCGGTCGCGGCCTACACGCCCGACCTCGCGCGCCGGGTGGACCGGCTCTTCGACGCCATCCGTCCCGAGCAGCCGCTCTGGCGTGCCAACGCGCTGCTCTATGCCGATCCCGAGTTGCACCAGCCGCGCCGAGAGACCGACCCCCGTTCTGCACCGCCCGGGGGCAAGGCGCGCTATCTCCGGGCGGAACGCCAGTGCCTGCTGCGCCTGCCGGAGACCCGCGCGGTGGTCTTCTCGATCCACAGCTACGTGGTGCCGCGCGACCGGCTGACCGCGGCGCAGCGGGCCGGTCTCGCGGCGCACCCGGTCACGGCCGCCTGAGCCACGGCTTCATCGTTCCGGAAATATCCCCGCCGGAGGCTGCGCGGCCCAGCGGGCCGCGCGTGCAGAGGCGTGGCGCGCATCCGCGCGCCGCAATGGGAAAGGGGCCCCGCGGGGCCCCTTTCCGATCCTTGTGTCGCCGTCGCGCGGGTCGCGCTCAGCAGCTGTAGTACATCTGGAACTCGACCGGGTGCGGCGTGTGTTCGAAGGCGTAGACCTCTTCCCACTTCAGCTCGAGGTAGCCGTCGATCTGGTCCTTGGTGAAGACGTCGCCGGCCAGCAGGAACTCGTGGTCGTTTTCCAGCGCGTTCAGCGCCTCGCGCAGGCTCGAGCAGACGGTCGGAATGCCTTCCAGCTCTTCCGGCGGCAGGTCGTAGAGGTTCTTGTCCATAGCGTCGCCGGGATCGATCTTGTTCTTGATCCCGTCGAGCCCGGCCATCAGCAGCGCCGAGAAGCACAGGTAGGGGTTCGCCGACGGGTCCGGGAAGCGGGCCTCGACGCGCTTGGCCTTCGGGCTTTCCGTCCACGGGATCCGCACGCAGCCCGAGCGGTTGCGGGCCGAGTAGGCGCGCAGCACCGGGGCTTCGAAGCCCGGGATCAGGCGCTTGTAGGAGTTGGTCGACGGGTTGGTGAAGGCGTTCAGCGTCTTGGCGTGCTTCAGGATGCCGCCGATGAAGTAGAGCGCCTCCTGGCTCAGGTCCGCGTATTTGTCGCCGGCGAAGAGCGGCTTGCCGTCCTTCCAGATCGACATGTTGACGTGCATGCCGGTGCCGTTGTCGCCGTAGATCGGCTTCGGCATGAAGGTGGCCGATTTGCCGTAGGCATGGGCCACGTTATGGATCACGTACTTGTATTTCTGCAGCTGGTCGCCCTGGTCGGTGAGCGAGCTGAAGATCAGGCCCAGCTCGTGCTGGCAGGAGGCCACCTCGTGGTGGTGCTTGTCGACCTTCATGCCGAGGCGCTTCATGGTCGAGAGCATCTCGGAGCGGATGTCCTGGCCGGCGTCGATCGGGTTCACCGGGAAGTAGCCGCCCTTGACACCCGGACGGTGGCCCATGTTGCCCATCTCGTACTCGGTGTCGGTGTTCCAGGACGCGTCGATCGCGTCAATCTCGTAGGAGACCTTGTTGATCTCGTTGGAGAAGCGGACGTCGTCGAACAGGAAGAACTCGGCCTCGGGGCCGAAATAGGCGACGTCGCCGATGCCGCTCGATTTCAGATAGGCCTCGGCCTTCTCGGCGGTGCCGCGCGGGTCGCGGTGATAGGGCTCGCCGGTGTCGGGTTCGACGACCGTGCAGTGCAGGCAGAGCGTCTTCTCGGCGTAGAACGGATCGATATAGGCCGAGTCCGGCGCCGGCAGCAGTTTCATGTCGGAGGCCTCGATCGACTTCCAGCCCGCGATCGACGAGCCGTCGAACATGAAGCCCTCTTCCAGGAAGTCCTCGTCGACCTGGTCGGCCATGACGGTGACGTGCTGGAGCTTGCCCCGCGGGTCGGTGAAGCGGATGTCGACGTATTCGACCTCCTCGTCCTTGATCATCTTCAGAACGTCAGCATTGCTCATGTGACCTCTTCCCTCTCTCAGTGGTATTCGGTTCGTTTCTGGATCTGTGTGGCTCAGAGCGCCTCTTCACCGGTTTCGCCGGTGCGGATGCGGATGGTGTGCTCGACGGGCGAGACGAAGATCTTTCCGTCGCCGATCTTGCCGGTCTTCGCGGCCTCGACGATGGCGTCGCAGGCGGTTTCGACCTGGTCGTCGGACAGCACCACCTCGATCTTCACCTTGGGCAGGAAGTCGACGACGTATTCCGCGCCGCGATAGAGCTCGGTGTGGCCCTTCTGGCGGCCGAAGCCCTTGACCTCGGTCACCGAGAGCCCCTGGATACCGACGTCCTGAAGCGCTTCCTTCACCTCGTCGAGCTTGAACGGCTTGATGATCGCCTCGATCTTCTTCATCGGTCCGGGCTCCTTGCGCTGTGGTCTCAGGGGTCTCAGCACTTTCACCGCCCCCCCGCAATCGGCTAGGCTTACCGCGCCGGGGCGGCGAGGGTGAATTCCGACGTCCTGCTTAATTTTTGTGCAAATCGCATGATGTGCGGGCAGTTTGTGAAATCATGACCGAAATCCTGACATCGGCCCAGATGAAGGCCGTCGAAACCGCCGCCATCGAAAGCGGCCGGGTCAGCGGGCTGGAGCTGATGGAGCGGGCCGGCCGCGGCGCCGTCGAGGCCGCGCTCGCGCACTGGCCGGAGTACCGGGCGGGGCAGGGGCACCGCGCCGTCGTCCTGGCGGGGCCGGGAAACAATGGCGGCGACGGGTTCGTCATCGCGCGGCTCTTGGCGGGGCGGGGCTGGTCGGTGGCGCTCTACCTCTTCGGCGACCCGGATCGCCTGCCGCCGGACGCGGCCGCGAACCGCCGCCGCTGGGAGGCCGAGGCCGGCGGCACCGTCCAGCCGCTGGAGGCGGCCGGGGGCGCCGCCTTCGCCGGCGGCCCGCTGGTCGTGGATGCGCTCTTCGGCACCGGGCTGGCGCGGCCCGTGCCGGGCCTCGTCGCGCAGGTGCTGGGGCGCGCCGCCGACTGCCCGATCCTCGCCGTGGACATCCTGAGCGGCGCGGACGCCGATGGCGGGCCGCTGCGCGTCCCCGGGGCGTTCCCGCCGGTGCGGGCGGGGCTGACCGTCGCCTTCGAACGCGCCAAGATCGGCCATCACAGCGGCCCCGGCGCCGAGCGCAGCGCGGCGCTGGCCGTCGTCCCGATCGGCCTCGATGCGGATGTGCGGGCCTGGGCCGCGGACCGACCGGCAGAGGTCTGCCGCCTGGTCGATCGCGACACGCTGCCGCTGGACCGGCTCGCCAAGGGATCGGCGGCGCACAAATACGGCCATGGCCATGCGGTGATCCTGTCGGGCGGTCCGGGGCGGGGTGGCGCCGCGCGCATGGCCGCGCGCGCTGCGCTCCGGGCCGGCGCGGGGCTGGTCACGCTGGCCTGCCCGCCGGCCGCGCTGCAGGAAAACGCCGCCCGGCTGGACGCGGTGATGCTGCACCCGCTGCGCGACGCCGCGGGGCTGGCGGCGCTGCTCGGCGACCGCCGCTTCAACGCGCTGGGGCTTGGCCCGGCGCTGGGCCTCGACGACGGGGCACGCGGCCGCGTCCTGGCGGCGCTGGGCGCGGGGCGGGGCACCGTGCTCGACGCCGATGCGCTGACCGGATTTTCCGACGCGCCCGAGACGCTTTTCGGGGCGCTCCACGATCGCTGTCTGCTGACCCCGCATGCCGGCGAATTCGCGCGGCTCTTCCCCGATATCGTGGCGCGGGTCTCGGAGTCGCCGGTCGACGGGGCGCCCTTTTCCCGGGTCGACGCGGTGCGCGCCGCGGCGGCGCGGGCGGGGGCCACGGTGCTGCTGAAAGGGGCCGACACGGTCGTCGCCGCGCCCGACGGGCGCGCGGCGCTGCATTCGGCGCGCTACGCGCAAGCCGCACCCTGGCTTGCCACGGCGGGGGCGGGCGACGTTCTGACCGGGATCGCGGCGGGCCTCATGGCGCGGGGCTTCGACCCGCTGGAGGCCGGGACGACCGCCGCCTGGCTCCACGCGGCGGCGGCGCGTCATGTCGGCGCCGGCCTGATCGCCGAGGATCTGCCCGAGGCGCTGCCGGCCGTCTTCCGCGGCCTCGGGCTCTGACCAGGCGCGCGGCAGGCGGCGTGCCCGGCCCGGCGGTGCGGGCGCTTTTTCCTCTCGCATCCCGCACGGGCCTTTGCTAAAGGGAGGCGGATTTCAGGAGGCGGCTTCCGGCGGGGGGCTGCCTTCGAGGTTTTGCGGGTGTGGCGGAACTGGTAGACGCACCAGATTTAGGTTCTGGCGCCGCGAGGCGTGGGGGTTCAAGTCCCTCCACCCGCACCACGGATGAATGAAGGACGAGGACGACATGCAGGTCACCGAGACCCAGAACGAAGGTCTGAAGCGGGCATACAAGCTGATGCTGACGGCCCAGGAGCTTGACGACAAGGTCAATGCCAAGCTGGCCGAGGCCCAGCCCGAGGTTCAGATGAAGGGCTTTCGCAAGGGCAAGGTGCCGCTGGCGCTGCTGAAGAAGCAGTTCGGCCAGCAGGTGCTGGGCGAGGCGATGCAGGAAGCCGTCGACGGCGCGATGAACAAGCATTTCGAGGACACTGGCGACCGCCCGGCCATGCAGCCCGAGGTCAAGATGACCAACGAGGACTGGAAGGAAGGCGACGACGTCGAGGTGGAGCTGTCCTACGAGAAGCTGCCCGAGATCCCCGAGGTCGCGCTGAAGGGCATCTCGCTCGAGCGGATGGTCGTCCAGGTGGACGACGCCGACGTGGACGATGCGCTGAAGAACCTTGCCGAGAGCGCGCAGGATTTCGACGACCGGCGCAAGGGCTCCAAGGCCAAGGACGGCGACCAGGTCGTGATCGACTTCGTCGGCAAGGTCGACGGCGAGGCCTTCGAGGGCGGCGCGGCCGAGGACTACCCGCTGGTGCTGGGCTCGAACTCCTTCATCCCGGGGTTCGAGGAACAGCTCGTCGGCGTGAAGGCCGGCGAGGAGCTGGAGGTCAAGGTCACCTTCCCCGAGGAATACGGGGCCGAGCACCTGGCCGGCAAGGACGCGGTCTTCGAGACCACGGTCAAGGCCGTCAAGGCGCCCAAGGCCGCCGAGATCGACGACGAGCTTGCCAAGCGTTACGGCGAGGAGAGCCTCGACGCGCTGAAGGAGAAGATCCGCGAGCGCCTGTCGGCCGAATACCAGCAGGCCGCGCGCCAGGTCACCAAGCGCAAGCTGCTCGACAAGCTGGACGAGATCGTCGATTTCGACCTGCCGCCGACCCTGGTCGAGACCGAGGCCAAGCAGATCGCCCACCAGCTCTGGCACGAGGAAAACCCCGAGGTGCAGGGCCATGATCACGGCGAGATCGAGCCGACCGAGGAGCACCAGAAGCTGGCCGAGCGGCGGGTGCGGCTGGGTCTCCTGCTGGCCGAGCTGGGCAACCAGAACGAGATCGAGGTCACCGACCAGGAAATGACCCAGGCGATCCTGACCGAGGCGCGGAAATACCCCGGCCAGGAACAGCAGTTCTTCCAGTTCGTCCAGCAGAACCAGCAGATGCAGCAGCAGATGCGCGCGCCGATCTTCGAGGACAAGGTCGTCGACTACATCCTCGAGCTGGCCGAGGTGACCGACAAGGAGGTCTCCAAGGAGGATCTGCAAAAGGCCGTCGACTCGCTCGACGACGATTGATCCCGCTGCCGGCGCCCCAGGCGCCGGGCGACATGACGGGGCCCCGCGGCACGCGCCGCGGGGCCCTTTCCATGCCGGGATGGCAGCGCCGCACGGCGGCTTCGCACCGCGTCAACCCGGATGACCTAGACCCGGCGCGGTCGTGACGATTTTCGACATGCGGGCGGCGCGGCTCCTTGAAGTCCCCCCCGAGGCCAACTACACCTTTAGCCCCAAGGGCCGGACAACAGCGACAGGCAGGCACGAGATGCAAGATCCGATCGACACCTACATGAACACCCTCGTCCCGATGGTGGTCGAACAGACCTCCCGCGGCGAGCGCGCCTACGACATCTTCTCGCGCCTCCTGAAGGAGCGGATCATCTTCGTTTCCGGGCCGGTGCATGACGGCATGTCGACCCTGATCGTGGCGCAGCTGCTCTATCTCGAGGCCGAGAATCCGTCCAAGGAAATCTCGATGTACATCAACAGCCCCGGCGGGGTGGTGACCTCGGGGCTGTCGATCTACGACACGATGCAGTACATCAAGCCGAAGGTCTCGACCCTGGTGGTGGGGCAGGCGGCCTCGATGGGCTCGCTGCTGCTGGCCGCGGGGGCGCCGGGCATGCGCTTCGCGCTGCCGAACGCGCGGATCATGGTGCACCAGCCGTCCGGCGGCTTCCAGGGCCAGGCGACCGACATCTCGATCCACGCCAAGGAAATCCTCGAGCTGCGCGACCGCTTGAACCGGATCTACGTCCATCACACGGGTCAGAAGATCAAGGCGGTGGAACAGGCGCTCGAGCGCGACAATTTCATGACCGCCGAAGCGGCCAGGGACTGGGGCATCGTCGACGATATCGTCGAGAACCGCGGCACGCCGGGGGAAAGCTGATCCCCCCGGTTCGCGCGAAAACGCCCCCGGGGCGGCGATCAAAAGGGCATTGTCCCTGTCGGATGGCTGTCCTAAGCTTGAATACGAGCACGGCCGCGACGCGGAACACACGCTTGCCCGGCGGACCGGGCGAACCGATCTGAGGTAACTGATGGCGAATAACAGCGGCAGCGACTCGAAGAACACGCTCTACTGCTCGTTCTGCGGGAAGAGCCAGCACGAGGTGCGCAAGCTCATCGCCGGGCCGACCGTTTTCATCTGCGATGAATGCGTCGAGCTCTGCATGGACATCATCCGGGAAGAGACCAAATCGACCGGCCTGAAGTCCACCGAGGGGGTGCCGTCGCCCAAGGATATCTGCGAGGTTCTGGACGACTACGTGATCGGCCAGGCCCATGCCAAGCGGGTGCTGTCGGTTGCCGTGCACAACCACTACAAGCGCCTGAACCACGCCTCGAAATCCGCCGATATCGAGCTGTCGAAGTCGAACATCATGCTGATCGGCCCGACGGGCTGCGGCAAGACGCTGCTGGCGCAGACGCTGGCGCGCATTCTCGACGTGCCGTTCACGATGGCCGACGCCACCACGCTGACCGAGGCCGGCTATGTCGGCGAGGACGTGGAAAACATCATCCTCAAGCTGTTGCAGGCCAGCGAGTACAACGTCGAGCGCGCGCAGCGCGGCATCGTCTATATCGACGAGGTCGACAAGATCACGCGCAAGTCCGACAACCCCTCGATCACCCGTGACGTGTCGGGCGAGGGCGTGCAGCAGGCGCTTCTGAAGATCATGGAAGGCACGGTCGCCAGCGTGCCGCCGCAGGGCGGGCGCAAGCATCCGCAGCAGGAATTCCTGCAGGTGGACACGACGAACATCCTCTTCATCTGCGGCGGCGCCTTCGCGGGGCTCGACAAGATCATCGCGCAGCGCGGCAAGGGCTCGGCGATCGGCTTCGGTGCCGACGTCAAGGACGAGGAAGCGCGGCAGGTCGGCGAAACGCTGTCGGATCTCGAACCCGAGGATCTGCTGAAATTCGGCCTGATCCCCGAATTCGTCGGCCGCCTGCCGGTGATCGCGACGCTGACCGACCTGGACGCGGAGGCGCTGGTCACGATCCTCACCCAGCCCAAGAACGCGCTGGTCAAGCAGTACCAGCGGCTCTTCGAGCTCGAGAGCGTGGCGCTGACCTTCACCGAGGATGCGCTGAAGGCCATCGCGCAGCGCGCGATCGAGCGCAAGACCGGCGCCCGCGGGCTGCGGTCGATCATGGAGGATATCCTGCTCGACACGATGTACGACCTGCCGAGCCTCGACGACGTCGAGGAGGTGGTCGTCAACGAGGAGGCCGTCACCTCCGAGGCCAAGCCGCTCTTCATCTATACAGAACAGAAGAAAGAGGGCACCAGCGCGGGCTGAGCCGTTTCTGCACGGGTTCACGGGGCGGCGCGCGGATGCGGGCCGCCCCGTGCCTTTCGCGGCCCGGCAAAGCCCCGCGCACGCAGGGTTCCCACTGGACCTTGCGCCGCACATGGTCCATATCGGGGCTACGGAATCTTGGAGAGGCCGATGGGTATCCTGAAGACACTCCTGCGCGCGGTGACCTGGTGGAACGGGCAGACGCTCAACACCCAGCTCTATACCTGGCGCAAGGGCAAGCTGGTCGGCGAGGACGAGCAGGGCAACGCGTTCTACGAGACACGCGACGGCAAGCGGCGCTGGGTGATCTATAACGGCGAGGCCGAGGCGAGCCGCGTCTCGCCGGACTGGCATGGCTGGTTGCATTTCACCTGGGACGAGCCGCCCAGCAAGACCCCGCTGCCGCACAAGTCGTGGGAAAAGCCCCACCAGGAAAACCTGACCGGCACGCCGGCGGCCTACGCGCCGGCCGGGTCGCTGCGCACCGCCGACCCGGTGGAGCGCAGCGATTACGAGGCCTGGCAGCCGGAGTGACGGCAGCCCATGTCCGAGAACACCACTGAAACCATCATCGGCGCGCTCGTGATCGCGCTGGCGGCGGGCTTCCTTTTCTTCGCGACCGAGGCCACGGGGATCGCGCCGAAGAAGGACAGCTACGAACTGACCGCGAGTTTCCGGTCGGCCGACGGCATCTCCGTCGGGACCGAGGTGCGGCTCGCCGGCGTCAAGATCGGCACGGTCACCCGCCTCGAGCTGAACCCGCGCACCTTCCGCGCCGAGGCGGCCGTCTCGATCCCCAACGCGGTCGAGATTCCCGAGGACAGCGCGATCCTGGTCAGCCAGGACGGGCTTCTGGGCGGAAACTACATCGAGATCCTGCCGGGCGGCGCCCCCTTCAACCTGGAGCCGGGCACAGAGATCGAGGATACGCAGGGCTCGGTGAGCCTGATATCGCTCATGATGAAGCTCGTCTCGGGCGACCAGGAGCAATGATCGCCCCGGCGGCCCTGATCGCGCTCGCGCTGGGCGTCGGCGGGGCCGAGGCCCAGCAGTCCCCCGATGTCAGCACCGCCCCCGAAGGCGCACTGCTGCGCGGTCTGGACCGCGTCTCCGGCGCGCTGACCGACATCGAGATCGCGCCGGGCGAAACGGTGCGCTACCGCGACCTCGCGATCACGCTCGGCGAATGCCGCTACCCGTCGGAATCGCCGGCCAGCGACGCTTTCGCCTTCCTGACGATAGACCAGGACGGGCTGGACGCGCCGCGCTTCGAGGGCTGGATGATCGCCTCCTCGCCGGCGCTGATGGCGCTGGACCACCCGCGCTACGACGTCTGGGTGATCAGCTGCAGAACCTCCTCCGGGGAGACCTCCGCCGACTGAGCGCGGAAATCCGCCCCGCGCGACAGCGCCTCCGCCAGCCGGCGGTGATAGGCGGCGCGGCTGATCTCGATCGCGCCGAGCCGTTCCAGATGCGCCGTGGTGAACTGCGTGTCGAACAGCGTGAAACCGCCGGCCCTGAGCCGCGCCACGAGATAGGCCAGCGCGATCTTCGAGGCATCGCTGCGCCGAGAGAACATGCTTTCGCCGAAGAAGGCCGCGCCAAGCGCCACGCCGTAGACCCCGCCGACCAGTTGTCCGCCCTCCCAGGCCTCGACGGAATGGGCGCGCCCCATCGCGTGCAGCCGGACGTAGAGCGTGAAGATCTCGTCGTTGATCCAGGTCTCCGGGCGGTCGGCGCAGCCCCGCAACACGCCCTCGAAATCGCTGTCCACGCGGATCTCGAAGGGGCGCTGGCGGATGCGGCGGCGCAAGCTGCGCGAGACGTGGAAGCCGTCAAGCGGCAGGATGCCCCGGCGCCGCGGATCGACCCAGAAGACCTCGGGGTCGTCGCGCCCCTCGGCCATCGGGAAGATCCCGGCGGCATAGGCCTTGAGCAGCAGTTCCGGCGTGATGGCCTGGCTCATCGGGACCGCCGCCTCCGTATCGGGCCGGGGACCGGGGCGCGGGACGCGCACGCCGCCGCCCGCGCGGTATCCGCCAGGGTCAGCCGCCCAGGTTCGTCTCGAGCCATTTCTCGAGCCAGTGGATGTTGTAGTCGCCCTTCTGGATATCGGGCTCCTCCACCAGCGCGTGGAACAGGGGCACGGTCGTGTCGACCCCGTCCACGATCAGTTCGCCAAGCGCGCGCTTGAGCCGCGCCAGCGCCTCTTCGCGGTCGAAGCCGCTGACGATCAGCTTGCCGATCAGGCTGTCGTAATAGGGCGGGATCGCGTAGCCGGAATAGAGCGCCGAATCCATCCGGACGCCCAGCCCGCCCGGTGCGTGGAAGGTCGTGACCTTGCCGGGGCAGGGCGAGAAATTCGGCAGTTTCTCGGCGTTGATCCGCACCTCGATGGCATGGCCCTGCAGGCTCAGGTCGTCCTGGGTGAAATGCATCGGCTGGCCGGCCGCGACGCGGATCTGTTCGCGCACGAGGTCGACGCCGTAGACGGCCTCGGTCACCGGGTGTTCGACCTGGAGCCGGGTGTTCATCTCGATGAAGAAGAACGCGCCGTCCTCGTAGAGAAACTCGATCGTGCCGGCGCCGGCGTAGCCGATCTCGGCGATGGCATCGGCGCAGGTCTTGCCGATCCGCGCGCGTGTCTCGGCGTCGATGGCGGGGCCGGGGGCCTCTTCGAAGACCTTCTGGTGGCGACGCTGCAGCGAGCAGTCGCGTTCGCCCAGATGCACGGCGTTGCCCTTGCCGTCGCCGAAGACCTGGATCTCGATATGCCGGGGCCGGGCGAGGTATTTCTCGATATAGACCTCGTCGTTCCCGAAAGCGGCCTTGGCCTCGGATCGCGCGGTCTGGAAGGCGTGGGTCAGCTCCTCGCGCGAGCGGGCGAGCTTCATGCCGCGTCCGCCGCCGCCCGCGGTGGCCTTGACGATGACCGGGTAGCCGATCTCGTCGCCCAGCTTCAGGGCCTCTTCGACATCCGCCACGCCGCCCTCGGAGCCCGGCACGCAGGGCACGCCGAGACGCTTCATCGTCTCCTTGGCGGTGATCTTGTCGCCCATGATGCGGATATGTTCCGCCCGGGGACCGATGAAGGTCAGGCCGTGATCCTCGACCACCTGCACGAAATTGGCGTTCTCCGACAGGAAGCCGTAGCCGGGGTGGATCGCCTCGGCGCCGGTGATCTCGCAGGCGGAGATGATGGCGGGGATCGAGAGATAGCTCTGCGCGCTGGACGCGGGGCCGATGCAGACGCTCTCGTCGGCCATAAGCACGTGCATCGCGTCCGCGTCGGCGGTGGAGTGCACCGCGACGGAGCGGATGCCCATCTCGCGGCAGGCGCGGATCACACGCAGGGCGATCTCGCCCCGGTTGGCGATCAGGACCTTCGAGAACATGCGCGCCTCACTCCACGATCATCAGGGGGGCGCCGAATTCCACCGGCGTGCCATCCTCGACGAGGATGCGCTTCACCGTCCCGCCGCGCGGCGCGGGGATGTGGTTCATCGTCTTCATCGCCTCGACGATCAGCAGGGTCTGACCCTCGTCGACGCTGTCTCCGACCTTGACGAAGGCCGGCGTGCCCGGCTCGGGCTGCAGGTAGACCGTGCCCACCATCGGCGAGGTCACCGCGCCCGGATGCTGCGCGGGATCCTCCGCCGCGCCCGCGGACGGCGCGGCCGGCGGCTCGGCCCCGGGTGCGGCCGGGGCCGCGGGGGCGGCGGGGGCCGGCATCGGCGCGGGGGCGCTGACCTGCACGGTCTGCCCCTGGCGCGCCACGCGCACGTTCAGGCTGTCGTCCTCGCCGTAGTCCCGGTGGACCTCGAGCTCGGTCAGGTCGTTTTCGCGCAGCAATTCGGCCAGCGCCTGGATGAAGGCGACGTCCGAGTCATGGGACTTCTTGGTCATGGAATCCTCGATCGTTCTTGCGAGCCTGTCTGGCGCAGGCTTTTCCCGGGTCGCCCACGCTTATACGCAAGGCGGCCCGGGGTGAAAAGCATAGACGGAAAAAATCGGCCCGCGGATCATTCGGCGGGCGCGGCGTCGCGGACCCGGTCGACCATCATCGTCATCTGTTCGAGCGGGACGTAGCCGCGCAGCATCTGGTCCTCGAGCACGAAGGTCGGCGTCCCGGTGATCTGGAGCCGCTGGGCCAGCGCGCGGTTTTCCTCGATGATCTCGGTGATCTCGGGGCTGTCCATCCGGTCGATGATCGCATCGGCGTCGAGATCGAGCTGCTCGGCGAGCCGGGTCAGCGAATTCTCGGTGATCCGGCCGTTGAAGGTCATCAGCGCGTCATGGACGCGGTAATAGGCCTCGTCGCCGGCGACCATCTTGGTGGCGATGGCCATGCGCGAGGCGGCGACCGACTCTTCGCCGAGGATGGGGAATTCCTTGACGATGAAACGGATATCGCCGTCGGTATCGACCAGGGACATCACCTCGTCATAGGCTCGGCGGCAATAGCCGCAGCGGTAATCCAGGAACTCGACCAGGGCGATGTCGCCGTCCGGATTGCCGCCGACCCAGCTGTGGCCATCGGCGAAGATCGCCTCCGCGTTGGTCGCGATCAGGCTGGCGTCGCTGGCCTGCTGCTGTTCCGCCTGGCGCTGTTCGAGCCGGTCGATGGCCTCGAGCAGAACCTCGGGATTCTCGAGGAGATAGGCGCGGACCTCGGCCCGGAACGCGTCGCGCTCGGCGGCGTTCAGGTCGGTCATGTCGGTGCCCTGCGCCAGGGCGGGCAGCGGCAGCGCGGCCAGGGCCAGCGCGGTGAGAAGGCGTTTCATCGGCGTCTCGTCCTTTGCGGTCTTGGGCTCAGCCGGTCCTAGCATATCCGGACCCGCGCGCCAGCCCGGGAAAGGCGGGCGCTGGCGCGAAAGTGATCGGCGCCGGCCCCGTCCGGGGACCGGCGCCGTCATGGCATACCGGGATCAGCGCCCGAGCGCCCACCAGCCGCGCCGTTTCGGCTTTGGCTTCTCGTCGGGCGTGGTCTCGGCGGTCTCGGCCATTTCTGGCGTCTTTTCAGGCGCGGGGGCCGGGGCTTCGGCCACTGCCGGTTCAGCCTCCGGCGCGGGGGCCGGTTGCGGTTCCGGCGCCGCCGACGATGGCTGCGCGGGCTCTGCCGGCGCCGCTGTCTCGGGGGGCGTCGGCTCCGCGGCCGCCTCGGCCGCCGCGGGTGCCGGTTCGGGCTTCTTGCGGCGGGCTGGCGCGCGCTTGCGCTTGGGCTTGGCCTCGGCGTCTTCGGCCGTGGCCTCCGCAGCCTCCGTGCCGGCCTCGGCGGGCGCGGCCTCGTCGGCCTTCGGCTTCTTGCGCGCGCGGCTGCGCCGCGGCTTGGGCGCTTCGGCCGTCTCGGCCTCCGGCGTGGCCTCGGCAGGGGGGGCGCCCGTTTCCTCGGCCGCGGCCGGAACCGTCGCCTCGCCTTCGGCCGGGCTCTCGCCCTCGGCGGCCTGGTCGGTGCTCTGGTCGGCGGGCTTCTGGGCCTCGCCGTTGCCGTTGCCGCCGCCCTTGCCGCGACGCCTGCGGCGGCGGCGTTTCTTCTTGGGCTGGCCGTCGCCCGGCTCGCCCTCGGGCCGCGGGGCCGGGGCCTCGGCGGCCTCCACCGTCTCGTCCGGCTCGATGGGGTCGGCCTCGGGCAGGGGCGAATCGACCGACACCACGGGCGAGGGCACCTCGGCCACAGGCCGCGAGGCGGTCTTGAACCGTTCGATCGTGTGGTCGGGGCTGACCAGCGCGGGGTCGGCCTCGATCCGCACGGAAAGCGCGTAGCGGGCCTCGATCATGGCGATATGGGCGCGCTTCTGGTTCATCAGGAAATTGGCGATGCCCACCGGTGCCTTGACCAGCACCTCGCCGGCACGCTTGCGCACGCCCTCTTCCTCGAGCTGGCGCAGGATCGAGAGCGCCATGCTCTCGTCGTTGCGGATCAGCCCGGTGCCGTGGCAGTGCGGGCAGGGCGCAGTGGTCGCCTCGATCATGCCGGGGCGCAGCCGCTGGCGGCTCATCTCCATCAGGCCGAAGCCCGAGATGCGGCCGACCTGGATGCGGGCGCGGTCGGTCTTGAGCTTGTCCTTCATGCGCTTCTCGACGGCGGCGTTGTTCTTCTTCTCGTCCATGTCGATGAAGTCGATGACGATCAGGCCGGCGAGATCGCGCAGCCGCAGCTGGCGCGCCACTTCCTCGGCGGCTTCGAGGTTGGTCTTGAGCGCCGTCTCCTCGATCGAGCCTTCCTTTGTCGCCTTGCCGGAGTTCACGTCGATGGCGACCAGCGCCTCGGTGACCCCGATCACGATGTAGCCGCCCGAGCGCAGCTGCACCGTCGGGTTGAACATCGAGGACAGGTAGCTTTCCACCTGGTAGCGCGCGAAGAGCGGCAGCGGGTCGGTGTAATGCTTCACGTTCTTGGCATGGGACGGCATGAGCATTTTCATGAAGTCCTTGGCCAGGCGGTAGCCTTCCTCGCCCTCGACGAAGATCTCGTCGATCTCGCGGTTGTAGAGATCGCGGATCGACCGCTTGATGAGGTTGCCCTCCTCGTAGATCGGGGCGGGCGCGACGGATTTCAGCGTCAGCTCGCGGATCTGTTCCCAAAGCCGCTGCAGGTATTCGTAGTCGCGCTTGATCTCGGCCTTGGTGCGCTTGGCGCCCGCGGTGCGGACGATCAGCCCGGCGCCCTGCGGCACGTCGATCTCTGTGGCGATGGCCTTCAGCCGCTTGCGGTCGACCGCGTTGGTGATCTTGCGGCTGATCCCGCCGCCGCGGGCGGTGTTCGGCATCAGCACGCAGTAACGCCCGGCCAGGCTGAGATAGGTGGTCAGCGCGGCACCCTTGTTGCCGCGTTCCTCCTTGACGACCTGCACCAGCAGGATCTGGCGGACCTTGATGACCTCCTGGATCTTGTAGCGGCGCGAGCGCGGCTTGCGCGGGCGGCGGATTTCCTCTTCCACGTCCTCGCTGGCGACCGACTCGATCTGGGTGTCACGGGTCGCGGCGTCCGGGGGCGCGCTGTCCTCGGCGGCGTCGGACTCCGGGTCCGCATCGGTGGTGGCATCGCCGGTCTGGCTGGCCTCGGCGTCCGGCGCCGTCTCGGTCGCGGTGGCCTCCGGGGCGGTGTCGGCGGGTGACTCCGGTGCATCAGACGGGGGCTCGGAAGCGGCGTCCTGCCCGAAGCCCTCGATCGGGGCCGCGGCGGTGTCTTCCCCGGTCTCGAGATCGACCACGCCCATGCCCGGGATGTCCCCGGCGGGCTTGCTGGCGACCGGATCGCCGTCCGTCGCCGTCTTCTCGGCGACGCTGTCGGGGGCCTTGCGCCGCCGGCCGCCGCGCGACTTGCGCGACCGCGACGGTTTTTCCCTGGTTTCTTCCTCCGCCTGCTGGCGGACGTATTCCTGCTCTTCCTCGAGCAGGGCCTGCCGGTCGGCCACCGGGATCTGGTAGTAGTCCGGGTGGATCTCGGAGAATGCCAGGAACCCGTGCCGGTTGCCGCCGTAATCGACGAAGGCCGCCTGAAGCGAGGGCTCGACCCGGGTTACTTTCGCAAGATAGATGTTTCCGGCGAGTTGCCGCTTGTTGACGGACTCGAAGTCGAATTCCTCGACCTTGTTGCCGTCCACCACCACGACGCGGGTCTCTTCCGCGTGGGTGGCGTCGATGAGCATTTTCTTAGCCATGTAATCTCTTCGCATGTCCCTGCGGCCCGGCGCCTTGCGGTGCGGGCGGGAGGAACCTGTCGTGTCTGGGCGATCGGCGACGCCGGGCACGCACGGGGGGCGGCGCTGGCCGGCCCGGTTGCGTATGTCTCTTGCCCGTCGCGTCTCATCGCGTTTCTTCTCCGATGCCGGTGCGGCATCATGCTTGTCTGCGCCCGTCCAGCGGGCGGCGCGTTGGCCTTTCGGCCTGATCGGTCTGTCCGGCGCTGCCTTGGCGTCGCGCGCAATGCATCTACTGAACAGCGAAACCTGTGCGGTGGTGCGTCAAAAATCGGATGGCTGCCACCGTCCGGAGACCATAGCGGGTTTCGCCGGGAAATGACAATGCTGTTTTTCCCCGGGACGCGGGCGTATAAGGCAGGCGAAAAACGGGGCGGATACGGGCATGTTCGGGCAGTTTGGCCAGGCCTTGCGCGCGGCGGTGGCTGCGCTCTTGATGGCGGTTTTGCCGGGGTCCGGCACGGCCGCGGACGAGCTGACGGCCCGTGCGCGGCTGGCGGCGGAGGGCAGCGCCCTGCGCGCCGCGGGCGCGGGCGTCGGGCTGTCGCTGCAGCTGACGCAGGCGGTGCCGTGGCGGGTCTTCACGCTGGATGCGCCGCGGCGGCTGGTGGTCGATCTGCGCCAGACGCGGCTCGACGGGCTGACCCCGGACGCGCTCGGCGCGGCGCCGGGGATCTCCGCGCTCCGGATGGGGGCGTTCCGCGCCGGCTGGTCGCGGCTCGTGCTCGATCTCGACGCGCCGCTCGGCGTGGCGGCGGCGGGCATGACGACCGATCCCGCCGCGGGCAGCGCGCGGATCGACATCCGGCTCGCCCCCGTGCCGGCCGAGGACTTCGCCGCCGCGGCGGGCGCGCCGCCCGGGGCGCTCTGGCCCGAGGGACCGGCCCCCGCGCCGCCGCCGAAGCGGCGCCAGACCGGCGACCGGCCCCTCATCGTCGTGATCGACCCCGGCCATGGCGGTATCGACCCCGGCGCCCAGTATGGCGGGCACGACGAGGCGGACCTGATGCTGACCTTCGCACGGGAATTGCAGGAAAAGCTCGTTTTGTCTGGACGTTACGAGGTGATCCTGACCCGGACCGAGGACGTTTTCGTGCCGCTTCAGGCCCGGGTGAGCCGGGCCCGCGCGGCCGGAGCGGACGTGTTCCTGTCGCTCCATGCCGACGCGCTGCCAGAGGGTCACGCACGCGGCGCCACGATCTATACCCTGTCCGAGACCGCCTCGAACGCGGCAGCGGCCGAACTGGCCGAACGCCACGACCGCGATGACCTGCTGGCAGGGGTCGATCTCGGCGACCAGGGGGACATGGTGGCGGGCGTGCTGATGGACCTGGCCCGGACCGAGACCGTCCCCCGGTCCGAGCGGCTGGCCCAGAGGCTCGTCGAGGGGCTGGGCGCGGCCACGGCCGAGCTGCACAAGCGGCCGTGGCTCAAGGCCGGGTTCTCGGTATTGAAGGGCCCCGAGATTCCCTCGGCGCTGATCGAGGTGGGCTTCATGTCGAGCCCGCGCGACCTCGCGAACCTGACCGATCCCGCTTGGCGCGCGCGCGCGGCCGCCGGCATCCTGGCGGGGCTCGACGCCTGGGCGATCGAGGACGCGGCCGAGGCGGAGCTGCTCAGGCGCTGACCCGGCGCCGCGCATGGCCGGATCCCCGCGCGTGGTCACGGTGTGGCGAGATTCGGCTGAGACGGACGCATGGGCTTTTGACGGGCGTTGCCGGCCTGCCTATATAGGGACCCTGTGCTGCAAAGGGGCAAGCCGTGATCCGGGCCATCCTGTCATTCTTCGGGTTCATCTTCAGCTGGATCACCATCGGTCTGGTGATGGCGGCCTTCACCATCGGGGCCGTGCTCTGGATGTATTCGCGCGACCTGCCGAACCACGAGCAACTGGCGCAATACGCGCCGCCCACCATCAGCCGCATCTATTCCGGCGAAGGCCGGCTGATGGACGAGTTCGCGGAAGAGCGGCGTCTCTTCACCGCCTCCGAGGACATCCCCGAGCTGGTCAAGCACGCCTTCATCTCGGCGGAGGACAAGAATTTCTACATTCACAAGGGCTATGATGCCCGGGGCATGGTCTCGGCGCTGATCGACGCGATCCGCACCCGCGGCGAAACGCTGCGCGGCGCCTCGACGATCACGCAGCAGGTGATGAAGAACTTTCTGCTCTCCGGTGACCGCACGGGCGAGCGCAAGATCAAGGAGATCATCCTCGCCACCCGCCTCGAGGAAACGCTCAGCAAGGAAGAGATCCTCGAGCTCTACCTCAACGAGATCTTCCTGGGGCAGAACTCCTACGGGGTCGCGGCCGCCGCGCAGACCTATTTCAACAAGACCCTCGAAGAGCTGACACCGGCCGAGGCCGCCTATCTCGCCGCGTTGCCCAAGGCCCCGTCGAACTATCATCCCGTCCGCGAAAAGGCGGCGGCGATCGACCGGCGCAACTTCGTGCTGCGCGAGATGTTCGAGAACGGCTATATCGACGAGGCGCGCTACCAGGCGGCGCGGGCCAGCGATCTCGTGACCGTGCAGGGCGGGGCGATCGCCTCCTTCAAGTCGACGCTGCCCCCGCGGGATTATTTCACCGACGAGATCCGACGCCAGCTCTCGGACCGCTACAGCGAGGACGAATTCTTCGGCGGCGGGCTTGCGATCCGCGCGACGGTCGATCCGGAGTTGCAGACCGTGGCGGCGCGCGAGCTGCGGGCGGGGCTGGAGAAATACGATCGCGCCCAGGGCGAATGGCGCGGGCCCCTGGCCCGGATCGACCCGGCGAAGCTGGCCGAGGAACGGCTCTGGCGGGAAGCGCTGCGCGCGGTGGACATGGCGCGCGACATCGCCGGCTGGGCGCCGGCGGTGGTGCTGGACATCGACGGGGCCGAGGCCGTGATCGGCGTCGAGGGCGTAGAGACGCGCCAGGGCGGGCACCGGATCCCGGCCGGCGACGCCGCCTGGATCGGCGGCGCGCGGCACCCGGCCGACGTGCTGGCGGTGGGCGATGTCGTCCATGTGCGCGCCGAGCGCGACGACGCGGGGGAGATCGTCCAGTTCTCGCTGCGCCAGATCCCGGAAATCCAGGGCGGCTTCATGGCGATGGACGTCGAGACGGGCCGCGTTCTGGCGATGCAGGGCGGGTTTTCCTACCAGGACTCGGTCTTCAACCGCGCGACCCAGGCGACCCGGCAGCCCGGCTCCGCCTTCAAGCCGCTGGTTTATGCGGCGGCGCTCGATTCCGGCTACACGCCGGCCACGATCGTGATCGACGCGCCCATCGAGGTCGAGACCGCCGACGGCATCTGGCGGCCGCGCAACGCGAGCCGCAAGTTCTACGGGCCGACGCCGCTGCGCACCGGCATCGAGCGGTCGCGGAACCTGATGACGATCCGGCTGGCCCAGGAAATCGGCATGGAGACCGTCGCGGAATATGCCGAGCGCTTCGGCGTCTACGAGGATTTGCAGCCTTACCTCGCCAATGCGCTGGGCAGCCAGGAGACCACGCTCTTCGACATGGTGGCGGCCTATGCGATGTTCGCCAATGGCGGCGAACGGGTCGAGCCCACGCTGGTCGACCGGGTGCAGGATCGCTGGGGGCGCACCATCTACCGCCACGACAGTCGGGACTGCCTCGACTGCCGCAGCCCGCGGCTGAGCCGGGGCGAGCCGCCGACGCTGGTCTCGAACCGGACGCGGGTGATCGATGCCATCACGGCGCACCAGTTGCGGTCCATGATGACGGGGGTCGTCGAGCGGGGCACCGCCGCCGGGCGGGTCAACCTGGGCGTGCCAACGGCCGGCAAGACCGGCACCACCAACGATGCCAAGGACGTCTGGTTCATCGGCTTCACCTCCAACATCGTGGCGGGCTGCTACATGGGCATGGACCGGCCCGAGCCGCTGGGTCGCGGGGCCTTTGGCGGGTCCATGTGCGCACCGGTCTTCAACGCCTTCATGCAGAGGGCGGTGGACCTTTACGGCGGTTCCAGCTTCAAGACGCCGCCGGGCGGGCGCTACGTCAAGATCGACCGCTACACCGGCGAGCGCCTGCCGAACGACGCCAGCGGGCCGAACGTGGTGGCCGAGTATTTCCGCGAGGGCGACGAGCCGCTCTACGGCGTTCTGAACGTCGTGGACGGCGGTTTCGCGATGGGCTCCAACCTGCCGATGTTCAATCCCGGCGAAGAGCCCGGCCGCCGCGATGAAGAGGGGCTCGACGGCCTGGCGCGCGACGGCACCGCCGGGGACGGTGCCACGGAGGGCGGCAACACGACGAGCTTCGGCTCGATGTCGGCCGGCGGACTCTACTGACCGGCGGCCGGGGTTGCCGCGACCCCGGTGCGGGATTACAACCGGCGTCTGACAGATCCTTGCCAGGAGTGGCCCCCCCATGCGTGCCGAGGCGCAGAACACCGTCGAGAAGATCGAGAAATCGCTGGAGCTTCTGAAGCAGCGCGTGGGCTGGGAGACGGCCGGGCACCGCCTGGAAGAATTCAACGCGATGACCGAGGATCCGGAGCTCTGGAACGATCCGGCGCGCGCCCAGAAGCTGATGCGCGACCGCCAGCAGCTCGTCGACGCGATCGACACCGTCAAGGGCATCGCGCAGGATCTCGAGGACAATGTCGAGCTTATCGACATGGGCGAAGCCGAAGGTGACGAGGACGTCATCAAGGAGGCCGAGACGGCGCTGAAGGCGCTGGCCGAGAAGGCGGCGCAGAAAGAGATCGAGGCGCTGCTCGACGGCGAAGCCGACGGCAACGATACCTATCTCGAGATCAACGCCGGCGCCGGCGGCACCGAGAGCTGCGACTGGGCGGCGATGCTGGCGCGGATGTATGTGCGCTGGGCCGAGGCCCATGGCTACAAGGTCGAGCTGCAGGCCGAGAGCGCGGGCGACGAGGCCGGCATCCGTTCGGCCACCTACAAGATCAGCGGCCCGAACGCTTATGGCTGGCTGAAATCCGAATCCGGCGTGCACCGCCTGGTGCGGATCTCGCCCTATGACAGCGCGGCGCGCCGGCATACCTCCTTCAGCTCGGTCTGGGTTTACCCGGTGGTGGACGACAACATCGAGATCGAGGTGAACCCCGCCGATATCCGCGTCGACACCTACCGCAGTTCCGGCGCGGGCGGCCAGCACGTGAACACGACGGATTCGGCGGTGCGGATCACCCACATCCCCACCGGCATCGTGGTTACCAGTTCCGAGAAATCCCAGCACCAGAACCGCGACATCGCCATGAAGGCACTGAAATCGCGGCTCTACCAGATGGAGCTGGAAAAGCGCACCGCCTCCATCCAGGAGGCGCACGAGGCCAAGGGCGAGGCGGGCTGGGGCAACCAGATCCGCTCTTACGTGCTGCAACCCTACCAGATGGTGAAGGACCTGCGCACCGGCGTGGAGACCTCGGACACCTCCGGCGTGCTCGACGGCGATCTCGACCGGTTCATGGCCGCGACGCTGGCGCTGGACGTCACCGGCAAGTCCCGGGCCGAGGCCCAGGCGGATGCCTGACCACCCGGCGCGACCCGCCCCGGACCCACGCAAGCAAATGATCGGCAAGGCCCCCGGCGCCTGATCCGGGCGGGTCCGTCTTTGCACGGCCACAGCCCCGGCCCGCGGCAGGGGGCTTGACCGAACCGGGCGGCGGGGAAATCATCCCTCTATACAGAGGGAGGACGACGACATGACCGATACCGCGCCCGCGGCGCCTTCGGCGCCGCCAGAGATCCGCGAGGTCTCCACCGCCGACATCGCCGAGGCGCTGCGGCTGGGATGGCGGGATTTCACCCGCGCGCCGGCCTTCGGGCTGTTCTTCAGCGGCGTCTACGTGCTTGGCGGCATGGCGCTGTTCCTGCTGCTGGTGCCGCCTGGCAACCTGGTCTGGGCGCTGCCGCTGATGGTGGCCTTTCCGCTGATCGCGCCCTTCGCGGCGGTCGGGCTCTACGAGGTCAGCCGCCGGCTCGAAGCCGGGGCCGACCTGCCCTGGGGCGAGGTTCTGGGCGTCGTGCTGCGCGAGAAGAACCGCCAGATCCCGTCCATGTCGACGGTGATCATCTTCATCTTCCTGGTCTGGGTGTTCATCGGCCACATGATCTTCGCGCTGTTCATGGGGCTGCAGGTGATGACGAACGTCTCGACCTCTTTCGAGGTGTTCTTCACCGCCAACGGGCTGAGCATGCTGGCCGTCGGCTCGGCGATCGGCGCCGGCTTCGCCTTCGTGCTGTTCTCGGTCACCGTGGTGTCGCTGCCGATGCTGCTCGACCGCGAACTGGATTTCGTGACGGCGATGATCGCGAGTTTCTCGCTGGTGACGCGGAACTTCCCGGTGATGATGATCTGGGCGGGGCTGATCGTCGCCAGCCTGGCCGTGGGGATGCTGCCCTTCTTCCTGGGGCTGTTCGTCGCGCTGCCGGTGCTGGGGCACGCGACCTGGCATCTCTACCGCCGGGCGGTGACCTTCGCGGACGCGCCGGCCTGAACGGGGGGCATGCCCGTCGCGCGGCGGCTGTCCGGCCGGGGCAGATACAATTTGCGCGCCCGAAGGCGCGCAAATCCGTCCATTGCGTGGGTGCGCGGTCTCAGCCGTTCTTGGCGCTGCCGCCCGACTGACCGCCGCCCGCGCCCGAGCCGGCCGGCTGCTGCGCCTTGGCGGCCGGCTGGCCGCCGCCCTGCGCCGGCTGCTGTGTCTTGGCGCCGCCGCCGCCGTTGTTCAGCGGATCGTCCTGGCGCTGGACCGAGCCCTCGAAATGGGCGCCGCTCTCGATGGCGATGGTCTTGTGGATGATGTCGCCCTCGACCCGGGCGGTGGAGGTGAGGCGCACCTTGAGGCCGCGCACGCGACCGACCACGCGGCCGTTGACGACCACGTCGTCGGCGACGACCTCGCCCTTGATGGTCGCGCCCTCGCCGACGGTCAGCAGATGGGCGCGGATGTCGCCCTCGACATTGCCCTCGACCTGGATGTCGCCGGTGGTCCGGAGGTTCCCCTTGATCGTCAGGTCGGACGACAGGACCGACGGCGACGGCTTCGGCTTGGTCGAATGCGGCGCCGCGGATCCGGTATCGGCGGCCGGCTTCGGCGCGGTCGCGGACTCGGTTTTCGAAGTCTCCGTCTCGCCCGCCTGCTTGGGACCGGGCTCGTTGATTCTACTTTTGGAAAACATTTCTCGCAGCCTTGATGTATGTCATCGGATTGACGGCCTTCCCGCCGACCCGGACTTCATAGTGGAGGTGGGTGCCGGTCGACCGGCCCGTGTTTCCCATATCACCGATCCGGTCGCCACGCGATACCCTTTGCCCGACCTTGACGCGAATCCGGCTCATATGGCCGTAGCGGGTTTCATAGCCGAGGCTGTGGCGGATCTTCACCAGCTTGCCATAGCCCGACAGCCAGCCGGCAAAGGTGACGACGCCGTCGGCGGTGGTGTGGATCCCGGTGCCATGCGGGCTGGCAAGGTCGATGCCCTCATGCATGCGCCCGTTGCGCGGCCCGTAGCCCGAGGTGAAGCGGTAGCCGGCCTTGACCGGGAAATCCAGCGGTGCGCGGTCGACCGCCAGCCGGTAGAGATTGATCTCGTCGAGCCGGCCCAGAAGCGCGTTGACGCGGCGCGTCGTGGCGTCGGGCGGCGTGCCCTTGGTCGAGTAGGAGATCGGCGTCAGCGGGCCGCCCTGGCCCGAATAGCTCCGGCGGACATCCTCGATGAGTTTGTCGGCGGGAATGCCGGCGCTCTCGAACATCTTGTCGAGCGGTTCGAGCGAGACCGACACCGCCTCCTCGAGCCGCGAGAAGATGCGGTTGTTGCGCTCCTCGGTCAGGCGGGCCTGCATCTGCAGCGAATCCACCCGTTCTGCCAGGCTCATCGCCTCGGCGGCGATGCCGTCGCGCTGGGCCGCGGTATCCGTCAGCGCCGCGGCCACCACGTCGAGCGTGTTGGCAAGCTCGGCGTTCCGGCCGGCCACGCTGCCGGTGGCGCCGGTGACCTCGGCCAGCTCGGTTTCCAGCGCCGCGACGCGTTCCAGCGCGGTGTCGCGTTCACGGATCGTGCGGCGCAGGGTTTTCTGGATCACCTCGATCCCGGTCTCCAGCTCGCGCCGGCGATCCTCGGAGGCCAGCAGTTCCTCCTGCTGGGTCGAAACCTGTTCGAGCGCCACGTAGAAGCGATCCTGCGCGCGCTGGGCTTCCTCGGCGCGGGCGTCGCGCGCCAGCGCCAGTTCGTTCAGCCGGGTCTCGTAGATCTCGCGTTCGCGCTGGGCCTGTTCGCGGACGCTGTCGGTGCCGACGAAGTCCATCAGCAGGACGGCGGTGGCAAGGATCGTCCAGGCGACGAAGGCGCCGCCGCCCGCGAGCATGGCGGCCTGGGTCGAGGATTTGAGCCGGACATAGCGCGTGGCCTGGTCGGATCGAAGAAAGAGCCGCTGTTCCGGCAGACGCTTTTCCAGCAGCAGGTGAATCTTCCGTTTCAGACGTGAAGCCAAGAGCTCTGTCCCCGTTTCCCCCAAGCGTGGCGCAGGACGTTCATCCCCTGTCGCGCCGGTTCGTGGTTACTTAACCACGCGGTATTGCGCAAGATTTTTGACCAATTTGCACAGGTGGGGCGGCAAACCGGCGAATTCCTGCCGAAACCTTAAGCACCGGGTTAGCTGGCGTCCCCCTCGGTCAGGGGCCAGTAGAAATCGGGCGGCAGCCCGGCCTCGGCGCGCTTTTCCTCGTTGAAGGGGGGCTTGAGCGCGCCCTTGAAATAGGTTCGCACGAGGTCGTGGAAGACCGTCTTCGGATCGCGGTCATGGCGTCCGCACAGGAAATGGAACCACTTCGAGCCATAGGCGACATGGCTCACTTCCTCGGCGTAGATCGTCTCCAGCGCGGCGACGGCCTCGGCGTCGCCGGCCTTGCGGAAGATATCGATCATGCCCGGCGTCACGTCGAGCCCGCGCGCCTCCAGCACCATGGGCACCACGGCGAGCCGGCCCATCAGGTCGGCGGCGGTGTCCTCGGCGGCACGCCACATGCCGGCATGAGCGGGCAGGGCGCCGTAATGGCTTCCGAGCCGTTCGAGACAGTCCGAGACAAGGTTGAAATGCTTGGATTCCTCGTCCGCCGCCTTGGCCCAGTCGTCGAAGAAACCCATGGGCATCGGCACGTCCGGAAAGCGCGCGATGATGTCCCAGTGCAGGTCGACGGCGTTCAGTTCGATATGCGCAATGGCGTGAAGGATCGCGATCCGGCCCTCGGGGCTGCCGGGGCGCCGGCGCGGCACCTCGCGGGGTGACAGAAGCGCGGGCTTCTCGGGCCGCGCCGGGCGCGGCGGCGGGTCGGCGCGGCCGACCGGCAAGGGCGTGCCGGCCTCGCGCGCGGCGAACCAGCGCGCCGCGTGGGCCCGCGAGAGCGCCGTCTTGGCGCGCCCGTCGGCGGTGGTCAGAACCTCCACCGCCATCTCTGCGAGCGTTTCGGCGGTCACAGGGCGCGGACCGCGTCCAGCACCTCCTCGACGTGGCCGGGCACCTTCACCTTGCGCCAGACCCGCGCGACGCGGCCCGCGCCGTCGATGAGGAAGGTCGCGCGCTCGATGCCCATGAAGCTCTTGCCGTACATCTTCTTCTCGGTCCAGACCCCGTAGCGTTCGCAGACATCGCCCTCTTCGTCAGAGAGCAGCGCCACCCCGAGATCGTATTTCGCGACGAATTTCTCGTGCTTGGCGACGCTGTCCTTCGACACGCCCAGCACCACGGCACCGGCGGCCGCGAAGGCGTCGGCGTGCTCGGTGAATCCGAGTGCTTCCTTGGTGCAGCCCGACGTGTCGTCGCGCGGGTAGAAATACAGAACAACCGCCTTCGGCTGCAAAGCCGACAGCGTCACCATGTCTCCGCCGTCGCGCGGCAGCGTGAAATCCGGCGCGATCTCGCCTACATCTGGCATGGGTAGCCCCCTGTTGACCCGAGTTTGATTGTCCTTGGAGTCCTAGTTCGAATAAATGGAAGGAAAGGGCAAGAGGGCTGGCCGCCCTGGCGCGGAGAGGCGCCGGACACCGCGGATATGACAGAGCCGACACCACAGATCCCCCGCAACCGCCGCATCGGCCTTTTCGTGCTGGTGAGCGTGGCGCTGCTCGCCCTCGCGGGGGCGGGTGGCCTGCTCGTGGTCGCGGGCGGACAGCTGCAACTGCCCGGCGCGATCACCCAGCGGATCGAGGCGCGGGTCAATGCGGGCCTGGCCGCGGGGCGCGTGGAACTGGGCGCGCTGCGTATCGCGGTCGAGGACGGCTTCACCCCGGTCCTGCGCGTGTCCGATCTCGTCCTGTCCGGCGCCGATGCCCGGCAACGCGCCGCGCTGCCGGATCTGGAGGCGCGCCTCGATCGCGGGGCGCTCTTGCGCGGCGCGCTGCGGCCCGAGCGTATCCGCCTGGCCGGGGCGCGGATCCGGCTGCGACGCACGGCGGACGGAACCGTGGACGTGGCCTTCGGCGGTGCCGGCACGCCGGAGATGGCCGAGGCCCGCGGGCTGGAACAGACCGTCCGCGCGGTGGAGCGGCTTTTCGACGGCGATTACCTGCGTCGCCTCGAGGTGGTCGAGGGCACCGGCCTGGCGATCACCTTCGACGACGCCCTTACCGGCCGCGTCTGGGAGGTGGCGGACGGCCGTCTGACGCTGGAAAACGGCCCCGAGATCCTGTCGGCCGACCTGGGCTTCCGCGTCGACCGGCCGGGCGCGGAGGACACGGTCGCGCTGCTGGCGATGGATCACGCCAAGGGCACGCCGGGGCTGAGCCTGCGGGTCCGGTTCAACGACGTGCCGGCGCGGGATATCGCCGTGCAGTCGGTGGCGCTCTCCTGGCTCGACGTGCTCGACGCGCCGATCTCGGGGGCCCTCGCGATGGAGGTGACCGAGACCGGGCAGTTCGAGGCGCTGAACGGGACGCTTGAAATCGGCGCCGGGGCGCTCGACGTCATCGCGGGCCAGGCGCCGACGGAATTCCGCCGCGCGAAGACCTATTTCACCTATGACGACGCCGCGTCCCGGCTCACCTTCGACCAGGTCGTGGTGGAAAGCGACGCCGGCACCGTGGAAGCCAGCGGGCACGCCTATCTGCGCGGGCGGGACGGGCGCATGGCCGAGACGCTGCTCGGGCAGCTGCGGTTCACGACGGTGGAGCTCAATCCGCGGGGCATCTTCGAGGCGCCGGCCGTGTTCACGGGCGGCGCGATCGACATGCGGGTGCGGCTCGATCCGTTCCGGGTCGACCTGGGCCAGCTGGTCCTGACCGAGACCGAGCGGCGCTACCGCGCCCGCGGCAGCATCGCGGCGACCCCCGACGGCTGGGAAAGCCGGCTCGACTTTTCGATCCCGGCGCTGGACCGCGACCGGATGCTGGCGCTCTGGCCGGTGGCGTTCAAGCCGGGAACGCGCCGCTGGATGAGCGAGAATATCCGGGCCGCAGAGCTTCGCAACATCACGGGTGCCTTCCGCAGGACCGGCACGGCGCCGGCGCGGTTTTCGCTGAACTACGATTTCCAGGGCCTCGACGGACGCTTCATGCGGACGATGCCGCCGCTGGAGCAGGGCAACGGCTTCGGGGTGCTGACCCACCAGTCGCTGGACATGAAGCTCTACTCCGGCACGGTGACGCCGTCCCGGGGCGGCCCCATCGCGCTGGACGGGAGCGTGTTCTCGGTCCCCGACATCACCGTCCGCGACGCGCCCGCGGAGATCCGGCTGCAGGCGGCCGGCAACCTGCGCGCGGCGCTGGAAATCCTCGACTCGGAACCGTTCCGTTTCCTGACCAAGGCCAGGCTGCCGACGGATTTCGCCACCGGGCAGGCCGAGGTCGCGGTCGAGATCGGCCTGCCGCTCAAGGATGACCTGAAACCCGATGACGTGCGCTACGGCGCCGAGGGCACGGTGACGGGGGTCGCGGCGGCGGGACTGATGGGGGATCGCGTGTTGCGTGCGCCCCGGCTCCGGCTGCGGACCGATGCGGACGGCCTGACGGTTTCGGGGGCCGGATCGCTCGGCGCCGTGCCGGTGGAGGGGGCCTGGATCAAGGCGTTCGGCCCCGAGCACCGCGGCCGGAGCCGCCTCGAGGCGACGGTCGAGCTGTCGCAGGCCTTCGTCGAGGAGTTCGGCATCGGCCTGCCCGAGGGCGCCGTCGGCGGCACCGGGCTGGGCACCGTCGAGGTCGCGCTGGGTCCCGACGCGCCGCCAAGCTTCCGGCTGGTCTCGGATCTCAACCGCTTGCGGCTCTCGCTGCCGGCGCTGGGCTGGGGCAAGGGGGCCGCCACCACCGGCCGGCTGGAGGTTGCCGGCAGCCTCGGCCAGCCGGCCGCGATCGACACGCTCGAGATCGAGGCCGCCGGTCTCTCGGCGCGCGGCGCGGTCGCGCTCGCCCCGGATGGCGGGCTCGATGCCGCGCGGTTCGACCGCGTCCGGATCGGCGGATGGTTCGACGGGCCGGTGGTGTTGCGCGGGCGCGGCGCCGGCGTGCCGGCGGCGCTGTCCGTCGAGGGCGGCACGCTGGACATGCGCCGCGCCCGCTTTGGGCCGGGCGGCGGTGCGGGCGGGCCGATCTCGGTCTCGCTGGACCGGCTGGTGGTGACCGACGGGATCGCGCTGACCGGGGTGCGCGGCGCGCTGGAAACCGGCGGCGCGCTGAACGGGCGGCTCGCGGGCCAGGTGAACGGGGCCGCGCCGGTCACCGCCACGCTCGCCCCGATGCGCGACCGGGCCGGGACGGGCATCCGGATCACCGGCGCGGATGCCGGCGCGATCCTGCGCGCGGCCGGCATATTCCCGGGCGCGGCCGGGGGCAGCTTTGCCCTGAGGCTGGTGCCCACGGGGACGCCGCGCAGCTATGACGGCACGCTCCAGATCCGCGACACGCGGGTGCGCGACGCGCCGACGCTGGCCGAACTGATCTCCGCGGTCAGCGTCGTCGGCCTGCTCGAGCAGCTGTCGGGCGAGGGGCTGTATTTCAGCGATGTGGACGCCCAACTCAGCTTGACGCCCGGGGCCGTCACGGTCAGGAAAGGCAGCGCCATCGGCCCCTCCATCGGACTGTCGATGGAAGGGGTCTACGACACGACGCAGGAGCGACTGGCGATGCAGGGGGTCTTCACGCCCGTCTACATGCTGAACGGCATGCTCGAGCAGACCCGCCTTTTCGGCGGGATCTTCGGGCGCGACCGCGGCGAGGGCGTTTTCGGCTTCAATTACGAGTTGCGCGGCCCGACCGATGCTCCGGAGGTGACGGTCAACCCGCTCTCGGGGCTTGCCCCGGGCTTTCTGCGCGAGCTGTTCCGCCGCCCGCCGCCGACGGTGGCCGGGCAATGAAACTGTCGGAGTTCGATTTCGACCTGCCGGAAGAGCTGATCGCGACCCGGCCGGCGCGCCCGCGCAGCGCCGCGCGGTTGCTCGTGGCCGAGGGCGACGCGATCCGCGACCTGCATGTCCGCGACCTGCCCCGCCTGCTGGGGCCGGACGACCGGCTGATCCTGAACGACACCAAGGTGATCCCGGCGCGGCTCTCGGGGACGCGCCGGCGCACGGGGGCGACCGGCGCGACCGAGGCCCGGATCGAGGTCACGCTGTTGGAGCCACGCCCCGGGAGTGGGTGGCAGGCGATGCTGAAGCCGCTGAAAAAGGTCCGCGAAGGCGAGGTGATCCGGTTTTCGGAGGATCTCTCGGCCGAGGTCGTCGCGAAGGCGGATGGCACGGCCGACCTGGCCTTCAACCTGGAAGGCACGGATTTCGACGCCGCGCTGGCCGCGGCGGGGGCGATGCCGCTGCCGCCCTATATCGAGTCGCGCCGCAAGGCCGACGCCCGGGACCGCGAGGATTACCAGACCGTCTGGGCGCGGCGGTCGGGGGCGGTCGCCGCGCCGACGGCCTCGCTGCATTTCGATGCCCCGTTGCTGGCCGCGCTCGAGGCACGCGGTGTGGGCTTCACCCATGTGACCCTGCATGTCGGGGCCGGAACCTTCCTGCCGGTGAAGGTCGACGACGTCACCCAGCACAAGATGCATGCCGAGTGGGGCGAAGTCACGGCCGAGGCCGCCGCCGAGATCAACGCCACCCGCGCCGCCGGCGGCCGGATCATCCCCGTCGGCACGACGGCGCTGCGCCTGATCGAGACTGCCGCGGCCGCGGACGGCACGATGCAGGCATGGCAGGGCGATACCGACATCTTCATCCGGCCCGGCTACCGGTTCCGCGTCGCGGATGCGCTGATGACCAATTTCCACCTGCCGAAATCGACGCTGATGATGCTCGTCTCGGCGCTGATGGGGGTCGACCGCATCCGCAGGATCTATGCCCACGCCATCGCGCAGGGCTACCGGTTCTTCAGCTACGGGGACAGTTCGCTCCTCTTGCCGAAGGGGGCCGCGCCCTCGGCAAAGTCGGCGCAAGAAAACTCCGCGCCGCTTTCCTGAACGATGCCCGGCGACGAGACCGAAAAAGGCGGGGACACCCGAAGCGCCCTCACCGGGTGACGGGCGTCGATCTGTTCAGCCCGGGTCCGCCGCCACGCCGTCATCTGGAAATGGCGTCGAATTCGGCAAGCCTGCACCAAAAACCGTCCTGGGCCGAACGGATGAGGCCGAGGGCTTGGTCGACTACGAAATCTCCCGGTCTGAAGTGCTGTTTCAGGTATCGTGAATGCTTGGTTGCGCGTGCGAAGCCGAACCGTCGCGCATCTATACGTAGTGTTCCAGACGCCAAATCCCGGAGTAGTGTTAAATGTTTGCCAGTCTCGAGAACCGTCACGCATATGAATACCTTCAATTGGAGCAGGTATGGCTCTCTTGCGTAGAGTCACCCGATCTTCCTTCTCTTGATCGCTTGTCTCAAAGGCTGGGCGCGGCCGCCCTCGCGTTCGGCAGGTGCGAGTTGCACCATCGCGCTGCGGGCCGGTCCAAGCAAACGGGTCAGACCGATTTCGCCGCGGCGCACCTGGCGCGTGCAAAGGCGTTTCAGGACGAGGGGTTCGAGCAGTTGAAGCTCGCTGCCGGTTTCGCAGCGGATGTTAAGGTTCAGTACGATCAAGTTCCCTCGCCGGACCCTGCAGATGCCACGCGGGTGGCAACGGCATTCTCCGACGATTTCATGGCGCTGATCGCGGATACGGATCTTAAGCCCTCGGATGTAGAGAAGATCGATACCGTGATGAAGGAAGCCCTGGAGACCGTCCTGTCGGGCAAGAACCCCGGGGAGGCGATCGAAGCCCGCATCAACGAACTCGAAGCGGAGCGCCGACGGGATGATCGGGGCGTGCGCGACAATATCCCGATGTGAAAACTCGTCCTCATTGCCGCGAAGCTTCTGATTGCGGTGGTCTATGTCGTGCGCTGCCTCTTGCAGGACAGGTGCACCCCGGCAGAGAAGGCCGCGTTCTATCTCGCGGCATTAATCTTCGGGATCTCGATAAAATTCTGCTGATCGGGTCTGGTAGGCAGGTGCGCTGACCAGACCTCGCGGTGCTCGGCAGGGCCGGTCATGCCCACGCGGCAAATCGCCCGGCCCCGACCCGGGCGCATGCCGACGGCCGGCCGGACCGGGAGGCTGCGACTCGCCTAGCCGTGACCGAACGCCATCGCTTCTTCTCCTGCGGCGGCGCCTCGTTGCTGGTCCCCGGGATCAAACGCGACGCCTGAGCGTCGCTTCGGGGCGGTCGGGTTGCGGTCCCGGTCTGCTAGCTGCGAGGAAGAAGCCGGAGGGACTGGATGCTCGAGGTTCTGAGATATTCCTGGGCGTTGCTGCTGGGCATGCTGCTGCTGATGGTCGGCAACGGCCTGCAGGGCACGCTGCTGGGCGTGCGCGGCGCGATCGAGGGATTCTCGGCGACCGAGATGTCCTTCATCATGTCGGCCTATTTCGTCGGTTTCCTCGGCGGCTCGCGTCTGACGCCCAGGCTGATCCGGCGGGTCGGGCATGTCCGGGTCTTCGCCGCGCTCGGCTCGCTGATCTCGGCGGTGCTGATCCTTTATGCCGCGGCGCCCGATCCCTGGGTCTGGACCGCGATGCGGGTTCTGATCGGCTTCTGTTTCTCGGGCGTCTACGTCACCGCGGAAAGCTGGCTCAACAACTCGGCCTCGAACGAGAACCGCGGCAAGGCGCTGTCGATCTACATGATCGTGCAGATGGCCGGCGTCGTGGCGGCGCAAGGCCTGATGAACCTGGCCGATCCCGCCGGCTGGCTGCTCTTCGTCATTCCCTCGGTGCTGGTCTCGGTCGCCTTCGCGCCGATCCTGCTATCGGTCAGCCCGGCGCCGATCTTCGAATCGACCAAGCCGATGACCCTGCGCCAGCTCTTCGACGCCTCGCCGCTGGGCTTCGTCGGGGCGTTCCTGCTGGGCGGGGTCTTCGCCGCGCAGTTCGGCATGTCGGCCGTCTACGGCACGACCGCGGGGCTCAGCGTCGCGGAAATCTCGATCTTCGTCTCGTCGATCTTCGTCGGCGGCATGGTCCTGCAATACCCGATCGGCTGGATCTCGGACCGCATGGACCGCCGCGTGCTCATCATGGCGCTGGCGGCCTTCGCGGCGGTGGCCACCGCGCTGCCGCTGCTGATCGCGCCGGGGTTTCCCGTCCTGGTGGGGCTGGCCTTCGTCATGGGCGGCGTGTCGAACCCGCTCTATTCGCTGCTGATCGCCTATACCAACGATTTCCTCGAGCATGACGACATGGCCGCCGCGTCCGGCGGGCTGATCTTCCTCAACGGGGTGGGGGCCACGGCGGGGCCGCTCATCATCGGCTGGCTGATGGATCTTGTCGGGCCGAACGGCTTCTTCGGGTTCGTCTCGGTGCTGTTCTTCGCCACCGCGGGCTACGCGGCCTACCGGATGACGCAGCGCCCGACGCCGAGCGCCGCGGATACGGTCGCCTATGCGCCCGTCGTGCCGACAGCCTCGCCGGTGGCGGTCGAGCTGGCGCAGGAATACGCCTTCGAGCAGGCGCTCGAGGACGAAGAGGCCGCCGGGCCGCATGTGGATAACAAATCGGAAGCCCCGTGACTCCCAAGGGTTGTCATGTGGGCGAATCTTTGTAACGGTTTTGTGGCCCGGGGGGCAAAGCAGGGAGCGAGGAGGAAACCCGATGCTGACGCCCGATGATGTGCTCGACTTCTGGTTCGGAGAACTGGAACCGAAACAGTGGTACGAGGTGGACCCGGCGCTCGACGCCAGGATCCGTGATCGGTTCGAAGCGGGCTGGCGCGATGCCCTCGCTGGACGATACGACGACTGGTTGAACGGACCCAGGAGCGCCCTGGCGCTGATCGTCCTGCTCGACCAGTTTCCCCGCAACATGTTCCGCGGCAGCGCCGAGTCCTTCGCATCCGACCGCAAGGCACTCGGCCTCGCGAAGCGGGCGATCGACCGCGGCTGGGACAGGCGAGTGCCCGAACCGGACCGGCAGTTCTTCTACCTGCCGCTGATGCATTCCGAATGCCTGTGCGACCAGGATCGCAGCGTGCGGCTGATCCTCACCCGGATGCCGGAGTCCGGCAGCGACAACCTGCTGCATGCCCGCGCGCATCGCGAGGTGATCCGGCGCTTCGGGCGTTTCCCCTACCGTAACGACGCGCTTGCGCGCGAGACGACGCGCCCCGAGGCCGACTATATCGCGGCCGGTGGCTACGGCGCCACGGTGCGTGAGATTCAGCAGGATTGCGGAACCCGGAACGCCGTGCCGGCCTGATCGGGCCGCCGACCGCACCCGGGCCTTCCCTTGCAGCCGGCGCATGGCGGGACTTCGCGCCGTGCCGGTCCCCGCGCGCCGGATCCGTTGCGGTGCGGGCGCGGATAGTTTAATATCAAACAAAATTTCTTCCGGAGGAGTCCGATGGCTGCCAATTCATTCGACATGATCGTGATCGGTGCAGGGCCGGGGGGCTACGTCGCCGCCATTCGCGGGGCGCAGCTGGGCCTGAAGGTCGCGATCGTGGAACGCGAGCACATGGGGGGCATCTGCCTGAACTGGGGCTGCATCCCGACCAAGGCGATGCTGCGGTCGGCAGAGGTGTTCCACCTGATGCATCGCGCCCAGGAATTCGGCCTCAAGGCCGATGGGTTAAGCTACGATCTTGATGCGGTCGTCAAGCGGTCGCGCGGGATCGCCAAGCAGCTGAACTCCGGCGTCGGTCACCTGATGAAGAAGAACAAGGTCACCGTGATCATGGGCGAGGCCACGCTGCCCGCCAAGGGCAAGGTCAGCGTCAAGACCGACAAGGGCACCGAGGAGCTGACCGCGAAATCCATCGTCCTCGCCACCGGGGCCCGCGCGCGCGAGCTGCCGGGGCTCGAGGGCGACGGTGAACGGGTCTGGACCTACAAGAACGCGCTGACGCCGCCGCACATGCCCAAGAAGCTGCTTGTCATCGGGTCCGGCGCCATCGGCATCGAGTTCGCGAGCTTCTACAACACGCTCGGGGCCGACACCACGGTCGTCGAGGTCATGGATCGCATCCTGCCGGTCGAGGATGCCGAGATCAGCGGTTTCGCCAAGAAAGCCTTTACCAAGCAGGGGATGACCATTCTCGAGAAGTCGTCGGTCAAGCAGCTCGACCGCGCCAAGGACAAGGTCACCGCCCATATCGAGACCGGCGGCAAGACCGAGAAGCACGACTTCGACACGGTGATCTCCGCCGTCGGCATCGTCGGCAATGTCGAGGGGCTTGGGCTCGAGGACCTGGGCGTCAAGGTCGAGCGCAGCCATGTCGTCACCGATCCGCATTGTCGCACCGGGGTGGACGGGCTCTACGCCATCGGCGACGTGGCCGGCGCGCCCTGGCTGGCGCACAAGGCCAGCCACGAGGGCGTGATGGTCGCGGAGCTGATCGCCGGTGGCGACCCGCACCCGGTCGATCCCAACAGCATCGCCGGCTGCACCTATTGCCACCCGCAGGTCGCCAGCGTCGGCCTGACCGAGGCCCAGGCCAAGGAAAAGGGCCTGAAGATCAAGGTCGGCCGCTTCCCCTTCATCGGCAACGGCAAGGCGCTGGCGCTGGGCGAACCGGAAGGCATGGTCAAGACGATCTTCGAAGAGAAGACGGGCGAGCTTCTGGGCGCGCATATGGTCGGCGCCGAGGTGACCGAGCTGATCCAGGGCTACGTGGTCGGCCGCACGCTGGAGACCACCGAGGCCGAGCTGATGGAGACGGTCTTCCCGCACCCGACGCTGAGCGAGATGATGCACGAGTCGGTGCTCGACGCCTTCGATCGGGTCATCCACATCTGACCCGCGCCGCCGCGGCAGGAAAAAGGCCCGCGTCCTGTTGGCGCGGGCCTTTCGCGTCTCGTGCGGGCGGTCAGCGCTCCAGCGGGCCGCCGGCGCCGGTCCAGTCGCCCAGCCCGCCGATATTGTGGACCTCGGCGAAGCCGAAGCCTTCCAGCATCTGCTTGGCCAGCCCGGACCGCGCCCCGGAGGCGCAGTAGACGGCCACGGGCTGCCCGGCCGAAAGGGCGGGGTGGAACTCGGGGTGGCGCGGGTCGGCCTGCGATTGCAGCAGCATGAGCGGGATATGCACGGCCCCCGCGGCCTTGCCGGTCCGGGCCAGTTCGTCATGGCCACGCACGTCGATCAGCGTCAGCCGATCCTCGGCGGCGCGGGCCACGGCATCTCGGGGCGACAGCCCGGCAGTGGTCTTGCGGGCGTTCAGAAGGGAAAACATGGGCTTACTCCTCGGGTGAGCGCGTGGATGGCGCGTCGCGCGCCCTTTGGCCGCTAATATATATCAACATCAGAATATATCAAGGCCCACCCGGGTGCCGGGGCCGCGCGGAAGTTCGCGCTATGTTCTCAAATTCGGGTTGGAGACTCGGGCGCGTTCCCCTATGTCTTAACCCATTGACCGGAGGGTCCGATGGCCGAGCTCAAGCAGATCGAAGTGCGGGGTGCCCGCGAGCACAATCTCAAGGACGTGGATGTCGACATCCCGCGCGACAAGCTGGTGGTGATAACCGGGCTCAGCGGGTCCGGGAAATCCTCGCTCGCCTTCGACACGATCTATGCCGAGGGACAGCGCCGCTACGTCGAAAGCCTCAGCGCCTACGCCCGCCAGTTCCTCGACATGATGGAGAAGCCGGACGTGGATCATATCGCGGGGCTCAGCCCGGCGATCTCCATCGAGCAGAAGACGACCTCGAAGAACCCGCGCTCCACCGTCGGCACGGTGACCGAGATCTACGATTACCTGCGGCTGCTCTTCGCGCGGGTCGGCACGCCCTATTCGCCCGCGACCGGCCTGCCGATCGAGGCACAGCAGGTCCAGGACATGGTTGACCGCGTCATGACGATGGAGGAGGGCACGCGCGCCTACCTGCTGGCGCCCATCGTGCGCGACCGCAAGGGCGAATACCGCAAGGAATTCCTGGAGCTGCGAAAGCAGGGTTTCCAGCGTGTGAAGGTCGACGGCGCGTTCCACGAACTCGACGATCCGCCGACGCTCGACAAGAAGTTCCGCCACGACATCGACGTGGTGGTGGATCGCATCGTGGTGCGCGAGGGGATGGAGACGCGGCTCGCCGACAGTTTCCGCACCGCGCTCGACCTGGCATCCGGCATCGCGGTGCTGGAGACCGCCCCGCGCGAGGACGATCCGGAACGCATCACCTTCTCGGAAAATTTCGCCTGCCCGGTCTCGGGCTTCACCATTCCCGAGATCGAGCCGCGGCTCTTTTCCTTCAACGCGCCCTTCGGCGCCTGCCCGTCCTGCGACGGGCTCGGGGTGGAGCTGTTCTTCGACCCGAAGCTCGTCGTGCCGGACGAGCGGCTGACGCTCTATGACGGGGCACTCGCGCCCTGGCGCAAGGGCAAGTCGCCCTATTTCCTGCAGACGATCGAGGCCATCGCGGCGCATTACGGCTTCGCGCCGCACACCGCCTGGCGCGACCTGCCGGATGACGTTCGGCAGGTGATGCTCTACGGATCGGGCGAGGAAGAGATCAAGTTCCGCTACGATGAGGGCGGCCGGGTCTACCAGGTGACCCGTGCCTTCGAGGGCGTGATCCCCAACATGCAGCGCCGCTGGCGCGAGACCGACAGTGCCTGGGTGCGCGAGGAGTTCGAACGCTACCAGAACAACCGCCCCTGCGGCGCCTGCGGCGGCTACCGGCTGAAGCCAGAGGCGCTGGCGGTGAAGATCGCGGGGCTGCATGTGGGCGAGGTGGTCGAGAAATCCATCAAGGAGGCCTGGGCCTGGTGCGAAACCGTGCCCCGGCACCTGACCGACCAGAAGAACGAGATCGCCCGCGCGATCCTAAAGGAAATTCGCGAACGGCTCGGATTCCTGAACAATGTCGGCCTCGAATACCTGACGCTCAGCCGCAACGCCGGCACGCTCTCGGGCGGCGAAAGCCAGCGTATCCGGCTGGCCAGCCAGATCGGCTCGGGGCTGACGGGGGTGCTCTACGTGCTGGACGAGCCCTCGATCGGGCTGCATCAGCGCGACAACGACCGCCTGCTGACGACGCTCAAGAACCTGCGCGACCAGGGCAACACGGTGATCGTCGTCGAGCATGACGAAGAGGCGATCCGCGAGGCCGACCACGTGCTGGACATCGGACCGGGCGCGGGCGTGCATGGCGGGCATATCGTCGCCCAGGGCACGCCCGAGGATATCGCCGCCGACCCGGCCTCGATCACCGGCCAGTACCTGACCGGCACGCGGGAAATCGCGGTTCCCGAAACCCGGCGCGCCGGAAATGATCGCGCGGTGACCGTCGAAAAGGCCAGTGGCAACAACCTGCAGGACGTCACGGTCGAATTCCCGCTGGGCCGCTTCGTCTGCGTCACCGGCGTCTCGGGCGGTGGGAAATCGACCCTGACGATCGAGACCCTGTTCAAGACCGCCTCGATGCGGCTGAACGGCGCCCGGCAGACGCCGGCCCCCTGCGAGACGATCCGCGGGCTGGAGCATCTCGACAAGGTCATCGATATCGACCAGCGCCCTATCGGGCGGACTCCACGTTCGAATCCAGCGACTTACACCGGGGCCTTCACGCCGATCCGCGACTGGTTCGCGGGCCTGCCCGAGGCCAAGGCGCGCGGCTACAAGCCGGGGCGCTTCAGCTTCAACGTCAAGGGCGGGCGCTGCGAGGCCTGCCAGGGCGACGGGGTCATCAAGATCGAGATGCACTTCCTCCCCGACGTCTATGTCACCTGCGAGAGCTGCAACGGCGCGCGGTACAACCGCGAGACGCTGGAAGTGACCTTCAAGGGCAAGTCCATCGCCGACGTGCTCGAGATGACCGTCGAAGAGGCGCAGGACTTCTTCAAGGCGGTGCCGTCGATCCGCGAGAAGATGGATGCGCTGATGCGGGTGGGGCTCGGCTACATCAAGGTGGGCCAGCAGGCCACGACTCTCTCGGGCGGCGAGGCGCAGCGGGTGAAGCTGTCCAAGGAGCTGGCGAAGCGGTCAACGGGGCGGACGCTCTACATCCTCGACGAGCCCACCACGGGCCTGCATTTCGAGGACGTGAAGAAACTCCTGGAAGTGCTTCACGAGCTTGTGGAATCTGGGAATACCGTCATCGTCATCGAGCATAATCTCGACGTGATCAAGACCGCCGACTGGATCATCGACATCGGGCCCGAGGGTGGCGATGGCGGCGGCGAGATCGTCGCCGAGGGCACGCCCGAAGAGGTGGCCGCGGTCGCCCGCAGCCACACCGGTCGTTATCTCAAGGACATCCTTGCCGCGCGGCGCGTGGCGGCGGAATGACCGGCCCGGCCCGGCGGTGGCCCGCCGGGCCGGGCGCGGCGGTTCAGCCCTTGCAGGTCTTGATGCCGAAGATGGAATAGACCGGGCAGCTCGACATCAGGCCCGTGGCCAGCGGGACGATCCCGATCAGGTAAAGCCAGCGATAGCTGGCCTCGGCGTTCAGGAAGAAGCCCGCGAGCAGGGCGAGCCCGACGAGAATGCGCAGGGCGCGGTCGATGGTGCCGACGTTTTTCTGGAACATGCTGTCCTCCGAATCGATGGGCCCGGCGATCCGGGCTGATACGTTAAAACTGCCAGAAAACGCCCCGCCGGTCTGTGACTCCGGTCACCGTTCGGGGGCGAGACCGGCGAGGGCGACCAGCGCGCCGCGATCGGTCAGGGTGACCGCCCCGCGGTCGCGCTTGAGCCAGCCACGCTTCTCGAAGCTTTCCAGGCGGCGAGAGACAACCTCGCGGGCGGTGCCCACGCGCGCGGCCATGTCCTGGTGGGTGGCCGTGATGCGCCCGGCCGCGTCCGCCCGGTCCAGCAGCGCCGCGGCAAGCCGGGCCTCGACCTTCTGGAAGGCCACGCGTTCGAGAAGGTGCATCATCCCCTGGACCCGCTGCGCGAAGGCGCCGAAGACGAAGCTGCGGAAGGCCGCGCTGTCGGCGGTCAGGGCCAGAAAGGCGTCGCGCGGGATCAGGACCAGTTCGCTGTCTTCGGTGGCGACGGCCTCGCCGCTATAGGCCTCGCCGCCCAGGAGCCCCAGCGTGGACTGCACGCAGGACTGGCCCGGCGCCACGGCGTAGAGCAGGATCTCGCGCCCACCCGGCCCCGTGAGGTAGACCTCCACCCGTCCCGAGAGCATGACCACGAAGCCCTGGACCGTGTCGCCCGGCTGGAAGAGCACCGTGCCACGCGGCACGCGCTTTGGGGCGAGGCGTTCCAGCCGCGCCAGCGTCGCCGGTTCGAAGCCGTCCAGCCCGGTGGCACGCGCCGTCCAGCCCAAGGTCTCAGCCGCCCCGCTTCTCGAGCCGCGGCAGCAGCGCCGAGAAATCGCGGCCCTTGCCGTCCTCCTCCTCGACGAAGGTGGCGTAAAGATCCAGCGCGCAGGTGCCCATGGGGGTCTCGGCCCCGGCCTCGGCGGCGGCCTGGGCAGCGAGCCGCAGATCCTTCAGCATCAACTCGGCGGCGAAGCCGGGGGTGTAGGCGTTGTCGGCCGGCGATTTCGGCCCGACGCCCGGGGCGGGGCAATAGGTGGTCATCGACCAGCTCTGCCCCGACGAGGTGGAGACCACGTCATACATCGCCTGCCGGTCGAGCCCCAGGCGGTCGGCCAGGGCGAAGGCCTCGCAGGTCACGGCCATCGTCGCGCCCAGGATCATGTTGTTGCAGATCTTGGCCGCCTGGCCGTTGCCCGAGGGGCCGCAATAGACGGCCTTCTGGCCCATGATCTCGAAAAGCGGTTTCGCCGTGCCGAAGCCGGTCTCGTCGCCGCCCACCATGAAGGTGAGCGTCCCCGCTTCGGCGCCGCCGACCCCGCCCGAGACCGGCGCGTCCAGCGCCGAGAGCCCGGCCGCCCGGGCCTGTTCGGCCACCGCGCGGGCGCTGGCCACGTCGACGGTGGAACAGTCGAGGAACACCGCGCCCTCTTGCATGGCCGGGATGATCTCGGCGGCCACGCGGCGCAGGATGTCGCCGTTGGGCAGCATGGTCACGACCACCGCGCGCCCGGCGGCGGCCGCGGCCGCGCTGGCGGCCTGCGCGACGCCTTCGGGGCAGGGTGCGGCCAGGTCGAAGCCCGTCACCTCGTGGCCGGCCGCGGCCAGGTTCCGCGCCATCGGCGCGCCCATGTTGCCCAACCCGATGAACCCGATCTTCATGACAGCTCCTCCTCCAGTTTCAGGCCCGCCGCACCGAGCGGCGAGAGCATGTGCGCAACCTCGGCCTCGGTCACCTCGGCGGGGCCGGCGTGGCGCCATTTCGGCGTCTTGTCCTTGTCGATGATCAGCGCGCGGATGCCCTCGAGGAAATCCGCCTCTTCCATGCTGCGATAGGTAAAGCGGTACTCCAGCGTCAGCGCGTCGCGGATGCCCGCGCCGCCGCGCAGCCGCCGGACCATCTCGATGGCGCAGGCCATCGAGAGCGGCGCGTTCCGCCCGAGCGCCTTGCGCGTCTCGGCCGCGAAATCGCCGCCATCGGCCGCGAGGGCCGCGTCGATATCGGCCAGCGTGCCGTTGAACAGCAGGTCGATCTCCACCTGGCGCGCGGCCAGGATCGCGGCCGGCGCGGTGCGGGCATGCCGGGCGACGGCGCCGGCATCGCCGGTCTCCACCAGCTCGGCCGTCAGCGCCGCCCAGCCCGGCTCGGGCACGAAGTGATCGGCGAACCCCGCGAGGATCGCGTCGGCCGGCCCCATCCGCGCCCCGGTCGCGCCGAGATACTCGCCAAGCCGCCCGGGCGCCCGCGCCAGCAGGTAGGAGCCGCCGACATCCGGCACCAGGCCGATCCCGCACTCCGGCATCGCGATCCTGGAGCTTTCGCCCACGACCCGGTGCGATCCGTGGCAGCCGACGCCGACGCCGCCGCCCATGGTGAACCCCTGCATCAGGCTGACGACCGGTTTCGGGAATTCCGCCATCTTGGCGTTCATCCGGTACTCGTCGCGCCAGAACCGGCGCCCGTAATCGTAATCGCCGCGCGTGCCGGTGTCGTACATCTCCTGGATGTCGCCGCCCGCGCAGAACGCCTTTTCGCCCACGGCGTCGATCAGCACCAGCGCGACCGAGTCGTCGCCGGCCCAGGCGTCCAGCGCCTTTTCGACCTCGAGGCACATGGCATAGGAGAGCGCGTTGAGCGCCTTGGGCCTGTTCAGCGTGATCCGGCCCGCCCGGCCCTCCTTGCGGATGTGGATGTCGGACATCAGCCGCGGGCCTCCAGCATCTGCCGCGACACGATCAGGCGCATGATCTCGTTGGTGCCCTCGAGGATCTGGTGCACCCGCAGGTCGCGCACGATTTTCTCGATCCCGTAATCGGCCAGGTAGCCATAGCCGCCATGCATCTGCAGGCAGTCATTGGCGACCTCGAAGGCGCGGTCGGTGACGTAGAGCTTGGCCATGGCGCAGAATTTCGTGGCATCCGGGGCGCCCCGGTCGAGCTTCCAGGCCGCCTGGCGCAGGAAGGTGCGGGCGGACTGGAGCTTCACCTCCATGTCGGCCAGCCGGAACTGCAGGGCCTGGAACTGGTCGAGCGGCTGGCCGAAGGCCTTGCGCTCCCCCATGTAGGCCAGCGCCGCGTCGAGCGCGGCCTGTGCCCCGCCGAGCGCGCAGGCCGCGATGTTGAGCCGCCCGCCGTCGAGCCCGGCCATGGCATAGGAAAAGCCGCGCCCTTCCTCGCCGAGCAGGTTCTCCGTCGGCACGGCGCAGGCGTCGAACTGGACCTGCCGCGTCGGCTGCGACCGCCAGCCCATCTTGTCCTCGAGCCCCCCGAAGGACAGCCCCTCGGTCCCGTCCGGCACGATGATCGCCGAGATGCCGCGCGGCCCGGCCGTGCCCGTGCGGGCCATGACGATATAGGCGTCCGAGTAGCCGCCGCCCGAGATGAAAGCCTTGGTTCCGGTCAGGCTGTAGCCGGCGTTGGTCCGCTCGGCCCTGGTCTTCAGCGCCGCCGCGTCGGAGCCCGAGCCGGGTTCCGTCAGGCAGTAGCTGAAGACGGTCTCCATCCCGATCGCGGGGCCGAGCCAGCGATCGCGCACCGCGTCCGAACCGAACTTGTCCAGCATCGCCGCGCACATGTTGTGGATCGAGAGAAACGCCGCGACCGAGGGGCAGGCCATCGAGAGCGCCTCGAAGATCAGCGTCGCGTCGAGCCGCGAGAGCCCCGATCCGCCCGAGTCCTCGCGCACATAGATGCCGCCAAGCCCAAGCGCGGCCAGTTTCGGCCAGAGATCCTTCGGGATGGTGCCGGCCCTCTCCCAGTCGGCGGCATGCGGCGCGATCTCGGCCTGGCCGAAGGCATGGGCCATGTCGAAGATCGCGGTCTGTTCCTCGGTCGCTGCGAAATCCATCACATTCCTCCACGGGGCGGGAATTGAACGCCCGTTTAATAACCGATTGTTGCAGGAGTTTTGCAACCCCCCGCCGCCCCCGGATCAGAGATCGGCGGAAAACTCCTCGGCCAGGGCCCGCATCACCGCGTGATAGGCCGCGGCGTCGTCGGCGCCGCCGTCGCGGGCCGCCGCGAAGACGCGGCGCTGCCGCCTGGCGCTGGTGCCCGCGGCCAGGATGTCGCGGGCGGCCTCGACCTCGGCCAGGCAGCCGAGCGCCTCGGCGTCTTCCTCCACCAGCGCGATCAGCTCCTCGACCAGCACCGAGAAGGGCACCACGGCGCCGCGGCCGAAATCGATCAGCCCTTCCTCGGTGCCGTAGCGCTGCGCGCGCCAGCGGTTCTCGCCCACGAGAAAGGTGTCGTAGATCCGCCAGCGCTGGTTCGCGACCCGCAGCCGCCAGAGCATCCGCATGATGCATTGCGTCAGCGCCGCGATCGACAGCGTGTGCTCGAGCCGGGGCGAGACGTCGCAGATCCGGCTCTCCAGCGTCGGGAAGCGGGCCGAGGGGCGCATGTCCCACCAGATCTTGGTGGTGTCCTCGATGATCCCGGTGCCGACGATCGTCCCGGTCGAGCGCGCGTATTCCGAATGGCTGGCGAAGCGCGGCGGCAGCCCGGTGCGCGGCAGGTTGTCGAAGACCGTCAGGCGGTAGCTGGCAAGCCCGGTGTCCTGGCCCTGCCAGAAGGGCGACGAGGTCGAGAGCGCCAGCAGATGCGGTAGGAAATAGGTGAACTGGTTCATCAGGTCGATCCGCATCTCGTCGGATTCGACGCCCACATGCACATGCATCCCGCAGATCAGCATCCGCCGCGCCACCCCCGCGAGATCGCGGTCGAGCGCGTTGTAGCGGTCGCGGTCGGTGTGATGCTGGGTCTTCCAGTCGGCGGTCGGGTGGCAGGAGACCGCGAGCGGCGCCAGCCCGTGGCGCGCGGCGATCCGCGCGATCGTGGCGCGCAGCCGCTTCAGCTCGTCGCGGGCGCCGGGGATATCGCGGCAGACCCGCGTTCCGACCTCCACCTGGCATTGCAGGAACTCGGGGCTGACCTGGTCCTGCAGCTCCGCCCGGTATTCCTCGATCAGCCCCTCGGGTGTCTCGGCCAGGTCCATCGTCTCGGCGTCGACGAGGAGGTATTCCTCTTCGAGGCCCAGGGTGAAGCTTGGAATGATGCTCATCCGCCCGTCCCTCCGCTGCCGCCGGTCCATGAAAGCAGAGCCCCGGCCAGCCGACAAGAAAAAGGGCGCCGCGGCGGGCGCCCTCTCCAAGTGGTCCAAATATCCCCGCCGGAGGCACGGATCCCCCGGCCGGCGGCTTGCGTCAGTCCATCTGCTTGAAATGGAACTCGCCGCCCTCCTTGATGCCCGAGAACCAGCGCTCGGTCACGGTCTTGGTCCGGGTGTAGAAGCGGAAGGCGTCCGGGCCGTACTGGTTCAGGTCGCCGAAGGCCGATTTCTTCCACCCGCCGAAGGTGTGGTAGCTGAGCGGCACCGGGATCGGGAAGTTGATCCCGACCATGCCCACATTGACGCGGTGGGCGAAGTCGCGGGCGGTGTCGCCATCCGAGGTGAAGATCGCGGTGCCGTTGCCATAGGGGTTGTCCATGGTCAGCCGGAGCGCGTCCTCGTAGCTCTCGGCGCGCACCTGGCTCAGCACGGGGCCGAAGATCTCTTCCTTGTAGATGTCCATGTCCGGCGTGACCCGGTCGAAGAGCGAGGGTCCGATGAAAAAACCGGTCTCGTAGCCCTGCAGCCGGAAATCGCGCCCGTCCACGAGCAGTTCGGCGCCCTGGTCCACGCCGCTGTCGATGAGCCCGCGGATGCGCTCCTCGGCCTGCTTGGTGATGACGGGGCCGTAATCCACGTCCGCGCCGGCGGTGTAGGGGCCGACCTTCAGCTTCTCGATCCGCGGCACCAGCCGCTCGACCAGCGCGTCGGCGGTCTTCTCGCCGACCGGCACCGCGACCGAGATCGCCATGCAGCGTTCGCCCGCCGCGCCGTAGCCCGCGCCCACCAGCGCGTCGGCCGCCTTGTCGAGATCGGCGTCGGGCATGACGATCATGTGGTTCTTGGCGCCGCCGAAGCATTGCGCGCGCTTGCCGTTCGTGGCCGCGCGACCGTAGATGTATTGCGCGATCGGTGTGGATCCGACGAAGCCCACGGCCTGGATCGTCTCGTTGTCGAGGATCGCGTCCACGGCTTCCTTGTCGCCGTTGACGACCTGCAGCACGCCCTTGGGCAGGCCGGCTTCCTCGATCAGCTCGACGAGCCGGAGCGCGGTCGACGGGCAGCGCTCCGACGGCTTCAGGATCATCGCGTTGCCGCAGGCCAGCGCCGGCGCCATCTTCCAGAGCGGGATCATCGCCGGGAAGTTGAACGGCGTGATGCCCGCGACCACGCCGAGCGGCTGGCGCATCGAGTAGAGATCGATGCCCGGCCCGCCGTCATCGGTGAACTCGCCCTTGAGCATGTGCGGCGCGCCCATGCAGACCTCGACCACCTCGAGCCCGCGCTGCACGTCGCCGCGCCCGTCGGGCAGGGTCTTGCCGTGCTCGCGGCTGACCAGTTCGGCCAGCTCGTCCATGTGGTCGTTGATGAGCTGGCCGAACTTCATCATCACCCGTGCGCGGCGCTGCGGATTGGTCGCGGCCCAGCCTTTCTGGGCCTCGGCGGCGACGGCCACGGCGGCGTCGAGCTCGGCCTTCGTGGCCAGCGGCACGCGGGCCTGGACCTCGCCGGTGGCCGGGTTGAACACGTCGGAGAACCGGCCCGACGCGCCCTTGACGCGTTTGCCGTCGATGTAATGCGTAAGTTCTTCCATGGCACTCTCCCTGGGACTGTGAGGCTGTCGCCACCCTAGTCTTGCGTTTTTGTTCCGAAAAGACGAAACACGCCAAAAGCGTTTTGCAAAAATGCAGGCATGCCATGGCGCGCGATCTGCGCTGGGACGATATCCGGGTCTTTCTCGCGGTGGCGCGGCGCGAGAGCCTTTCGGCGGCCGGACGCGCGCTGCGGCTCGATCCTGCGACAGTGGGCCGGCGCGTCCAGCGGCTCGAGGAGGCGCTCGGCGCCCGGCTTTTCGTGAAATCGCCGCAGGGCTACGCGCTGTCGGAGGCCGGGCAGGGCTTCCTCGCCCATGCGGGGGCCGTGGAACAGGCGGTGACCGGCGCGCTGGAAGAGACACGCGGCGATCCGGACCTGCTGACCGGCTCGATCCGCATCGGCGCACCGGATGGCTGCGCGACCTTCCTGCTGCCGCAGGTCACCGCGGCGATCTGCGATGCGAACCCGGGGCTCGAGGTGCAGATCGTGGCGCTGCCGCGGGTCTTCAACCTCTCCAAGCGCGAGGCCGACATGGCGATCGGCGTGTCGCGCCCGACGGCGGGGCGGCTGACCGTGCAGAAGCTGACGGATTACCACCTGCACCTGGTGGGCGCGCGGTCCTATCTCGACGCGCATCCCCCGATCCGCCGGCGCGCGGACCTCGAGGGGCACCGGCTCGTCGGCTATATTCCCGACATGATCTACGACACGGAACTGGACTACCTGGCCGAGACCGGGGCCGAGCGGGTGACGCTGGCCTCCAACAGCGTGACGGTGCAGCTGAACTGGGTGCGCCAGGGGGCCGGCCTGGCCGTCGTCCACGATTTCGCGATGGCCGGGCAGGGCGATCTCTGCAAGGTGCTGCCGGGCGAGATCGCGCTCACCCGCAGCTTCTACCTGATCCGCCATGCCGACGATCGCCGGGTCGAACGCCTCAACCGCTTCGCCGATCAGCTGGCGGCGGGGCTCCGCGCCGAGGTGGCCCGGCGCGAACGGCTGACTTGACAGGTCGTCGGGGTCTGGGCGACGCTTCGCCGATAACATGACAAGAACGGGAGGCGCAGATGCTGGTCCGGCAGATCCTGAAGGCGAAAGGGAGCGGCGAGATCGCCACCATCGCGCCGGGGGCGACGGTGAAGGAGGCGGCCGAGATGCTCTCGGTCAAGCGTATCGGCGCGGTGATCGTGTCCGAGGACGGGGCGGTGCCGCTGGGGATCCTCTCCGAACGCGACATCGTGCGCGAGCTCGGGGCCCGGGGGCCGTCCTGCATGAGCGAGATGGTGCGCGAGATGATGACGGCCGAGCTGGTCGGCTGCACGCTCGACGAGGGATCGGACCAGGTGATGGCCCGCATGACCGAGGGCCGCTTCCGCCACATGCCGGTCATGGCGGATGGCCAGATGGTCGGGCTGATCTCCATCGGGGACGTGGTCAAGGCGCGGCTTTCCGAGCTCAGCATGGAAAAAGAGGCGCTGCAGGGCATGATCATGGGCCACTGAGCGGCGGCGCGCCGGAGGCGCGCCACGCCTGTCTCTCGCGCCCCCCTCGCGGGGGACGCTCGGGGGCCTCCGGCGGGGATATTTCCGGAACGGTGAAGCACCGGGCGCATCCCCCCTTGCATTCGCGCGGGCAATATTGTTGCGTGCGCCCGTGACAGAGCAGCGGGGGGATCCCATGCGCACCGGACTCTATCCCGGAACCTTCGACCCGATGACGCTCGGGCATGTGGACATCATCCGGCGGGCCTGCACGCTGGTCGACCGGCTCGTGATCGGCGTCGCGATCAACCGCGACAAGGGCCCGCTCTTCGATCTCGAGGAACGCGTGCGCATGATCGAGGAGGAATGCGCCCGGCTGACGCGGGTCAACGGCACCGAGATCATCGCCCATCCCTTCGAGAACCTGCTGATCGACTGCGCCCATGACGTCGGCGCCAGCATGATCATCCGCGGTCTGCGCGCGGTCTCGGATTTCGAGTACGAGTTCCAGATGGTGGGCATGAACCGCGCCCTCGACGACAGCGTCGAGACGGTCTTCCTGATGGCCGATGCCAAGAACCAGGCGATCGCCTCGCGGCTGGTGAAGGAAATCGCCCGGCTCGGCGGCGACGTATCGAAATTCGTGACGCCGACGGTGGACGCGGCGCTGCGGCAGAAGTTCGCGAAGGACTGATCGCGGGGCTTTCCCTCGGCGTCGCCCCGGCCTAGGTTTCAAGCGGACCAGGCAAGGAGTGGACATGGCCGATTACAAGGATCCCGAGAACACCGTCGTCATCGAGCTCAGGCACGGGCCGGTGGCGATCGAGCTGCTGCCCGACGTGGCGCCCAGGCATGTCGAACGCATGAAGGAACTGGCCCGTGCCGGCGCCTATGACGACGTGATCTTTCATCGCGTGATCGAGGGCTTCATGGCGCAGACCGGCGACGTGGCCCATGGCAATGCCGGGAAGGGCGCCGACCTGCACCGCGCGGGCACCGGTGGCTCGGAGCTGCCGGATCTGCCGGCCGAGTTCTCGAAGCTGCCCCATGACCGCGGCACGCTGGGCGCGGCGCGCTCGGCCAATCCGAATTCCGCCAATTCCCAGTTCTTCATCAACTTCTCGGACAATCACTTCCTGAATGGCCAGTACACGGTCTATGGGCGGGTGATCTCCGGGATGGAGCATGTGGATGCCATCACCCGCGGCGAGCCGCCGCGCAATCCCGACCGCATGATCAGGGTCCGCGTCGCCGCGGATATCGCCGATGCGTAGGATCCTGGGCGCCCTGGCCGGGCTGGTCCTGATGGCGGGACCGGCGCTGGCCGACGACGAGAACACGCTGGTGATCACCGTCGCCGGCAGCACCGAGGGCACGGTCGAGATCGCGCTCTTGCCCGATGTGGCGCCGAACCACGTCGCGCAGATCAAGACGCTGGCCCGCGCGGGGCACTATGACGGGGTGGTGTTCCACCGCGTGATCGAGGGCTTCATGGCGCAGACCGGCGACGTCGCCTTCGGCAAGCGCGGCGGAGACACCGCGCGCGCGGGCATGGGCGGCTCGGAGCTGCCGGATCTCGCGGCGGAGTTCTCGCGGCTGCCCTTTGTCGAGGGCGTCGTCGGCATGGCGCGGTCGCAGGATCCGGACAGCGCCAATTCGCAGTTCTTCATCATGTTCGACCGCGCGCCCCACCTGAACGGGCAATACACCGTGGTGGGCCGTGTCACCGACGGCATGGAGGTCGTGCACGCGATCAGGAAGGGGCAGGGCCGCAACGGGGCCGTCAGAGATCCCGACTACATGGAAAGCGTCCGCGTGAAGGCGGACATGTAGCCACACGGGCGGACAACACCGCGTGAGGAGGGCTGTGCCGGGGCACGGCCCTCTGTCATTCTGGACGCGTCCATCGTCCGGGAGAGACCCATGCGCCTCGATCGCCTTGCCGCCGGCCTCGCCGCCGCCCTTGTCCTGGCCCCTGCCGCGCCCGCCCAGGTCGCCTCGTGGGAGCGCGAATGGCCCAGGACGGATTTCGAGACCTCCGCCGTGCCCTTTTCCGAGATCGTATCCGGCGGCCCGCCGAAGGACGGTATTCCCGCGATCTGGGAGCCGTCCTTCATCCCGGTCGCCGAAGAGGATCGGCTGACCGGCCGCGAGCCGGTGATCACGCTGGAGATCGACGGCGCGGCGCCGCGCGCCTATCCGATACGCTACCTCACCTGGCATGAGATCGTGAACGACAGGGTCGGCGGCACGCCGGTCGCCGTGACCTTCTGCCCGCTCTGCAATTCGGGCATCGTCTTCGACCGGCGGGTGGACGGGGCGCTGCGCACCTTCGGCGTTTCGGGCAAGCTGCGCCATTCCGACATGATCATGTATGACCGCGAGACCGAGAGCTGGTGGCAACAGGCGCTCGGCGAAGGCATCGTCGGGCATCATACCGGCGACGAACTCGCGCAGCTGCCGTCCTGGATGGAAAGCTGGCAGGCCTTCCGTGCCCGCAATCCCGAGGGCATGGTCATGGACCAGCCGGACGCGCGCCGCCCCTATGGCGAAAACCCCTATGTCAGCTATGACAGCGGGCGGCCGTTTCTCTATTCCGGCGAGATGCCGCCCCATGACATCCCGCCCACGGCGCGGGTGGTGAAGGTGGGCGAACGCGCCTGGCCGCTGACACGGGTCCGGGCGGCGGCGCCGCTCAGCGAGGCCGGGGTGACGATCACCTGGGCCGAGGGCCAGGCCTCGGCGCTGGACACGCGCGACATCGGCGCGGGGCGCGAGGTCGGCAATATCCGGGTCCGGGATGCCGCGGGCCGGGACGTGGCCCATGACGTGATGTTCGCCTTCGCCTTCCACGCCTTCCACCCGAACGGGCAGTGGATGCTGGGCGAGTAGGGCCGGGCGCCCGGCCCGGGCCCCGCTAGTCGCCCAGCGTCACCAGCGCGTGGCGCTTCTTGCCGGCCGACAGCTTGAGCGGCGCGGCGAGGCGCGCGGCGTCCACCATCTGCCCGGCATCGGTCACCGGCGCGTCGTCGAGCCGCGCGCCGCCCTCGGCGATGAGCCGCTTGGCGTCCTTGCCGGATTTCGCCAGCCCCGAGCGCACGAAGAGCTGCACCACCGAGATGCCGTCGCCGATCTCGCCGGCCGAGAGCGCCAGCCTCGGCAGGTCGTCGCCCGCGCCGCCCTTCTCGAAGACCTCGCGCGCCGTCGCCTCGGCGGCGGCGGCGGCCTCGGCCCCGTGGGCGAGCGTCGTCACCTCGTTGGCCAGCCGGATCTTGGCCGCGTTGATCTCGGCCCCCGAGAGTGCGCCCAGCCGCGCGCATTCGTCGACCGGAAGCTCGGTGTAGAGTTTCAGGAACCGGCCGACATCGGCATCGGCGGTGTTGCGCCAGAACTGCCAGAACTCGTAAGGGCTACGCATGTCGGCGTTCAGCCAGATCGCCCCGTCGGCGGTCTTGCCCATCTTCTTGCCGTCCGCGGTGGTCAGCAGCGGCGAGGTTAGCCCGAACACCTCGTGATCGGCCACGCGGCGGGTCAGGTCGATGCCGTTGACGATATTGCCCCACTGGTCCGACCCGCCCATCTGCAGCCGGCAGCCGTAGCGGCGGTAGAGCTCCAGGAAGTCATAGGCCTGGAGGATCATGTAGTTGAACTCGAGGAACGACAGCGACTGCTCACGGTCGATGCGCGATTTCACGCTCTCGAAGGCGAGCATCCGGTTCACGCTGAAATGCCGGCCGATATCGCGCAGGAACTCGAGGTAGTTCAGCTCGTCCAGCCACTCCGCGTTGTCGAGCATCAGCGCGTCGGTCGCGCCGTGGCCGAAGGTGACGTAGCTGCGGAAAACCTCCTTGATACCGGCGATGTTGTCCGCGATCTGGGGGGCGGTCAGAAGCGGGCGCTCATCGGCGCGGAAGCTGGGATCGCCCACCTTGGTGGTGCCGCCGCCCATCAGCACGAGCGGCTTGTGACCGGTCTTTTGCAGCCAGCGCAGCATCATGATCTGGATCAGACTGCCCACATGCAGCGAGCGGGCCGTCGCGTCGAAGCCGATATAGGCCGGCACGATGCCCCCCGCCATGGCCTCGTCGAGCCCCTGGAGATCGGTGCAGTCGGCCAGGAAGCCGCGCTCTTGCATGACATGCAGGAACTCGGATTTGGGGTGGTAGGTCATCGGCTTTCGGTCCATTCTCAGGGGTCTGGCGCCCCTGTCATATAGGGGGCGGGGACAAAGGAAAAGGCCATGAAGGACAGCGCGCCGGTCTGGGCCCTGGGCCTGATGTCCGGCACCTCGATGGACGGCGTCGACGCCGCGCTTCTGAAGACCGACGGCCACGCGATCCTGGCCTTCGGGGAGACCGGGTTTCGCCCCTATTCCGAGGAAGAACGCGCGACCATCGCCGCCGCGCAGGGGTGCTGGCCGGGCGATCCCGGCGTCGCCGCGGCGGAGGCGGTGGTGCGGTGCGTCCACGGCGAGATCGTCGCCGGAACGGACGGCGTCGATATCGTTGGGTTTCACGGCCAGACCGTCGCCCATGATCCGCGCGGGCGCGGCACCCACCAGCTGGGTGACGGCGCGGGCCTGTCCGCGGACACCGGGCGCACCGTCGTCTGGGACTTTCGCAGCGCCGATGTCGCGCTCGGTGGCGAGGGTGCGCCGCTCGCGCCGTTTTTCCACCATGCCTGCGCACGCTGGATCGGAGCCGCGGGGCCGATGGCCTTTCTGAACCTCGGCGGCGTGGGCAACCTGACCTGGGTCGATCCCGGCCTCGAGGCCCCCGAGGCGCCGGGCGCCTGCCTCGCCTTCGACACCGGGCCGGCCAATGCGCTGCTCGACGACCTCGTGCGGGCCCGCACCGGCGCGCCCTGCGACCGCGACGGGGCACTGGCTGCCGCGGGCCATGCCGACCCGACCGTGGCGCGCGAGATGCTCGCCCTGCCGTATTTCTCAAGACTGCCGCCCAAGTCCTTGGACAGGAATGAATTTGCCACGCTTTCCGCGCGTGTCGGGACGCTGTCGCTCGAAGATGCCTGCGCGACGCTGGCAGCCTGCAGCGTGGCCGCCGTTGTGGCCGGCGCGGCGCATTTCCCGGCCCCGCCGGCGCAGATCGTCGTAGCCGGAGGCGGGCGCAAGAATGCACATATCATGCGTGGCTTACGGGACAACCTTGAGGTCGATGTCCTGCCCGCGGAGGAGGTCGGCCTCGACGGCGACATGCTCGAGGCACAGGCCTTCGCCTATCTTGCCGTCCGGGTGCTGCGCGGCTTGCCGACCAGCGGCCCCTCGACCACCGGCGTCGCCGCGGCGGTGGGCGGCGGTCAGGTCAGCCGGCCCTAATCCGCGCCGGGGATGTCGAATCCAAGCGGCGCAAGCTCGAAGCCCTCGAAGCGGAAGCCGGGCGAGACGGTGCAGCCCACCAGCGTCCAGTCGCCGGTCGTCGCCGCTGCCTGCCAGTGGCCGGCCGGCACGACCCATTGCGGCTGCGCCCCGCGGGCGAGATCGGGGCCGAGCACATGCGCCGTGGCCGGGCCCGCGGTATCGGCCGCCATCGACAGGATCAACGGCGCGCCGGCGTAGTGGTGCCAGATTTCGTCGGCGTCCACGCGGTGCCAGTGGCTGCGCTCGTCGCGCTGCAGCAGGAAATAGATGCAGGTTCCCGCAGGCCGGGTGCCCGTCCCGGCCGGGGCGGCCCAGGTTTCGCGGTAATGGCCGCCCTCGGGATGGGGCGCGAGGTCGAGCAGGCGGATGATCTCCTCGGCGGTCATGGCGTCGCCACCTGCCGCGCGAGATCGCCGAAATCAGCCGCGACGATGTCCCAGTCGGCGTCCGGGCCGAGATCCTTCGTCTGGCCGGGGCCGTATTCGCCGGGCCGCGGCACGAAGCCCGTCCGCAGCCCCGCCGCCCGCGCCGCGTGCAGGTCGTCGTTATGGGCGGCGACCATCATCACCTGCTCCGGGGCGAGGCGCAGGGCCGCGCAGGACGCCTCGTAGACGACGGCGCGCGGCTTGTAGTCCCGGGCGATCTCGGCCCCGAGGATGCAGTCCCAGGGCAGCCCGGCATATCGCGCCAGCCGCGTCATCAGCGCGATCGAGCCGTTGGAGCAGGGCGCGATGATGGCGTGCTCCTTCAGCGCCGCGAGCCCCGGTCCCACGTCGGGCCAGGGATCGAGCCGTTCCCAGGCCCGGGCGAGCGCGGCGGGGTCCGGCACGCTGAGCCCCTGGCGCGCCAGCACGCGCGCAAGGTTCTCCAGGTGCAGGTCGTCGAGCGCGACGTATCCCCGCCGCCCGGCGCGGATCGGCTCCATGGCAGGGTCGTATTCCGCCCGCCAGGCCAGTGCGAAAGCCTCGGCATCCACCCCGGGCAGCGCCGCGGCCACGGCCCGCGCGATGCTTCGCCGCCAATCGACGCAGGTGCCGAAGACGTCGAAGATCAGCGCCGCGGGCCGCATCGCCGGATCAGCCCCTCAGGATCGACCGGCCGGCATATTCGGCGGTCTCGCCCAGCATCTCCTCGATCCGGATCAGCTGGTTGTATTTCGCCAGCCTGTCGGACCGCGCGAGCGAGCCGGTCTTGATCTGCCCGCAATTGGTGGCCACGGCGAGATCCGCGATGGTGGCGTCCTCGGTCTCGCCCGAGCGATGGGACATCACGCTGGTAAAGCCCGCGCGATGCGCCATCTCGACGGCGGCCAGGGTCTCGGTCAGCGTGCCGATCTGGTTGACCTTGACCAGAAGGGAATTGCCGCAGCCCTTCTCGATGCCCTCGGCCAGCCGGACGGGGTTGGTCACGAAGAGATCGTCGCCCACCAGCTGGCAGCGGTCGCCGATGGCGTCGGTCAGCATCTTCCAGCCCTGCCAGTCGTCTTCCGAACAGCCGTCCTCGATCGAGATGATCGGGTAGTCGTCGACGAGCGCCGACAGGAGCTGCACGTTCTCCTCGGCGCTCAGGCTCTTGCCTTCGCCCGTCATCTCGTAGCGGCCGTCGCTGAAGTATTCGGTCGCCGCGCAATCCAGCGCAAGATAGATGTCCTGGCCGGGTGCATAGCCCGACTTCTCGATAGACTTCATAATGAAATCAAGGGCATCACGCGTGGAGTTCAGGTTTGGCGCGAAGCCGCCCTCGTCGCCCACGCCTGTGGCGAGCCCCGCGGCGGACAGCTCTTTCTTGAGTGTGTGGAACACTTCCGCGCCCATGCGCACCGCCTCGCGGAGGGAGGTCGCGGCGACGGGCATGATCATGAATTCCTGAACGTCGATCGGGTTGTCGGCGTGCTCGCCGCCGTTGATGATGTTCATCATCGGCACGGGCAGGACCCGGGCCGACGTGCCGCCGACGTAGCGGTAGAGCGGCTGCGCCGAGAAATCGGCCGCCGCCTTCGCCACCGCCAGCGACACGCCGAGGATCGCGTTCGCGCCCAGGCGGCCCTTGTTGTCGGTGCCGTCCATCTCGATCATCAGCCGGTCGATGGCGACCTGCTCGGTGGCGTCGGCGCCGATCAGTTCCCCGGCGATCTCGCCATTGACGGCGGCGACGGCCTCGAGCACGCCCTTGCCGAGATAGCGTGCCTTGTCGCCGTCGCGCCGCTCGACCGCCTCGTGGGCGCCGGTCGATGCGCCCGAGGGCACGGCCGCGCGGCCCTGGCTGCCGTCTTCCAGCGTCACGTCCACCTCGACGGTGGGATTGCCGCGGCTGTCCAGGATCTCGCGCCCGGTGATGTCGATGATTTCGCTCATGTCAGTCCGTCCTCAGCGTGTGAAGGGCCAGTCGCGCCCCGTTTAGCCGACAGGGGGCACAGAGGAAAGGGTGCGCCGCGCCAGCCGGCGCTCGCGGAAGATGGTGTAGAGCCCCGAGGCTATGATGAGCCCTGCGCCGCCGAGCGTCGCGGCGTCGGGCCGTTCGCCGAAGGCCAGCGCGCCGATACCGAGCGCGAAGACCATCCGGGTGTAGCGGAAGGGCGTGACGACGGCGATCTCGCCCACGCGCATCGCGCCGGTGATCGCCCAGTAGCCGCAGATCCCGATCCCGAGAGCAAAGCCGAGATCGCGCCAGTTCACCGGGGAGGGCGCGCGCGCCGGCCCGTCGATGGCCAGCAGGAAGGCGCCGGCAACGATCAGCATCGCGAAGGCATAGGCCGAGAGCTGCACCGTCGTCACCCTTGCGGGCACGCGCCGCGTGGCCAGGTCGCGCAGCGCCAGCCCCGCCACGCCCTGCACCGCGAAGAGCGAGGCGGGCTCGAACCCCGCGAGGCCGGGCCGGATGATGATCAGCACGCCCGCGAAGCCCGCGGCGATGGCGCTCCAGCGGCGCCAGCCGACCTCCGCCCCGAGGAAGAGCGCCGCGCCGAAGGTCACCGCCAGCGGCGTCGCTTGCAGGATCGCCGAGGCGGTCGAGAGCGGCGTGAGCGCCAGGGCGGTGACGAATCCGATCGTCCCGATCAACTCGCCCAGGTTGCGCAGCATCACCGCGGGCAGCAGCAGGTCGCGCGACACCAGCCGCGACCGGGCCCGGAGCGCGGCGAGCCCGAAGGCGAGCGTGCCGCCGAGGCCGAGGAAGGCCAGGATCTGGCCCGTCGGCAGGTCGGCCGCGACCCGCTTGATGAACATGTCCTCCAGCGCAAAGGCCGCCATGGCCCCCACCATCAGGAGGATGCCGCGCATGTTGTCCATTTCCGGAATCCGTTGTCGCTGCCGGCCCGGCATAGCGCGTTCGCCGCCCCGGCGGAAGATGCGGCGCGCGCGTCAGCCCTTGCGCGATTTCCTGACGCCGTAGAGTTCCAGCTTGTGGCCCTTCAGCCGGTAGCCCAGCCGCTCGGCGATCTTTTCCTGCAGTTCCTCGATCTCGGGGTCGACGAACTCGATCACTTCGCCGGTCGTCATGTCGATCAGGTGATCGTGGTGTTCGCGCTCGGCGTCCTCGTAGCGGGCGCGGCCGTCGCCGAATTCCACCTTCTCGAGAATGCCGGCTTCTTCGAAAAGCTTCACGGTGCGGTAGACGGTCGCCAGCGAGATCTTCGGATCGCGTTCGCTGGCGAGCGCGTAGAGCTCCTCGACGTCGGAATGGGCCGGCGCGTCCTGCAGCGCGCGCGCGATGGTGCGGCGCTGGTCGGTCATGCGCAGCCCCTTGGCCTCGCAGCGGTCGATGATGCTGTCGGTGCTCATGGCTCCCCCGTGCTTGGGCGGCGTTCTAGACCAATCGGCCGCCATCGGGAAAGACAAAATGCCGGTGCGGCGGGCGCTTGACACCGGGCCGCCCAGGCCGAAGGGTGGCGCGGTTCGGGGAAAACGGGCAGGGCATGGAGCGCAAGGACGGGATCGACGCATTCGGCGCGGTGGCGCTGATCGGGTTCTCGATGGTGCTGGGGTTCAACCAGGTCATCATCAAGGTCGTGAACGAGGGGTTCCAGCCGGTCTTCTGGGCCGGGCTGCGGTCCGTGATCGCGGTGGCCTGTCTCTGGGGCTGGATGGTCCTGCGCGGGCGGCCGCCGCGGATCACCCGCGCGACGCTGGGGCCGGGCATCCTGATCGGGCTGATCTTCGCGGTGGAATTCCTGCTGCTTTTCATCGCGCTGGATCTCACGACGGTCACCCGGGCCTCGGTCATCTTCTACTCCATGCCGGTCTGGCTCTCGATCGCGGGGCATTTCCTGCTGCCGGGCGAGCGGCTGACCCGGCGCAAGAGCCTCGGCCTGGCGCTGGCCTTCGCGGGCGTGGGCTGGGCGATCCTCGACCGCGGCGCCGCCGGGGGCGCGGGCAGTCTCGCGGGGGATCTCTGTGCGCTTGGCGCGGCGCTCTCCTGGGCGGCGCTGCCGCTCTGCGCGCGGCTGACGGCGATGTCGGGCGAGCGCGCGGACATGCAGATCTTTTGGCAAGTGCTTGTTTCGGCGCCAGTATTGCTGGCGGCCTCGCTTTTCTTCGGACCCTTGCTGCGCGATCCGGGCCTCGTCCATTTTGCCGGTCTGGGGGTGCAGGCGGTGCTGATCGTCTCGGCCAGCTACGTCTTCTGGTTCTGGCTGCTGTCGGTCTACCCGGCCAACGCGGTGGCGAGCTTCAGTTTCCTGACGCCGGTGCTGTCGGTGATGATGGGCTGGCTGATCCTGGGCGAGACCATCGGCCCCGTCATCATCGCGTCGCTGGTGCTCGTCTCGGCGGGGATCGTGCTGATCAATCGCCCGGCGCGCAGGCCGCCCCGCGTCTGAGGCGGCTCAGGTGCCGCAGAAGGTCTGCCGCACCTCCTCGCCGGGGGCGGGGGGATCCTGGTAGGCCGCATGCGCCGGCTGCTCCTCGAAGGGCGCGGACAGCACCTCGACCAGGGTCTCGAAAGGGGCATAGTCGCCCGCGACGGCCGCCTCGATCGCCTGCTCGACGCGGTGATTGCGCGGGATGAAGGCCGGGTTCGCCGCCCGCATCGCGGCGCGGCGGGCGTCGGGGGCGCTCTGTTCCATCGCCAGGCGCTGGCGCCAGCGCGCCGCCCAGCCGTCGAAGAGCGCCGGGTCGGCGAAGAGCGCGCGGACCGGATCGTCGGCCTCGGGCCCGTCTCCCAGCTCGGAGAGCCGCCGGAAGGTCAGCGTGAAATCCGCCCGGCCCTCGGCCATGCGCGAGAGCAGGTTCTGCGCCAGCTCCGCGTCGTCTTCCCGTGCCTCGGCAAGACCCAGCTTGGCACGGAAGACGTCGCGCCACGCGTCCATGTAATGATCGCCGAAGCGGTTGATCGTCTCGGTCGCGGTCTCGATGGCCTTGTCCTGGTCGGCATCGATCAGCGGCAGCAGGCAGGTCGCCAGCTGCGCCAGGTTCCACACGGCGATCTGCGGCTGGTTGCGATAGGCATAGCGGCCGAACTGGTCGATGGAGCTGAACACCTTGTCGGGGTGATAGGCATCCATGAAGGCGCAGGGCCCGTAATCGATGGTCTCGCCCGACAGGGTCATGTTGTCGGTGTTCATCACCCCGTGGATGAAGCCCACGCCCATCCAGCGCGCGATCAGCCGGGCCTGGCGCTCGGTCACCGCGCCGAGCAGGGCCAGCGCCGGGGTCCCGGCCTCGGCCAGTGCGGGGTAGTGCCGCGCGATCACGAAATCGGTCAGGGTCTGCAGCGCCTCGGTGTCGCCGCGCGCGGCGAAATACTGGAAGGTGCCGACGCGCACGTGGCTCGCCGCGACGCGGGTCAGCACCGCGCCGGGAAAGGCGCCCTCGCGGTAGACCGGCTCGCCCGTGGTCACGGCGGCGAGCGCGCGGGTGGTGGGCACGCCGAGCGCATGCATCGCCTCCGAGACGACGTATTCGCGGATCACCGGCCCGATCCAGGCGCGCCCGTCGCCCATGCGCGAATAGGGGGTGCGGCCCGCGCCCTTGAGCTGGATGTCGCGCGGGCGGCCCGCGCGATCCGTCACCTCGCCCAGCAGGATCGCGCGCCCGTCGCCCAGCTGCGGCACCCAGCCGCCGAACTGGTGCCCGGCATAGGCCTGTGCCAGCGGCGCGGCCCCCTCGGGCACGCGGTTGCCGGCAAGGATGGCGATGCCGTCGGGGCTGGCCAGCGCCGCGGGATCCAGGCCCAGATCATGCGCAAGCGCGGCATTGACCCGGATCAGGCCGGGTTTTTCGACCGGCGTCGGGTCGAGCCGCGTGTAGAACCGCTCCGGCAGGCGGGCATAGCGGTTCTCGAAGGCGAATCCGGCGGTATCGGCAGCTTTGTCCATGCCCCAGAGCTAGGTGTCGCGAGCGGCGATTGCCAGTGGCCGCGGGGCTAGAGCCGGCCCAGCCGTTCGGTCAGCAGTTCGAAGAACCCGTCCGCGTCGAGCCGCCCCATGAAGGTGGCGTTGGGCGCGCGGCCGGAGACACGCCACCAGTCCGCCACGGTCATGCCGGTGGTCAGCCGGCCCTCGGTCTCGATCTCGACATTGACATGGCGCCCCGCGAAGAGATCGGGACGCAGCAGGTAGGCGGTCACGCAGGGATCGTGCAGCGGCGCGCCGGCGCTGCCATATTTCTCGCGGTCGAAGCGCTCGAAGAAGTCGGTCATCTCGGCAACGGCCACGCCCACCGGCGTGCCGAGCGCGCGGAAGGCCTCGTTGCGCGGTTTCGTCACCAGCGCCTGGTGCGTCACGTCGAGCGGCATCACCGTGATCGGTGCGCCACATTTGAAAACGATGTCAGCGGCTTCGGGGTCGACATAGATGTTGAATTCTGCCGCGGGGGTGATGTTGCCCACCTCGAAATAGGCGCCGCCCATCAGCACGATCTCGCGGATGCGACCGGCGATCTCGGGTGCGCGGATCAGCGCTGCGGCGATGTTGGTGAGCGGCCCCAGCGGGCAGAGCGTGACCGTGCCCGGCGGCTCGGCCCGGAGCGTCTCGACGATGAAATCGACGCCGTGGACCGCCTGCAGCGGCATCTCGGGCATCTGCAGCACGGGGCCGTCCAGCCCGGTCTTGCCATGGACATGCTCGGCGGTGACGAGCTTGCGCTTGAGCGGTGCGTCGCAGCCGGCGAAGACGCGGATGTCGGGCCGCCCCGCCAGCTCGCAGACGATGCGGGCGTTCCGTTCGGTCAGCGGCAGGGGCACGTTGCCCGCGACCGCGGTGATGCCGAGCACGTCGATCTCCTCGGGGCTGGCCAGCGCCAGCAGGATCGCCACGGCGTCGTCCTGTCCCGGGTCGGTGTCGATGATGATCCTGCGTGGCGAGGTCATGGGGTCACTCCTGCGCGGCCCGGTCGGCTTTCTCGTCGGCCTTGGCCCGATCCCAGAGCGCGTCCATCTCCGCGAGGTCCGAGTCCGCGGGCGTGCGGCCATCCCGGGCGAGCGCCGACTCGATGGCGGCGAATCGGCGGGTGAACTTGGCGTTGGCGGCGCGCAGCGCGGCCTCGGGATCGATCCCGAGATGGCGGCCGAGATTCGCCATGACGAAGAGCAGGTCGCCGAACTCTTCCTCGATCTCGGCCTGGCCCAGGGTGTCGCGGGCCTCGACCAGCTCGCGGGCCTCCTCGGTGATCTTGTCGACGACCTGCGCGGTCGCCGGCCAGTCAAAGCCGACGCGCGCCGCGCGTTTCTGCAGCTTCACCGCGCGCAGCAGCGCCGGCAGGCCCAGCGCCACGCCGTCGAGCGTCCCCGCGTGGGTCTTGCCCGCCGCCGCGCGTTCGGCGGCCTTGATCGTTTCCCAGTCGCGGGTCTGCTGCTCGGGCGTCTTGTCGCGGCTTTCCCCGCCGAAGACATGAGGGTGACGCGCGATCATCTTGTCGGCGATGCCATTGGCGATCCCGTGGAAATCGAACCGGTCCTGCTCGGCACCCATCTCGGCGTGGTAGACCACCTGCAACAGCAGATCGCCCAGCTCCCCCTCCAGCTCGTCCCAGGCGCCGCGCGCGATGGCGTCGGCCACCTCGTAGGCTTCCTCGATGGTGTAGGGCGCGATCGAGGCGAAATCCTGCGCGATGTCCCAGGGGCAGCCCGTTTCGGGGTCGCGCAGCCGGCGCATGATTTCCAGCAGCCGGGGCAGACCCCCGGCGGGATCGAGGCAAAGGCGCTGGCTTTCTGCGGGATCGGGGGGCATTGCGGCGCCTCCGGCTTTGGTGGAAACTCGCGCGACTGAACACCAGCCGCGCCCCGGAGTCCACATGCCCGTCATCAACAGCATTGCCGCCTTTGCCGACGATCTCGCGGCCTGGCGCCAGCATCTGCACCGCTGGCCCGAGCTGGGCTTCGACTGCCACGACACGGCCGGCTTCGTCGCCGCGCGGCTGCGCGAGTTCGGCGTCGACGAGATCCACGAGGGGATCGCGACATCGGGGCTCGTGGCGATCATCGCGGGGCAGGGGCCCGGCCCGACGATCGGGCTGCGTGCCGACATGGACGCGCTGCCCATCTCCGAGGGGACCGGCCTCGCCCATGCCTCCGAAATCCCGGGGCGGATGCATGCCTGCGGCCATGACGGGCACACGGCGATGCTGCTGGGGGCGGCCCGATACCTGGCCCAGACGCGGCGTTTCGCGGGCCGCGTCGCGCTCATCTTCCAGCCGGCCGAGGAGGCGGGCGGCGGCGCCGAGGTGATGTGCCGCGACGGCGTGCTCGACCGGTTCGGCGTCGACCGCGTCTTCGCGATGCACAACGCGCCCAACATGCCGGAAGGTGCCGTGGTGACGGCGCCCGGGCCGATCATGGCGGCTGTGGACAGCTTCGAGATCACCGTGACGGGCCAGGGCGGGCACGCCGCGCTGCCCCAGGAGGCGGTCGATCCGGTCGTGGCCGCGGTGCAGATCGCGCAGGCGATCCAGACGATCCCCGCGCGCAACGTCTCCGCCCATGACGCGCTGGTGATCTCGATCACCCAGATCCACACCGGCAGCGCCGACAACGTCATCCCCGCGACCGCGTGGATCAACGGCACGGTGCGCACGCTCGAGCGCGGGGTGCAGGATATCGTGCGCCGGCGCATGGCCGAGATATGCGCCGGGACCGGCGCCGCCTTCGGCTGCGAGGTCGCGCTGGACTACGCGCCGGGCTACCCGGCGACGGTCAACGACGCGGCAGAGGCGGGCGTTCTCGCCGACGCGGCGCGCGAGGTGGTCGGCCCGGGCGCCGTCACCGATGACGCAGGGCCCGAGATGGGGGCCGAGGATTTCGCGTTCATGCTGCAGGCGCGTCCGGGGGCCTACATGTTCCTGGGCCAGGGGCCCGGGGCGGCGCTGCATCACCCGGAATACGATTTCAACGATTCCGTGGCGCCGCTGGGCGCCAGCATCTTCGCCCGGCTCGTCGAGCGCAGCCAGCCCCCGGCGGAGGCCGCCGCCGGCTGAGCGTCAGGACAGCCCCGCGCAGAACGCCTGGATGCGCGTGCAGGCTTCGCGCAGCTGGTCGTCCGCCGCGGCATAGCTCACGCGGAAATTGGGCGAGAGCCCGAAGGCCTCGCCGAAGACCGCGGCGACGCCGGTTTCCTCCAGCAGCGCGGTGCAGAAATCCTGGTCGTCGTGGATATGGGTGCCGGCCGGCGTCGTCTTGCCCAGGCAGCCCGAGATGTCCGGGTAGACGTAGAAGGCGCCGTCCGGCACCGGGCAGGTGAGGCCCGCGGTGGCGTTCAGCATCTCGACCACCATGTCGCGGCGCCGTTCGAAGGCAGCGCATGCGGTGGACAGGTACGCCTGCGGCCCGGTCAGCGCCTCGACCGCCGCCCACTGGCTGATCGAGCAGGGATTGGTCGTCGATTGCGACTGCACCTTCTTCATCGCGGCGATCAGCTCTTCCGGCCCGCCGGCATAGCCGATGCGCCAGCCCGTCATGGCGTAGGCCTTGGAGACGCCGTTGACGGTCAGTGTCCGGTCGTACAGCGACGGCGCGACCTCGGCCGGGGTGCAGAAGGCGAAGGGCGCGTAGGCGATATGCTCGTACATGTCGTCCGACATGACGTGGACATGGGGGTGGCGTTCCAGCACGGCGGTCAGCGCCAGCAGGGCGTCGCGCCCGTAGCCTGCGCCAGTCGGGTTCGAGGGCGAGTTGAAGATGAACCACTTGGTGCGCTCGGTGATCGCGTCCTCGAGCGCCTCGGCGGTGATCCGGAACCCGGTCTCGATCCCCGCCGGAACGATCACCGGCGTCCCGCCGGCCATCTTCACCATGTCCGGGTAGCTGACCCAGTAGGGCGCCGGGATGATCACCTCGTCGCCCGGGTTCAGCGTCGCCATCAGCGCGTTGTAGAGCACCTGCTTGCCGCCGGTGGAGACCATGATCTGGCTCGCGTCGTAATCCAGCCCGTTGTCACGGCGGAACTTCTCGGCGATGGCGGATTTCAGTTCGGGGATGCCGTCGGGGGCGGTGTATTTCGTCTCGCCCGCCTCGATGGCACGGATCGCTGCCGCCTTGATGTTGTCGGGCGTGTCGAAATCGGGCTCGCCCGCGCCGAGGCCGATGATATCGCGGCCCTGCGCCTTGAGAGAGCGGGCGAGCGCCGTGACCGCCACGGTCGGCGAGGGTTTGACGCGCGAGAGCATGTCGGACAGGAAGGCCATTGGGTCGGTCCCCGCGTTTGCAAAGTCACGGAGACCTGTCATAGGTTGCGCCGGGCGGGCGATCAAGGATGCAGGCCGCCCGCCGAGCGACAGGAGACGGATACCCGATGAGCACATCTCTCGACGAGACAGCCGAAGGCTATTTCAGCAACGACACCGCCACCTTCGGGGACCGGGTCGCCGCCGCACGCGAGGCGCTGGGGCTGAGCCAGGCCGAGCTGGCCAAGAAGCTGGGCGTGAAACTGAAGACGGTCGGCGGCTGGGAAAACGACCTCAGCGAGCCGCGCGCCAACAAGCTGCAGATGCTGGCCGGCGTGCTGAACGTCTCCATCATGTGGCTGCTGACGGGCGAGGGCGACGGGCTGGACGGCCCGCTGGACGAGACACCCTTCGAGGCCAGCGTCAACGACATCCTGATAGAGATGCGGCGGCTCAAGGGCGATTACGCGCGGCTGAACGATCGGCTGGGCCAGCTGGAGAAACGCCTGCGCGGCGCGCTGAAGGAGAGCTGAGCGTGTCCGAGACCCCCGAGACCCGGCTGAAGCGGCTCCGGATGCGGGCCTGGCGCCGCGGCACCAAGGAAATGGACCTGATCCTCGGCGGCTATGCCGACACCCGTCTGGCCGGCCTCACCGGCGGCGCGCTCGATACCTTCGAGGCGCTGCTCGACGAGAGCGATCAGGAGCTCTACCGGTGGGTTTCGGGCCAGGACTCGCCCCCGCCGCGCTACCGTGTCCTGGTCGCGGACCTGGCGCGCATGCCCGGCCGGGGCTAACCTGTCCGGGTGTTTACATATTTTTCGGGAATTCGCTGGATTGTGACGCGTCAGGAAGCAGTCAAGACGCGGAGATCCCGATGCACATGCAGGCGCCCCTCGCAGACCCGGCCGCGCGTGTCTTTCTCGACGACTACGTCGAAACCCTGGCCCTGGTGGAGCGGCTGCACCGGCTGCTGATCGACGTCATCAAGGACGAGTTCGAGCGGCTCGGCGTGCTGGAGCTGAACGCGGTGCAGGCGCTTTTGCTGTTCAATATCGGCGATGCGGAGGTCACGGCCGGCGAGCTCAAGTCGCGCGGCTACTACCAGGGCTCGAACGTCTCCTACAACCTCAAGAAACTGGTGGAGGCGGGCTACATGCACCACCAGCGCTGCGAGATCGACCGCCGCGCGGTGCGCGTCCGCCTGACCGCCAAGGGCCGGGGCATCCGCGACACGGTCGCGCAGCTCTTCGAGCGCCATGCCGAGGGAATCGCCCGGGCCGAGCTGATGGGTGAGCCTGGGCTCGGCGGCGTGAACGCCGCGCTCCGCCGCGTGGAACGCTACTGGAGCGAGCAGATCCGCTATATTTACTGAGCAAATCCCGGCAAAGCTTGATCTGGCTCAAAGTGCAGCAATGTCGCAGCGGGCAAATATTCCATAGTCTGAATGGGTGTGGTTGATTATCGTGCCCGGAAACGACATGGTGGGCGCGCCTGGGCAAGGGCCAGCATGCGTCCTACATGAGACCGGGATCAGACCCGGCGCATCGACTGGAAGGGAGAGGCCTTGGATTACGCTGCCGCACTCGACACCGCCCTGAACCGTTTGCATGACGAGGGTCGGTACCGGACGTTTATCGACATCGAGCGTCGGAAGGGCGC
>CAJXYS010000011.1 GCA_913063035.1 uncultured Maritimibacter sp. | reverse complement strand
ATCGCCACCAGCGTGCCGCGCGCCGGGTTCGCCTGGGTCACGAAGAAGCTGATGGGAGAGGTGGACATCCCCGTCATTACCTCGAACCGGATCAATACCCCCGAGATCGCCGAGGGCCTGCTGGCCGACGGCTGTGCCGACATGGTGTCGATGGCGCGCCCGTTCCTGGCCGATCCGGATTTCGTGGCCAAGGCCGCGGCCGGGCGGGCCGACGAGATTGCCCCCTGCATCGCCTGCAACCAGGCCTGTCTCGACCATACCTTTTCGGGGAAAATCTCCACCTGCCTGGTCAATCCGCGCGCCTGCCACGAAACGGAACTCGCCTACAGCCCGGCGCCGGCACCCCGGACCGTGGCCGTGGTCGGCGCGGGGCCGGCCGGGCTGATGGCGGCGCTGGTAGCCGCCGAGCGCGGCCACCGCGTGACGCTCTTCGACAAGGCCGACGCGCTCGGCGGTCAGCTGAACATGGCCCGCCTGATCCCCGGCAAGGAGGAATTCGACGGCTTCGTCGCCTGGTTCAGAACCATGGTGGACCGCGCCGGGATCGACACGCGGCTCGGCACCGCGCCGGGGGCCGACGACCTGACCGGCTTCGACGCGGTGATCGTCGCCACCGGGGTGATGCCCCGCGACCCGGACATCCCCGGACAGGACGGCCCCAACGTGCTCAGCTATGTCGACGTGCTGAAGGGCGGCGCCCCGGTCGGCGATCGGGTCGCCATCGTGGGCGCGGGCGGTATCGGTTTCGACGTGGCGGAATTCCTCGTCACGGGCGGGGACAGCCCCACCGTCCACCCGGCGGAGTGGCGGCGGGAATGGGGCGTCGGGGATCCTTCGGAGACCCGCGGCGGCCTGGCGCCGGAAGGCCCCCGCCCGGCGCCCGCGGCCCGGCAGGTCGTGCTCTTGCAGCGCAAGGCGGAGAAACCGGGCCGGCGGCTCGGCAAGACCACGGGATGGATCCATCGCGCGGCGCTCAGGATGAAAGGCGTCGAGATGATCGGCGGCGTCAATTACGAGCGGATCGACGCCGACGGGGTTCACGTCTCCTTCGGCGCGGAGCGCGGCGACCCGCGCCTGATCCCGGCGGACACCGTCGTGCTCTGCACCGGGCAGGAGCCGGAGCGCGGCCTCGCCGACGACCTGGCCGCGCGCGGCGTGACCGCGCATGTGATCGGCGGCGCCGACGTCGCCGCGGAGCTTGACGCCAAGCGGGCCATCGACCAGGGCGCGCGGCTGGCCGCGACGCTCTAGGCGGCGAACGAAAACGGCCCGCACAAGGCGGGCCGCTTCCTGTCACGGATATCGCGCGCGGATCAGGCGAACCACCAGCGCTCGGCCATTCTGGCGTTGTCCATCTGCCAGAGATTGCCGATCGTCTCGGGGGTCTGAACCTTGTTGTTCACAGCCTGGACCCAGTTGGCGAACATCGGGATCACGACGCCACCGTCATCGCGCAGGATCTGCTGCATCTCGGTGTACATCTCGCGTCGCTTGTCGCTATCGAGTTCGGCCCGCGCCTCGAGGAGAAGATTCTGGAACCGGTCGCTGTCTTCGCGCCCCCATTGCGTGTCGTTCCACGGCACGCCTTCCTCGTAGGCCGACGAGAACATCCAGTCCTCGGTGGCCCGCCCAGACCAGTAGCAGGCGCACCAGGGCTTCTTCAGCCAGACATTCGACCAGTAGCCATCGGCAGGCTCCTGCACCACGTTGATGTTTATGCCGGCGGCCTTCGCCGATGCCTGATAAAGCTGGGCTGCGTCCACGGCCCCCTGGAACGCCGCCTCGGAAGCCGAGAGATCGATGTCGAGACTGTCGAGCCCGGCCTCCTTGAGATGGAACTTGGCGCGGTCGGGATCGTAGCTCAGCTGTTCCAGGTCATCTGCGAAATACTGGTTTGCCGGACCGATCGGCGTGTCATTCGCGACCCGGCCGTGACCCAGCAGGATCTTGTCCACCATCTCCTGGCGGTTAATCGCGTATTTCAGCGCCTTGCGCACATTGACGTCGTCGAATGGCGCAACGTTGGTGAGCATGGGAAAGGTAAAGTGCTGATTACCCGTCACTTCCTGGATCTGGACCGTCGGGCTCGCGCGCAGAAGTGACTCCGTCTTGAAATCAACTCGACTGATCGCGTCGACCTGACCGGTCAGAAGCGCATTCATCCGTGCGGTATTGTCATTGATCGCGATGAATTCGAGCTCGTCGAACCAGCCGGCTTGGCCATCCTTGTAATGATCGTCGACGCGCGTCGCGACCATTCGGACACCCGGCTCGAAGGTTTGCGCACGATAGAGACCGGTGCCGATCCCGTTGGCGATGGCCTCCTCGATCTGACCTGCAGGATAGATCAGAAGATGGTAATCGGACATCAGATACGCGAAATCTGCATTTCCGGAATCCAGCGTGAACTGAACCTGGTAGTCCCCGAGCTTCTTCATCTCCTGGACGGCCGCAATGATGGGCTTGGCCGCCGATTTCGATCCCTCGGCGACATGGAGTTGCATCGACTCGATCACATCGTCGGCACCGAACGCCTTGCCGTTGTGGAACGTCACGCCCCGGCGCAGGTTAAAGGTCCAGACCTTGGCGTCCGGCGTCGCCTCCCAGCTCTCGGCGAGTTCGCCGACAAGGGAGCCGTCGGCCGCGACTTCGGTCAGATTGTCGAAAACGGCGCCGTGGCCCGATGCCTGCATGAAGATGTCGGAATGGGTGCGCGCGTCCCAGCTGTCCGAGCTGTTGGCTCCAGACAGGCCCACGCGAAGCCGGCCCCCACGTTTGGCCTGTGCGCGCACGGGCAGTCCACTTGCGGCCAGGACGCCGGCGGCGGCACCGGCCTTGAGTACGCCTCGTCTCGAAAAGTCGATTGGCATGGTCATCTCCTGTTGGGTCTTCGGATATTGGTGTCCCGGGATCGTGCCCGGGTCGGTTCCGGGATGTCCCTCATCCCGTTATCGCTCATATTTTTTCGGAGGCGGCATCCCCGATGTTCTCGACGCCGCGCTCGCGCAGCAGGTTCGTCAGCCAGTCCGGATCCATCTCGGGCACGGAACTGAGCAGCAGGTCCGTGTAGGGATGGTGCGGTGGCTTGAACATGTCTCGCTTCACTCCCTGCTCGACCACTTCGCCATTCTTCATCACCACCACCTCGTCGGCAATGGCCCGCACGGTGGCGAGATCATGGGTGATGAACATGTAGCTGAGCCCAAGCTCGTCCTGCAGCCGCGCCAGCAGCTTCAGGATACCCTCGGCCACGAGCTGGTCGAGCGCGCTCGTCACCTCGTCGCAGATGATGAAGCTCGGCTCCGCCGCAAGCGCCCGGGCGATGCCCACGCGCTGCTTTTGCCCGCCGGACAGCTCCGAGGGCAGGCGGTCGCGGAACTCTGCCGGGTCAAGCTCGATCTGCTCCAGAAGATCGTCCACCCGGCGGCGCTTGTCGCGGCCCCGGAGCCCCATGTAGAACTCGACCGGGCGGCCGATGATCTCGGCGATGGTCTTGCGCGGGTTCAGCGCCGTGTCGGCCATCTGGTAGATCATCTGGGCCTGGCGGAGCTGCATCTTGGACCGTTTTCGGTAATCGAGCGGCAGCGCCTCGCCGTCGAACTCGATCACCCCCTCGAAGGGTGGCAGCAGCCCCGTGATGCAGCGCGCCATGGTCGACTTGCCCGACCCGGATTCGCCCACCACCGCCACGGTGCGGCCGCGGTGGATGTCGAAACTGACGTCGTGCAGCACGGGTTGGGTGCCATAGGCCGCGCTGACCCCGCGCACGCTGACCACCGGCACGGCATCGGTTTCCGGCGCCGGCTTCTCGGGCCGCTTGAAGCTGCGCACCGCCCAGAGGGACTTGGTGTAGTCCTCGCTCGGATGCGAGAGCATCCGGCGCGTCTCGGCCTCCTCGACCTCGTCGCCGCGCAGCAGCACCTTGATGCGGTCCGCCATCTGCGCGACCACCGCCAGGTCGTGCGTGATGTAGATCGCCGCCGTGTCGTACTGGTCGACGATGTCGCGGATCGCGGCCAGCACCTCGATCTGGGTGGTCACGTCCAGCGCCGTCGTCGGCTCGTCGAAAATGATCAGATCGGGCCGGCAGGACATCGCCATCGCCGTCATCGCCCGCTGGAGCTGCCCGCCAGAGACCTGGTGCGGGTAGCGGAAGCCGATCTCCTCGGGATTGGGCAGGCGCAGCTGCTCGTAAAGCCGCACCGCGTCCTTCTCGGACTCGGCCTTCGACATCACCCCGTGCTGCACCGGCGCCTCGGTATGCTGATCGATCAGCCGGTGCGCGGGGTTGAAGCTGGCCGCGGCCGACTGGGCGACATAGGCGATGCGCTTGCCCAGGAGGTGCCGCTTGGCCGAGGCCGAGGCCTGGAGCAGCTCTATCCCGTCGAAGGCCACCGACCCGCCCGAGATCCGCACCCCGTCGCGGGTGAAGCCCATCGCGGCCAGGCCCAGCGTGGACTTGCCGGCGCCCGACTCGCCGATCAGGCCCAGCACCTCGCCCTTGCGCAGGTCGAGATCCACGCCCTTGATGATTGGCGTCCATGTCTCGTCGCTGCGCCCCTCGATATGCAGGTCGCGGATCTGGACGAGAAGGTCACGTGTGCTCATCGCCTCAATCCTTCAGGCCCGAGGACTGATACAGCATCCAGTCCACGACGAAATTCACCGCCACGGTCAAGAGCGCGATCGCGCCGGCCGCCATCAGCGGCAGGGCCGCGGTCAGCGGGCTGACGCCGGCGAAATTGATGAACTGGCTGAGATCGCGCACCATCGTGCCCCAGTCAGCCAGCGGCGGCTGGATCCCGACGCCGAGGAACGACAGCGCGGCGATGGTCAGGAAGACGAAGCAGAAGCGCAGCCCGAATTCCGCCAGCAGCGGCGCATAGGCGTTCGGCAGGATCTCGCGGAAGATCAGGTAGGTCAGCGTCTCGCCCCGGAGCTTCGCCGCCTCGATATAGTCCATCACCACGATATTCGCGCCCACCGCCCGGGACAGCCGGAACACACGGGTGGAATCGAGCACCGCGATGATGACGATCATGTAGACCGTCAGCAGCCATTTCTCGGACCCGGCCCAGGCCGACGCGATGGTCATCAGCAAGAGCGCGAAGATCAGCGACGGGATCGCCATCAGCACGTCCACGCCGCGGCTGAGCAGCTGGTCGAGCCAGCCCCCGAGCGTCGCCGCGAGAAAGCCGAGACTGGCCCCAAGCAGGAACGCCAGGCAGGTGGTGACGAAGGCGATGCCGACGGTGTTCTGCGCGCCGTAGATCAGCCGGCTCAGCAGGTCCCGGCCGATCTGGTCCGTGCCGAGCAGGAACCGCGGATCGCCGCCGGTCTCGGGATTGCCGCCCGGCAGGACGTTGACCCGCTCGAAGACCTGTTCCTGGCCGAAGGGCGCCAGCACGTCGGCGAAGATCGCCACCACGGCATAGACCAGGATCACGAGGATACCGAACGCCGCCGTCAGCGGCATCTTGCGGAACAGCTTGCGGGTGCCCGGCGTGCCGACATGCCGCCCGAGCAGCCGGAAAGCCCAGCCCGCCGCCGCGAAGAACAGGAAGCCCTGCACGGCCCAGCGGAAGAAGACGACCCGGTCGACGAAGTACAGCTGCACCGTCCAGTAAAGCGCCGCCGCCGCGAGCAGGAAGCCGAAGGCCACCGCGTAACTCATGTCGCGGAAATAGGGGCGGGTGCGCGGGTTGGGCAGCTGCTGGCCGGCCCAGCGGAAGACCCAGGCGCCCCCGAAAAGGATCGCGGCCCAGAGCGCGATATGGAGCCAGACGCTCATTTCGGATGCCTCAGCCGCGGGTTGGACAGGATCGACAGGATGTCGGCCAGCAGGTTCAGCAGGATATAGGCGGCCGCGAAGATCAGGCAGCAGGCCTGCACCACGGGAATGTCGCGGATCTTCACGCTATCGACGAAGAGCTGCCCGATGCCGGGATAGACGAAGACCACCTCGACCACGACCACCCCGGTGATCAGGTAGGCGAGGTTCAGCGCGATGACGTTGATGATCGGCGCCAGCGCGTTGGGCAGCGCGTGCTTGACGATCACCCGCAGCGGCGAAATGCCCTTGAGCCGCGCCATCTCGATATAGGGGCTGGCGAGCAGGTTGATGATCGCGGCCCGCGTCATCCGCATCATGTGCGCCGTGACCACCAGGGTCAGGGTCAGCGCCGGCAGCAGCGTACGCTCCAGCCGTTCGCCGAAGGACATGTCCGCGTAGATGTTCGACAGCGACGGCAACATCGGGTTCAGCACCGCGAGGAACAGGATCAGGATATAGGCGAGGAAGAATTCCGGGCTCGAGATCGAGGTCAGCGTCCCGATATTGGCCGCGCGGTCGAAGATCGAGTTGCGGAAGAGCGCCGCCAGAACCCCCAGGATCAGCGAGAACGGCACCGCGATGGCGGCCGTCACCCCGGCCAGGAAAAGGGTGTTCTCGAAGCGCGGCGCGACCTGTGCCGCCACGCTGCCAAGCCCGCTTCCGGTTTCCGCCCCGGTGAAACTGCGGAAGTTCGCGGCGGCGAAGCTGGTGCCGAAATCGCCCTGCAACACCCCGCCGAGCCAGTCGAAATACCGCGTGATCGGCGGCTTATCGAGACCGAGATCGCGGCGGATGGCCTCCACCGCTTCCGGCGTCGCCCCCTGCCCGAGAATGGCTTGCGCGAAGTCGCCCGGCAGCATGTTCACCGCGGCGAAGATGATGACTGAGACGAAGAACAGCGTGACCAGACCGAGTCCCAGGCGCTGCGCGATGATACGGGCTACGGATTGCACCCGTGCTCCCCCGGTTGTTTGTGTCGTTTTCAGACACGTTAACGGCTGAAAACGACATGTCAAACAGCCAAGAGGGTCGGGGCCGTTTTACCCGGCCGAAAGGCTTACCCGCATGCGATCCATCACCCGCAAGAGCTCGCCGCTGATCCCCGGCTCGGACAGGGCGTGTCCGGCGGTGGGCACCATGCGCAGGTCGGATTTCGGCCAGCGCCGGGACAGCTTCCGCGCCGAGGCCGGCGGGCAGATCATGTCGTAGCGGCCCTGCACGACGACCCCGGGAATATGGGCGATCCGATCCATGTTCGCCAGGATCTGGCCGTCCCGTTCCAGGAAGCCGGCATTGTGGAAATAGTGGTTCTCGAGCCGCGCGAAGGCGCGCGCGTAATCGGCCGGGCTCTCGCCCGGGTGGCGGTCCTGTTCGAGCGCGGCCAGCGCGTTTTCCCAGGCGACCCAGGCGCGCGCGCAGCGCGTCTGCTCGGCCATGTCGTCCCCGAAAAGCCGCGCGTGATAGGCGGCGATGGGCGCGTCGCGCTCGGCCTCGGGCAGGGGCGCGAGGAACTTGTCCCATTCCTCGGGCCAGAAGAGCGCGGCGCCGCCGCCGTAGAACCAGTCAAGCTCGGCCCGGGTCATCAGGAAGACGCCCCGCAGGATCAGCGCCGTGGCGCGCTCCGGATGCGTCTGCGCGTAGATCAGCGCCAGCGTGGCCCCCCAGGACCCGCCGAAAACCGCCCAGCGGTCGATCCCGAGCGTCTCGCGGATGCGTTCGATATCGGCGACGAGATGCCAGGTCGTGTTCGCCTCGACGCTGGCATGGGGCCGCGAGCGGCCGCAGCCCCGCTGGTCGAAGAGCACCACGCGATAGCTCGCCGGATCGAAGTAGCGCCGCATCGCCGGGCTGCAGCCGCCGCCCGGCCCGCCATGCAGCACGACCACCGGGATCCCGGTGGGATTGCCGCATTGCTCGACATAGACGCGGTGTCCGTCACCCACGTCCAGCACGCGCTGGTCGAAGGGGGCCACCTGCCGGTAGAGGGTCGGCACTGTGCGCATTTTGCTTACGGACTTTTCCATGAACGGCCTATATAGAGCGGGGACGCCACCAGCCACCTTTGCAACTCGCGTTGGAGATGTCCATGCAGTCCGCCAGCACGATCGATCCTGCCGAAGTCGCCAAGTTCGAGGCCATGGCGGCCGAGTGGTGGGACCCGAACGGCAAGTTCAAGCCGCTGCACATGCTCAACCCCTGCCGCCTCGACTACATCGTCGGCCAGATCGCCGCCGAATTCGACCGCGACCCGACCGCAGAGGCGCCCTTCGCCGGGCTCCGGCTGCTGGATATCGGCTGCGGCGGCGGGCTGCTGTCCGAACCGATGGCGCGCCTCGGCGCGGCGGTGGTCGGCGCGGACGCGGCCGCGCGCAACATTCCCGTGGCCGAGCTTCACGCGCGACAGACGGGGCTCGAGATCGACTACCGCCACACCAGCGCCGAGGCCCTGGCCGCCGCGGGCGAGACCTTCGACGTCGTGCTCAACATGGAAGTGGTCGAACACGTGGCCGACCCGCTCTCCTATCTCACGGCCTGCCAGCAGCTGCTGAACCCCGGCGGGCTGATGGTCTGCTCGACCATCAACCGCAATGCCAAGAGCTTCGCCATGGCCATCGTGGGGGCGGAATACGTCATGCGCTGGCTGCCGAAAGGCACGCATGAATGGTCCAAGTTCATCACCCCCGACGAGCTTTATGCGCTCCTGCGCGAGGCCGGTCTGGAGCCTGTCGACCGCAAGGGGTTCGTCTTCAACCCGGTCAGCTGGTCCTGGGGCCTCTCCGCCCGCGACCTGTCGGTGAACTACGTGACCGCCAGCGTGAAGCGCGCCTGACCGCGGCTCGACCGCCCAAGCTCGGCATCGGCCGGGCGCTGCCCGGCCTTTCCCGGCAGAAAGAACGCGCCCTGCGGCCGCGCAGCGGGTGCGGGGTGAGCAAAGGCGCGGCGCCGGAGGCGCCTCCGCACGGTTCCCGCCTCAGCCGTCGTCTTCCAGCCGGTTGCGCAGCTCGCGCAGCACCGGCAGCGCCGCGCGCACCTTCTCGGCGCCGATCGCACGCACCACGTCGTGCAGGATCGGGCCGATGGCCGCGATCGCCGCGTCGCGGGCCGACCGCCCGGCCGGGCTGATCGAGACGAGCTTGCGGCGCGCGTCGTCCCAGTCGGGCCGGATATGGACGTATCCGGCCACCTCGAGCTTGTGCAGCGTGTTGGTCATCGCCCCCCGGGTCAGGTGAAAGCTGCGCGCCAGCTGCGCCGGGGTGCGTTCGGCGTTGAGCCGGGCGAGGTGGTTCAGCACCGAGAAATGGCTGAGTTCCATCCCCTTGGGCAGCGCTCGCGAGATCCGGTTGCGCGCCAACTGGTCGGCCATGAAGATCTCGCCGAAAAGCGCGACGGCCAGGGGATCGTTCGGTTCACTCATGGCGCGCCATCATAGGGCCGGTCATGGCCGATCGCGGGAACGCGCCGGCGCGCCCGGTCCACCGCGTCCATGTCGAGATCGACGAAGGTCACGCCGGGCGCCGTGCCGCCATCGGCCAGCACCTCGCCCCAGGGCCCCACCGCCAGGCTGTGCCCATGGGTTTCCCGCGCCTTGCCGCGGCTGGCCGCGTGCTGCCCGGTCTGCGCCGGGGCCAGGACGAAACAGCCGGTCTCGATGGCGCGGGCCCGCAACAGCGTTTCCCAATGCGCCGCACCCGTCACCGGCGAGAAGGCCGCGGGCACCGACAGGATGCGGGCGCCGGCCTTGGCGAGATCGCGGTAGAGATGTGGAAAACGCATGTCGTAGCAGACGGTCATCCCCAGCCCGCCCCAGGGTGTTTCGGCCAGAACCATACGGTCGCCGGGGCGGAAACCGCTCGATTCCCGGTAGGACTCGGTCTCGGAGATGTCCACGTCGAACATGTGGATCTTGTCGTAGCGCGCCGCGATCTCTCCCCCGGGTGTCACGAGAAGGCTGCGATTCGCAAACCGGCCCTCGGGGTCATCGGTCCGGAGCGCCAGCGACCCGATCAGCAGCCAGACCTCCAGCTCCGCCGCGACGGTGCGGAGCCGGGCCAGCGTCGGATCGTCCGCTTCATGGTGAAGATGGGCCCGCTGATGGGTCCGGCTCGTGGAGACGATGTTCGTCACCTCGGGCGTCAGCACCAGCTCGGCACCGGCGGCCGCGGCCTCGCGCACCCGCGCCTCCGTCACCGGCAGGTTCTCGTGCGGCAGATCCGAGGCCGTGAGCTGGACGAGACCGGCGCGCATGGGTCAGCCCGCCTTCAGCATCGGGTCGAGCTTGCCGGCACGTTCCAGCGCGTAAAGCTCGTCGCAGCCGCCCACATGGGCGCCGTCGATGAAGATCTGCGGCACGGTGTAGCCGCCACCCGCGCGTTTCACCATCTCGGCGCGCCTCTCGGGATCGCGGCCGACGTCGATCTCGGCGAAGCCGACGCCCTTCTTTTTCAGAAGCCGCTTGGCGGCGATGCAGAACCCGCAGAAGCGGGTCGTGTAAATCTCGACCTGTGACATCCGGTTACCCTTTCCTCGGGGGACTATAGGGATTTAGGTAACCTTCGCAACGCGCGCCAGAACCGCGACATCGACGCGCGCCCCGCCGGCGGCCAGCACGGCCTCGGCCGCCGCGGCCAGCGTGGCCCCGCTTGTCATCACGTCATCGACCAGCAGGACGGGCCGCCCTTGCGCCTGCGCCCCGTGGCGCGGATGCGGCCGCAGGCAGCCTGACAGCGCCGCGTGACGCGCGTCGCGGCCCAGCCCGTCCAGCATCGGCGTCGGCCGCGACCGCACCAGCAAGTCCGGGCAGACGCCACAGCCCGTCTCGCGCCCAAGCGCGACGGCAAGCAGCGCCGCCTGGTTGTAACGCCGCGCGAAGAGCCGCCGCCAGTGCAGCGGGACCGGCACGATCAGCGTGTCGGGCGACAGCAGCGGCGCGACCGCCCTTGCCATCCATGCCCCGGCCGGGCGCGCGAGATCGGTCCGGTCGCCGTGCTTCAGCCCGAGAATGAGCCGGCGCGCCGTGCCCTCGTAGCGCAGCGCCGCGCGCCCGCGCGCCCAGGGCCGGGGCGCCGCGAGACAGTCGTCGCAATGGAGGCTGGCCGGATCCTCTTCCGGCCCGGCCGCGGCGGCCAGCGGCTGGCCGCACATGTCGCACCCCGCACCCGACAGGAAGGCCATGTCCCGCCAGCAGGTCCCGCAGAGGCCGAATTCCGTCTCGACCGGGGCGGCACAGCCGAGGCATTGCGGCGGGTAGAGCAGACGGAGGGCGGATTGCAATCTCACGCGAAGGTCCTAGGTTGCGCCCATCTTGGTGGAGACCGCCCGATGCAGACACCGACACGCCTGACAGACCGCACCGCGCTGGCGCGTTTTCGCGCCCGGGCCCGGCGCGACCCGAACTCTGCACTCTTCCTGCACGATCGAGCGGCCTCCGAACTGCATGAAAGACTGGCCGAGGTTAAAAGGTCGTTTAGCGCGCCCGCCATCGTCACGGGCTTCCCCGAAGCCTGGGCCGGGGTTCTGCCGGGCGCGACCGTCGTTCCGGATGCCGAGACGCTGGACCTGCAGCCGGGGCGGCACGATCTCGTCGTGCATGCGCTGGCGCTCCACTGGGCCGACGACCCGGTCGGCCAGCTCGTGCAGTGCCGCCGGGCGCTGCAGGCGGACGGGCTGTTCATGGCCATGCTTTTCGGCGGCCAGACGCTGGCGGAACTGCGCGCCGCGCTGGCCGAGGCCGAATCGCGCCTGACCGGCGGGCTCAGCCCCCGCGTGCTGCCGATGGGCGAGATCCGCGACCTGGGCGCGCTGTTGCAGCGGGCCGGATTCGCGCTGCCCGTCGCCGACTCGGCCCCGCTGACCGTGCGCTATGAAAGCGCCTTTCACCTGATGCGCGATCTGCGCGCCATGGGCGAGACCAACGCGCTGGCCCAGCGCCACCGCGCACCGGCCCGCCGCGCCCTTTTCACCGAGGCCGCGCGCATCTATGCCGCCCATCATGCCGGGGCCGACGGGCGCGTCCCCGCCACGTTCGAAACCGTCTGGCTGACCGGCTGGGCGCCGCACGAGTCGCAGCAGAAGCCCCAACGGCCGGGCTCCGCCACGGCCCGCCTGGCGGATGCGCTCGGCACCGAGGAATACGATCCGACCGCGACTCCGCCGCGTCTTGACCGTGACGGGTCATGAGCTAGGACAACGCCGGATGCCACAGGCCCGCGAGGACGAGACATGAACGACATGACGCCGCCGACCCCCCTGCCCCACGCCCCCGCCGACCATCCCGCGGTCCGGTTCGGGAAAACCGGCGTCCTGATCGCCAATCTCGGCACCCCGGACGCGACCGATTACTGGTCGATGCGCCGTTACCTGAACGAGTTCCTGTCGGACCGCCGGGTCATCGACTATTCGCCCTGGATCTGGCAGCCGCTTCTGCAGCTGGTCATCCTGACCAAGCGGCCGTTCTCCTCGGGCGAGGCCTATCGCGGCATCTGGAACACCGAGGCGGATGAAAGCCCGCTGATGACCATCACCAAGGAGCAGACGGCGAAGATCACCGAGCGCATGCAGCAGCGCTACGGCGACGACGTCATCGTCGATTTCTGCATGCGCTACGGCAATCCCTCGACCGAATCGAAGGTCAACGCGCTGATCGAGAAGGGCTGCGACCGCATCCTCTTCTTCCCGCTCTACCCGCATTATGCCGGCGCCACGAGCGCCACGGCGAACGACCAGTTCTTCCGGTCCCTGATGAAGGCCAAGTGGCAGCCGGCCGCGCGCACCGTCGCGCCCTATTTCGAGCATCCGCAATACATCGACGCGCTCGCGCGGTCGGTGGAAACGGCCTATGGCGACCTGGACGAGCGGCCGGACGTGCTGGTGACCTCCTATCACGGCGTGCCCAAGCGCTACCTGCTCGAAGGCGACCCCTATCACTGCCAGTGCCAGAAGACCTCGCGCCTGCTGAAGGAACGGCTCGGCTGGGAAGACGGCGAGATCGTCACCACCTTCCAGTCGCGCTTCGGACCCGAGGAATGGCTGAAGCCCTACACCGTCGAGGAAGTCGCCCGGCTTGCCGAGAGCGGCAAGAAGAACATCGCCGTGATCGCGCCGGCCTTCTCGTCGGACTGCGTCGAAACGCTCGAGGAGATCAACGAGGAGATCAAGGAGAGCTTCGAGGAAGCGGGCGGCGAAAGCTTCACCTACATTCCCTGCCTCAACGCCGACGCGGCGCATATCGACGTGCTCTCGACCGTGATCGAGGACAATCTGAAGGGCTGGCTCGACTGAACCGACGCGCGCGGGCGGCTCAGAGCCAGTCGCGCAGGATCGGGATCAGGGGGATGTCCGCCGGCGGCATCGGGTAGTCGCGCAGCGCCTGCTTGCGCACCCAGGCCATCGCCTGGTCCTCGCGCGAGTGCGGCGTGCCCTGCCATTTCCGGCAGGCGAAGAGCGGCATCAGCAGGTGGAAGTCGTCATAGCCGTGGCTGGCGAAGGTCAGCGGCGCCAGGCAGCTTTCCCAGGTGTTGATGCCAAGCTCTTCCTCCAGTTCGCGGATCAGCGCGGCCTCGGGGGTTTCGCCGGGTTCCACCTTGCCGCCCGGGAATTCCCAGAGCCCGGCCATGGATTTTCCCGCGGGACGCTGGGTCAGCAGCACGCGGCCGTCTGCGTCGATCAGCGCGACGGCCGAGACCAGAACGGTTTTCTTCATGAGCGGTAATCGGCGTTGATGGCGATGTACTGGTGGGTGAGATCGCAGGTCCAGGCGGTGTAGCCCGCCTTGCCGAGCCCCAGGTCGACGCCGATCCGGATCTCGTCGCGCTGCATGTAGGCCGCGCCGTCCGCCTCGCGGTAACTCTCGGCGACCCAGCCCTTCTCGGCCACGAGGATATCGCCCAGGCGGATCGTCAGCGCGTCGCGGTCGACCGGCGCACCGGATTTGCCCACGGCCATGACGATCCGGCCCCAGTTCGGATCCTCGCCCGCCGCCGCGGTCTTCACCAGCGGCGAGTTCGCGATGGCCAGCGCGACCTTGCGCGCCGCGGTGGGGCTGGTCGCCCCGGTCACGGCGACCTCGATGAATTTCGTCGCACCCTCGCCGTCGCGGACGACCTGCTTGGCGAGATCCTCCATCACCCCGCGGAGTGCAGCGGCAAAGGCGCGGCCCGCCGCCGACCGTGCCGAAGTGATCGCGGCCATGTCGGCCTTGCCCGTGGCCGCCAGAAGCAGCGTGTCCGAGGTGGAGGTGTCGCCGTCCACGGTGATCGCGTTGAAGGTGGGACCGGTCAGATTGGACAGCATAGATTGCAGGACCGGCTGTTCGATCTTCGCATCGGTGAAGATGAAGACCAGCATGGTCGCCATATCGGGCGCGATCATGCCCGAGCCCTTGGCGATCCCGGCGATACGGATCGGCGCGCCGCCGATCTCGAGCTCGGCCGACGCGCCCTTCGGGTAGGTGTCGGTCGTCATGATCGCGCGCGCGGCGTCTTCCAGCCCGCCCGCGCCGAGCCCGGCCTTCAGATCGGCGATGGCGCCGGTGACCTTCTCGACCGGCAGCGGTTCGCCGATCACGCCGGTGGAGGCCGTGAAGACGTGGCCCACCGGCACGTTCAGCGCCTTGGCCGCGCCCGAGGTCACCGCCTGAACCGCCGCCGCGCCGGCCGCGCCGGTGAAGGCGTTGGAGTTGCCGGAATTGACGAGGATCGCGAAGCCGCCCTTGCCTGCACCCTTCCCGGCCAGGCCGGCGATCTTGGCCTCGCAGTCCAGCACGGCCGCCGATCGGGTCGCCGATTTGGTGAAGACGCCGGCCATCGACGTGCCCGGCGAGAGACGCGCCAGCATCACGTCGGTCCGGTCGGCATAGCGCACGCCGGCCGCGGTGGCCGAAAGCGCGACCCCCGCGATCGAGGGCAGCGGGGGAAAGCCGCCGGCGGGTGCCAGCGGCGACACGTCCGGCGCCGCGGGGGCGGCGCCGGCCTTCAGTTTCTTGCGCAGCTTGGCGGCCTTGCGCTTCAGCTTGCGGATTTCCGCCTTCAGATCCTTGATCTTCGTCTTCGCGGACCCGCTCTTCCCGGTCTTGGCGGCCATGCCACGCCCTTTCGCGCCTTACTCCTGATCGAACACCGTTACATCGCGGATGACCGAGGGATCAATATCCACGTCGGCGCGCTCGATCTCGGCGGCCTCCGTCAGGGCGGTCACGGCCTGGTCCAGCTTCTGGCCCTGCAACTCCCCGAGGATGTCGGCCCGCACCTCTTCGAGGGCCGGGGCTTCCTTCTGCCGGGTGTCGTTCAGCTTGATGACATGCCAGCCGAACTGGGTCTGGACCGGGCCGGCCACGGCGCCGGTTTCCATCTCGAGCACCGCTTCCTCGAAGGGCGCGACCATCATGCCCTCGGAAAACCAGCCCAGCTCGCCGCCGCGCGGCCCCGACGGGCCGGTGGACCGCTCCTGCGCCAGCGCGGCGAAATCGCCGCCATCCTCGAGCAGGCCCAGGATTTCCCGCGCTTCGTCCTCGGTCTCCACGAGAATGTGAGAGGCGTTGTATTCCGTGCCCGCCGCCGCGTCGGCATAGCGGGCCCGGTAGGCTTCCTCGATCTCGGCCTCGGACACTTCCTGTCCGCTCAGGCGCTGGATCATCTCGCTGGCGAGGAAGGCGCGGCGCTCGTTCTCGAAGGCGCGTTCCTGCTTGGCGTTCAGGTCGCCCTCGATTTCCTGCTGGAGCACGGTCTGCTGCACAAGCTGGTCCAGCATGCCGTTGAACAGAACCTCGTCGGGCAGGTTCTGGTACTGCTCGGGCAGACGTTCGCGCAGGGCGACCAGGTGACCGAGCGTGATCTCGGTTCCGTTCACCGTCGCCAGCACGGTGCCCGGCGCCGGCGTCTCCTGCGCCGTCGCAGCCGATGCCGCCAGGCCGGCGGCCAGCGCGGCGCCCGCAACCAGTTTCGACAGTCTTGCCATGGGAATTCCTCCTCTCCGGGCCGCATGCGGACCCTGTCGCACGGGCGTCCTGACCGGCGCGGTCCGTTGACACCCATTCCGAGGCCCCTTACATGCGATCACGGTCGCACGGTCCGGGACCAGCCTCTCACCGCACCTTGTATGTATAGCGGAAAGCGGGGACAACCGGGTCCGGTACACGAAGCCGTCAGGGCGGAGAGAAAGGCAGACATGCTGGGTCTTGGAACAATGGCGAAAAAGGTCTTCGGCACGCCGAACGACCGGAAGATCAAGTCCACCCGCCCGATCGTCGAGAAGATCAACGCGCTCGAAGCGGATTACGAGAAGTTCTCGGACGACGAGCTGAAGTCCAAGACCGAAGAGCTGCGCAAGCGCCACGGCGATGGCGAGTCGCTCGAGGCGCTGCTGCCCGAGGCCTTCGCCAACTGCCGCGAAGCCGCCAAGCGGGCCCTTGGCCTGCGGGCGTTCGACGTGCAGCTGATGGGCGGGATCTTCCTGCACCAGGGCAACATTTCCGAGATGAAGACGGGCGAAGGCAAGACGCTGGTCGCGACCTTCCCGGCCTACCTGAACGCGCTGACCGGCCGGGGCGTGCATATCGTGACGGTCAACGACTACCTCGCCCGCCGCGACGCGGAATGGATGGGAAAGGTCTACGGCGCGCTCGGCATGACGACGGGCGTGGTGGTGCCGTTCCAGGACGACGCCGAGAAAAAGGCCGCCTACCAGGCCGACATCACCTACGCGACGAACAACGAGCTCGGCTTCGACTACCTGCGCGACAACATGAAGTCCGAGCTGAAGGACATGGCCCAGCGCGGGCATTATTTCGCCATCGTCGACGAGGTGGACTCGATCCTGATCGACGAGGCCCGGACGCCGCTCATCATCTCCGGCCCCAGCCAGGACCGCAGCGATCTCTACACCGCGATCGACGGCTTCATCCCCGAGATCACCGATGAGCATTTCACCCTCGACGAGAAAAGCCGCAACGTCACCTTTACCGACGAAGGCAACGAGTTCATCGAGGCGCGTCTGCGCGAAGAGGGCCTGCTGCCCGAGGACCAGTCGCTCTACGATCCGGAATCCACGACGCTGGTGCACCACGTCACCCAGGCGCTGAAGGCCCACAAGCTCTTCAGCCGCGACAAGGATTACATCGTCCGCGGCGACGAGGTCGTGCTGATCGACGAATTCACCGGCCGCATGATGCCCGGGCGGCGCCTGAGCGACGGGCTGCACCAGGCCATCGAGGCCAAGGAAGGCGCCAGCATCCAGCCCGAGAACGTCACCCTCGCCAGCGTGACCTTCCAGAACTATTTCCGCCTCTACGAAAAGCTCTCGGGCATGACCGGCACCGCCGCGACCGAGGCCGAGGAATTCGCGGAAATCTACGGGCTGGGCGTGGTGCAGGTGCCGACGAACGAACCCATCGCCCGGAAGGACGAACACGACCAGATCTACCGCACGGCGAAGGAAAAGTTCGACGCCATCGCCGAAGAGATCAAGGCCGCCCACGATAAGAACCAGCCTGTCCTCGTCGGCACGACATCGATCGAGAAGTCGGAATTCCTGTCCAGCCTTCTGAAGAAGGAAGGCGTGCCGCACAACGTTCTGAACGCCCGCCACCACGAGCAGGAGGCCAAGATCGTGGCCGATGCCGGCAAGCTCGGCGCGGTGACGATCGCGACCAACATGGCCGGGCGCGGGACCGACATCCAGCTTGGCGGCAATGTCGAGATGAAGGTCATGGAGGCGCTGGACGAGACGCCGGACGCCGACCCCGAGGACCTGCGGGCCCAGATCGAGGCCGAACACGCCGACGAGAAGAAACAGGTGCTCGAGGCCGGCGGCCTCTACGTTCTGGCGACCGAGCGTCACGAATCCCGCCGGATCGACAACCAGCTGCGCGGCCGGTCCGGGCGCCAGGGCGATCCGGGACGGTCCAGCTTCTTCCTCAGCCTCGAGGACGATCTGATGCGGATCTTCGGATCCGAACGGCTCGAGAAGATGCTCTCCACCCTCGGGATGAAAGAGGGCGAGGCAATCGTCCACCCCTGGGTGAACAAGTCGCTGGAAAAGGCCCAGGCCAAGGTCGAGGCGCGCAACTTCGACATCCGCAAGCAGTTGCTGAAGTTCGACGACGTCATGAACGATCAGCGTAAGGCGATCTTCGGCCAGCGCCGCGAGATCATGGAAGCCGAGGATCTTTCCGAGATCGTCCAGGACATGCGCCACCAGGTGATCGACGACCTGGTCGACACGCATATGCCCCCGAAAAGCTATGCCGATCAGTGGGATATCGAGGGACTCACGGCGGCGGTACGGGAAAAGCTCGGCCTCGATGTCGACGTGGCCGGCTGGGCCGACGAGGAAGGCGTCGACGACGAACAGGTCCGCGAACGGCTCTACAGCGCCTCCGACGCGTTCATGGCGCAGAAGGCGGCCCAGTTCGGCCCCGAGAACATGCGCCAGATCGAGAAGTCGATCCTGCTGCAGTCGATCGACGGCAAGTGGCGCGAGCACCTGCTCCGGCTGGAACATCTGCGATCCGTCATCGGCTTCCGCGGCTATGCCCAGCGCGATCCCCTGAACGAGTTCAAGACCGAGGCGTTCCAACTGTTCGAGACGCTTCTGAATTCGCTGCGGGTCGAAGTGGCGGAGAAGCTGTCGCGCATCCGCCCGCTGACGCCCGAAGAGCAGGAACAGATGATCGCCGAGATGAAGGCCCAGCAGGAGGCCATGCAGAAGGCCGCCGACCAGCCGCCCCTCCCCGAGACGGGCGCCGGCGGCGGGGCCGCCGCGACCCCGGCCTTCGACGAGAACGACCCCTCCACCTGGGGCAATCCCGGCCGCAACGCCCCCTGCCCCTGCGGGTCCGGCAAGAAATTCAAGCACTGCCACGGCCGGCTGGCCGATCCCGCGCGCACGGCCTGACCGAAGCCGGAGGGCCGTCCGAATGTGGCGGAACCGTGTCACAGGTCTCGTGGGTGCCGGTCCCGGGTCCACAAGATATCTGATTCCGGGGGACGTTCCGGGCCAGATATGCGGTGCGCGCTCAGAAACCGCGACCACAAAAAGACCTAAATTGTTTCAATCTCTTCTCCGATTGTTATCGGCATACTGGACCCAACGCGGAATTGGATCTGGAGTCGAAACATGCGCCTTTCCGAGCGCAAGCTGGCAATCCTGACAGGGGTCTTCTTCGCCGTCGCGATGACGAACGTCTCGCAGAACGGCGACGCGGCCATTGCCTTCCTGGCGCGGATGGCCGACCAGCCGCAGTTCGTGGCCGACACCTCCGCCCCGCAGATCGAGGCGCAGTCCCGCGACAACGTGGCAGCGCGCGAGGCCGACGGCCGGCAGGCCCGCCAGCCTGCCGTGCCGGACAGTGCCGGGATCCGCACCGGCGCCATGACCGATCCGAACCCGCGCCGCAGCCCGACCATGCTGGACCTGAGCCAGATCGAAACCGGGTCGATCATCGACTCGCCGGCGGATCTGGCCGACAAGGTCGACCCGATCCTGACCTTCGATCCCGAGGGCGGCGCGCTGATGCTGCCCCGCGACGTCATGCTGCCCGCCGCCACCCTGCCCGACCGCATGTCCGGCCTGCCCGCGCGCGTCGCGGCGCTGCAGTTCGACCCGACGCGCCCGATCAGCGACGCCCAGCGCGCGCTGAGCCCTTATGGCATGCCCTGTTCGATCTCGCTGGCGGCCTCGGTCCGGCCCGGCGCGCTGGTCTCGGTCACGCTGGATGCGCCCTGCCACCCGCGCTCGCGGGTCGAGATCAGCCATGACGGGCTGGCCGTCGCGTCGCGGACCAATATCTATGGCGGGCTCCATGTCCTCGTGCCCGCGATGGCCCGGCAGGCAAGGATCGTGGCCCGCCTGCCCAGCGGTCAGACCGCATCCATCGTCACCCATGTCCCGGACATGGACAGGATCCAGCGCGTGGCGCTGCAATGGCGCGGGTCCGCCGATCTCGATCTGCATGCGCTCGAATTCGGCGCGACCGGGACCGATACCGGCCATGTCTGGGCCGGCAACGCGCGCAGCGCCGATCATGCCGTGCGGGTCGGCGGCGGCTTCCTGACCGTGTTGGGCGATCCCGACGTGGCCGACCCGATGATGGCCGAGGTCTACACCCTGCCGATGACCGACTGGACACCCGCCGGCACCGTGCGCATGGAAGTCGAGGCCAGCGCGGAGGACGATGACTGCGCCGTCGAGATCGACGCCATGACGCTGATCCGGGCACCGGGCGCCGAGAACTCGGATGTCGGCCTGCGCTTTGCGCTGCCGCCCTGCGGCGGCAAGGAGCCTCTCGTCTTGAAAAACGCCGTCCCAGACCTGAAGATCGCCCGGAACTGATCCTGATCCGAACCCCTGGTGCGACCCTTGTTTTCCCGTTTGGCGGCGCTCGCCGTCCTTGTACTGAGTCTCTCGGCCGCGCCGCTTCGCGCCCAGGACGTCACCTTGACCGCGCGCGACGGCAGTCTCAGCCTGCCGGGCACGCTGCTGCAATACGACGGTGAGTTCTACCGCATCGACACGCGCTACGGGCCGATGACGCTGGCAGCCGACGGCGTCCGGTGCAGCGGTCCGGGCTGTCCCGGCCCGGGGGATGCCGTCGCGCGGGTGGCGATCTCGGGTGCCCGGCAGATGGGGTTGGTGCTGATGCCCGCCTTCATCGAGGGCTATGCCCGCCAGCACGGCCTGACCGCGGTCAAGCGGATCGATGACGAGACCCATTTCAGCTATGCGCTCCGGGCCGGCGACGGCACGCCCGTGGCCGAGATCGCGATCCGCGCCAGCACCACGGACGAGGGGATCGCCGACCTGGTCGCCGCCGAAGCCGACCTCGCGCTTGCGCTGCGCCCGGTCACCGCGGCCGAGGCCGGGATGGCCCGCGAGGCCGGGATCGGAGAGCTGACCGACCCCCGCCGCGCGCGCATCGTGGGACTCGACGCGCTGGTGGCGGTCGTGGCGCCGGAGAACCCGGTCACGGCCCTGACGGTGGCCGAGCTGTCGGCGATCTTCAGCGGCGAGATCCGCAACTGGCGCGATCTGGGCGGGCCCGACGCCCCCGTCATCCCCGTGATCCGCGCGGGCGGTGCGGGGCAGACGCGGCTGCTGGCGGCGCGGTTCCCTGGCGCGGGCGGCATCACCGCCGGGCCGCACCTGTCCTACGCGCCCTCGGCCCCGGCCCTGTCGGACCGGGTGGCCACCGATCCCTTTGCCATCGGGCTCGTCAGCTATTCCGAGATCGGCAATGCCAGGCCGCTGGCCATCGCGGGCGCCTGCGGCTTTCGCATCGCGCCCGATCCGGCGGCGATCAAGGCAGAGGACTACCCCCTGACCGAACGGCTCCGGGTCTATACGCCCGCGCGCCGGCTGCCCCGTTTCGCGCGCCAGTTGCTGGCCTATCTCGAAACCGAGGCCGCGCAGGCGCTGGTGCCGGCCACGGGATTCGTCGGGCAGGCGGTCACGCCGGTGCCGCTCGGCCGGGACGGTCAGCGGCTGGCCAAGGCGGTGACCGCCCTCGATGCCGAAACCGGTCTTGCGGAATTGCGCGAGATGCTCGCCACGCGCGGCCAGGCGCAGCGGCTGTCGGCCGGGTTCCGCTTCGAGGACGGCACGGCCACGCTCGACCCGCGGGCGGAGGTCAATGTCCGGCTTCTGGGCGACCGGATCGCGGCCGGTCGCTATGACGGCAAGACGCTGATCTTCGCGGGGTTCTCGGACTCTGCCGGCGGCGCGGCGGTCAACCTGCGGCTTTCCCGGGACCGGGCGGCCGCCGCGCGCGACGCCGTGCTTGCGGCGGCGGGCGATGGCGAGCCATCGCGGCTGGCGGTCCGCGCCGTCGGGTTCGGAGAGCTCTCGCCCATTGCCTGCGATGACTCGGACTGGGGACGGCGGCTGAACCGGCGGGTCGAGGTCTGGCTCGCCGATCAGAGATAACCCTCGGCGCGAAAGCTGAACTCGCGGCCTTTGCCGATCACCAGGTGGTCGTGCACCGTCAGCCCAAGCACCTCGGCCGCGTCGACGATCTGCTGCGTCACGAGGATATCGGCCTCCGACGGGGTCGGATCTCCCGAGGGATGATTATGCACGAGGATGAGCGCCGAGGCGCTGAGCTCCAGCCCGCGCTTGACCACTTCGCGCGGGTAGACCGGCACATGGTCCACCGTGCCGCTGGCCTGCTGCTCGTCGGCGATGAGGATGTTCTTGCGGTCGAGGTAGAGCACCCGGAACTGTTCCGTCGCGCGATGGGCCATGCAGGTCCGGCAGTAATGCAGCAACGCGTCCCAGCTGGCGATGACGGCGCGGTCGAGCACGCGGGCGCGCGCCATGCGCTCGGCCGCGGCGGCGACGATCCTGAGTTCCTGGATCACCGACTCGCCCACGCCGGGCAGGGCGGTCAGCCGCGCGGACGGGGCCGCCAGCACCGCGTTGAAATCCCCGAATTCCATCAGCAGTTGCTTGGCCAGCGGTTTCACGTCGCGGCGCGGAATCGCGCGGAACAGCACGAGTTCCAGCAACTCGTAATCCGGCATGGCCTCGGCGCCGCCCTGCATGAAGCGCGCGCGCAACCGCTTGCGATGCGCGACCTGGTGCGGTTCGGGACCGGTCCGGCGCCGGGTCCGAACCGGCTCGAATCCGGGCAGCGGGGCCTCGGAGAACTGGCGGGGCGGCGGACTCATGGGCCGACGCTCCGTCGATTCCGGTTAATGGACCGTTAAACCCCGGCGGGCGACGCCGCGTCAGCCCCAGGTCGGATGAAACTTTCCGGCGGGCGAGGGGGTAAAGATCTCTACCCCGTCCGCGGTCACGCCGACGGAATGCTCGAACTGGGCCGAGAGGCTCTTGTCGCGGGTCACCGCTGTCCAGTCGTCGGCCAGCACCTTGGTCTCGGGGCGGCCCAGGTTCACCATGGGCTCGATGGTGAAGAACATGCCCTCCTCGAGGATGGGCCCGGTGCCGGGCCGGCCGTAATGCAGGACGTTGGGCGGGGCGTGGAACACCCGGCCCAGCCCGTGCCCGCAGAAGTCGCGCACCACCGACATGCGCTGGGCCTCGACATAGGCCTGGATGGCATGACCGATATCGCCGAAGGTGTTGCCCGGCCTGACCGCCTCGATGCCCTTCATCAGCGAGTCGTGCGTCACCTGGATCAGGCGCTCGGCCTTGCGGCTGAGCTTGCCGGCGACATACATCCGGCTGGTGTCGCCGAACCACCCGTCGACGATCACCGTGACGTCGATGTTCAGGATATCGCCGTCCTTCAGCACCTTGTCGCCGGGAATGCCGTGACAGACCACGTGATTGACGCTGATGCAGGAGGCGTGCTGGTAGCCCTTGTAGCCGATGGTCGCCGATTTCGCGCCCGCCGCGTTCACCTTGTCCTCGATGACGCGGTCGATTGCCGCCGTCGTCACGCCGGGCTGCACGACGTCGCAGAGATCGTCGAGGATCTCGGCGGCGAGCCGCCCTGCCTTGTGCATGCCGTCGAAATCCGCCGCCTCGTGGATGCGGATGCCCTCTTTCGTCACTCTGCCGCGGTGCCGGTCGTCCACGGGGTCGCTCCTTCGTTGATTTCGCGCCCTAGATAAGGCGAAATGCGCCGCTATGCCAGTGGGGGCCGTGCCTGCGGTGCCGGATCGACGGGCAGGGGGGCCGCGAAACCGACGCCATCGGTGCCGATCCGCGTGCCGAAGGCCAGCATCTCGACACCCGCCGCCCGCGCGAGATCGAACGCCGCCGCGTAGGCCGGGTCGATATCGCCGGCAAGCCGGAACGCGTCGCAATCGGTGCGCTGCACGAGGTAGAGCATCACCGCGCGATGCCCGGCCGCCACCATGTCGGACAGCTCGGCGAGATGCTTCGCGCCGCGGGCGGTGACGCAGTCGGGGAACTCCGCCCAGCTGCCGGCACGGCGCAGGTGGACGTTCTTGACCTCGACATAGGTGGCGCCCGCCGGCCCCTCGAGCAGGAAGTCGACGCGGCTGCCCCGGCCGTATTTCACTTCCGGCCGGACGCTGTCATAACCGGAGAGCCCGGGCACCGCCCGATGCTCCAGCGCCGCGCGGACGACGCGGTTCGGCACCCCGGTGTCGATGCCGGCGAAATGGCCGCCGCCGAGGTCCACGAGTTTCCACGAGAATTTCAGCTTCTTCTTCGGATCGTCGTTGGGCTCGACCCAGATGCGGGCGCCGGGATCGGCCAGCCCGAGCATCGCGCCGGGGTTGGGGCAATGGGCGACCGCCTCGGTCCCGTCCGCGAACCGGATATCGGCCAGGAACCGCTTGTAGCGCCGGATCAGCCGGGCCGGCACGAGAGGGGTTTGAAAGCGCATGGCGCGGACCTATACCTGTCCCGCACGGCAGGCAAGGAGCGGCGCGATGGGCAACCCGACGGCGGGGATGGTGGTGATCGGCGACGAGATTCTCTCGGGCCGGACGCGGGACGCGAACATGCACCATCTCGCGGGGCGCCTGACCGCGGCGGGCATCGACCTGGCGGAGGTGCGGGTCGTGCCGGACGTGCAGGCGCGGATCGTCACGGCGCTGAACGCGCTGCGGGAGAGCTGCGACCACGTCTTCACTTCGGGGGGCATCGGGCCGACCCATGACGACATCACCGCCGACGCGGTGGCGGCGGCCTTCGGCGTGGGTGTCGATGTGCGCGCAGACGCCCGGGCCATCCTGGCCGAGCATTACGCCAAGACCGGGCGCGACCTGAACGCGGCGCGTCTGCGCATGGCGCGCATCCCGGACGGCGCCGCGCTGATCGAGAACCCGGTCTCGGCCGCGCCGGGCTTTTCGCTTGGCAACGTGCATGTCATGGCCGGCGTGCCGTCGGTTTTCGAGGCGATGGTCGCATCCGTCCTGCCGACGCTGACCGGGGGGGCGCCCCTGATCTCGCGGACCCTGCGCGTGGACGAGCCCGAGGGCGAGGTCGCGGCAGTGCTCAACGGGGTGGTCGGCGATCACGCGGATCTTTCTTTCGGCTCCTACCCCTTCATCGCGGGGCAGGTCTACGGCACGCGGATCGTGATCCGCGGCACCGACGAAGAGCGCATCGGCGCGGCGCTGGCGGTGCTGGCCGCAAAGTTTCCAGGCGCGGTAGAGGAATGAGCACGCCCGACCACGCCCGCCTTTTCGCGGCGCTGGACGCCACCTGGCCCGCGGCGGAATTCCGGCGGCTGGGCCCCTGGACGCTGCGGCGCGGGGATGGCGGCGGCAAGCGCGTTTCCGCGGCCACGGCGGAGGGCGCCGTCACCGGCGACGACATCGACCGGGCGGAAAGCGCCATGCGCGACATGGGACAGGCCCCGCTCTTCATGATCCGGCGCGGCGATACGGCGCTGGACGGGCTTCTCGCGGAGCGGGGCTATGCCGTCGTCGACCCGGTGCATGTCTTCCTGGCCCCGGTCGCGACCGTTGCCGCGGCCGCCCCCGACCCGATGGCCTGCTTCACCGTCGAAACGCCGCTCGCCATCATGCGCGACATGTGGGCCGCCGGCGGGATCGGACCGGAACGCCTGGCGGTGATGGCCCGGGCGCAGGGGCCCCGGACATGTCTCTTCGCGCGCACCCATGACCGGCCCGCCGGCGTCGGCTTCGTCGCGATCCACGAGGATATCGCCATGTTGCACGCGCTGGAGGTGCCGGAGGCCTTTCGCCGGCGCGGTGCGGCACGGAACATCTTGGGTCGCGCCGCGCAATGGGCGCAAGATCATGATGCAGCGTGGTTTTCAGCGGTCACAACAAGCGAAAACCTGCCGGCACAGCGGCTCTTTTCTGGCCTGGGGCTGCGTTCTGTGGATAATTACCACTACCGAACGAAACAATCCGGGTAAGCCGGGGGCCGTAGGCAGGTGACGGAAGAACAATCCAAGGTGACGGCACTTGATTTGCCGCCGGTCGATCCCTTGCCGGACGACACGCGGCGGTATTTCGAGGTATGCGAGGAAAAGCTCGGCCTCGTGCCCAACGTGCTGCGCGCCTATGCCTTCGACATCGACAAGCTGAACGCCTTCACGGCGATGTATAACGACCTGATGCTCGCCGACAGCGGGCTCAGCAAGCTCGAGCGCGAGATGATCGCGGTCGTGGTCTCGTCGATCAACCGCTGCTGGTACTGCCAGGCCGCCCATGGCGCGGCGGTGCGTCAGCTGTCGGGCGACCCGGTCCTGGGCGAGGCCCTGGTCATGAATTACCGCGTCGCCCCGCTCGACCCGCGTCAGCGCGCGATGCTCGACTTCGCGGCCAAGCTGACCGAATCCAGCAGCCGGATCGAGGAAAGCGACCGGGCCGCCCTGCGCGCGGCCGGGTTCGGCGACCGCGACATCTGGGATATCGCGGCGGTGGCCGGGTTCTTCAACATGACGAACCGCATTGCCTCGGCAACGGATATGCAACCCAATCCGGCGTATCACGGGGCGCACAGATGACCCGGACCGCCCGCATACTGGCCCTTGCGGCCCTGGCCTGCCCGCTGCCGGCATCGGCGGACCTGGCGCTCGATTTCCCGGGCGCCGCCAGCCAGAGCGCCGAGGAAATCGTCGGTGCCGCCAGCTACCGTCTGCCGGTGGGTCCCTATGCGGACTCCGGTCTCGAGACCATCCGCGCCGAGGGCACGATCCGCCAGGCCGCCTGGCGCACCGCCACGCCGCAGCTCAGCACGCTGGAGCTGCTGTCGACGCTGCGCGAACAGCTGACGGACAAGGGCTTCAGCATCCTCTTCGAATGCGAGACCGAGGGATGCGGCGGTTTCGATTTCCGCTTCGCGGTCGACCTGATCCCCGAGCCCGAGATGCATGTGGACCTGGGTGATTTCCGCTACCTGGCCGCGCGCCGCGTCACCAACGGCAAGCCGGACTATGTCGGGCTCATGGTCAGCCGCAGCCTCGAGTCCGGCTACGTGCAGATCACCCGCATCGCCGATGACCAAAAGGCCGCCGAGATCGTCGCCAAGTCGACCAAGTCGGATGCGACCCGGCCGATCGAAGCGGGATCGCTTGCCGCGCAGCTGAACGATGCCGGCGTCGCGGTGCTTTCGGACCTCGACTTCGGCGTGGGATCGGCGGAGCTGGCCGGCGACGACTACGCCTCGCTGGACGCGCTGGCGCAATATCTCGAGGCCAACCCCGGCCACAGCATCGCGCTGGTCGGCCACACGGATTTCGCCGGATCGCTCGACGGCAATGTCGCGCTGTCCAGGAAGCGCGCGACCTCGGTGCTCGATCGGCTGGTGGGGCGCTACGGCATCGATCCCGCGCGGCTCGACGCGCAGGGCGTCGGCTACCTGGCCCCGGTGGCCAGCAACGAGACCGATACCGGCCGCGCCAAAAACAGAAGGGTCGAGGTGGTTATCACCTCGACCCAGTAAGTGCACCAACGCACAGGGAACTCTACCAGGTTTCGGGGCCCTTGTCCTTGAAGTGCTCGACGAGAAAGTCGATCATCGCGCGCACCTTGGGCTGCGTGTAGCGCCCGGGCGGATAGACCGCGTAGATCGACTGGGTCTCTACCGGCAGCTCCGGGATCGCCTCCTCGATCAGGCCTTCGGCCATCTTGTCGGCGTAGAGGAAGCTCGGCAGGTACGCGATCCCCAGGCCCGAAACCGCGGCGTTCAGCAGCGACTGGCCGTCATTCACGGTCAGCCAGCCCGACGCCCGGACCTGGCGTTTCTCGCCGGTGGGCGAGGTCAGCTTCCAGACATTCCCGCTCGACTGGTTCGTGTAATGGAGCAGCTTGTGCTCGGTCAGGTCGTCGATCCGCTTGGGCCGCCCGTACTGTCTGAAATAGGAGGGCGCACCGACAAGCCGCTTGTTGGTCTCGGTCAGCTTGCGCGCCCGCAGCGAACTGTCCTCGAGCTCACCGACCCGGATCGACAGGTCGTAGCCCTCGGAGATCAGTTCGACATGGCGGTTGTTGAGAACCATGTTCACCGTGACTTCGGGATAGCGCAGCAGGAAATCCCCCAGCACCGGCGACAGGTGATTCACCCCGAAATCCGTAGCGACGGACACGCGGAGCAGGCCGCTCGGCGCGTCCTGCATGGCCGTCACCATCGCGTCGGCCTCGCCGGCGTCGTTCAGAACGCGGCGCGCCCGGTCGTAATAGGCCAGCCCGATCTCGGTAGGGCTGACGCGTCGCGTGGTGCGGTTCAGCAGCCGGGCACCGAGCCGGCTTTCCAGCGCCGAGACATGCTTCGACACGGCCGATTTCGATATCCCGAGCTTCCGGGCCGCGTCGGTGAACCCGCCCTGGTCCACCACGGTCGCGAAGGCTTCCATTTCTGTCAGTCGATCCATACGACCTTCCTCAGGTACGCGAACAATCTGGGCCATGGATGCCCCGCGATTGGGGCAAGAATTGGGAACGGAACAGACAATGTAGCGGCCTTCGCCGTGCACTGTGGAAGCGGAGGAAACGGCGCCCGGGCGCGGAGCCCTTGTTTTGCGGGACCAACGGCCCCGTATTCGGTCCGCAAGGCGCGGCATCCGCCTCATGGCCCGCCCGGGTTTTTCCGCCCCGAAACGCGGGCAGGGCGCGGCCGGCGCGATTTGCACCGCGAAGGCTTGCGTTTCCCCGGGACTCGTCTTATATCGCTTTCAACAGCGGCGATCGGGCGTCCAAAACCCGGTCCCACCGGACAAGTTCGAACGGGCCGCGGGCCCGTTTTTTTGTTTTGACCCGTTGCATCGGAGGAATCGTGGCAGACCTCGTCGCGAAAGCCGCCATCGACCAGCGCCTGGCCGAGATCGTTCAGCCCGTCATCGAGGGGCTTGGATTCGAGCTCGTGCGGGTGCGGCTTCTGGGCGGCAAGACCAAGACCGTGCAGATCATGGCCGAACGCCCCGAGGGCGGCATCGAGGTCGATGATTGCGCGCGCATTTCCACCGCGGTCTCGGCCGTGATGGATGTCGAGGACCCGATCGACGACCACTACACGCTCGAGGTGTCGAGCCCCGGAATCGACCGGCCCCTGACCCGGCTCAAGGATTTCGACGACTGGGCCGGCTACGAAGCCAAGCTCGAGACCTCCGAGCTGATCGACGGGCGCCGCCGCTTCAAGGGCGTGCTGCGCGGCGTCGAGGACGACGAGGTCCTGATCGACGTCGCCGAGGGCACGATCGGGCTGGAATTCGACTGGCTGTCGGACGCGAAACTCGTGCTGACCGACGACCTGATCACGGAAATGCTGCGCCAGCGCAAGGCCCAGGGCCTGGACGAAGGCGCCTATGACGAAATCGAAACGGACGACACCCCGGAAGAGGATGTGAAATGAGCATCACGAGCGCAAACCGCCTGGAACTTCTCCAGATCGCCGACTCCGTCGCGCGCGAGAAAATGATCGAGCCCGAACTGGTGATCGAGGCGATGGAAGAGTCCATGGCCCGCGGCGCCAAGTCCCGCTACGGCTCGGAGCTCGACATCCGCGCCCATATCGACCGCAAGACCGGCGACCTGACGATGACCCGGGTGCGGACCGTGGTCGACGAGGTGGAAAACCACTTCCAGGAAATGACCGTCGAGGACGCGCGCGCCTTCAAGGACGATCCGCAGGTCGGCGACGAGATCATCGACGAGCTGCCGCCGCTCGAGATGGGCCGGATCGCGGCGCAGTCGGCCAAGCAGGTGATCCTGCAAAAGGTTCGCGACGCCGAGCGCGAGCGCCAGTACGAGGAATTCAAGGATCGCATCGGCACCATCATCAACGGCGTCGTCAAGCGCGAGGAATACGGCAACATCATCGTCGATGTCGGCCGGGGCGAGGCGATCCTGCGCCGCAACGACAAGATCGGCCGCGAGAGCTATCGAAACGGCGACCGCATCCGCGCCTTCATCAAGGATGTCCGCCGCGAGACCCGCGGCCCGCAGATCTTCCTGAGCCGCACGGCGCCGGAATTCATGGCCGAGCTGTTCAAGATGGAAGTGCCCGAGATCTACGACGGCATCATCGAGATCAAGGCCGTGGCCCGCGACCCGGGCTCGCGCGCCAAGATCGCCGTGATCTCCTATGACAGCGGCATCGACCCGGTCGGCGCCTGCGTCGGCATGCGCGGCTCGCGCGTGCAGGCGGTGGTCAACGAGCTGCAGGGCGAGAAGATCGACATCATTCCGTGGAACGAGGATCAGCCGACCTTCCTCGTGAACGCGCTTCAGCCGGCCGAGGTGTCGAAGGTCGTTCTCGACGAGGAAGCCGAGCGCATCGAGGTCGTGGTGCCCGACGAGCAGCTCAGCCTCGCGATCGGGCGGCGTGGCCAGAACGTGCGCCTGGCCAGCCAGCTGACCGGGCTCGACATCGACATCATGACCGAGACCGAGGAGTCCGAGAAGCGCCAGGCGGAATTTGCCGAGCGCACGTCGATGTTCATGGAAACGCTCGACCTGGACGAATTCTTCGCCCAGCTTCTCGTTTCCGAAGGCTTCGCCACGCTCGAAGAGGTGGCCTATGTCGATATCGACGAGCTGCTGGTGATCGACGGGGTGGACGAGGACACCGCGAACGAGCTTCAGACCCGCGCCCGGGAATGTCTCGAAGAGATCAACCGCAAGGCGCTGGACCATGCGCGCGAGCTTGGCGTCGAGGACAGCCTGGTTGAATTCGACGGCCTGACCCCCCAGATGATCGAGGTGCTGGCCCAGGACGGCATCAAGACCCTCGAGGATTTCGCCACCTGCGCCGACTGGGAACTCGCCGGCGGCTGGACCACCGTTGACGGCGAGCGCGTCAAGGACGAGGGCCTGCTCGAGAAATTCGACGTTTCGCTCGAAGAGGCGCAGAACCTTGTCATGACCGCGCGCGTCCAGCTTGGCTGGGTCGACCTGGCCGATCTCGAGGCCGGCGAGGAAAACGGCGAAGACGGCGCCGAGGACGGCGACGCGGCCGCGCCGGGCGACGGCACGACGACCGAGGAGGCCGGAGCCTGAGCCGCAGGCCCGCGGGAGGCGCGCGTGACACGCGGCGGCCGGGATAAGGATCGGGACGACGGGCCCGAACGGCGCTGCATCGCCACGGGCCGGTCGCAACCTGCGACGGGGCTGATCCGGTTCGTCGTCGGTCCCGGCCACGAGATCGTGCCCGATATCGCCGGCAAGTTGCCGGGACGCGGGATCTGGGTCTCGGCCGACCGGGCGGCGCTTGAAAAGGCCGTGCGGAAGGGCCATTTCCCACGCGCGGCGCGGGCCAGGGTGACCGTGCCCGCGGATCTCGCCGAGCGGGTCGAACAATTGCTGGCCCGGCGGGTGATCGAATTGCTCTCGATGGCCCGGAAAGCCGGCGACGCGGTCGCTGGCTTCGAGAAGACGAAAGCGGCGCTCGCGAGCGGCGAGGCCGTCGCCCTGATCCAGGCCGCGGACGGCTCGGAGCGGGGCAAGACGAAACTGCGCCCGCCACCGGGCGAAAACACGCATGTCACCTGCCTGAGCGCCGCAGAAATCGGTTTGGCATTCGGGCGTGAACATGTGATACATGCGGCCCTGATGACTGGCGGACTCGCAACACGTGTTGTAGAGGAAGCCGCGCGGCTCTCGGGCGTCCGCGGAACGACGAGCTCGGTTACGAGCCGTCCGGTCGATACGCGGCCGGGCGAAAAAGGTGTTGGAGACGTATGAGCGACAAGGACAAGAAACCCCTGGGTCTTCGCGGCGGGCCGCGGTCTGGCCATGTGAAGCAGAGCTTCAGCCACGGCCGCACGAAATCCGTCGTGGTCGAGACCAAGCGCAAGCGCGTGGTGACGCCGAAGCCCGGCGCCGCGGCCAAGTCCGGCGGCGGCCAGCAGACGAAAGGCCCCTCGCCCTCTGCGCCGCGCCCGGACGGGATTTCCGACGCCGAGATGGAGCGCCGGATGAAGGCGCTCGCCGCAGCGAAGGCGCGCGAGGCCGAAGATGCCGAGCGCCGCGCCGAGGACGAGCGCAAGCGCGAGGAAGAACGCGCGCGCAAGAAGGCGGAAATCGAGGCCAAGGAGCGCGAGGAGCGTGAACGCGAAGAGCGCGCCCGCCAGAAGGCCGAGGAAGAGGAACGCGCCCGCGCGGACGCAGAGCGCAAGGAAGCGGAGCCCGCGCCGGCCGCCGCCCAGCCCGCGGCACCCGCCCCGGACGCCGAACCCGGCCGCGCCCCCGATCGCAAGGCCCCCAAGAAGGCCGAGCGCAAGCCCGAGGAGCCGCGCCGCGAGAAGGCCGGCAAGGGCGGCGATCGCCGCCGGTCGGGCAAGCTGACGCTGAACCAGGCGCTGTCGGACGAAGGCGGCCGCCAGAGATCGGTCGCCGCGATGCGCCGCAAGCAGGAGCGCGCCCGCCAGAAGGCGATGGGCGGCACCCAGCAGCGTGAAAAGGTCACCCGCGACGTGCAGCTTCCCGAGACCATCGTGGTCTCGGAACTGGCCAACCGGATGGCCGAACGCGTCGCCGACGTGGTGAAGGCGCTGATGCAGAACGGCATCATGGCGACCCAGAACCAGTCGATCGACGCCGATACCGCGGAGCTGATCATCGAGGAATTCGGGCACCGCGTCGTGCGCGTCTCGGACTCGGACGTCGAGGACGTGATCGACCAGGTCGAGGACGATCCGAAAGAGCTGAAACCGCGCCCGCCGGTCATCACGATCATGGGCCATGTCGACCACGGCAAGACCTCGCTGCTCGACGCGATCCGGAAGGCCAACGTGGTCTCGGGCGAAGCCGGTGGCATCACCCAGCATATCGGCGCCTACCAGGTGACGACCGATGGCGGGACCGTGCTGACCTTCCTCGACACGCCGGGCCACGCGGCCTTCACCTCCATGCGCTCGCGCGGCGCGCAGGTGACGGACATCGTTGTGCTGGTGGTGGCGGCGGACGACTCTGTCATGCCGCAGACCATCGAGGCGATCAATCACGCCCGCGCGGCCGGCGTGCCGATGATCGTCGCGATCAACAAGTGCGACAGGCCGGGCGCGGACCCGGACAAGGTGCGCACCGAACTGCTGCAGCACGAGGTCATCGTCGAGAAGATGTCCGGCGACGTGCTCGACGTGGAAGTGTCCGCGATCAACGGCACCGGGCTTGACGAACTGCTCGACAATATCGCGCTGCAGGCCGAACTGCTGGAACTGAAAGCCAACCCCGACCGCGCCGCCGAAGGCGCCGTGATCGAGGCCCAGCTCGACGTCGGGCGCGGCCCGGTGGCCACGGTGCTGGTCCAAAAGGGGACGCTGCGCCAGGGCGACATCTTCGTCGTGGGCGAACAGTGGGGCAAGGTCCGCGCGCTGGTCAACGACCACGGCGAGCGCGTCAAGGAGGCCGGCCCGTCCGTGCCGGTGGAGGTTCTCGGCCTCAACGGCACGCCCGAGGCGGGCGACGTCCTGAACGTCGTCGAGACCGAGGGACAGGCCCGCGAGATCTCGGAATACCGGACCGAGCAGTCCAAGGAGAAGCGCGCGACCGCGGGGGCCGCGACCTCGCTCGAGCAGCTCATGGCCAAGGCCAAGGAAGACGAGAACGTCGCCGAGCTGCCGATCCTGGTGAAGGCCGACGTGCAGGGTTCCGCCGAGGCGATCGTCCAGGCGATGGAGAAGATCGGCAACGAGGAGGTGCGCGTCCGCGTTCTGCACTCGGGCGTCGGCGCCATCACCGAGACCGATATCGGCCTCGCGGAAGCTTCGGGCGCACCGGTGATGGGCTTCAACGTCCGGGCCAACGCGCCGGCACGCCAGGCGGCGAACCAGAAGGGCGTCGAGATCCGCTATTACAGCGTCATCTACGACCTGGTGGACGACGTGAAGGCGGCGGCCTCTGGCCTGCTCTCGGCCGAGGTGCGCGAGAACTTCATCGGCTATGCCGAGATCAAGCAGGTCTTCAAGGTGACCGGCATCGGCAAGGTGGCCGGCTGTATCGTCACCGAGGGCCTCGCCCGCCGCTCGGCCGGCGTGCGCCTGCTGCGCGACAACGTCGTGATCCACGAGGGCACGCTGAAGACGCTCAAGCGCTTCAAGGACGAGGTCAAGGAAGTCAACATGGGCCAGGAATGCGGCATGGCCTTCGAGAACTACGAGGACATCCGCGAGGGCGACGTGATCGAGATCTTCGAGCGCGAGGAAATCGAACGCTCGCTCGACTGATCCGGCCCCGTCCGACAGAGAACAGCCCCGGCCCCCGTGCCGGGGCTTTTCATTTTCCGGCCCCGGCTTGTGCCCCGCGGCAGCGAAGGCCATATAGGGCCGAGCGACGGAGGATGCATGACCGAGACGAGCGATTTTCCCGGCTGGCACGGGACCACCATCATCGGCGTGAAGAAAGGCGGCGCGGTCGTGATCGCCGGGGACGGGCAGGTGAGCCTGGGCCAGACGGTGATCAAGGGCACCGCCCGCAAGGTGCGCCGTATCGCGCCGGGCGGCTACGAGGTCGTGGCGGGGTTTGCCGGATCGACCGCCGACGCCTTCACGCTGCTCGAGCGGCTGGAAACCAAGCTCGAGGCGACGCCGGGCCAGTTGCAGCGCGCGGCGGTGGAGCTGGCGAAGGACTGGCGCACGGACAAGTATCTCCAGAAACTCGAGGCGATGCTCATCGTCTCGGACGGGGCGCAGATGTACGTCATCACCGGCGCGGGCGACGTGCTCGAGCCCGAGCACGACGTGGCCGCCATCGGGTCGGGAGGCAATTACGCGCTGGCCGCGGCGCGCGCGCTGATCGACAGCGACAAGGATGCCGACGAGATCGCCCGCACCGCCATGGCGATCGCGGCCGATATCTGCGTCTATACCAACGGCAACCTGACCGTGGAGAAGATTTCTCAATGACCGACCTGACCCCGCGCGAGATCGTCTCGGAACTCGACCGTTTCATCATCGGGCAAAAGGACGCCAAGCGCGCCGTCGCGGTAGCGCTACGCAACCGGTGGCGGCGCAAGCAGCTCGACGCCGAGATGCAGGAAGAAGTCTATCCGAAGAATATCCTGATGATCGGCCCCACCGGCGTCGGCAAGACCGAGATCAGCCGCCGGCTGGCCAAGCTGGCCCGCGCGCCCTTCATCAAGGTCGAGGCGACGAAATTCACCGAGGTGGGCTATGTCGGCCGGGACGTGGAACAGATCGTGCGCGACCTGGTCGAGAACGCCATCGCCATGACCCGCGCGCAGATGCGCGAGGACGTCAAGGCCAAGGCCCACGCCAACGCCGAGGACCGGGTCATCGACGCGGTGGCCGGGCCCGATGCGCGCGGGCAGACCCGCGAGATGTTCCGCCGCAAGCTGCGCGACGGCGACCTCGACGACAAGGAAATAGAGCTCGACGTCGCCGACAGCTCCAACCCCATGCAAATGCTCGACATTCCGGGCCAGCCCGGCGGTGGTAACATGGGGATGATGAACCTGGGCGATATCTTCGGCAAGGCCTTCGGCGGGCGCACCGTGCGGCGCAAAATGACCGTCAAGGACAGCTACGGCGTCCTGATCGCCGAAGAGGCCGACAAACTGCTGGACGAGGAGACCGTCAACCGCAGCGCGCTGAAATCCGTGGAAGAGAACGGCATCGTCTTTCTCGACGAGATCGACAAGGTCTGCGCCCGGGCCGAGGCCAAGGGGGGCGATGTCAGCCGCGAGGGCGTCCAGCGCGACCTGCTGCCGCTGGTCGAGGGCACGACGGTGTCCACCAAGTACGGCGCCGTGAAGACCGATCATATCCTCTTCATCGCCTCGGGCGCCTTCCATATCGCCAAGCCGTCGGACCTGCTGCCCGAGCTGCAGGGCCGCCTGCCCATCCGCGTCGAGCTGCGCGCGCTGACCGAGGCCGACTTCGTCCGCATCCTGACCGAGACCGACAATGCGCTTACCCGGCAGTACACGGCGCTGATGGGCACCGAAGAGGTCACGGTCGACTTCACGGAGGACGGCATCGCCGCGCTTGCCCGGATCGCCGCCGAGGTGAACCAGGCGGTGGAGAATATCGGCGCCCGGCGCCTCTACACGATCATGGAGCGGGTCTTCGAGGAACTTTCCTATACCGCGCCCGACCGCGCGGGCGAGGCCATTACGGTCGACGCCGATTTCGTCGAAGAGCATCTGGGCGAGTTGTCCCGATCCGTGGACATGAGCCGCTACGTGCTCTGACCCCCCCGGCCCGGCGCACCGGGCCGGATCCCCTTGCACATCCGCGCCCCCGCGCCTATGCGCGTCGCATGGCGCTTGTCGATTTCCTCCGCCAGAACGCCCGGTGGCTCGCCGCGGGGGCGCTTCTGACGTTCTGCTCGTCTTTCGGGCAAACCTATTTCATCTCGATCTTCGCCGGCGAGATCCGCGCCGCCTTCGGCCTGTCGCACGGGCAATGGGGGGGCATCTATACCATGGGCACCATGGCCTCGGCCGCGGTGATGGTCTTCGCGGGCGGGCTGACCGACCGGTTCCGCGCGCGCAGCATCGGCGCGCTGGCGCTGGCGTTCCTGGCCCTGGCCTGCCTTGCGATGGCCACGGTACCCAGCGTGTGGCTCCTGCCCGTGGTCATCTTCGCGCTGCGCTTCGGCGGGCAGGGGATGAGCGTGCATATCGCCATGGTCGCGATGGCGCGCTGGTACGTGGCGTCCCGCGGCAAGGCGATTTCGATCGCGGCGCTCGGCGTTGCGGCGGGCGAGGCGTTTCTGCCGATGATCTTCGTCGCGCTGATGACGATCCTTCACTGGCAGACGCTCTGGGTGGTGGCGGCCTGCCTGCCGCTGCTGGCGATCCCGGTTCTGGCCGGGCTGTTGCGGGTGGAGCGCACGCCCCGATCCATGGGCACGGCAAGCCAGTCCGCCGGGATGGGCGGGCGCCACTGGACCCGTGCGGAGATGCTGCGCCATCCGCTTTTCTGGCTGTCGGTTCCCGCGCTGCTGTCCCTGCCGGCCTTCGGGACCGCGCTGTTCTTCCAGCAGGTCCACCTGGCCGAGACCAAGGGCTGGGCCCTGGTGGAGTTCGTGGCGCTCTTCCCGATCTTCACCGCGATCAGCGTCGGGACGATGGTGCTGGCGGGCTGGGCGCTGGATCGATGGGGCACCGCGCGGCTGATGCCGCTTTACCAACTGCCTTTCGCCGCCGGCATGGTGGTGATGAGCCTTGCCGAAAGCATCGCCGGCGCGGCGCTGGCCATGGCCCTGCTCGCCCTGTCGCAGGGCGCGAATTCCGCGCTGCCGCAGGCCTTCTGGGCCGAGTTCTACGGCACCCGCCATATCGGCGCGATCAAGGCCACCGCGACGGCCGTCATGGTGCTCGGCACCGGGCTCGGCCCCGGGCTGACCGGGGGGCTGATCGATCTGGGCTACAGCTTTCCCGAACAAATGTTCGGAATTGCCGCCTATATCGTGCTCGCGGCCATCCTGATCGCGGTCGCGGTCCGCAGGTCCGCCCCGCTTCTGCCCGCACGCGCATAGGGCGCGGCCCATTTTCCGAATATTTATTCGTTATCTTTGCCTGCGAAGATACACGTAATAGGCCCCGCTGCCGCCATGGCTTTGATGTGCCTCGCTTACCTGTAGAACCACCCGCGTGAGCGGCGGCGCGGAAAGCCAGCCCGGGACGTGATGCTTCAGCAGCCCCCGCCTGGCCGGGATCGGCCCCTCGTCGCGCGCCTGCCGGCCCTTTCCGGTAATGACCAGCACCAGCCGCTTCCCCGTGGCCTGTGCCGAGAGGATGAACGACACCAGCGCCGGATGTGCCTGGTCGAGCGTCATGCCATGCAGATCCAGCCGTGCCTCGGGGGTCAGCTTGCCGCGGCTCATGCGCGCGTGGGTTCGCTTGTCCATCGTTACGGGGCGCTTCGCCAGACGATCACCGAGAGGCGCCGCCAGGTCATGGCCGGGGGTTTTCCCATCCGCCCGCTCCCCTATGCGGAAGCTGGGGATCGCGGTTTCCGCCCGGTCGCCGCGCACCGGCTTCTCCGCGCGGACCGGGTGCGGCGCCGCGGGTTCCGACGGGGCCGCCTTCCGTTCGGGATGGAGGGGGTCGGTGCTGTCCGCAACCCGCTGCCAAAGCGCGTGTTCGTCCTCGGTCAGGCGGCGGGGCTCCTTGCGACGCGACACGGGATCAGCCCCCCGACGCCATGCGAAAGGCCTGTTCGATCGGCAGCAAGACCACCAGCCGCCCCGGGTCACGCACCCGCCCGGCCTCGCGCCCCGCGGCATCGCCCGTGCCATAGAAGATGTCCGCGCGCTGCGGTCCCTTGATGGCGGAACCGGTATCCTGGGCCACCATCAGCCGGCGCAGCGGCTGCGCGCCATCCTTCTCGATCCAGACCGGGGCGCCGAGCGGTGTATGGGCGGGATCGACGGCGAGGCTTCGCAGCGCCGTCAGGGGGCGGTTCATCGCCCCGAGCGGCCCGCGATCGGCGTCCACGTTGTCGAGCTTGCGGAAAAAGACATAGGAGGGGTTATGGTTCAGCAGCGCGCGTCCCTGCGCCGGGTTCCGCCGGACCCAGTTGCGGATCACCTGGGCGGAAACCTGGTGGGATGCATAGACGCCGCGGCGCACGAGCTCCTGCCCGACGGAACGATACTCGTGGCCGTTCTTGGCCGCGTAGCCGACCCGGATGACCCGGCCATCGGGCAGCCTGATGCGCCCGGACCCCTGCACATGCAGGAAAAACGCGTCCACCGGATCGTCGAGCCAGGCGATCTCCAGGCCCTGGCCGGCCAGCACGCCTTCGGCGATTTCGGCACGGGTATACCAGCGCTCGCCGTTCGGAAGATCGGCGGGGCGGGCATGAATGGGATAGCGGTAGCGGTCGTCGGGCACCAGCGCGCCATTGAGCTCGGGCTCGTAATAGCCGGTGAAAAGCGCCTCCGACCGCGGGCTCACGACCACCGGCTGGAAAAAGAGCTCGAAGAAGGTTCGCGCATCCGCCGCGTCGGCCGCGAGCGCACAGATCGGCCCCCATTCCGGGGCCTCCATGTCGGGGCAGGTTTCGCGGAAAACCTTCAGCGCGGCAGGGTGGTCATCCTCGGCCCAGCCGTCGAGCGCCGCGAAGTCGAGAACCTCGATCTCAGGCTCGGCCGCGGCCATGCCCGCCATCAGCAGCAGTGCCGCCCCGGCCGCCGCGGCCCACTGCCATGTGAGCCGCGCGCACCTCATTCACCCGTGGCGACCAGCTGCCAGTTCGGATCGTCCGTGCCCATGACGCGCCCGAAGGTCCAGACGTCACGCTGGCGCTTGATCTCGGTCGGGCTGCCCTCGACGATCTCGCCCTCGGCGTTCCGCACGACCGAGGTAAGCTCCCCGGTGAATTTCACCGTCACCTCGGCCTCGCCGGACTGCTTGTCGAAACTGGCATCGGCGACGCCGATGTCGCGCAGGCCCACGAAGCTCGCCTCGATGCGGAGCCCCTCGGCCTCGCGGGCGGCGACGGCGCCCTCGAAGGCCTCGTAGACCTCGGCCGCGAGATATGGCCGGACCTCTTCCATGTTGCCGTTCTCATAGGCCATGAGGATCATCTCGTAGGCGCCGCGCGCACCTTGCAGGAACTCCCCCACGTTGAAGGAAGGCTCCACCGCCTTCATGTCGGCCAGGGCCGAGGCGGCATCGGATCCTTCCTTGACGTGATCGGCGATGTCGGTGTCGACGCCGCCCTCGATCACCTCGAAATCCCGACGCGCATCGCGCCGCGACGGACCCTCGAGGGGTGGTTTCTCGAACCCCTCTCGCGTGCCCAGGACGCTCTTCAAGCGGAGGATCAGGAAGATGGCGATCCCGGCGAGGACTATCAGCTGAATGACAGCGGAACTCATTTCGGTAAGGACCCTTTCGCGGCAACGGGGTTTTGTATCCGGCAAGACGTCACATATGTAAGTCACGGGGTGGGTCGAGTCTACCTCACCCCGGGCAATACAAGGGCAGGTGCAACGGATGTGGTTGTTTTTTCTTTTCGTGGCGGTTCCGATCCTGGAGATCGCGCTCTTCATCCAGGTCGGCGGCGCGATCGGGCTGTGGCCGACGCTCGGTATCGTCATCCTGACCGCCATCGCGGGCACCTACCTGGTGCGCACGCAGGGCCTCCAGGCGCTGCAAAGGCTGCAGACCGCGCTCGAGCGCGGCCAGGACCCGGCGATCCCGCTGGTCCATGGTGCGATGATCCTGGTCGCCGGCGTCCTGCTGCTGACCCCGGGCTTTTTCACCGACGCGGTGGGCCTGTCCTTCCTGATCCCGCCCATTCGCGCCGCGATCATCCGCTTCGCGGGGCGTCACGTGGTCGCGCGCGGCGTCAGCTTCCGGATGCAGGGCCAGCACCGCCCTGGCCCGCAGTCTCCGCCACGGGATCCGGATACGGTGGACGCGGATTACACCGTGCTCGACGAAGACGCGGACCGGCCGGGCCGGGACGACACGGACCACCGCGGCGGATCGGGCTGGACCCGCCCCTGAGGCCAACCACCGGATTGCCGGTCCCGTCCCAACCTGCTAGACGAACCCCCGATTTCGAGTGCCCAGCCGCCAGGAGAGACCGATGGCCGAGACCCAAGACAATGGCAACGGCGACGCGCAGGCGTCGCAGCCCCCGCAACAGCCCCGGATGCAGATCCTGGGCCAGTTCATCCGCGACATGTCCTTCGAGAACATCGCGGCGCAGAAGAGCCTGCAGGGCCAGACCCAGCCCGAGATATCGGTCCAGGTCGGCATGGACGCGCGCAAGCGCCAGCAGGACAACCAGTATGACGTGATCGTCAAGATCTCCATCACGTCGAAGACCAAGGAAGAGGGCGACCCGATCTTCCTGCTGGAACTGGAATACGGCGGTGTCTTCCAGGTCGAGAACGTGCCTAGCGAGCAGCTGCATCCCTACCTTCTGATCGAATGCCCGCGGATGATCTTCCCCTATATCCGCCGGATCGTCAGCGACGTGACGCGCGACGGCGGCTTCCCGCCGCTGAACCTGGACAATATCGACTTCGTCCAGCTCTACCGCCAGCAGATCGCGCAGCGCCAGGCGGAAAGCCAGCAGGCGCAGCCCAACTAACGGGCCCAGAGCGCCTTGTCGCCGAGCTCGGCCACGAACGCCTCGTGGGCTTCGGCCTCGGCCCTTGTCAGGCGCGAAGCCAGGGGGCGCGGACGCGGGCCCGGCGCCCAGTCCGTGCCGCCGGCGCCGGTGCCGCCGCGCGTGGTCGCGGCCAGCCCGAAATCGGGCTGGCGGCCGCCGATAAGCTCCAGGTAGACCTCCGCGAGAAGCTCCGAGTCCAGAAGCGCGCCATGCAGCGTGCGCGCGGCATTGTTGACGCCGAAGCGACGGCAGAGCGCGTCGAGCGAATTTCCCGCGCCCGGGAACTTGCGCCGGGCGATTTCCAGCGTATCGACCGCCCGCTCCAGCGGGATTGCGGGACGGCGGGCCCATTCAAGCTCGGCATTGATGAACCGCATGTCGAAGCTGGCGTTGTGGATCACCAGTTTCGCGTCACCCACGAAATCGATGAAGGCATCGACCACGTCTGTGAAAACCGGCTGGTCGCGCAGGAACTCGTCGCCCAGGCCGTGCACGGCGAAGGCCTCGGCCGGCATGGCGCGCTGCGGATTGATGTACTGGTGGTAGGTGCGTCCCGTGGCGACATGGTTGTGAAGCTCCAGCGCGCCGATTTCCACGATCCGGTCGCCCGTCGTCGGGTCCAGCCCCGTGGTTTCGGTATCGAGCACGATCTCGCGCATCTCAGCCCCGCCTTGCCGTCAGCTTCCCGATCAGTTCTTGCACCGCCGCGCGCGCCGCATCAAGGGTCCGGGTTTCGATGACGTAATCGGCGCGGCGGCGCTTCTCGGCATCCGGCATCTGCTTGGCCAGGATCCGATCGAAATGGCTCTCCGTCATGGCCGGCCGGGCCAGCACCCGCGCGCGCTGAACCTCTGGCGGCACGGAGACCACCACGACGGCATCGACCAGCGCCGCGCCACCGGTCTCGAACAGGAGCGGGATGTCGAGCACCACAACCGGCGCGCCCGCGGCCGCGGCATCGGCGAGAAACGCCTTGCGATCCTCGGCCACAAGGGGGTGCACAGCCGCCTCGATCCTGGACAGGGCTTCGGGATCCTCGGCGATCCAGGCCTTGAGCACGGCGCGGTCCACGGCCCCGTCGACGATCGCGTCCGGGCAGAGCGCGCGGATCGGTTCGACGGCGGCGCCGCCGGCGGAATAGGCGCGATGCACCGCGGCGTCCGCGTCCCATACCGGGACGCCGGCGGCGCGGAAGAGCCCTGCCGTGGTGGACTTGCCCATCCCGATGGACCCGGTCAGGCCCAGGACGAACGGACGGTCTTCGCTCATGCGTTCAGAACCACCGAGCGCACCGCATCGTCGACCTCGGGGCGCTGTCCGAACCAGGTCTCGAAACCCGGCACCGCCTGGTGAATCAGCATGCCCAGCCCGTCCACCGTCTGGCAGCCATGCGCCTGCGCACGCTCGAGGAGACCGGTGCGAAGCGGTGTATAGACGATATCGGTGACCAGCGCCGTGGTCGGCAGCCCGGAGATATCGACGCTCAGCTCGGGCTTGCCCGTCATGCCCAGCGACGTGGTGTTCACCAGGGTCGCAGCCTCTTCCATGAACTCCGCCACGCGGGTCCAGTCGACCACCTTTATCCGGCCGCCGAAATGATCCTTGAGCATGTCCGACCGCGCACGGGTCCGGTTCGTCAGGACGATCCGGGGCACGCCCTCGTTCAGCAGGGCCGAGATCACCGCCCGCGCCGCGCCGCCCGCGCCGAGAACGATGGCCGGGCCCGCGGCCGCCCGCCAGCCGGACGCGTTCTGCTTGAGATTGGCGATGAACCCGTAGCCGTCCGTGTTGTCGGCATGGATGCTGCCGTCGGCCCGGAACGTCAGCGTGTTCGCGGCGCCGATCAGCGCCGCGCGGTCCGATACGCTGTCGGCCAGCGTCACCGCGACTTCCTTGTGCGGGATGGTGATGTTGACCCCGCGAAAGCCCATCCGGGGCAAGGCGCGCAACACGTCGGAAAGATCCTCGGCCGCGACGGGCATCGGGATGTAATGACCCCTGATCCCGTAGCGCCCGAGCCAGTGAGCGTGCAGCGCCGGCGATTTGCTGTGATGGATCGGCTGGCCGATAACGCCCGCCAGCGGGATCTGTTCGCCCTGCGCCGTCATCCTTCCAGCACCCCCCGAGTGGTCAGATAGTTCAGGAGCGGCAACAGCGGCAGCCCCAGCACGGTGAAGTAATCACCATCGACCTGCGCGAAGAGACGCACGCCCTCTTCCTCCAGCTTGTAAGCGCCGACAGAATCCAGCACGGATGCGCCCTGCCGGGCCAGGTAGTCCTGCAAATATGTATCGGAAAACGGCCGCATGACCAGTCGCACCTGTCCGATATGCCGCCAGACCGGCTGTCCGTCCTCGTAAATCACCGCCGCCGACAGCAACATGTGGCGCTTGCCGCGCAGCATCCGCAGCTGGTCCGCCGCCTCGTCGAGATCCGCGGGCTTGGCCAGGATCCGATCCTCGAACGCCAGCACCTGGTCGCAGCCGATGACCAGCGCCGATGGCGACCGCGCCGCCCCGCGACGCGCCTTGGCTTCGGCCAGGGCATCGGCGATATCGCGCGGCGGCGCGCCGTCGGCGGTGAGGCTGGCGCGGATCGCGTCCTCGTCCAGCCGGACCGGGTCCGCGGTGAACCGCACGCCTGCATTGGCCAAAAGGGTCTGGCGGATCGCCGATCCCGATGCCAGGACGATCGGGCTGCTCATGGGAAGACTCTGTGGATGACTGGCATGCGAACCCCGGTACAAGAGGGGGCAACTGCGCCCCCTGACAGGGCATCGGCGAATTGCGCCCGCTATGTCAAGAAACCGACCCGGCTTATCCACCGTGGGCGATATTTTTCCCGCCTGTGAGTCTCTCGGGCCATAGGCGGCCTAGTCGGAGGCGAAACCTCGCAAACCAACGTGACATCCACGGGGGTAAATTACTTAAACCATTGTTTATAAGTAATAATATGGAACGATCCCCAAGGCTGTATAACCTTGTTCCCGGACTGTCCAACCCCCGGCTCCCACCATGTGGATCTGTGCAGAAGTCGGGAATTCCCACTCATCCCCAGCGCATACAACAACATCATCTTTTCAATTACTCTTTTATTCTTTTAAGGAGGGTCCGGAGACCTGATCGCCAAGAGCTGAGAAAATGACCGACTGGCTGGCCACGCTCTATCCCTGGACGAAATCCCTGCATGTGATCGCGGTGATCACCTGGATGGCCGGGATCTTCTACCTGCCTCGGCTGTTCGTCTATCACACCGAACGCGCGTCGGAGGGACCCGCGCTGACTGGAACGCTCGAGGTGATGGAATCCAAGCTGCTGCGTCTCATCATGAACCCGGCGATGATCGCCACCTGGGTCTTCGGTCTGGCCCTGGTGTTCACGCCCGGCATCGTGGACTGGGACATGATCTGGCCCTGGGCCAAGGCGGCGGCGGTGATCGCGATGACCTGGTTTCACCACTGGCTCGGGCTGCGGCGGAAGGAACTGGCTGCGGGAACCTGCACGGTCTCGGGGCGTGGCTTCCGGATGATGAACGAGCTTCCGACGCTCCTGATGATCGTCATCGTGATCGCGGTGATCGTCAAATTCTGAAGCTGCGTTTGACAGGCAGACGCCCAAGGGTGTAAAGCAGCGGCGTCCGGCCGTCCGGCCATGACGCCAATCCAGAATATCGCTCCCGTCGAAGGCCATGGCCTTCGGGTGACGCAATTCCCCGTATCCAGGCGAGACCTATGTCCGAAAATCAACTTTTCCTGTCCGATCTCAAGGCGCAAAGCCCGGCCGAGCTGCTGGCACAGGCCGAAGAGCTGGAAATCGAAGCCGCGTCCTCGATGCGCAAGGGCGACATGATGTTCGCCATCCTGAAGGCCCGCGCGGAAGAAGGCTGGGAGATTTCCGGCGACGGCGTGCTCGAAGTGATGCAGGACGGTTTCGGCTTTCTGCGCTCGCCCGAGGCGAACTACCTTCCCGGTCCGGACGACATTTATGTCAGCCCGGATGTGATCCGCCAGTTCGCGCTGCGCACCGGTGACACGGTGGAGGGCGTGATCCGCGCCCCGCGCGAGAACGAGCGGTATTTCGGGATCACCAAGGTCACGAAGATCAATTTCGAAGATCCCGAGAACGCGCGCCACAAGGTGCATTTCGACAACCTGACGCCGCTCTACCCCGATGAGCGCCTGACCATGGAAATCGACGATCCGACGATCAAGGATCGCTCGGCCCGCGTGATCGACCTGGTCGCGCCCATCGGCAAGGGCCAGCGGAGCCTGATCGTCGCACCGCCGCGGACCGGTAAGACCGTGCTGTTGCAAAACATCGCCCATTCGATCGAGCGCAATCATCCCGAGTGCTACCTGATCGTCCTGCTGATCGACGAGCGCCCGGAAGAGGTGACCGACATGCAGCGGAACGTGAAGGGCGAGGTAATCTCCTCGACCTTCGACGAACCTGCCACGCGCCACGTCGCGGTGTCGGAGATGGTGATCGAGAAGGCCAAGCGCCTCGTCGAACACAAGCGGGACGTCGTGATCCTGCTCGACTCGATCACGCGGCTGGGTCGCGCCTACAACACGGTGGTGCCGTCATCGGGCAAGGTTCTGACCGGGGGCGTGGACGCCAATGCGCTGCAACGGCCCAAGCGTTTCTTCGGGGCGGCCCGGAACATCGAGGAGGGCGGCTCGCTCACCATCGTCTCGACGGCGCTGATCGACACCGGCTCGCGCATGGACGAGGTGATTTTCGAAGAGTTCAAGGGCACCGGCAACTCGGAACTGATCCTCGACCGCAAGGTGGCCGACAAGCGTGTCTTCCCGGCGATAGACATTCTCAAATCCGGCACACGGAAAGAGGAACTCCTTGTTCCCAAAGGAGATTTGCAGAAAATGTTCGTTCTGCGGCGGATCCTGAACCCGATGGGCGTGACCGACGCGATCGAGTTCCTGCTGTCGAAACTGAAGCAGACGAAGACCAACGACGAGTTCTTCGACTCCATGAACACCTGAGCGTCGCCGGTCCGGCGCCGGGGGCGCGAGACCCATGGATACGATCTACGCATTGGCAAGTGCCCGCGGCAAGGCGGGGGTGGCGGTGATCCGCCTGTCGGGCTCCGCGGCAAAGGATGCCGCGCGCCGGCTCTGCGGATCCCTGCCGCCGGCCCGGAAGGCCGGCCTGCGGACCCTGTGCGACGCATCTGGTGCACATCTCGACGAAGCGCTGGTGCTGGCCTTCGAGACGGGCGCAAGCTTTACCGGCGAGCCGGTCGTGGAATTCCACCTGCACGGCAGCCCGGCGATCGTCAGGGCCGTTCTGCGCGAGCTTGGCACCCAGCAGGGGGTGCGCCTGGCCGATCCGGGGGAATTCACGCGGCGGGCATTGATGAACGGGCGCCTGGACCTTGCCCAGGTCGAGGGCCTGGGTGATCTCATCGAGGCGGAAACGGAGGCGCAGCGGCGCCAGGCGCTCCGTGTCCTGGAGGGTGCGCTGGGCGCGCTGGCCGAAGGTTGGCGATCCCGGCTGATCCGCGCGGCGGCATTGCTGGAGGCCACGATCGACTTCGCCGACGAAGACGTCCCGGTCGACGTCACGCCCGAGGTGCTGGATCTCGTGGACGGCGTCGCGGCCGATCTAAAGGCCGAGGCCGCCGGGGCCCGGGTTTCCGAACGCATCCGCGACGGGTTCGAGGTCGCGATCGTGGGTCCGCCCAATGCCGGGAAGTCGACCCTGTTGAACGCGCTGGCCGGCCGCGAGGCGGCGATCACGTCGGAAATCGCGGGCACGACACGCGATGTGATCGAGGTCCGCATGGATCTGCACGGCTTGCCTGTTACCATATTGGACACTGCAGGTCTGCGTGAGACACAAGATGTAGTAGAAGGGATCGGGATTGAACGTGCCGTGGCCCGCGCGCGGGAGGCCGATCTCCGGGTGTTTCTCGGCGTGGGCGAGGCCGGGTTTTCAGGGCTTGAACCCGGCGGGGACGACATTCTCGTCGCGGCCAAGGCCGACCTGGGGGCCGCTGACCGGGGCCTTCCGGTGTCGGGCAAGACGGGCGCGGGTCTTGCGGCGCTGATCGACAGGATTACATCCATTCTCGAAAACCGGGCCTCCGGTGCGGCGACAGCGACCCATGAGCGTCACCGGCTGGCGATCGAGTCTGCCCTTGGGGCTATGGAATCGGCCCGGAGTGAAGTATGTAGGGGCCCGGACAGGGCAGAATTCGCGGCAGAAGAGCTGCGCCGGGCGATCCGGGCGCTGGACTCGCTGATCGGCCGGGTGGATGTCGAACACCTGCTGGACGAGATCTTTGCCAGTTTCTGCCTGGGAAAATGAGGATTGTTTCACGTGAAACATGATTTCGACGTGGTGGTGATCGGCGGCGGGCACGCCGGAACGGACGCAGCGCATGCCGCGGCCCGGATGGGCGCGCGCACCGCGCTGGTCACCCTGCGCTTCGAATCCATCGGGGTGATGAGCTGCAACCCGGCCATCGGGGGCCTTGGCAAGGGCCATCTGGTCCGCGAAATCGACGCGCTGGACGGCGTCATGGGGCGCGTTGCGGACAAGGCCGGTATCCAGTTCCGGCTGCTGAACCGCCGCAAGGGTCCCGCGGTGCAGGGCCCGCGGGCGCAATCCGACCGCAAGATATACCGCACGGAGATGCAGCGCGAGATCGCGGCGACGCCGGGACTGACCGTGGTCGAGGGCGAAGCGACGGATTTCGTGATGCAGGGCGATCGCGTCGCAGGCGTGGCGCTGGCCGATGGCAGCCGGCTTTCCGCCGGGGCCGTGGTGCTGACCACCGGGACCTTTCTGCGCGGCGTGATCCATATCGGGGACGTGTCGCGTCCGGGCGGGCGCATGGGCGACAAGCCCGCGATCCGGCTTGCCGAGAGGATCGATTCCTTCGATCTGCCGCTGGGGCGGTTGAAAACGGGCACGCCACCGCGCCTCGACGGCCGAACCATCGACTGGGAAAGCCTCGAGGCCCAGCCCGGAGACGAAAATCCGGTGATGTTCTCCTTCCTGTCGGAACGGCCCTTCGTCCGGCAGGTGTCCTGCGCGATCACCCACACGAATTCTCGAACGCACGAGATCATTCGCCGGAACCTTGAAAAATCAGCGATGTATGGCGGCCATATCGAGGGCGTGGGCCCCCGCTACTGCCCGTCTATCGAGGACAAGATCGTGCGCTTTGCCGAGAAGGACTCGCACCAGATCTTCCTGGAACCGGAGGGGCTGGACGACACCACGGTCTATCCGAACGGGATCTCGACGTCGCTGCCCGAGGTCGTGCAGGAAGACTATGTGCGCTCGATCGCCGGGCTTGAGAGTGCCCGCATCGTGCAACCGGGCTACGCGATCGAGTATGACTACGTCGATCCCCGCGCGTTGGCGCCGACGCTGGCGGTCAAGTCCGTGCCCGGTCTTTACCTGGCCGGCCAGATCAACGGGACCACGGGTTACGAGGAGGCCGCGGCACAAGGCGTTGTGGCCGGTCTGAATGCGGCACGCGAGATACAGGGGCGAGAGCCCGTCATTTTCAGCCGCGCCGACTCCTATATCGGCGTCATGGTCGACGATCTCGTAACGCGCGGCGTGACCGAGCCGTACCGGATGTTCACCTCGCGGGCGGAGTTCCGGCTGTCGCTGCGGGCGGACAATGCCGATCAGCGGCTGACTCCGCTGGGCCTGTCGCTCGGTTGCGTGGGATCCGATCGCCGGGTGGCCTTCGAGACCAAGATGGCGCAGCTCGACGCGGCCCGAACCACGCTCGAAGCGCACAGCCTCACCCCGAAAGAGGCGCGGTCGGCCGGTCTGAAGGTCGGCGAGGACGGCACGCGCCGGACCGGGATGGATCTCCTGGCCTTTCCGGACATCGATTTCGCGCGCCTTGCCGAGGTCTGGCCGGCGCTCGAGGATATCGCGCCCGAGATCCGCAGGCAGGTGGAGCGCGACGCGCTTTACGCGCAATACATCGAACGGCAGAAAAACGACGTGGCCGCGTTGCAGCGAGACGAGGCCCAGGCGATTCCGGCGGATTTCGATTACGCGGCGGTCAACGGGCTGTCCCACGAATTGCGCGGCAAGCTCGAACAGGTCCGGCCCCTGACGCTGGGGCAGGCCGGCCGGATCGACGGGATGACGCCCGCGGCGCTGACCCTGATCCTGTCGCGGCTTCGGCAGAACGCGGCCCGTCGCAGCGCATGAGCCGCGACGCCTTTCTGGCCGCGCGCGATGTTTCACGTGAAACACTGGAGCGTCTGGATATCTACGCGGCCTTGCTGGCCAAGTGGAACCCGGCAATCAATCTCGTCTCCAGGGCCAGCCTCGCGGATCTCTGGACGCGCCATTTCCTTGATTCCGCACAGCTTTTCGATCTCGCGCCGGGACGGGCACAGCGCTGGGCCGATCTCGGATCCGGGGGCGGATTTCCCGGGATGATCGTTGCGATCCTCGCGGCGGCGGAGCGGCCCGGGCTTTCCGTCACCCTTGTCGAGAGCGACGCACGCAAATCGGCCTTCCTGGTCCGGGCCGCGCAGGAAACCGGCATCGCCGCGGACATTCGCACGGCGCGCGCCGAGTCGCTGCCGAGCCTGCAGGCGGATGTCGTGTCGGCGCGTGCCCTGGCCCCCCTGTTGCGGTTGCTGCCCTTGGCGCAACAACATCTGGTAGAAGGCGGCGTGGCGCTTTTCCCGAAAGGGGCCCAGCATGCGCAAGAGATCGCGGCGGCCCTTGAAACCTGGCGCTTCGAGGTTCAGAAATATCCAAGCCGCACCGACAGCGCAGGCGTCATTCTCAAGATCGGAGGCATCAGCCGTGTCTGAGTCCGGAACGGGCCGTCGGCCCAGAATCATCGCGGTCGCGAACCAGAAGGGCGGGGTGGGCAAGACCACGACGGCCATCAACCTGGGCACCGCGCTGGCCGAGGCCGGGAAACGGGTGCTGCTGCTGGATATCGATCCGCAGGGCAACGCCTCGACCGGCCTTGGCGTCGATCTCGACCGGCGGCGCATGACAACCTACGACCTGTTGCTGGAAGAGGCCGCGATCGAGTCGGTCGTGCAGGAAACCGATGTCGAGAATCTCTGTATCGCGCCGGCGACCACAGACCTCAGCTCGGCCGATGTGGAGCTCGTCTCCAAGGAGCGGCGGGTCTTCCTGCTGCGCAACGCGTTGCGCCAACAGGCGCTGTCGACATATGGATTTGACTATATCTTGATCGACTGTCCGCCATCTCTCAACATGTTGACGGTCAACGCGATGGTTGCGGCCCATTCCGTGCTGGTGCCCCTGCAATGCGAATTCTTCGCGCTCGAGGGGCTGTCTCAACTGATGCTGACGGTTCGCGAGGTCCGGCAGACGGCCAATGCCAACCTGCGGATCGAGGGCGTCGTCCTGACGATGTATGACAGCCGTAACAACCTGTCCCGGCAGGTCGAATCGGATGCCCGCGACACGCTGGGCGAACTGGTCTTCAAGACCGTCATCCCGCGCAATGTCCGTCTGAGCGAGGCGCCCTCCTTCGCGATGCCGGCGCTGATGTACGACACGCAGTCCAAGGGCAGCCAGGCCTATCGCGCCCTTGCGAAAGAGCTGCTCGACAAGCACGCCGCTGCGGTCGCGGCCTGACGAAGGGGTGGGAATGAGCAAAAAAAACCAGAAAAACCGGGGACTTGGCCGCGGGCTGTCGGCCCTCATGGCAGATGTCAACCTCGAGGCGCAGGACGGCGACACGGCCGAAGAGTCGGGGCAGGGCGGCCTGCCGCGCCCCGACACCTATGTCCCGATCGAGAAACTTGCCCCGAATCCGGACCAGCCCCGGCGCGATTTCGTGCAGGAAAATCTCGAGGAACTCGCCGCCTCGATCCGGGAAAAGGGCGTCATCCAGCCGCTGATCGTGCGTCCCGATCCCAGCGTCGACGGGACCTTCCAGATCGTCGCCGGCGAACGGCGCTGGCGCGCGGCGCAGCTTGCGCAGCTGCACGACCTGCCCGTGCTGATCCGCGATCTCGACGATACCGAGGTTCTCGAGGTCGCGATCATCGAGAACATCCAGCGCGCCGATCTGAACGCCGTCGAAGAGGCGATGGGGTATCGCCAGTTGATGGATCGCTTCGGTCACACGCAGGAAAACCTGGCCAGGGCGCTCGGCAAGAGCCGCAGCCATATCGCCAATGTCATGCGCCTGCTGGGCCTGCCCGAGGAAATCCTGGGCTATCTGCGGGACGGAAAGATAAGCGCGGGACATGCCAGGGCACTGATCACCGCGGACGATCCGACCGGCCTTGCGCGCAAGACGGTGGAAAAGGGCCTCTCGGTGCGCGAGGTGGAGCGGCTCGCGAAAAAACCCAAGGGGACCGGAAAGCCGCGGCAGCGCCAGCAGGGCGGCGAGAAAGATGCCGATACCCGCGCGCTGGAGGCCGACCTGTCCGCGAATCTGGGGCTGAAGGTGGCGGTCGATCACAAGCCCGGCGGCGAGGCGGGGACGGTGACGATCCGCTACGGCACGCTGGACGATCTCGACCGGCTTTGCCGGCTTCTCGGGAACGTCAGCCCGGACGGCTCCATATAAAGACGAGCACCCCGCCGAGCACGACCGCCTGAACCGCCAGTATCGCCGGGCGTACACCCAGCAGAACGGAGATCCCGAACGCGATCAGCACGGAGATCGTGGCGACCCGCTTGGCCGGGCGGCGGATCGCGCCGAAGCGCCGCCAGTCTTCCAGCGGCGGGCCCAGCCTGGGGTGGCGCACAAGCCAGTCATGGAGCCGTTCGGACGACCGCGCGAAGGCATAGGCCGCAAGCAGCACCAGCGGCACGGTGGGCACCAGCGGCAGGACGGTCCCGACCAGCCCAATTCCCAGACAGATCAGCCCGAACGCCAGCCAGAGCCAGCGCATGCCTCAGTCCCCGCCCAGAAGATCGCGCAGCACGGCATTCAGGACAGGACGACCGGCCGGCGTGAGGCGGAGCGACTCCTCCCGGAGCTCGACCATGTTCAATTCCTGTAAGCTATTGATTTTATTGATATCGACGTAGTCCTGATCCAGCTGACGCAACCGGCGCAGATCCACGCCTTCGGCCATGCGCAAGGCCATCATCAGGTACTCGCCGGCCTGATCGGATGCGGACAGCGCATTGCGCGGGCGTTCGCCGTTGCCGCCGGTCTCGACCGCCTCGAGCCAGGCGCCGGGGGCCAGCGGGGTTTCGGTGGCGTAGCGCTGCCCGTCCAGCGTCAGGCGGCCATGGGCGCCGGGGCCGATCCCGGCATAGTCGCCGTACCGCCAGTAGATCAGGTTGTGGCGCGATTCCGCGCCCGGCACGGCATGGTTCGAGACCTCGTAGGCCGGCAGCCCCGCCGCGGCGCAGATCTCTTGCGTCGCCGCGTACATGTCGGCGCCGAGATCGTCGTCGGGCAGTCCGGCAAGCCGCCCCGCATCGTGGAGCCGCCCGAAGGCCGTGCCGGGTTCGATGGTCAGCTGGTAGAGCGAAAGGTGATCGGCCGCCATGGCCAGCGCCTCGCGCAGTTCGGCCTGCCAGCCCGCAAGGGTCTGGTGTTGGCGGGCGTAGATCAGATCGAAGCTGACCCGGGCGAAGCTTTGCCGCGCGACGTCGAAGGCGGCGCGGGCCTCGGCGGCGCTGTGCAGCCGCCCCAGACGGCGCAGATCGTCGTCATTCAGCGCCTGGAGTCCCATCGACACCCGGTCCACGCCCGCGGCCCTGTAGCCGGCAAACCGTCCGGCTTCCACCGAGGTGGGGTTGGCCTCGAGCGTGACTTCGAAGTCATTGGCCGTGGCCCATGTCGCCCGCACGCGGTCCAGGATCGCGGCGACGAGGTCGGGATCCATAAGGCTGGGGGTGCCGCCCCCGAAAAACACGGATCGCAGCACGCGGCCCTGCGTTTCGGCGCCGAGCCGGTCGATCTCGGACAGGTAGGCGCGCTGCCAGCGTGCCTGGTCGATGGTGGCCACGACATGGGAATTGAAGTCGCAATAGGGGCATTTGGCCTGGCAGAAGGGCCAATGGAGATAGAGCCCGAACCCCCCGGCCTGCCAGTCCTCAGCCGTCAAAGAAGGCGGCGACGAATTTTCTGAAGGCATCTGCACGATGGCTCATCCCGTGCTTTTTCGCCGGGTCCATTTCGCCGAAGGTTTCGGTCTCTCCCGCGGGCAGGAAGACCGGGTCGAAGCCGAAGCCCCTGTCGCCGCGCATGGGCCAGACGACACGGCCCTCGACCTTGCCTTCAAATAGGGCGTCTTCCCCGTCGGGCCAAGCCACGCAGAGCGTGCAGCGGAACCGTGCGGTGCGGGGCTCGGGCGCGCCCTTTTCCTCAAGCCGCTGCCAGACCTTTTCCATCGCCATCGGGAAATCGCGCCCGGCCGGGGTTTCCGCCCAGTCGGCGGTGTGGACACCGGGCTGACCATCGAGCGCGTCGACCTCGATCCCGCTGTCGTCGGAAAGCGCCGGAAGGCCGCTCTCGCGGGCGGCGTGGTGGGCCTTGATCCGGGCATTGCCGGCGAAGGTCTCTTCGGTCTCCTCCGGCTCCTCGAGCCCGAGCTCGCCGGCCGATGTCACGGTGACGCCATACGGCGCCAGAAGTGCGCCGATCTCGCGCAGCTTGCCCGCGTTATGGGTCGCGATGACCAGCGTGTCGCCCAGTGCGCGCATCGGATCAGCCTGCCACGGCGGCCGTCTGGGCCGCGACAAGCTCGTCGACGCCCTTGGCGGCCATGTCGAGCAGCTGATCCAGCGCGTCGCGCGAGAAGGGCGCGCCTTCGGCGGAGCCCTGAACCTCGACGAAGCCGCCCCGCCCCGTCATCACGAAATTGGCGTCCGTCGCGGCCTCGCTGTCCTCGGCATAGTCGAGATCCAGCACGGTCTGGCCGCCATAGATCCCGCAGCTGATCGCCGCCACGTGGTCGATCAGCGGGTCCGACGTCACCATGCCGGCCTTGAGAAGCTTGTTCACCGCCAGCCGCAGCGCGACCCAGCCGCCGGTAATGGCCGCGCAGCGCGTGCCGCCATCGGCCTGGATCACGTCGCAGTCCACGGTGATCTGGCGCTCGCCGAGCGCCACGCGGTCGATACCCGCCCGCAGCGACCGCCCGATCAGGCGCTGGATTTCCACGGTGCGGCCGCCCTGCTTGCCGGCGGCGGCCTCGCGGCGCATGCGGGTGTTCGTCGCGCGGGGCAGCATGCCGTATTCCGCCGTGACCCAGCCGAGGCCGCTGTTCTTCAGGAAGGGCGGCACGCGATCCTCGATGGTCGCGGTGCACAGCACATGGGTGTCGCCCATGCGGATCATGACCGAGCCTTCGGCATGTTTCGTGACGCCCGTCTCGATTGAAATCGGGCGCATTTCATCTATCTGTCTACCAGAGGGACGCATGAAAAATCCTTGTATTGCAGGCTGTCGCCACATACCCACAGCGCCCTGCACGAGTAAAGGGCAATGTCCCGATTGATCTTGGCGGCGGGCGCGGTTTAATGGCCGGCAGCCGTGATGCACCAGGCAGGTTCGAGGCAATGAACGACGGGTCCAGCCTGTTGGCAGAAATGAACGAGCGCAGCCGAGAGGTTTTCCGGCGGCTGGTCGAGGCGTATCTCGACACCGGCGCGCCGGTCGGCTCGCGCACGCTGGCGCGGTCGATGACCGAAAAGGTCTCGCCGGCGACGATCCGCAACGTGATGCAGGATCTCGAGTATCTCGGCCTGCTCGACAGCCCGCATATCTCGGCCGGCCGCGTGCCCACGCATGTCGGGCTGCGCCTGTTCGTCGACGGGCTGCTCGAGGTGGGCGATATCTCGGCCGAGGAGCGGATGCAGATCGAGAACACGATCGGCAACGACAAGCGCGACATGTCGACCATGCTGGACCGTGCGGGATCGATGCTGTCGGGCCTGACCCAGGGTGCGAGCCTGGTGCTGGCGCCCAAGCACGAGGCGCCGATCAAGCACGTGGAATTCGTCGCGCTGGGCCCGGACCGCGCGCTTGTGGTGCTGGTGACCGCCGACGGTCATGTCGAGAACCGGATCTTCACCCCGCCGATCGGGCAGACCCCGTCCGCGATGCGCGAGGCGGCGAATTTCCTGAACGCCGTGGCCGAGGGCAAGACGCTGTCGGAACTGCGCGCGGTCATGGAACGCGACATCGCCGACCGCCGGCGAGAGCTGGACATCCTCGCCCAGCAGATGGTCGAGAACGGGCTGGCCGTCTGGGAAAACGAGGGCGTTCTGCATGAACGGCTGATCGTGCGCGGCCGGGCGAATCTGCTCGAAGAGATGGAGGCGGCGGAAGACCTGGCGCGGGTGCGCGAGCTTTTCGACGACCTCGAGCGCAAGCGCGACATCGCCCAGTTCCTCGAACTGACCGAGGAAGGCGACGGCGTGCGCATTTTCATCGGCGCAGAGAACAAACTTTTTTCGTTATCGGGTTCCTCTCTGGTGGTCTCTCCATATATGAACGCGGACCGGAAGATTGTCGGCGCCGTGGGCGTGATCGGACCGACCCGGCTGAATTACGGGCGGATCGTTCCCATCGTGGACTACACGGCGCAATTGGTCGGCAGGGCCCTGTCCGACCAGAGCTGAGCAAGAGGTGACAGGAATGTCCGAACCGAAACGGGACGAAATGGCAGAAGAGACAGCGGTCGCGGAAGAGACGGCCCCCGCCGAAGGCGAGGGGCTGGACGCCCTGGCCGAGGATGGCGAGACGGACGCGCTCCGCGCCGAGCGGGACGAACTGAAGGATCGCCTGCTGCGCGCCATGGCCGATGCCGAGAACGTGCGCAAGCGTGGCGAGCGCGACCGCCGCGAAGCCGAGATCTACGGCGGCACCAAGCTGGCCCGGGACCTTCTGCCCGTCTACGACAACCTCAACCGTGCGCTCGCCGCCATGGACGAGGCGGAGCGCGAGACGGCCAAGAGCGTCGTCGAGGGCGTCGAGCTGACCCTGCGCGAACTGGTCAACGCCTTTGCCAAGCACGGGATCGAGCCCGTTTCACCGCAGGTGGGCGACCCGTTCGACCCGCAGCTTCACCAGGCCATGTTCGAGGCCCCGGTGCCCAGCGTGAAACAGGGCAACATCGTGCAGGTGATGGTCGAGGGCTTCACCATTCACGACAGGCTTCTGCGCCCGGCGCAGGTCGGCGTGTCCTCGACCCCGGCGGGTCAGGAAAACGAGGGGTCGGAGTCCGAGGACGGGTGACCGTCCAATAAGCCCCGCAGCTCGTAGACCAGATCCAGGGCTTCGCGCGGCGTCAGGTCGTCGGGATGGGCCGCCCTGAGGCGGTTCTCCACAGGCGACGGCGCCGGGGCGGCGTTTCGCGGGGCGGGCGCCGCCGGCGCGGCCGAAAACAGCGGCAGGTCATCGACCAGCGTTTCGGCGCCGGATCCCTTTTCCCGGTCGCCTTTCTCAAGGGCCTCCAGCACCACGCGGGCGCGGTCCACGACACTTGCCGGCAGCCCGGCGAGCCGTGCCACCTGCACGCCGTAAGACCGGTCCGCGGCGCCCTTGTGCACCTCGTGCAGGAAGATGACCTCCCCCTCCCATTCCTTGACCGACACCGTGGCGTTTTCCAGCCCGTCGAGCCGCGCCGAGAGCTTGGTCAGCTCGTGGTAATGGGTCGCGAAAAGCGCGCGGCAGCGGTTCTGCTCGTGCAGGTGTTCGAGCGTCGCCCAGGCGATGGAGAGCCCGTCATAGGTCGCGGTGCCGCGCCCGATCTCGTCGAGGATCACCAGCGCGCGGTCGTCGGCCTGGTTCAGGATGGCGGCGGTCTCGACCATTTCCACCATGAAGGTGGACCGGCCACGCGCCAGGTCGTCAGATGCACCCACGCGCGAAAAAAGCTGTGATATCAGACCTATAGATGCGCTTTGGGCCGGCACCCAGCCCCCCATCTGCGCAAGGATCGCGATCAGCGCGTTCTGGCGCAGGAAGGTCGACTTGCCGGCCATGTTGGGGCCCGTCAGCAGCCAGATATGCGCGCCGTCCCCGTCATTCGACAGGGCGCAGTCATTGGCGATGAAGGGCGCGCCCTCGGCCTTGAGAGCCCGCTCCACGACCGGGTGGCGCCCGCCCGCGATCTCGAACCGGCGCGAGCCGTCGATCTCTGGCCGGCACCAGTCCTCGGCGACGGCAAGCTCCGCCAGCGCGGCGGCGAGGTCGATTTCCGCCAGCGCCCGCGCCGCGGCGCCGATGCCGGCGGCCGAGTCAACCACGGCGGCGCGCAGGGCCTCGAAGATGCGCTTCTCGATCTCCAGCGCGCGGCTTCCGGCGTTGAGGATCTTCGTCTCCAGCTCGGACAGCTCGACCGTGGTGAAGCGCACCGCGTTGGCGGTCGTCTGGCGGTGGATGAAGGTCTCCGACAGCGGCGGGCTCATCATCCGCCCGGCATGGGTGGCCGGGGTCTCGATGAAATAGCCCAGCACGTTGTTGTGCTTGATCTTCAGGGAATTGACCCCGGCCTGGTCGATATATTGCGCCTGCAATCCCGCGATCACGCCGCGGCCCTCGTCGCGCAGCGTCCGCGCTTCGTCGAGATCGCCGTCGAAGCCGCCGGCGACGAAACCGCCGTCGCGGGCCATCAGCGGCGGCTCGGCCACCAGCGCGCTGTCGAGCAGATCGAGGGTGTCGTTATGGCCCGCCGTTTCGGCCAGGGCCTCGGCCAGGATCTCCGGCAGCTCCGCGCCGTCGAGGATCGCGGGCAGCCCTGCCGCCTGGGTCAGGCCGACCCGGATCGCGGCCAGGTCCCGCGGCCCCCCGCGCTCGAGCGCCAGCCGCGACAGCGCACGGTCCATGTCGGGGATGCGGCGCAGGGCCGTGCGCAGCGCGTCGCGCAGGCTGTCGTTCTCGACCAGGAAGCTTACCCCGTCCTGCCGGGTCTGCACCGTCCTTAGATCGGCCGAGGGGCTGCTCAGCCGCCGCTCCAGCAGGCGCGCGCCGCCGGCCGTCACGGTGCGGTCGATCACCGCCAGGAGCGAGCCGGCCCGCCCGCCGTTCAGGCTGGCGGTCAGCTCGAGATTGCGCCGGGTCGCGCCGTCGATCTGCATCGCCTGGTGCTGCGCCTCGCGCACCGGCGGGCGCAGCAGCGGCAGCTTGCCCTTTTGCGTGATCTCCAGGTACTCGACGATCGCGCCCATCGCCGCCAGTTCCGCCCGGCCGAAACTGCCAAACCCGTCCAGCGCACCGACCCCGTAAAGCGCCTGCAGACGCTTTTCCGCGGCCGTGCTGTCGAAACTCGCCCGCGCCATCGGAGTCAGGGCCGCGCCCGTATCCTCGACCGCCGCGCGATAGCTGGCCTCGAGCGTCTCGGGCAGCAGCACCTCGCGCGGGGCGAGCCGGGCCAGTTGCGGGCCGAGCCGCACCGCGGCGCAGGGCATCACGCGAAACTCCCCGGTAGAGATATCGACCCAGGCCAGCGCGGCGCCGTCGCGAACCTCGGCAAAGGCGGCGAGGAAATTGTGGCTGCGGGCCTCCAGAAGCGCATCCTCGGTCAGCGTGCCGGGGGTCACGAGCCGCACCACGTCACGCTTCACCACCGCCTTGGAGCCGCGCTTCTTGGCCTCGGCCGGGTCTTCCATCTGCTCGCAGACCGCGACGCGGAACCCCTTGCGGATCAGGGTCAGAAGGTAGCTTTCGGCCGAATGGACCGGGACGCCGCACATCGGGATATCCTGGCCCAGATGCTTGCCGCGCTTGGTTAGCGCGATGTCGAGCGACTCGGCCGCCGCCGCGGCATCCTCGAAGAACATCTCGTAGAAATCACCCATGCGGTAGAAGAGCAGCGCGTCGGGATACTGCTCCTTCAACTCGAGATACTGCGCCATCATAGGCGTTACGGACGGTTTCTCGACGTTCACGCGGCCCCCCAACCTGTCGGACCGGAATCTAACGAAGCGCCCCGGAGGGGGAAAGCCGAAACCGGCAATCAGTTGTGGGCGCGCTGCCGAGGCTGTATCACGCGATCTGGGACGGAGGAGAGGCACGCATGGCCCGCAAGAACAGATTCACCGACGAAGAGGCGCTCGCCTATCACCTGGAGCCGAAGCCGGGCAAGCTCGAGGTCAACGCCTCGACGCCGATGACCACGCAGCGCGATCTGAGCCTGGCCTACAGCCCGGGCGTGGCCGTGCCGGTACAGGCCATCGCCGACCGGCCCGAAACGGCCTATGACTACACCACCAAGGGCAACATGGTCGCGGTGATCTCCAACGGCACCGCGATCCTGGGCATGGGCAATCTCGGCGCGCTCGCCTCCAAGCCGGTGATGGAGGGCAAGGCGGTGCTCTTCAAGCGCTTCGCCGACATCAACTCCATCGATCTCGAGGTGGATACCGAGGATCCGGACGCCTTCATCAACGCGGTGAAGCTGCTGGGTCCGTCCTTCGGCGGCATCAACCTCGAGGACATCAAGGCGCCGGAATGCTTCATCATCGAGCAGCGCCTGAAAGAGCTGATGGACATTCCGGTGTTCCACGACGACCAGCACGGGACGGCGGTGATCTGCGCGGCGGGGCTGATCAACGCGCTGCACCTGTCGGGCAAGAGGCTGGAAGACTGCCGGATCGTGCTCAACGGTGCGGGCGCGGCCGGCATCGCCTGTCTCGAACTGATCAAGGCGATGGGCGCCGACCCGGCGAAATGCATCGCCTGCGACACGAAGGGCGTGATCTACCAGGGCCGCACCGAGGGCATGAACCAGTGGAAGTCGGCGCATGCCGTGAAGACCGACCATCGCACGCTCGAAGAGGCGATGAAGGGCGCCGACGTCTTCCTCGGCGTCTCGGTCAAGGGCGCGGTCACCCAGGACATGGTCGAGAGCATGGCCGACAACCCGGTGATCTTCGCCATGGCCAATCCCGATCCCGAGATCTCCCCGGAAGAGGCACATGACGTGCGGCCCGATGCCATCGTAGCGACCGGGCGCAGCGACTACCCGAACCAGGTCAATAACGTCCTCGGGTTTCCCTATCTCTTCCGCGGCGCGCTGGATGTGAACGCCCGCGCCATCAACGACGAGATGAAGATCGCCTGTGCCGAGGCCCTGGCGCGCCTGGCGCGCGAGGACGTGCCGGACGAGGTGGCGATGGCCTATGGCCGCAAGCTGACCTTCGGGCGCGACTACATCATCCCGACCCCCTTTGACCCGCGGCTCATTCACACCGTGCCGCCGGCGGTGGCGAAGGCGGGCATGGACACGGGCGTCGCGCGGCGGCCGATCGTCGACATGGATCGCTACGAGCATGACCTGAAGGCGCGGATGGATCCCACCGCCTCGATCCTGCAGGGGCTCTATGCGCGCGCCCGCCACGCCCAGGCGCGGATGATCTTTGCCGAGGGCGACGACCCGCGCGTGCTGCGCGCGGCCGTGGCCTGGCAGCGGTCGGGCCTTGGCAAGGCGATCGTCGTGGGACGCGAGGCCGACGTGAAACAGAAGCTGGAAACGGCCGGGCTGGGCGACGCCGTGCGGGAGCTGGAGGTCGTCAACGCGGCCAACACCACGCATCTCGAGACATACAAGGCGTTTCTCTACCAGCGGCTTCAGCGCAAGGGCTACGACCAGCACGACATTCATCGCATGGCGGCGCGTGACCGGCACGTCTTCTCGTCGCTGATGCTGGCGCATGGGCATGGCGACGGCATGATCACCGGCGCGACGCGGAAATCGGCCCATGTGATGGACCTGATCAACCACGTCTTCGACGTGACCCCCGGCAGCGGGGCGATGGCGGCGACGGCGGTTCTGCGGCGGGGGCGGATCGTCCTGATCGCGGATACGCTGGTGCATGAATGGCCGCTGGCCGACGACATGGCCGATATCGCGACCAGCACGGCGCGGGTCGCGCGGACGCTGGGGCTGGAGCCGCGGGTCGCCTTCGTCAGCTTCTCCAATTTCGGCTACCCGCGCTCGGAAAGGGCCGAGAAGATGCACGAGGCCCCGGCGCTGCTCGACCGGCGGGGCGCCGATTTCGAGTACGAGGGCGAGATGACCGTCGACGTGGCGCTGAACCCCGAGGTGCAGGCCAACTATCCCTTCCAGCGGCTGAGCGGCCCGGCGAACATCCTCGTGGTGCCGGCGCGGCACTCGGCCTCCATCTCGGTCAAGCTGATGCAGGAGATGGGCGAGGCCACGGTGATCGGCCCGATCCTGACGGGCGTCGACCGGCCCTTGCAGCTCTGCTCCACCACCTCGACGGTGAACGATATCCTGAACATGGCGGTGATGGCGGCCTGCCGCGTCGGCGAGTCATGACGATCTTCAACCTCGGCTCCATCAACGCCGACCAGTTCTACGGCGTGCCGCGTCTGCCCGGTCCGGGCGAGACGGTGGCGGCGACGGCGCGGCGCACCGGCCTGGGCGGCAAGGGTGCGAACCAGTCGGTCGCCGCCGCGCGGGCGGGCGCCCGGGTCGCCCATATCGGCGCGGTCGGCATGGATGGCGGCTGGGCCGTGGAACGGCTGCGCGCCTACGGCGTCGACGTGCGCCACGTCGTGGTGACGGATCAGCCCACGGGGCACGCGATCATCAACGTGGACGGCGCCGGCGAGAACGCCATCGTGATCTTTCCCGGCGCCAACCGGGCGCAGGACCGCGCCCGGATCGACGCGGCCCTGGCCGAGGCGCGGCCCGGCGATATACTGCTCTTGCAGAACGAGACGTCATGCGTGCGCGACACCGCGCGGCTGGCGCGGGCAAAGGGGTGCAGGGTGATCTATTCCGCCGCGCCGTTCGATGCGGCGGCCGTGCGCGAGGTTGCCGACCACATCGACATTCTGGTGCTGAACGCCGTTGAGGCCGCGCAGCTGGCCGCGGCGCTGGGCGTCGCGGGCGATGCGCTGCCGGTACGCGAGGTTCTGGTCACACACGGGGCCGACGGCGCCGTGTGGCGGGGCGACGCCGGGATCGTCGAGGTTCCGGGCATCGCGGTGACCGCGGTCGACACCACCGGTGCGGGGGACACTTACCTCGGCTATTTCGCCGCCGGCCTCGACGCCGATCTTCCGGTCGAAGAGGCGATGCGACTGGCCGCGGGCGCGGCGGCGCTGAAGGTCACGCGCCCGGGCACGGCGGACGCGATCCCGGCCCGCGACGAGGTCGAGGCCTTCCTCGCCGACAGAAAGACATAGCCCGGGCCGGGGGCCCGGGCCGGCGCGCCGCCGTGGCGGCGGGCCTCAGCCCTTCATGCCGTCCCAGAAGCTTTTCACCTTGCTGAAGAAGTTCGAGCTCTGCGGGTTGTTGCCGTCGCCGAGGCTTTCGAACTCGCGCAGCAGCTCCTTCTGCCTGGACGACAGGTTCACCGGCGTCTCGACGGAAAGCTCGATATACATGTCGCCCCGGCCCGCGCCGCGGATGGGCGGCATGCCCTTGCCCTTGAGCCGCATCTGCCGGCCCGACTGGCTGCCGGCCGGGATCTTCACGCGTGACCGGCCGCCATCGATGGTGGGCACCTCGATCTCGCCGCCGAGCGCGGCGCTGGTCATGCTGACGGGCACGCTGCAGAACAGGTTCGCCCCGTCGCGTTCGAAGATCGGGTGATCGGCCACGTCGATGAAGATGTAGAGATCGCCCGTGGGGCCGCCGCGCAGCCCTGCCTCGCCCTCGCCGGCCAGGCGGATTCTCGTGCCGGTCTCGACACCGGCGGGGATGTTGACGCTGAGCGAACGGTCCTTGTTGACCCGTCCCGCGCCGCCGCAGGCCGTGCAGGGGTTCTTGATGATCTGGCCCATGCCCGAACAGGTCGGGCAGGTGCGCTCCACCGTGAAGAAGCCCTGCTGCGCCCGAACCTTGCCCATGCCGGAGCAGGTCGGGCAGTTGGTCGGTTCGGCGCCGCCGGCCGCGCCCGAGCCGTGGCAGACGTCGCACGCGACGGAGCCGGGAACGCTGATCGTCTTCTGGATGCCCTTGAAGGCCTCTTCCAGCGTGATGCGCATGTTGTAGCGCAGGTCCGATCCACGGGTGGCGCGCTGGCCGCCGCCGCGGCCGCCGCCCATGAAATCGCCGAAAAGATCTTCGAAGACGTCCGAGAACGCCGAGGCGAAATCGGCGTTGCCGCCGCCGAACCCGCCGCCGGGCCGGCCGCCGCCGCCCATGCTGCCGTCGAAGGCCGCATGGCCGAAGCGGTCATAGGCCGCTTTGCGTTCGGGATCCTTCAGGGCGTCATAGGCCTCGTTCACTTCCTTGAACTGGGCCTCGGCGTTGGGGTTGTCCGAGTTCCGGTCGGGGTGAAGTTCCTTGGCCTTCTTGCGATAGGCTTTCTTGATCTCGTCGTCGGACGCGCCCTTCGAGACGCCCAGAACCTCGTAGTAGTCGCGCTTTGCCATGGGTGTCGGTCCTTTGCCAAACGCGCGGGCCGATCCGGGTTTTCCGGACCGGCCCCCGTAGGTTCGCGGTTACGTCTTACGAGCGCTTCTGATCGTCGTCGAGATCCTCGAAATCGGCGTCGACGATGTCCTCGTCGACCCCCGAGGGCCCGTCATCCTCGGTGCCGGACTCGGCGCCGCCGCTCTCGTCCTGCTGCGACTTGTAGATCGCTTCGCCCAGCTTCATCGAGGCTTCGGTCACGTTCTGGATGCCCGACTTGATCTTGTCGGCGTCGTCGCTCTCGATCGCTTCCTCGAGCGCCTTGAGAGCAAGCTCGATCGCCTCGACCGTGGCCGGGTCGACCTTGTCGCCATGCTCCTCGAGCGACTTCTTGGTGGAATGGACGAGGCTCTCGGCCTGGTTCTTGGTTTCCACCAGCTCCTTGCGCTTCTTGTCCTCTTCGGCGTGGGACTCGGCGTCCTTCACCATCTGGTCGATCTCGTCCTCCGAGAGGCCGCCCGATGCCTGGATGGTGATCTTCTGTTCCTTGCCGGTGCCCTTGTCCTTGGCGGACACGTTGACGATGCCGTTGGCGTCGATGTCGAAGGCGACTTCGATCTGGGGCATGCCACGCGGTGCCGGCGGGATGTCCTCGAGGTTGAACTGGCCCAGCAACTTGTTGTCGGACGCCATCTCGCGCTCGCCCTGGAAGACCCGGATCGTCACCGCGGACTGGTTGTCCTCGGCGGTGGAGAAGATCTGGCTCTTCTTGGTCGGGATCGTGGTGTTGCGGTCGATGAGGCGGGTGAAGACGCCGCCCAGCGTCTCGATGCCCAGCGACAGCGGCGTCACGTCGAGCAGCACGACGTCCTTCACGTCGCCCTGCAGAACGCCGGCCTGGATTGCGGCGCCCATGGCGACGACCTCGTCCGGGTTCACGCCCTTGTGCGCGTCCTTGCCGAAGAACTTGGCGACTTCCTCGGCCACCTTGGGCATCCGGGTCATGCCGCCGACGAGGATGACCTCGTCCACCTCGTCCTTGGCGATCCCGGCATCCTTCAGGGCCGCGGCACAGGGTTTCAGCGAGCCGGAGATCAGGTCGCCGACCAGGCTTTCCAGCTTGGCGCGGGTCAGCTTCATGACCATGTGCAGCGGCTGGCCGGTGTCCTTGTCCATCGAGATGAACGGCTGGTTGATCTCGGTCTGCGACGAGGAGCTCAGCTCGATCTTGGCCTTTTCGGCGGCCTCCTTCAGGCGCTGCAGCGCCATCTTGTCGTTGGTCAGGTCGACGCCATGCTCTTTCTTGAACTCGTCGGCCAGGTAATTGACGATCCGCATGTCGAAGTCCTCGCCGCCGAGGAAGGTATCCCCGTTGGTGGACTTCACCTCGAAGAGGCCGTCGTCGATTTCCAGGATCGTGATGTCGAAGGTGCCGCCGCCGAGGTCGTAGACCGCGATGGTCTTGCTGTCCTTCTTGTCGAGCCCGTAGGCCAGCGCGGCCGCCGTCGGCTCGTTGATGATGCGCAGCACCTCGAGGCCGGCGATCTTGCCGGCGTCCTTGGTCGCCTGGCGCTGGGCGTCGTTGAAATAGGCCGGCACGGTGATGACGGCCTGGGTGACGTCCTCGCCCAGGTAGCTCTCGGCGGTCTCCTTCATCTTCTGCAGGATGAAGGCGGAGATCTGCGACGGCGAATACGTCTCGTCCTTGACCTTGACCCAGGCGTCGCCCTGGCCGCCGTCGACGATGGCGTAGGGGACGAGTTTCTTGTCCTTCTCGACCTCGGCGTCGCCCATGCGACGGCCGATCAGCCGCTTCACGGCGAAGACCGTGTTTTCCGGGTTCGTGACCGCCTGGCGCTTGGCCGGCTGGCCCACGAGACGTTCGTTGTCGGTAAAGGCCACGATCGACGGCGTGGTGCGCGCCCCTTCCGCGTTCTCGATCACGCGCGGCTGCGAGCCGTCCATGATCGCGACACAGGAGTTGGTGGTCCCAAGGTCGATCCCGATGACTTTGCCCATGTCCGTTCCTTTCCTTTCGGCGAATATGTGGACGCCGGATCCGATTACGGCCTCCGGCCTCCGATCCCCATGACCGGGCGGGTCGGCCCGGCTTCAAGTTCGAGTGGCTATATAGGAGTGAGCCCTTGGGGCTGCAAGCGGTCGCAGGCTGCGATATGACACCTGAACGAGGGGGAATCCGTAGGATTTTCCGAAGCCCGCCGCCCGCAGAGGAGCCGAAGGCCAGATGACCGACCCCGCAGACCCGCCGGAACCGAGCCGCCGCATTCGCGGTGTCGCGCTGTATGACGGGTTCCTTTCGGCCGCGGGGCAGGCCCGGGTTCTCGAGGATCTGCGCGCGGTCGCGAAGGCCGCGCCGATGTTCGCGCCCGAAACGCCTCGGGGCCGGAAAATGTCGGTGCGGATGACCTCGGCCGGAAAATACGGCTGGTATTCGGACCGGCGCGGCTATCGCTACATCGACCGCCACCCCTCCGGCACGCCCTGGCCGCCGATTCCCGACTCGGTCCTCGCGATCTGGCGCGCGGTCGGCAGCACCCGGCGCGACCCGGATTGCTGCCTGGTCAATTATTACGGCGAGGGCACCAGGATGGGGCTGCACCAGGACCGGGACGAGGCGGATTTCGGCTGGCCGGTGGTATCGGTGTCGCTCGGCGACGAGGCGCTCTTCCGGATCGGCAACACCACGCGCGGCGGCAAGACGGAATCGGTCTGGCTGCGATCGGGCGACGTGATCGTGATGGGGGGTGCGGCGCGGCTGGTCTATCACGGGATCGACCGGATCCGCTTCGGCAGCTCGGCGCTTCTGCCGGATGGTGGGCGTATCAACCTGACGCTCAGGGTGGTGGACTAGCGCGCGGCGCCGCCTTGGCTACTGGCGTGCGCCCCAGCTCGCGGAGGCGCGGCGGCGGGTGTAGAACTCGCCCATCAAGCCCAGCATCAGGCAGGTGACGGTCAGGATCGCCGGATAGGTTTCGGTGGTGTGGCGTGGGAAATAGTTGACGAAGGCCGCGCCGCGCGCCTGGTCGATGGTGTGGAACAGCGGGTTCCAGGTGAAATAGGGCAAGAGGAATCCCGGCAGCTGGTTGACCACGAACATCTTGCCGCTCGAGATCATGTTGGCGCGCATGTAGACCATCGACACCAGCTGGACGAGCCCCGGCGCCCAGGGCTTCAGGGCCAGGAAAACGAGCCCGATGGCCGCCCCGCTGGCCCAGGCCAGCATGAAGTTGCGCATCAACCCGACCGGGTCGTGGATTTCCACCGGCCGCCACGCGACATGCACGCCGATCAGGATCACCCCGAAGGCGAGCAGCTGAAGGTAGAGCGCGGCCAGCGCCGCCGACGAGATGCTGACCAGCGTGTTCATCGGCGCGTGCTTCATCATCGGCGAGGTCGGACCCTCGGCCCCGAGCACCGACGACAGGGCCTTGTTGTGGGTCAGGAAGAGAAAGACGCCCGACATCAGATAGACGATGAAATCGCCCCGGACCGGCGCGCCCTTCATCCCGAGGATCGAGAACATCGCGTAGAAGACCGCGACGAGGATCACCGCCTGCGCCATGTTGCTCAGCAGCCCGAGAATGGCGTTGCCGCTGCCTTTCCGGACGTTGCGAACGGTGGCGTGATAGGTCAGGGACAGGAGCGAGAAGACGCGGGCGACCCGGCTGCGCTTGGCCTGGCGCTGGAACATGGCGGACCTCGTTACGCAATTCCGTCCTTTATCGGGGCGGATACTTGCTGTTGATATAACAGCAGGACGAGATGCGGGAAACCGGGCCGCGCCCGGGCGGAAGGAGAGCGACTTGGACTACGCGAAGCTGGCCACCACGCTGCGGCGTGTTGCCCTGGACGCCGGGGCGAAGATCATGGAGATCTACGAGGCCGATGATTTCGAGGTGCGCGCCAAGAGCGACGCCAGCCCCGTGACCGAGGCCGACGAGGCCGCGGACGCCCTGATCTTCGCGGCGCTGACGGAGGCCTTTCCGGGTGTCCTGATCGTCACCGAGGAACAGGCCGACAGCCACGCCCGCGCCGCGCAGGACTTCCTGATCGTGGATCCGCTCGACGGCACCAAGGAATTCGTCAAGCGCCGCGGGGATTTCACCGTCAACATCGCCTATGTCCGGGACGGCGTGCCGGTGCGCGGGATCGTCTATGCCCCGGCCCGCAGGCGGCTCTTCTACACCGATGCCGATGGCCGGTCGGTCGAGGAAACCGGCAGCTTTACCCCCGGTCTCCACGGCGAGACGCATCCGCTGCGGGTTTCGACCCCGGACAACGACGCGCTGATGGTGGTCGCCTCGAAGTCGCATCGCGACCAGGCCACCGACGACTATATCGGGCGTTACGAGGTCCGCGACATGACAAGCGCCGGGTCGTCGCTGAAATTCTGCCTGGTCGCCTCGGGCGAGGCCGATCTCTACCCGCGGCTCGGCCGCACCATGGAATGGGATACGGCCGCGGGCGATGCGGTGCTGCGCGGGGCGGGGGGCGCGGTGGTGCGCTTCGACGATCACGCGCCGCTGCGCTACGGCAAGCCGGGATACGAGAACCCGTTTTTCATCGCCTATGCCCCCGGCGTCGATCTGAAGGAGGCCTGAGTGTCCGTGCTCGTCGTCATTCCCGCGCGTTACGCCTCTAGCCGGTATCCGGGCAAGCCGCTGGTCGAGCTGCGCGGCGCGGGGGGCGGAAAGAAGCCGCTGATCCGCCGCAGCTGGGAGGCCGCGATGGCCGTCTCCGGCGTGGATCGGGTCGTCGTCGCGACCGATGACGCGCGGATCCGCGACGCGGCAGAGGGTTTCGGGGCCGAGGTCGTGATGACCTCGCCCGACTGCGCCAACGGGACGGAGCGCTGCGCCGAGGCCGCCGCCACGCTGGACTGGGCCGGCCTCGTGGTGAACCTGCAAGGCGATGCGCCGCTGACGCCGCCCTGGTTCGTCGAGGCGCTGGTCGCGCGGCTCGCCGCCGACGACAGCATAGGCATGGCGACGCCGGTGCTGCGCTGCGACGCCGAGGCGCTGAACGGGTTTCTGGAGGATCGCAGGCAGGGCCGCGTCGGCGGCACCACCGCGGTCTTCGCGCAGGATCGCCGGGCGCTCTACTTTTCCAAGGAGGTCATCCCCTACACGGGCAAGGCCTACGGCCCCGGCGACGAGGTGCCGGTCTTCCATCACGTCGGGGTCTATGCCTATCGGCCGGCGGCGCTGGCCGCCTATACGCGCTGGCCGCCCGGACCTCTCGAGACGCTGGAGGGGCTCGAACAGCTTCGCTTCCTCGAGAACGGCGCGCCCGTTCTCTGCGTCGAGGTCGAGGCTCGCGGCCGCGCTTTCTGGGAACTCAACAACCCCGAGGACGTTCCCCGCATCGAGGCCAAGCTCGTGGAGATGGGCGTGGAATGACCTTGCCGGTGGCCAGCGTCGTCGTCGCCTCGCGCGGCCGACCCGCCGCGCTGCGCCGCCTTCTGACCGCCCTGCGCTTCCAGGATCATCCCGCGTTCGAGGTCGTCGTCGTCAGCGACGAAGAGGGCGCCGCGATCCTCCGGGCGCCGGGCGTGGCGCCGGACGTGAAACACGCGCCCTTCGGCGCCGCCAACCTGTCGGCGGCACGCAACCGCGGGATCGCCCAGGCCGCCGGCGCGGCCGTCGCCTTCATCGATGACGATGCGGTGCCGGAACCCTCGTGGCTGCGCCGGTTGACCGCGCCGCTCGCAGAGCCCGACGTGGGGGCGGCCGGCGGGTTCGTGCGGGGCCGGAACGGCCTGTCCTTCCAGTGGACGGCGCGGCAGGTCGACGGCTTCGGGGTCCATGCCCCGCTCGATGTCGATCCGGAGGCCGCGACCGTGCTGCGTCCCGGTGATGGCTGGGCCGTGAAGACCGAGGGCACGAACTGTGCCTTTCGCCGGGACGTCCTTGTGCGGCTCGGCGGTTTCGACGAGGCCTTTCGCTTCTATCTCGACGAGACCGACCTGAACTGGCGCCTCGCCGAGGCCGGCTGGGCCACGGCCATCGTCCCCCGGGCCGAGGTGCATCACATGATGGCGGCGGGCCCCTATCGCCGGGCCGATCGCGTGCCGCGGGACCTGTTCGAGATCGGGGCCAGCCAGGCCTATTTCTGCACCCGGCACGGGACGGCGGCGGGGCGCGCCCGGGCGCTGGGCGCGTTCCACGCCGCGCAGCGCCGCCGCATCCTGACGCATATGGTCGCGGGCCGGGTGGAGCCGCGCGACGTGCGCCGGCTCATGACGGGCCTCGAGGCCGGCCTTGCAGAGGGCGCGTCCCGGGCGCCCCGCATGGCCCGGCTGACGCGGCCGCCGGCCGCCTTTCGCCCCTTTGCCGCGCACGGTCCGGATGCCGCGGGCGTGGTGCTGGCCGGGCGGCGCCGCCACTGGCCGCGGCTCCGCGCGGCGGCGGCGGCGCGGGCCGCCGCGGGCGAGATCGTCACCCTTTTGGAGCTGAGCTTCAGCCCGGCCTACCACCGGGCCGGCTTCGCGGATGACGGGTATTGGTGGCAGCGGGGCGGTGTCTATGGCCGCGCGCTCAGGGACGCGCCCCGCCTGCGCCCCGCAACCCTTTCCGGCCGGGCCATGGCCGAGGCACGCCGGATCGCGCAGGTCCGGCCGGTGTCGGAGGTCGGGATCGACGGCGCCCCGCCGAAGCCGCTTGCGGGAGATCCCGGGGCGTGACCGCCGGCGGCGGATTCCGGCTCTCGCCTTTCCGTTCGGGTTTCTGTTAGCTTCTTCCGGCATGACAGGCGAAACGCGGCGGCAGCCCGGAAGAAGACAAGGTGAAGCGTATGGTTAAGAAGGTTACGAAGGCGATTTTCCCGGTCGCGGGACTCGGCACGCGTTTCCTGCCGGCGACCAAGTCCATCCCGAAAGAGATCATGACGCTGGTCGACCGCCCACTGATCCAGTACGCCATCGACGAGGCCCGCGCCGCCGGGATCAAGGAATTCATCTTCGTCACCTCGCGCGGGAAATCCGCGCTGGAGGATTATTTCGACAGCGCCCCCCAGCTCGAGGCGGAACTCCGCAAGAAGGGCAAGGACGACCTGCTCGATATCCTGAAGACCACCACGATGGACAGCGGCGCCATTGCCTATATCCGCCAGCAGAAGCCGCTCGGGCTGGGGCACGCCGTGTGGTGCGCGCGCCGGCTGATCGGCAACGAGCCCTTCGCGGTGATGCTGCCCGACGACGTCATCGCCGGCGACGACGTGCCCTGCCTGGCCCAGATGGTCGAGGCCCATGCCGAGACGGGCGGCAACATCGTCGCCGCGATGGAGGTCCCGAGAGAGAAGGCCAGCGCCTACGGCCTGCTCGACGTGGGCGAGGAAAACGGGCCGCTCCTGTCGGTCAAGGGCATGGTCGAGAAGCCCCGGCCCGAGGATGCGCCCTCGAACCTGGCCGTGATCGGGCGCTATATCCTGACGCCCAACATCATGAAGAATCTCAACCGCATCAAGGCGGGCTCGGGGGGCGAGGTGCAGCTGACGGACGCCATCGCTGCCGAGATCGCGATTTCCGACGATGTCTACGGCTACCGGTTCCGTGGCCACCGGTTCGACTGCGGATCCAAGGCCGGCTTCCTGCAGGCGACGGTCGCCTTCGGGCTTGCCCGCGAGGATCTGCGCGACGAGTTCTCGGAGTATATCCGCAGCGTCGCGGCGCAGGAAAACGCGGCGGAGTAGCGGGCACGGCCCCGGCCGGCCGCGTCCCCGGCCATGACCACGCGCTGCCTCGATATCACGCGGCTGGTCTCGCGCATCGGGCGCGGACCGCTGACCGGTATCGATCGCGTGGAACGGGCTTATCTGCGGGCGCTGCTGTCCCGCGACGATCCGCTGGTGCTGCTTGCCGCCGTGGGCGGGCGGTTTCTCATGCTGGACCGGTCGGCGGGCGTCATGCTCGACCGCCGTCTCGACGCCCCGCAGGACTGGGGGCCGATGGATCTGCGCGCGCTGATCGGCAGGGAAAGCCCGGCCTTGCGGCGCCGCGCGGAGTCCGATCTGCGCCGCGCCGCGATCGATGCAGCCGGCCGGCGGGGGCTTGCGGCCTTGCTGGCGCGGCATCTCGGCGGGGACGGCCGTTATCTGAACGTCGGTCACAGCAACCTGGGCGTCCCGCTCTTCGACGCGCTGGCGCGGCTGCCCTGGATCCAGGTCACGGTCTTCATCCACGACACGATCCCGCTCGATCATCCCGAGTGGCAGCGGCCGGGCATGGCCGCCGGCTTCGCGCGGCGTCTCGGCCGCGTCGGGGCGCGGGCGGACCTGGTGATCTACAACTCGGCGGTCACGCGCCACCGCGCCGAGGCGCAGTTCCGCCGCCGCGGCCGGGTGCCGCCCGGTGTCGTCGCGCATCTCGGCCACGATCCGGTCCCGCCCGGAGATCCGCCCGCGCTGCGCCCGGGCCATCCCTATTTCGTAACGCTCGGCACCATCGAGCCGCGCAAGAACCATGCGCTGCTTTTGGATGCCTGGGAAACGCTCTGCCGGGACATGGCGCCGGAGGCGGTTCCGCATCTGCATATCGTCGGGCGGCGGGGCTGGGCCAACGCGGCCGTTTTCGCGCGTCTCGATACGGCACCTTTCATGGGCCGGCAGGTCTTCGAGCACGGCGCCTTCGAGGATGCGGCGGTCGCGGCGCTGCTGCGCGGCGCGCGCGCGCTTCTGTTCCCGAGCCGGGACGAAGGTTTCGGCCTGCCGCTGGTCGAGGCCGCGGCCGCGGGCGTGCCGGCGATCTGCGCCCCGCTGCCGGCCTTCCGCGAGGTCATGGGTGGCTATCCGCTTTACCTGGACCCGGACGACCCGTATCTTTGGGCCTCCTGTGTGCGCACCCGGGCGGCCGATCCGACGACGGCGCCGGGCGGCGGCGCGGGTCCGGTCGTACCGAGTTGGCGACAACATTTTGGCAGGGTCTTGGACCTAACCTGACCCGGCCGTTTGTGCGCGTCGCATCGTGAGAAGTGTGCGTGGTGAGTGTTCTGAGGACCTATAGGCTCCGGCTGGAGCGCAAGCGGCGTCTGCTGAGAGCCGCGCGCAAATCCCGCGAGCTGCGGCCGGTCGCGGACCGCACGGCGCGGATCCGGCGCGACGATCTTCTCCTGTTCTGCACGCTTCGGAACGAACGTGTCCGGCTGCCCTTCTTCCTCGCGTATTATCGCGCCCTGGGCATCGGGCATTTCCTGTTCGTCGACAACGGGTCGACCGACGGGTCCGGCGGCTACCTCGCCGGCCAGCCGGACTGTTCGGTCTGGACCACCGGCGCCAGCTACAAGCGCGCCCGTTTCGGCATGGACTGGATCACCTGGCTACAGCGCCGGCACGGGCACGGCCACTGGACTCTGGTCGTCGATGTCGACGAGTTCTTCGTCTATCCCTTCTGCGAGACCCGCCCGTTGCGCGCGCTGACGGACTGGCTCGACGCGTCGTCGATACGGTCTTTCGGGGCGATGCTGCTGGATCTTTATCCCGACGGACCCGTCGCCGAGGCCCGGTACCGCGCCGGCGACAACCCGGTGGACAGCTTGCCGTGGTTCGACAGCGGCAACTACACGATCCGGCCCAATCCGGTTTATCGCAACCTCTGGATCCAGGGCGGGCCGCGGGCGCGCGTGTTCTTCCCGCACCGGCCGGCCCATGCCCCCGCGCTGAACAAGATCCCGCTGGTGCGCTGGCACCGCTCCTATGTCTATGCCAGTTCCACCCACATGCTGCTGCCCCGTGGCCTGAACCTCGTCTACGACGAATGGGGCGGCGAAAAGGCCTCCGGCTGCCTGCTGCACACCAAGTTTCTCGACACCTTCGCGGACAAGGCCGCCGAGGAAAGCGCCCGGCGCGAGCACTATGCCGCCAGCCGGGAATACCGTGCCTATGACCGCGCGGGGGCGGGCACGCTCGGGTTCCGCACCCCCTGGTCGGAGCGGTACGAGGACTGGCGCCAGCTCGAGTCGCTCGGTCTGATATCGCGGGGCAACTGGGCATGACGGTCGGCTTCGTCATGCTGGTGCACGAGGCGCTCGGGCGTGCCGGGCAGGTGGCGGCACACTGGGCCGATCAGGGCAGCCCGGTGGTGATCCATGTCGACCGGCGCGTGCCGCGCCCCGAGGCCGATGCGCTGCGCGCCCGGCTGGCCGACCGCCGGAACTGCCTGTTCTCGCCCGCGACGGCCTGCGAGTGGGGCACCTTCTCGATCGTTCGCGCGACCCAGGCGGCGGTGGCCGGGATGCTGGCCGAAAACCCCGGGGTCAGCCATGTTTTCCTGGCCAGCGGCGCCTGCGTGCCGCTCCGCCCGGTGGCGGATCTCGAGGCGTTCCTCGCGGCGCGGCCCGGCATCGATTTCATCGAGTCGGTCACCACGGACGAGGTGCGCTGGGCCGTTGGCGGGCTCGACCGGGAAAGGTTCACGCTGCGGTTCCCGTTTTCCTGGCGGCGGCACAGGCGGCTTTTCGATGGTCATGTCGCGCTGCAGCGCGCGCTGGGCGTATCGCGCCGCATCCCGCAGGGCATCGAGCCGCATCTCGGCTCGCAATGGTGGTGCCTGACCCGCCGGACCCTCGAGGCGATCCTCGAGGATCCGCGCCGGCGGGAATTCGACCGGTATTTCCGGCGGGTCTGGATCCCCGACGAGGCGTATTTCCAGACCCTCGTGCGGCGGCATGCCCTCAACGTCCAGAGCCGGTCGCTGACGCTGTCGAAATTCGACTTCCAGGGCAAGCCGCATGTTTTCTACGACGATCATCTCGAGCTGCTGCGCCAGTCCGACTGTTTCGTCGCCCGCAAGGCCTGGCCGCATGCCGCGGGGCTGTACGCCGCCCTGCTCGCCCCGCCCGGCCCGTCCCGGCACCCGGCCGCACCGAACCCCGGGGCGGTAGACCGCGTGTTCGCGCGCGCCCTGGCCCGCCGGACCGAGGGGCGCGCCGGGCTCTACATGCAAAGCCGATACCCGAACCGGGGCTGGGAAAACGGGCGCAGCTGCGCGGAGTATTGCGTGCTGCACGGCTTCGACGCCGTCTTTCCCGGCTTCGAGGCCTGGCTCGATCACTGCAGCGGCGCGGCCGTGCATGGCCGGCTTTTCGCTATGGACAGGGCGCATTTCGCCGGGGGCGCCGAAACCCATGCCGGCAATCTCGGCGACAATCCGCGGCTGCGCGACTACGATCCGCAGGCGTTCCTGACGAACCTGCTCTGGAACACGCGCGGCACGCGACAATGCTTTCAGTTCGGTCCCGAGGACAACCAGGCCATCACCCGCTTCCTCGCCGAGGATCCGAACGCGCAGGTCGCGGTCATCACCGGTGCCTCGCTGATCCCGCTTTTCCAGGCCGGGCTCGACTTCGCGCGGACCCGCAAGATCGCCGCCCGCCACCAGCAGATCGAGACCGCCTTTCTGTCGTGCCTGCGGCGGTCGGGGAAAGGCAGGGCGCTGCGTGTCTGGACCCTGGCCGAATTCCTGGAGGACTGGATGACCCATCTGGACGGCACCCTGGCCGGAACGGGCCTGGCCGCGGGCATGCCGCCGGCCGACGCGCCCGAGATCGCCTGCCTCGACGGGTTCGGCGCCTTCCTCGACCGCCTCCGGAACGAGGGAATGCGCCCGCAGCTTTGCGGTGACGTCGCCGCCATTCACCGGCTGACGGACGGGGGTGCGCCCACGCCGCGGCCGCGGCTCTCGGTGGTGCGCTGATGGCGGGGCGATACGACGGGTTCGTGGTGCTGGCCGCGATGCGCACCGGGTCCAACCTTCTGGCGGACCGGTTGAACCAGATCGAGGGCCTGCGTTGCCACGGCGAGTTGTTCAACCCGCATTTCCTGGGCGCCCCGGGGCAGCAGGCGGCCTTCGGTGTCAGCCGCGCGGCGCGCGAGGCCGACCCGATGCGGCTGCTCGCCGCCATGCGCGCGGCCACGCCGGATGCCCTGACGGGGTTCCGCCTGTTTCCCGATCACGATCCCCGGGTCCTGGCTGCCCTGCTCGCGGACCGGCGCTGGGCCAAGATCGTGCTCAGTCGCAACCCGCTGGAGAGTTTCGTCTCGCGCGGGATCGCCGCCAAGACGGGCCAGTGGCAGCTCACCGCCGTGAAGACCGCGAAAGCGGCAAGGATACGGTTCGACCCCGACGCCTTCGAGGCCCATCTCGGTGCGCTCGACGACTTCCGCCGCCACGTCCGCGCGGTGCTTCAGAAAACCGGGCAGGGCGCGTTCCACATCCATTACGAAGAGCTTGGCGACCCGGAGGTTCTGAACGGCCTCGCGCGGTTCCTGGGGGTGGAGGCGCAGCTGAGGGCGCTCTCTTCCCGCCTCAAGAAGCAGAACCCGGCCGATCTGCGCGAATGCGTCACCAATCCCCGGGCGATGGAACGTGCGCTGGCGCGACGTGACCGCTTCGGTCTGGACGATCCGCCCGAGTTCGAGCCGTCCCGCGGCCCGGCGGTGCCACGGATACAGGCGGGCGCCTGCGCCCCGTTCCTGTTCCTGCCGATCCTGGGGGCGCCCGTCGAAACGGTCGTGGACTGGCTGGCCCGCCACGAGATCGCGGCGGGCGGGGCCACCTTGATGCCGGCCTTCGATCGCAAGGCCCTGCGGCAGTGGAAACGCCGGCACCCGGGCCACCGCAGCTTCACGGTGATCCGCCACCCGCTGGCCCGCGCGCATGAAAGCTTCTGCCGCTACATCCTCGCGCGGGGGCCGGGAACCTATGGCGCGATCCGCGAACGGCTTGCGCATCATCACGGTCTGGCCCTGCCCGAAGACCCGGCCGAGGCCGCCTACGACGCCGCGGCGCACCGCGCGGCGCTGCTTGGTTTCCTCGGCTTCGTGAAGCGGAATCTCTCGGCGCAGACGGGTCTTCGCACCGATCCCGCCTGGGCGAGCCAGACCGCCCTTGTGCAGGGTTTCGCAGCCGCCGCGCCGCCCGATCTGGTGATCCGCGAGGAGAGGCTTGCCGCGTCGCTGGCCTATCTCGAAGAGATGACCGACCGGCCACATCTGCCGGTCGCGGGCGCGCCGCCGCCCCCGGCCGCCCCGGTCACCCTGGCCGATATCTACGACACCAGGCTAGAGGCCGCGGCGCGCGCGGCCTATCAGCGGGATTACATGATGTTCGGGTTCGGCGCCTGGGCGCCGCCGGGGTAGGCTGCGCCTACGCCGCCTTGGAAGATTTCTGTTCCGTCAGGACGGCGTACAGCGTCGAGGGATCCTCGTTCGCCCGCAACTTGGCGCAGACCGCCGCGTCGCGCAGCGTGCGCGAGACCAGCGCCAGAGCCTTCAGGTGATCGACGCCCGAGGCTTCCGGCGCGAACAGCGCGAAGACCAGGTCGACCGGCTGGCGGTCGACCGCGTCGAAATCCACCGGTTTCTCGAGGCGCAGGAACACGCCCCGCACGCCATCGAGGCCGGCGAGCCGCGCATGGGGCAGCGCGACGCCGTGGCCGACGCCGGTCGGCCCGAGGCTTTCGCGGTCTTGCAGCGCATCGAAGGCCGCGCTTGCAGACAAGCCGTAGGTCGTCGCGGCGAGTTCCGACAGGTCCTGGAGAAGGCGCTTCTTGCTGGTCGCGTTGGACGCGACTTTCAGCGCCACAGGGCTGAGGATATCCGAAATGTCCATCTCGGGCCTTTCAGGTATGCCGCCTTGGCGGGTGTCAGTCAGCCTTGCGGGGGTCGATCCAGCCGATGTTGCCGTCGTCGCGTCGATACACGACATTGACCCCGTTATGTCCTTCGTTGCGGAAGACGAGCACGGGGGCCCCGGCCAGTTCCATCTGCATGACCGCCTCGCCAACGGAGAGCGAAGGCACCTTCGTCTCCATCTCGGCGACGATGATCGGCTGCAGCGACTCGGGTTCCGATTCCTCGGGTTCTTCCGACGAGGCGAGGATATAAGTGGAAGCCCCGAAGGATTCAACCGGGGCAGAGCGTTCGCGGTGGTGATTCTTCAGGCGGCGCTTGTAGCGGCGCAGCTGCTTTTCCATCTTGTCGCAGCACTTCTCGAAAGAGGCATAGATTTCAGTGGCATGGGCCTTGGCCTGGGCGGTCAGGCCGGTGGACAGGTGGACCGTGGCCTCGCAGACATATTCATGTGCGTCCCGCGAAAACACCACGTTCGCGTCGGTCGGGCGTTCCGCGTACTTGTTGACGACGGCCCCGAGCCCGTCCTCGACATGAGTCTTGAGCGCGTCGCCAATGTCGATCTGCTTGCCGCTGATTTGGTAAAGCATTGTGCCTCCTCGGATTTATTTTATACGCGGCCCACGGCCCGGCCTGCCGGCGCGGCGGCGCCCGTGGCGGAGCATGGGTTGCAAGGCAGGAACCGCTGCCCGGGCCCCCGGGTCGCGTTCGGTACGGCGCAGTCGGAAGGGGCCGGTCGAACGATGGCGGTATGCACTCTCATTCCTAACATTTGGCTACAGTCGCGGGTCCGATGTCAACGTCTCACGGACGGAATCCACGCTCCGCGGCCGGTCAATAGATACGGAAATTCTGACCGAGATAGACCCGGCGCACATTCTCGTCCCGGACGACCTCTTCGGCAGTGCCGCTCATCATCACCGCGCCGTCATGCAGGATGTAGGCCCGGTCCACGATCTCAAGCGTTTCGCGGACGTTATGATCGGTGATGAGCACGCCGATTCCCCGTGTCTTGAGTTGTGCGACCAGCGCACGGATATCGCCGACGGCGATCGGATCGACGCCCGCGAAAGGCTCGTCGAGCAGCAGGTATTTCGGGTCCGAGGCCAGGCAGCGCGCGATTTCCACCCGCCGGCGCTCGCCGCCCGAGAGCGCCAGCGCCGGTGCCCGCCGCAGGTGACCGATGGAGAATTCCGAGAGCAGTTCCTCCAGCCGTTCCCGGCGTTGCAGGCGGTCCTTTTCCGAGATTTCCAGGATCGAGAGGATATTGTCCTCGACGGTGAGTCCCCGGAAGATCGAGACCTCCTGCGGCAGGTAGCCGATTCCAAGGCGCGCGCGGCGATACATCGGCAACACGGTCACGTCGCGACCGTCGAGCATGACGGTGCCCGCCTCTGGCAGAACGAGCCCTGCGATCGCGTAGAAACAGGTGGTCTTGCCCGATCCGTTCGGCCCGAGGAGCGCCGCGACCTCGCCGCGCTCGAGGTCGAGGCTGACGTCGCGGATCACCGGCTTCTTGCGGTAGCTCTTGCGCAGATTGTGGATGCGCAGCCCGCCCTCGCCACCGGCGAGGCTCAGGCCCTCGGGCGGCGTCATTCGGACTCCTCCGGCTGCAGGATCGTGCGCACGCGGCCTTCCATGACACCGGTTCCCGACTGGAGATCGACGACGAAGCGTTCGCCCGAAAGCGCGTTGCGCCCCTGGGTCAGGATCACGTCGCCGGTCATCACCACGTCGCCCGAGGCGATCGTGTAGACGGCATCCTGCGCCTCGGCCGCCTCGGCCCCGTTGGTCAGGACGACGTTGCCGCTGGCATGGAGGCGCCGGATCTCGCCGGTCGCATCCTCGGACCCGGCATATTCAACGCGGACCCGGTCGGCCGCGAGACGCATCTCGCCCTGGCCCACGACGACATTGCCGGAAAAGACGGCTATGCCGTCCGCCTGGTCCACCTCCAGCTGGTCGGCGGTGACCTCGACCGGCAGCGTCGTGTCGTGCTTCAGCCCGCCGAAGGGCACCTGCGCCCCTTGAGCGAAGACCTGCGCTGCGACCAGGAACGAAACCGCGACAGCGGCGGGGATCAGTTTCAGCATGGAAATCCGTCGTCTAATCTTTGGGCTCGTATACCAGCTTCACGCCATCCTTGAAAACCAGAACGTATCCGCCCTGCCCCGGGCCCGGCCCGGCCACCAGCATCCGGCCCGCCGTCAGCCGTCCCGGGGGGCCGTCGGCGGCGACGTTGCCGGTCGCCTCCATCCGGGTCTGGTCGAGGCGGGCGGCCATGCTGTCGGCGGTGATGCGGTAGCCGGTGCTGGTATCGATCCGGACGCCGCCGTCCAGTGCAAGGCTCTCGGTACTGGTGCGCAGCGTCCCGGTCGCCGCGGTGAATTCGAACCGCACGCCGCCCTGAACCGCGTAGCGTCCCGCGACGTCGCTGGCCGAGACCTTTCCGGGATCGTCCGCGTCCGGGGCGATGCTTTGGGCCCGCACCTCGAGCGCCGCGCCGTCCTCGGTCAAGCCGGCATAGCGGGGCGCGCCCATCCGTTCGCCGCGCGCGAGTTCCTCGAGCTCGACTTCGGAAAAGGGCAGCTCTCCGGGGCCGGTCCGGTCCTCGGAAAAGAGGAACAGGGTCGCGAGCAGGCCGAGGGCCAGCATTGGCAGCAGGATCTTCGACCAGTAGACGAAGCGGGAATACGTGTTGTCGCGGCCGGCCATCGGCCTAGACCACGCCGGCCCGCAGGCAGTCGTGGATGTGGATCAGCCCCTCGGCCGGGCTGCCATCCCCCGCCCCGGTGACGAAAAGACAGGTGATCTTGTAGCGATTCATCAGCGCCACCGCCTCTTCGGCCAGCTGGTCCGGGGCGATGGTCAGGGGCGACCCGGTCATCACCTCGCCCGCGCGCCGTTCGAGCAGGCCGTCCATGTGCCGGCGCAGGTCGCCGTCGGTGACGATCCCGGCCAGCGCGCCGTCCGCCTCGGTCACGCCCACGACGCCGAAGCCCTTTTGGCTCATTTCCAGCAGCGCTTCGGTCATCGGCGTGTCGCGCGTCACGAGGGGCAGTTCGTCGGCCGGGTGCATGAGGTCGCCCACCTTGGCCAGCCGCGCGCCGAGCTTGCCGCCGGGGTGGAACTCGCGGAAATCGGCCGGGGTAAAGCGGCGGTGTTCCATCAGCGCCACCGCCAGCGCGTCGCCCAGCGCCAGGGTCATGGTGGTCGAGGTGGTGGGCACGATGCCCTGGTCGCAGGCCTCCTCGGCCGGGGGCAGGACGATCGCCACGTCGGACTGGGCCAGCAGCGTGCTGCCCGCGCGGCTTGCCACGCCGATCAGCGGGATCGAGAAGCGGCGGGTATGCGCGATGATGTCGGCCAGTTCCGGCGTCTCGCCGGAATTCGACAGAACCAGCGCGACGTCGCCCCGGGACAGCATGCCCAGATCGCCGTGGCTGGCCTCGGCCGGGTGGACGAAATGCGCCGGCGTCCCGGTCGAGGCCAGCGTCGCCGCGATCTTGCGGGCGATATGCCCCGACTTGCCCATGCCCGACACGATGATGCGGCCGTCGGCCTCGAGCATGGTCTCGACCGCCGCGACGAAGCTTTCGTCCAGCGCCTCGGCCAGCAGGTCCAGCGCATGGGCTTCGCGCGCCACGACCCGGCGGCCGGCGGAGAGAAAGGCGTCCTTGTCCATGCGCTTGAGCATAGCCCCTATCTAGTGGGCGAAAATGTCGATTTCCGGCCAGCCGGCGAGATCCAGCCGAGCGCGGGTCGGAAGGAAGTCGAAACAGGCCTGCGCCAGGTCCGTGCGCCCCTCGCGCGCGAGGCGCGCGTCGAGCTCGGCTTTCAGCCGGTGCAGGTGCAGGACGTCCGACGCCGCGTAGTCGAGCTGCGCCTCGGAAAGCGTTTCCGCGCCCCAGTCGGAGCTTTGCTGCTGCTTGGAGATGTCGACCGACAGCAGTTCCTGCAACAGGAACTTCAGGCCGTGGCGGTCGGTGTAGGTGCGGATCAGCTTGGATGCGATCTTGGTGCAGTAGACCGGGGCGGTCAGAACGCCGAACGCCTGGAGAAGCATGGCGATGTCGAAGCGCCCGAAGTGAAAGAGCTTCAGCACCTCGGGATCGGCCAGCATCCGGGTCAGGTTCGGCGCCGTGGCCTGGCCCCTGGCGATCTGCACCAGGTGCGCGTCGCCGTCACCGCCGGACATCTGCACCACGCAGAGCCGGTCGCGATGCGGGTTCAGCCCCATGCTTTCGCAGTCGATGGCGACGACCGGCCCCAGATCGAGACCGTCCGGCAGGTCGCCCTGATACAAGTGGTTTGCCACGTCCATCCCTTTCTGTCGCCGCGTGGCGGTGGGATCAGGCACCGCAGGCGGCACCGTCACGGCCCCGCCGGTGCTTATCCAATCCGCCCGCCCCTGTTCAAGGCTTTTCCCCGCGCGCCGCGGCGCGCCCTGCGCGGCGATGAGGCGTCCGGGGCGGCCGGACCGTGGTGCACCTGCGGCGCGGCGTTTCGAAAATCACACCGGAAAATATGTCGAAGTGAGCGCTATACACTCTTATTGGGAAGGGAATTTCAGGCTGGAATTTGCGAAAACGAAGGCCGTCGGCATTCCCCTGCATGTTGGCATGACCGTTGACCACCGGTCGAAAGGCGCCCGGCAATTCCCTCGCCCGGGCGTCTTTTTTCATGACCCTTTGGCGACGCGACCACCGTGCCGCATGGCCCGCGTCGAGCCCCGGCCGCCTTTCCACAAAGGGTCCGCGGCCCGGTATCTTATGAGTGTGCCCCTCACCCTATTACCGTCTGGCAGGATATTTGCCGCTGGCTATTGTCGATCGCATTATCGATGCGACAGAATCGAGTAGAAAATCGGCCGGTATCCGGCCATGAAAACAAAAGTTATTGAGGCAGTGTCGCCGGACGAATTTTGCAGGGACAGGACTGCTGTAAGTCTGGAGAGACGCGTGATTGAAGTTTATGTCGTTTGCGACAGCCCGTTTACGCGGGCGGGCGTTCAGCATTCCGTATCGAGCTTGGGCGACTTCGCGGTCGTCGGTGCGTCCGGCATGTCCGATGCCACCGTCGCCGAGATCGCCGTGCTTGCGCCCGATGTCGTTGTTCTGGACATTTGCGGCAGCACGGCCCCCAAGGCGCCGATCAACCGTATCCGCCGGGCCTGCGAGCGCACGCGGGTCGTGGCGATCTGCAATTGCGAGTCGGTGGATCTCGCGGTGAAGGCGCTCGACGCCGGTGCCGCGGGGATCCTGACCGTGGCCAGCGAAGTGACCGAGCTGCGCAGCGCGATCCGGCGCGCGATGCAGGGCGACAATTATGTCGAGCCCGACATCGCCGTTCGCATCTTCGACCATCTGCGCCAGACCGAGAAGCTGCGCAAGGAGGCCGAGCAAAT
>CAJXYS010000010.1 GCA_913063035.1 uncultured Maritimibacter sp. | reverse complement strand
GCGCGGCATGGAACCACTTGCCGCAGCCGAAGCTGTGGCGCCAGCGCTCGAAATGGACGCCGCGCGGGTTCTTGCGCTCGAACATGTAGCCGGTGAAATCGTCGTCCGACGCGCCGGGTCCGTGGCGCGTCAGATGCGCCTCGCCCCCGGGCGTCAGTTCGGTTTCTTCGGCGGCCACGCCGCAATTGGGGCAGGTCAGGACAAGCATGACGCAATCGCCTCCTTACGCATGCAGAAATTCGAGAAACACGTCGCCGAACCCCCATTGGAGCGTGGCGACGGTCAGCAGAACGATGTTGAGCGCGTTGATCCGGCCCGCACGGCGGCGCAGGCGCGAGAACTTCGCCTCTTCGGACAGGTAGTCGGCCTCGTAGCCGCCGGGCGGCAATTCGCGGGGCGGGATGCCCTCGCGCAGCACCTCGAACTCGACGCCGTATTCGTGCAGCATCCGCTCGACGGTGCGCTGGCGCTCGAGCTCGAGCTTGAGCAGCCGGTCGGTGAAGAACAGGATCGCCGCCGCCACGCCGAGCGACCCGAAGCGCTGGAACACGCCCGTGGCCCCCGTCGCAAGGCTGACCGCCGTGCCGAGCAGATAGACGCCGAGGCCAACCGTGGCCCAGAGGCCGGGATCGGCAAGACGCCGCGCGACATGGGAGAGCGCCGTCATGCGCACCCCCGACGATCGGGCGATATGGCCGGCAAGCGGATCAATGCGCCACAGCCGCGGCGACGGACTCGTCGATCATGCGGCCTTCGCGGAACCGGTCGAGGCTGAAGGGCGCGGCCAGGTCGCCCGGCGCGCCGCGGGCGACCATCTCGGCCGTGGCCCAGCCCGAGCCGGGAATCGCCTTGAAGCCCCCGGTGCCCCAGCCGCAATTGATGAAGATGCCCTCGACCGGGGTCCTGGAGATGATCGGGGAGCGGTCACCGGTCATGTCGACGATCCCGCCCCACTGGCGCAGCATCTTGAGCCGCGAGATGATCGGGAAGGTCTCGACCAGCGCGCGGATCGTTTCCTCGATATGCTGGAAAGACCCGCGCTGGGTATAGTTGTTGAACCCGTCCGCGCCGCCGCCGATCACCATCTCGCCCTTGTCGGACTGGCTCATGTAGCCATGCACGGTATTGGCCATCACCACGATGTCCATGGCCGGCTTGATCGGCTCGCTGACCAGCGCCTGCAGCGCAACGGATTCCACCGGCAGGCGGAAGCCCGCCATGTCGGCCAGAACGCCGGAATGCCCGGCGACCACGATGCACAGCTTCTTGGTGCCGATCGTGCCGCGATTGGTGTCTACCCCGGTCACCTTGTCGCCCTCGCGGCGTATCCCGGTGACCTCGCATTTCTGGATGATGTCCATCCCCATGTCCGAACAGGCCCGCGCGTAGCCCCAGGCGACCGCGTCGTGGCGCGCGGTGCCCGCCCGCGCCTGCCAGAGCCCGCCCAGCACCGGGTAGCGCGGCCCGTCGATGTTAATGATCGGGCAAAGCTCCTTGACCCGCTCGGGCCCCACCCAGCTGGTCTCGATGCCCTGAAGCGCGTTGGCATGCGCCGTGCGCTTGTAGGCGCGGACCTCGTGCTGGGTCTGGCCCAGCATCAGCACGCCGCGCGGGCTGAACATGATATTGTAGTTCAGGTCCTGGCTGAGCGTCTCGTAGAGGCTCCGCGACTTCTCGTAGATCGCGGCCGAGGGGTCGCGCAGGTAGTTCGAGCGGATGATCGTCGTGTTGCGGCCCGTGTTGCCGCCGCCGAGCCAGCCCTTCTCGAGCACCGCGACATTGGTGATGCCGTGGTTGCGGCCGAGGTAGTAGGCCGTGGCCAGGCCGTGCCCGCCGGCGCCCACGATGATGACGTCGTAGGATTTCTTGGGCTCCGGAGAGCCCCAGGCGCGGTCCCACCCCGTGTGGTGACGCAGGGCCTCGCGGGCGATGGCAAAGGCGGAATAGCGTTTCATGGGCCTCTCGTCCGACTCGTCAGCGCGGTCTTCGGCTGACGGCTCTTGATGCAACTCCGGGGCATTCTATCCGCGACAGCCAGCGGCACAATGATGGGAAGATGCGACATGGCGCCTGTCGCGGATGTGACCGGGCTGCGGCGGTTTGTCCTTTTCGCCGGGGCACCGGACGGTCTACACCCGGAACAGGCAAATTCGAGAGGCTTTCATGGGGTTCTGGCTGACGGCCATCGGCCTTGCGGTCATCGTGACGATCTTCCTGGTGCTGGCGCTTCTGCGCGCCCGCGACGCGGCAGCGCCCGCGGCGGCATACGACCTGCAGGTCTACCGCGATCAGCTGCGCGAAGTGGAACGCGACCACGCGCGCGGGCTGCTGTCCGCCGACGACGCGGAGCGGGCCCGGATCGAGATCTCGCGCAAGATCCTCGAGGCCGACCGCGCGCTGAAGGACGCGGGCGGCACCGGGGGCGCGCCGCCCAGGCTCACGGCGGTCGCCAGCGCCCTGACCGCCCTGGTCGTGATCGGGGGCGGTGTGGGGCTCTATCTGGTCATGGGCGTGCCCGGTGCGCAGGACGTGCCGCTGGCCGGCCGTCTCGCCGCGATCGAGGAGAGCCGCACCAACCGCCCGACCCAGCAAGAGGCAGAATCCAACGTTCCCGAAGTGGAGCGCCTGCCCGAGGGGGCGAGCGACCGCTATCTCGAGCTGGTCCGCCAGCTGCGCGCCACGGTGGCCGAGCGCCCCGACGACATGCGCGGCAACGCGCTGCTCGCCCGGCACGAGGCCGCGCTCGGGAATTTCCGCGCCGCCTATGCCGCCAAGGGGCGGGTGATCGCCGCCAGGGGCGACACCGCCACCGCGCAGGACTACGCCGAACTGGCCGAACTGATGATCCTTGCGGTGAACGGCTACGTCTCGCCCGAGGCCGAGCGCGCGCTTGGTGCGGCGCTGTCGCGCGACGAGGAAAACCCGACCGCGCGCTATTATTCCGGCCTGATGTTCGCCCAGTCGGGCCGCTACGACCGGGCGTTCCGTCTCTGGCGGGGCCTGCTCCAGGACAGCCAGCCGGATGCGCCCTGGGTCGGCCCGATCCGCTCGCAGATCGAGGACATCGCCCGGCTCGCGGGAGAGAATTACACGCTGCCCCCCGCGCCGCAGCCCGGGCCGGCCGCGCCCGGCCCCAGCCAGGCGGATATCGAGGCCGCCGGAGACATGAGCGCCGAGGATCGCGACGCGATGATCCGCGGCATGGTCCGGCAGCTCAACGACCGCCTGGCGGCCGAAGGCGGCTCGGCCAGCGAATGGGCCCGGCTGATCGGTGCCTATGGCGTGCTGGGCGAGACCGAGCGCGCCGCCGCGATCTGGCAGGAAGCGCAGGCGAAATTCGCGGCCGACCCAGAGGGCCTGGCGCAGATCCGCGCCGCCGCCCGGCAGGCCGGGGTCGCGGAGTGACCCCGGCCCCGGTCGACGACATCGAGGCCTTCGCGGCCGCGCTACCGCCGATGCGCCCGCTCATGGGGCTCGATCTCGGCGAAAAGACCATCGGTGTCGCGATCTCGGACACGCTCTGGTCGGTGGCGACGCCGCTCGAGACGATCCGCCGCCGGAAATTCACCCTGGATGCCGAGCGGCTTCTGGCCATCGCCGGGAACCGGGAGGTGGGCGGGCTGGTGCTGGGCCTGCCGCGCAACATGGACGGGTCCGAGGGGCCGCGCTGCCAGTCCACCCGGGCCTTCGCCCGCAACCTGTCGCGCCTGACCGACCTGCCGATCGGGTTCTGGGACGAACGGCTCTCGACCGTGGCGGCCGAACGGGCGCTGCTCGAGGCGGATACGACACGGAAACGTCGCGCAGAGGTTATCGACCACGTGGCCGCGGCCTATATCCTTCAGGGGGTACTGGATCGCATGCGCAACATGAGGCCCGCGGAACGATGAACGACGACCCGGTCTGGAAACGCGACGAGGTGGACAGCCCGTGTACTTCCGTCTGCGTGGTGCATCCCGAGGCGCGGATCTGCGTCGGCTGCTATCGCAGCATCGACGAGATCACCCAGTGGTCGCGTCTCGCCGCCGAGGAACGCCGCCGGATCATGGAAGAGCTGCCCGGCCGCGCCAGCCGGCTGCGCACCCGGCGCGGCGGCAGGGCCACCCGGCGACAGGGCCAGGGCTGATGTTAAGACGATTTACATAGGTCAAATCCAGGCGAAGCCCCGCGTGGCTACATGGTCCGGAGACACGTGTAACCAGTGCGGGAGTTCAAGAAGATGTCCGAAACATTCGATGCCGTTGTGATCGGCTCCGGCCTCGGGGCCGCGACGGCAGGTGCGCTCTATGCCAAGGCCGGCCACAGCGTGCTGATGCTGGAACGGATGGAGAGCTTTGGCGGTGCGGCCAGCCGCTTCATCCGCGAGGGCCAGGTTTTCGAGACAGCGCTGCACGAGACCACCGCGCCCAGGGACGGCGACGTGAAGGAAGAAGTCTTCCGTGCGCTGGATCTCTTCGACCGCGTCACCTTCGTTCCGGTCCCCGAACTGCACGAGGTGCGGGCCACCGCGCTCGGCGCGCCCTTCACCCTGCCGCATGGCTACGACGCCATCGCGGCCGCCGTGGCGGACCGGTTCCCGCAGCATGCCGGCGCGGTGCGCGCGTTCCTCGACGATCTCGAGCATATCCGACATCTCCTCAGCCTCACGGCGCATCGCGGCGGGCTCGGCTGGTGGGTCAGGCACGGCCCGGAGATCCTGTCGGACCTCCGCCATGCCGGGCGCGATTTCGGCCGCTCGCTCAGCGAGATGCTCGATCGCCATTTCGGCGCGGACGAGACCGTCAAGGCGGCGCTGGTGCCCAACCTGGCCTATTACCACGACGATCCCGACCGGCTCTGGTGGACCTTCTTCGCGGTCGCGCAGGGCGAATACTACCGCCACGGCGGGTATTTCATCCGCGGCGGGTCCACGGTCCTGGTCAAGGCCCTGCTCGACGTCATCCGCGCGGCCGGCGGGCAGACCCGCGCGGGCCGCACCGTCCACGAAATCCTTCTCGACGCCGAAGGCCGGGCCGCCGGCGTGGTCTATCGCGACTCCCATGGCGGCCTGCAGACGGCCCGCGCCCCGATCGTCTTCGCGGGCTGCGCACCCGAGCAGCTGGCCGACATGCTGCCGGCGGACCGGCGCGCCGCGTTCCTCGCGCCGTATGACGGCAAGACGCGATCGCTGACGCTGATGCAGGCGAGCCTCGCGCTGACGCGCCCGGCCGCGGACCTGGGCCTGACCGCCTATTCCACGGTGCTGGTGCCGGACTGGATGACCGGGTTGCGCGACCTGAAAGACGCCGCAGCGCTGATCGGTGACGACCCGCGGCCGGACCGTCTGCCGCCGCTGACCGTGGTGGATTACGGCCGGATCGATGCGGGACTGCCCGGACCCGGCCCCGCACCGGTCGCGGTGGCCGCGCTCGACCGGCTGGACAACTGGGAGGGGCTGTCGGACGCGGCCTACGTGGCCCGGAAGACCGCGTGGCTCGACGCGCTCATCGGTCGGCTCGACCGCGAATGGCCGGGGTTCGCGCAGGCTGTGCGGCTCTCGGATCTGGCGACGGCCCGCACCATGGCGCACTGGATGGGCACGCCGGGCGGCGCGGTCTACGGGTTCGCCCCGGATGCCCCCGCGGGCATGCCGAAGCCGCCGACCAAGGTCGACACCACGATACCGGGGCTCTTCCTCGCCTCGGCCTGGGCGGGTACGGGCGGCTTTACCGGCGTGATGGTGGGCGGCAAGGCCGCGGCCGACGCGGCGCTCTAGGCGCGCGCCCGGTCAGGGGGACTCCAGCCAGTCGGCCGGACCCCAGGACGGTTCGGGACGGAAATAGGCGATCATGCGCCCCTCCGGCGAGGCCGTGGCGCCGGCCGCCCAGGGCGCCACCCCGTGCAGCGCCAGCCGGTGCACGACATAGGCCTCGCCGGGCCGGGCATGGACCGGCACCCGCGGGCAGGTCTCGAAAATGCGCCGGCGGGTCGCCTGGTAGACCTCGGTGACGTCGGTGTCGCGCCAGGTCTCCGGCGCCACGCCGGCGAAGGCCGCGCGGAAGGCCGCGCGGATGACCTCGTGGCTGCCTTCCCAGACGACCAGCGGGGCCGCGCCCGGATCCGTCTCGGCCAGCGGGATCCCGAGGATGAAGCCATGATGCTCGCGCAGCATGCGCCGCCGGTCCGGTCCCACGGGCAGCAGCCCGTCAAGATGCGCGGCATCGCGCCTGAGCCGAAAGCGATAGGCCGCCTCTGATTCCGCCGCCCAGGGTTGCGGGTAGCCGGGGTAGCAGACCGACAGCTGGCCGGCGTCCCAGGCAATGTCGTCGAAGCCCAGCGCCGCATGGATGAAATCGACGGCCTGTCCGCGCAGCGGACCGCTATCCGCCACCGCCCCGTCCGGCGCGTTGCCGAGCACGCCGACACCCGCGAACCAGGTGCCGCCGCAGCGCAGCCAGTCCGCCCGCGCCTGCGGGTCCGACGCCACCCGGCGGGCCCGCGGCGCCACCGCCGCCACCCAGCCCGCCAGCGCCGGGTCCGCGTCGAAGCGCACCCAGCCGCGGGACAGGAATCTCTCTCTCAGACCAGCCATGCCTCACGCAGCATGTTGAGGGCCACGACGACCAGGAACACGGCGAAGACCCGCTTCAGCGGCCGCGGGTCCATGGCGTGGGCCAGCCGCACCCCCCAGGGCGTGGTGATCAGCGTCATCGCGATCACGACGGCGAAGGCCACGAGGTTCACATGCCCCACGGTGAAGGGCGGGCGCCCCGCCTCGGGCGCGCCGACCAGCAGGAACCCGGCCACGGACGGCACTGCGATGATCACGCCGAACCCCGCCGCCGTCGCCACCGCGCGGTGGATCGGCACGCCGTAGAGGCTCATCAGCGGCACCCCGAAGGAGCCGCCGCCGATCCCCATCAGCACCGAAAGAAAGCCCACCGCCGGCGAAAGCGCCGCGCGCCGGGCGCCGCGCGGCATGCCGTTGCCCAGGCGCCAGCTCTCGCGGCCGAGCCCGAGATAGAGGCCGATGACGATTCCGAGACAGCCGAACACCCCCATCAGCGTGCTCGATTGCAGCCAGGTCGCGGCGACCACCCCCGCCACCGCGCCGAGCGCGATACCCGGCGCCCAGCCGCGCAGGATGTCCCAGTCCACCGCGCCCTTGCGGTTGTGGCTCAGCACCGAACGCACCGAGGTCACGACGATCGTCGCCAGCGAGGTCGCCAGGCAGATCTGCATCAGCTGCGGGCTGTCATAGCCGAGCCCCGCGAAGGCGAAGTAGAAGGCCGGCACCAGGATGATCCCGCCGCCCACGCCGAGCATCCCGGCGATGACCCCCGCAAAGGCGCCGATCGCCAGCAGCAGCGCCAGCATCGGCAGGACGTCGGACAGTTCTGGCATCGGTTCCCCCTGCGGATCTCGATGCCTAGGTGGCACGAAGCGCGGGGAAAGGCCAGAGCCGGTCCGCGGACCTCAGCCCGCGGCCGGGGCGCCGGCGGGGGCGAGCCGGGACAGCGCCTCCTCGACCACCTCGGTCCCGGCGCCGGGGCGGTGAGCCCGCTCCGAGAGGATGCGCCGCCATGCCCGGGCGCCCGGACGCCCCGCGAAGAGGCCCAGCATGTGCCGGGTGACCTGGTTGAGCCGTCCGCCTTCGTCCAGGTGGCGCGCGATATAGGGCAGCATCCGCCGCACGACCTCCTCGGCGGCTGGACCCGGCGCGCCCCCGAAGAACGCAGCGTCCACCTGCGGCAGGATCGACGCGGGATCGTGATAGGCGGCACGGCCCACCATGACGCCGTCGAGCCCCGCCTCCAGCAGGGCTTGCGCCTGCGCGATCCCGGTGATCCCGCCATTGATCGAGATATGCAGATCGGGGAAGGCGCGCTTCATCTCGATCACCAGCGGGTAGTCGAGCGGCGGGATGTCCCGGTTCTCCCTGGGGCTCAGCCCCTGAAGCCAGGCCTTGCGCGCGTGGATCGTGACCCGGCGCACCCCCACGCCGGCCACCGTTTCGAGAAACCGCGGCAGGGTCTCGCGCGGGTCCTGGTCGTCGACGCCGATCCGGCACTTGACGGTGACCTCGGTCGCGCCGGCCGCGCCGATCATCGCGGCGCAACACTCGGCGACGAGCGCCGGCCGCTCCATCAGCACCGCGCCGAAGCAGCCCGACTGCACCCGGTCCGAGGGACAGCCGACATTGAGGTTGATCTCGTCATAGCCGAACTCCGCCCCGATGCGGGTCGCGGTCGCGAGCTCCGCGGGATCCGACCCGCCGAGCTGCAGCGCCACCGGGTGCTCGGCCGGGTCAAAGGCCAGCAGATGCGTCGCCCCCCCGCGGGCCAGCGCGGGTGCGGTGACCATTTCCGTGTAAAGAAGCGCATGCCGCGTCATGAGCCGGTGGAGATACCGGCAATGCCGGTCCGTCCATTCCATCATCGGCGCAACGGAGAAGCGGGCGGCTGTTCGTGCTGTCGCGGTCATGCGCGCGGGATCCCGTGGCGTGGCGGTCGGTCGACTGTCGCGCGGCGTGCCGGCGCGGGATCGCCGGCCGTCGCCGGTCCCGCATCCGGGTGCGCGCGCCGTGGTCATAGACGGTGCGGGCGCCTCGCGCAATCGCGGCGCGCCGCCGCCCCGCCCCGGCGGTCAGTCGGCCTCGGCCCCCGGCGCGGCCGGCCGCCACGCTTCGGCGAAGGCGTCCCAGGCGCCGGTGAAGCCGTCTCTCAGCTCGTCCCAGGCGCTACCCGCGCCCGCCTGAAGCGCGCCGTAGCGTTCCGCGAGGCCGGTGCGCGCGGCACGCAGATCGCGCATGCTCTCGCGCGCCGTTTCCCGCGCGGCGTCGGACATGTCCGCCCAGTTCTCGCGCAGCGCCTGTTCGCGCCGCTCGATCACCGCGTCCAGGCGGGTCAGCGCCGCCTGCGCCGTGGCCAGCGCCTGGTCGCGTTCCTGCACGGAATACGCCGCGATGGCGTCCATCGCGTCCGACACCTAGGCGCGGATCTCCTCCGGGGTGGTGAAGATGATCATTACCCATGCGGCAGCTGTGCACGGGCTCGATATCTCTCCGGAACCGGTTGATCTGGCGCGCGTCGCGCTCAAGCGAATTTCTGAAACACGTTAAGCAGCAGTGTTTCCATGTGGGCTGCGGACTTGTTCACCGACACTTTCAAGCTGTTGGGGTGGCCGCATCCATTGCGAAGATCGAGACAGCCCTTCAACTGCGCCTTGGCGTTCTTCCCGATGATCGAGATTGCCTCGATACGGTCCAAGAAGTCGCTCTCGCTCATCTTCCCGATGTCATCCTGTGACTTGGCGGGCTTCCATTTACCGTTGACGCGCTTCGCCTCTGCGTTGAATGCGGCAAGATCGTTTTGGTGAACGTGTCTTTGCAGCACATCCACTGCTCCGAGCCATGACATGACAATTGCTGAACGGTACAACTCTGCCTCATGGCACTTGATGGCTTCCTCGACGAAGACCCGCGTTTGCTCTTCCGTGATGTCCGAGAGATATTTGCGGAGATCGACGGCAACCTGCATTGCTGCCGGGCTGATCGTAGAAACTCCCAAGTCACGCAAATGCAGCTTGCCCGCTTCCGTCAATTCCCATCCAGTCGTGCGGATGGCTCTACCCTTGGAGGCGCTGAGGGTGGCAGACACATTCCATTTTCGCATGGCGCGAAAACCCGCCGCTTCGGAAATTTCGTTGATCTTCGCTACAGAAATGGGCTCATCTTGAGTGGCCAAGACCAAAAGCACCTTGTCGAGCTTGCTTAGGTCCTTGTGGAGCCAGTCCTTGAGTTCAAGCGATTTCAGCAACCTTCGCCTCGATTTGCTTCCGTTCATTCGAACTCAGGGAATAAGTATCTTTCGCGACCTGATTGATCCGTTTCTTCTTTGTAAGACTGGTAAGGCTTTGCCCCAAGTTGCTACCAAGACTTTCCTTGTAATACGTCGTCGCGTTCTTCATTTCCGCCAATATCTCTGCACGCGTCGAAGAAGACTTGCCTTGGACCAGTTCCAGTTGAGCCATTGCACAGACCACAAGTTCTGGACCAGTTTTTGCGTCGATGTGAGCCGCGATGGTATTGGTCGAGAAAACGGATGATCCCCCGGAAGCGGGCGCCACAGTTCCGTTGCCGTCGACGACAGGGGCGACAAAGGCGGGCGCCTGCATCTGGGCATCATCGGGCACTTTGGAAGCCAATGCGCCCATAGTTTCCAACAACGCTTCGATGCCTCCCGTTAGAAACGCAGGGTCACCTTCATACTCAAGCTCCATAGAGCCGACCTTCAAACGAATCTTTGCGTTACTCATAGCGACACCCTACAAATAGAACCGAGTTCCTTGATTTCTACCAGATGTTGAGGCCGGCAACAAGTCGCCGACATGCGCGGTAGTTGAATGGTTCGTTCAACGCCAGACCAACCACTGGGCCGAGCAGATCAAGACCATGGAGGTCGCCAATGGCCGCACCGAACTGCGTGCGGTGACCGGCCACGACTATGGCCGCATCTACGACCATAAACTTGTCTCCGCCGTACAGCGCATCGCGGGCAACGGCACGGGTGACACCCGCTGGAAGGTGCCGGGCGTGCTCGACTGGTCGACCGGCATCTACAACCCGCGCGTGGACGTCACGAAGGAGACGACGACGCTCTATGCCTCCGATCGCGACGTGTTCCTGTTCCTCGTCGATGACCTGAACCCCATCGAGGCGGGGCTGCTGCCCGATGGCTCACCCGACCTCTACTCCCGCGGGTTCTATTGCTGGAACTCGGAGGTGGGTGCCAAGACCCTCGGCATCGCCAGCTTCTACCTGCGCGCCGTCTGTCAGAACCGCAACCTCTGGGGCGTCGAGGACTTCCAGGAGATCACGATCCGGCACTCGAAATACGCCGCCTCCCGCTTCGCCCACGAGGCCGCCCCGGCGCTGAGCCGCTTCGCCGAGTCCTCGCCCGCACCCTTCATCGACGGCATCCGTGCAGCGCGGGAAAAGATCGTCGCACGGTCGGACGAGGACCGTCTAGACTTCCTGCGCAAGCGCGGGTTCTCGAAGGCGGAGACAGGGCGGATTGTCGAGACGGTCCTGGCCGAGGAAGGCCGCCCGCCACGCTTCGGCGAAGGCGTCCCAGGCGCCGGTGAAGCCGTCTCTCAGCTCGTCCCAGGCGCTACCCGCGCCCGCCTGAAGCGCGCCGTAGCGTTCCGCGAGGCCGGTGCGCGCGGCACGCAGATCGCGCATGCTCTCGCGCGCCGTTTCCCGCGCGGCGTCGGACATGTCCGCCCAGTTCTCGCGCAGCGCCTGTTCGCGCCGCTCGATCACCGCGTCCAGGCGGGTCAGCGCCGCCTGCGCCGTGGCCAGCGCCTGGTCGCGTTCCTGCACGGAATACGCCGCGATGGCGTCCATCGCGTCCGACACCTCGGCGCGGATCTCCTCCGGGGTGGTGAAGGGATCGTCGTTCTGCGCGCGCGCCTGCGGCGCGGCGAGGGCGACCGCCGTGGCGGCGGCGAGCCCGTAAACCGATGTTCTGAGCATCCTGTCGGCCCTCCTTACTTGAAGCGTGCCATGGCTGTGTTGAAGGCCTCGGAAATACTGTCCCAGGCCCGGTCGAAACCGGCCTTCATGTCGCCCCAGGCCTCGTCGCTGGCGTCGCGCATCTTTTTCAGACGCTCCTCGGCCTCGTCCCGGCGGGTCCGCATCTCGTCGAGCTGTTTCTGATACTCGATCTTCGCATCGGCCTGCGCCTCGTCGACCTTGGCCTTCATCTTCTCGATCTCGGCGTTCCACTGGTCGATCTTCGCCTTGGTCTTGGCGATGTATTCCTCGCGTTCGGTCATTCGGATTTCTCCTTTCGCTCGTCTCTGGCCGGGCGCCCGGGACGCGGGCCGCCCGGCGGTCAGGGGGAAACCCCCTTGGCCCGGCTTAAGTTCCGGCGGCCGCGGTGTCGGCCGGCCCGCGCCCCCGGTGCGGGTCAGCCTTCGGCGTTTTCGCCGCTCATGTAGATCGACATGAAGGCGGGTTCGCCCATGCGGCCCAGCGTTGCGAGCTGCCGGTCGAGCCAGTCCCAATGCCCCTCCTCGTCGAGCACGATCGTCTCGAAGAGCGTGCGCGTGCCGATGTCGTTGGACTCGGCCGCGTCGCGGGCGGCCTTGCTGTAGAACGCGATGGCGCCCTGCTCTTCGGACTTGTCGTCCTGGAAAAGCCCCTTGAGCGTTTCGGCCATCTTCGGCGTCTTGGTGGGCGTCAGCTCGGGCGTGCCGCCAAGGAACATGATCCGCTCGATGAACTGGCCGGCATGGCCCAGCTCTTCCTGCATCTCGGTGCGCATGCGCTGGGCCAGCTTGTCGAGCCCCCAATCCTCGAGCGTATGCGCGTGGAGCAGGTACTGGTTGACCGCCGTCAGCTCCATCGCGAGCGCGGTCTGAAGGTTCTCGATGCTCTTGCTGCGATCGGTCATGATCTTTTCCTTTCCGTTACCTCTGCATGCGCGCGGTGCGCGCGTTCGCATCCCAACACCCGACCCGGCAAGGCGTTCCATTCCGCGCGGCTCCGCCCCCTGCGGCGTCACCGCGCAGCCCGGGCAGCCCGCATCCGGTGCTTCCAACATGCCCGCCGCGCCCATATGCTGCGCCGGGCGGGGGCCGCGCTGGCCGGGCCGCGACCAAGGATGGAACGCCACGATGCGCGCACGAAGCAGGCCGAAAGTGGGACTCGCCCTCGGGAGCGGCGGCGCGCGGGGCTGGTCCCATATCGGGGTCCTGCGCGAACTGGATGCAATGGGGCTGCAGCCCGACGTCATCGCGGGCGCCTCGATGGGCGCGCTGGTCGGGGCGATCCATGCCGGCGATGCGCTCGACGCGCTCGAGGACTGGGCCACCGGGCTGACGGCGCGGGATTTCTTCGGAATGCTCGACGTGAAGCTTTCCTCGGGCGGGCTCGTCCAGGGAACCGAGATTCTGACCGTTATCCGGCACCTCGTCGCGGCGGAGCGGATCGAGGACCTGGCGGTGCCGCTCGCGCTGGTGGCGACCGACATGGCGACCGGCCGCGAGGTCTGGATGACCGAGGGCGACCTGGCCCAGGCCGTGCGCGCCTCCGTCGCGCTGCCCGGCGTGATCAGCCCCTACCGGATCGGCGAGAAGTGGTTTCTCGACGGCGGGCTCACCAACCCGCTGCCGGTCACGGCCTGCCGGATCCTCGGGGCCGAAGTGGTGATCGCGGCCAATCCCAACGGCCGGTTCGACGGCACCTTCTGGGCCGAACGCGAAGCCGAGATGCCGGCCTTCTGGAAATCCTGGGGCGAGCGCCTGCGTGACCTGCCGGCAGCGCTCTCCGGCCTGTTCGAGCACGCCGACGCGGACGCGGTCACGCCGCAATACCTGGACGTCATCGCAGCCTCGATCGACATCATGACCGACGGCATCCGCCGCGCGAAACTGGCCGGGGACCCGCCCCATGTCCTGCTCGACGCGCATCTCTCGAAGCTCTCGGTGCTGGATTTTCACCGCGCCTCCGAGGCGATCGCGGAGGGACGCCGGATCGTGAAGGAAAACGCCGAGGCGATCGCCCGCACCGCCCGGCTCTGAGCCGCCGCGACGGCCGGGGCCGCGCACCGCCGGCGCGCGGGCTTTGACCGCGCCGGCGTCGCGGCGTTATCATACCCCGTCACAGGAGGACACGACATGGCCGGTGGCTGGACGCGCGACGGCGCGGTGCAGGAACAGATCGACGCCTCGATCGAGGACGAGCTGAAGCGGATGCAGGCCCGGCGGCGTCCCGCCGGCGAAAGCCTGACCCATTGCGCCGACTGCGAGGACCCGATCCCCGAGGCCCGCCGCCAGGCGCTGCCGGGCGTCAAGCTTTGCATCGCGTGTCAGCAGGAGCGCGACGGCCGGCCCATGCAGCGCGGCGGCATCAACCGGCGCGGCTCCAAGGACAGCCAGCTGAAATAACGGCGCTGGGCGCGCACCGCGGTGAGGCGGCGGCCCGGCCGGCCGTTGCAATATTCGCTTTCTTGAATACAACTGGGGGCAAATCACAGGGAGGATACCATGACTCTGAAACGCCCCACCCGCCGCGACATTTTCAAGATCGCCGCCGCAGCCCCCGCGCTGGCGCTGCCGGCGCCGCTGCAGGCGGCCCTGTCGGCCCCCTCCGCGGGCGGCAATCCCGGGCATTTCCGGTTCGACCTCGGCGAGATGCGGCTGACCGTGATCTCGGACGGGCACCTTTTGCTGCCGACCTCGGGGCTGGGCGTCAATGCCGAACCCGAAGAGGTGCAGGCGCTGCTCGCCCGCTACCATCTCTCGACCGAGGAAAACTATTCCCACACCAACCACCTGCTGATCGAGACCGGTGCGGCGAAGGTCCTGGTCGATATCGGATCGGGCAATCGCTTCATGCCGACCGCCGGTCGGCTGATGGCGAACCTCGAAGCCGCCGGGGTCGACCCTTACGCCATCACCCATGTCGTCATCACCCATGCGCATCCCGACCATGTCTGGGGCGTGCGCGACGATTTCGACGAGGCGATCCTGCCCGACGCCGAATTCATCATGGGCCGCGCCGAGCATGACTACTGGATGCAGGACGGGCTCGCGACCAGCGTGTCGCAGGACATGCAGCAATTCGTGGTGGGCGCGGTGAACTCGATCACCACCGAGGGCCTGGACTGGACGCTGGCCGAGGACGGCCACGAGGTGGTGCCGGGCGTGCGGCTGATCTTCACCCCCGGCCACACGCTGGGCCACATGTCGGTGCAGCTCGACAGCGGCGACCGCAGCCTGATCGCGCTCGGCGATACGATGACCCATGCCTACATGAACTTCGACGCGCCGGATTGGGTCACGGGCTTCGACATGGATGCCGAGCAGACCGTCGCGACCCGGCGCCGGCTGCTCGACATGGCGGCCGAAGACGGGATCGCGGTGCTCGGCTACCACTTCCCCTTCCCCGGCGTGGGCCACGTTATCCGCGAGGGCGCGGCCTACCGGTTCGTGCCGGCGCTCTGGCGGTGGCAGGGCTGACGGCGTCTCGGCCGGCGCGGCGGTCTAGCCGTCGCGCCACGCCCGCAGCTCCGCCCGGAGCGCGCCCCAGTCGGTGTATTCCTTGTCCTTGTGCGGATCGATCTCCTGATCCTTCTGCGCCGCGATCCAGCGCATCGCCCAGGACTTGAAGAAGTCGTATTCGCTGAAGCGGAAAGCCCCCGCGACATGAACCACCCGGCCGGGCGTCCACCCGGTCTTGGCGGTGAACCGCGACACGCCCTCCTCGAGCCCCTTCCAGTCGTCCGGATCTTCCCCGGCGGCCGCGAGCGAAACGGAGAGAAAGAGCGTCCTGGCGGTGTTGAGTCCGCCGGCATGGGTCCGGGCGAAGTCTACCAGATCGGACTGGTAGCGCCCCGCATGGACCGACCCCGCGAGGATCAGCGCGTCATAGGCACGCGTGTCGGTATCCTCGGCGCGGGCCTCGGCCGCGGGCAGGAGCTCCACGCCCTCGCCCATTCCCGCCAGCTCGTCGGCGCAGAAGCGGGCGACCTTGCGGGTCTGCCCCTCGGTGGTGGCATAAACGATCAGGATCATGGTCGGGCTCCCTTGATGGCGATGCCCAAGCCTGCCATGCCGCCCGGCGCCGCGCCTTGCGGCAGGTCAAGCCGCCGTGTCAGCCGCGCGGGTTGGCCCGCTGCATGCGCCTGAGGTAGGCGCTGATCGCCTCGACGCCCTGCTCGGAGGGCGGCAGGGTGGCGCCGGCGATGTCCGAGCCGGCCGCGGCCTGCTGTGCGATACAGCCCCGCAGGCGGTCGCTCAGCGCGGCGACGGGACCGCCGAGGTCCGGAAAGAACCGTCCTATCAGCCGCGGCGCCGTCCCGCCCGTTCCGTGGACGCCGTGGCATATCGCGCAGGCAATGGCGAAGGTCTCGGCCCCGTCCCGTTCGCGCCGGTCGAACTCGGGCACGTAGATCGCTGCAAGACGTGCCGTCTCCATCTGGGACTGTGCAAGCGGGAAAAAATGGACTGCGGACGCCAGCAAAAGGACACCCGCCAGCAGGATCAAACCATCAAAACGGGTCATGTGCCCCCCCAACACTACCTTAAGGAAGCCACCACAATCATGCACAAAAATCAATATATATCGACCGACCGGGTAGCCGGCGCTCAGGCGATCTTGCGGCCCTCCGCCGGGCGTTCGCCCGCGGCCCAGCGATGCACCGCCTCTCCGAAGGCCTCGAAGAGCGGGCGCGAGACCGGGTCGTCGGCCGCGTTCCATTCCGGGTGCCACTGCACCGACAGCGTGAAGCCGGGCGCGTCCTTGACATAAATCGCCTCGGGCGTGCCGTCGGGGGCATGGCCCTCGATCACGATCCGGGGACCGGGAACCGCTATGCCCTGGCCATGCAAGGAGTTGACCATCACCTCGTCGGCGCCGAAGACACGCTCGAAGACGCCGCCCCTGGTCAGGCTGATCGGGTGGCGCAGCGCGAATTTCTCTTCCAGCGTGCCGTCGGGCGGCATTCGGTGGTTCATCCGCCCCGGCAGCTCGCGGATTTCCGGATGCAGAGACCCGCCCATGGCGACGTTCACCTCCTGGAAGCCGCGGCAGATGCCCAGAAAGGGCTGGCCGCGTTCCACGCAGGCACGGATCAGCGGCAGCGCGATGGTGTCGCGGCCGCGGTCGATGGCCCCATGCGCCTCTGTCCAGTTCTCGCCGTATTCCTCGGGATGGACGTTCGGCCGTCCGCCCGGCAGCAGGAAACCGTCGAACCGCTCCAGCAATTCCTCGACGCCGACATAGGCGGGATCGCACGGCACGATGACCGGCAGCGCGCCCGACACGTCGGAGACGGCGGCGCTGTTCATGGTGCCGCCGGCATGGGCCGGGTACTGGTCGTTGATCAGGTGGGTGTTGCCGATGATCGCGACGATCGGGCGTGTCATGGAAAGGCCTGTTTCCTTTGGATCCTCTGCACAATATAGGGCCGGCGCCCACAGGTGAAGGGGGCGCCGGCCGAAAGGTTCAGGCGTCGCCGCTGTAGCCCGCGGCCTCGATACCCGCGAGCGCGGCGGCGGCGTCGTTTTCCGAGGTGTCGCCGGTCACGCCGACCGCACCGATGACCCGGCCGCGTCCGTCGCGCACCAGCACGCCGCCCGGCACCGGCACGACCTTGCCGCCGAAGGCGCCGTTGGCGGCCGCCATGAAATAGGCCTGCGCCTCGGCCCGGTCGCGCTGCGCGGTGCCGGACATGCCCAGCATGACCGCGCCGTAGGCCTTGCCCTCGGCGATGGCGTAGCGGCCCGGCGAGGCCCCGTCCGCACGTTCGAACGCCTTGGGATGGCCACCGGTGTCCAGCACGATGACCGAGAGCGGTTTCAGCCCCTGCGCGCGCCCATGCTTGAGCGCACCGCGGATGATGGTTCTTGCCTTGTTGAGCGAAATCTCAGCCATTCTGCGACCCTTTCAGTTCGAGACGCCGGGCATGGAGCACCGGCTCGGTGTAGCCCGAGGGCTGGACGCGGCCCTTGAAGACCAGGTCGCAGGCCGCCTGGAAGGCGATGCCGCCGAAACCGGGGGCCATCGGCCTGTAGGCCGGATCGTCCGCGTTCTGGCGGTCGACCACCTCGGCCATGCGCTGCATGATCTCCATGACCTGCGCCTCGGTGACGACACCGTGATGGAGCCAGTTCGCGATATGCTGCGAGCTGATCCGACAGGTCGCGCGATCCTCCATCAGCGCGACGTCGTGGATATCGGGCACCTTCGAGCAGCCGACGCCCTGGTCGACCCAGCGCACGACGTAGCCGAGGATGCCCTGGGCGTTGTTCTCGATCTCGGCGCGGATCTCGGCCTCGGACCAGTTGTGCCCCTTCGAGACCGGGATCGTCAGCAGCGCGTCGAGGCCGGCGCGGTGGCCGCCGGCGGCGATCTCGTCCTGGCGCCGGAAGACATCGACCCGGTGGTAATGCGTCGCGTGGAGCGTCGCGGCGGTGGGCGAAGGCACCCAGGCGCAGTTGGCGCCGGATTCGGGATGGCCGATCTTCTCGGCCAGCATCGCCTCCATCCGGTCGGGCGCGGCCCACATGCCCTTGCCGATCTGCGCCCGGCCCTGCAGCCCGCAGGCCAGGCCGATATCGACGTTGCGGTCCTCGTAGGCCTTGATCCAGGGCTCGGATTTCATCTCGCCCTTGCGGATCATCGCCCCGGCTTCCATCGAGGTATGGATCTCGTCGCCGGTGCGATCGAGGAAGCCCGTGTTGATGAAGGCCACGCGATCCCTTGCGGCGCGGATGCATTCCTTGAGGTTCACGCTGGTGCGGCGTTCCTCGTCCATGATGCCGAGCTTCACGGTGTTGCGCGGCAGGCCCAGCGCGTCCTCGACCCGGTCGAAGATCTCGGTGGCGAAGGCCACTTCCTCGGGGCCGTGCATCTTGGGCTTCACGACGTAGACGGATCCCTTGACCGAGTTCCGGATCCCGCCCTCCTTCTTGAGGTCGTGGATGGCGATCAGCGTGGTCACCATCGCGTCCATCAGGCCTTCGAAGATTTCCTCGCCCTGGCGGTCGAGGATCGCGGGGTTGGTCATCAGGTGACCGACATTGCGCACCAGCATCAGCGCGCGCCCCTTGAGGCTGGCCGGGCCGCCATCGGCGGCGGTGTAGTCCACGTCGCCGTTGAGCCTGCGGGTGATGGTGCTGTCGCCCTTCCGCACCTCTTCGGTCAGGTCGCCCTTCATCAGCCCGAGCCAGTTGGAATAGGCCTGCACCTTGTCCTCGGCGTCGACGCAGGCGACCGAATCCTCGCAGTCCATGATCGAGGAGATCGCGCTCTCGAGCCTGATGTCGGCGACATGGGCGCCGTCGGTCTCGCCGATCGGGTGGGTGCCGTCGATCTCGATCACGATATGGAGATGGTGATTCCTGAGCACGATACCGGTCGGATCCGCGGCGTCGCCCTGCCAGCCGGCGAACTGGCCGGGGGTCTTCAGCCCGGCCTGGCCGTCGCGGGTCGCCGCGACCAGCGCGCCGTCCGCGACGCGGTAGCCGGTGACCTCGGCATGGCTGACCCCGTCGAGCGGCGCGATATCGTCGAGGAAGGCACGCCCCCAGGCGATGACACGGGCGCCGCGCTTGGCGTCATAGCCCTTGCCCTGCGGCAGGTCGCCCAGCGCATCGGTGCCGTAGAGCGCGTCATAGAGCGAGCCCCAGCGCGCATTGGCGGCGTTCAGCGCGTAACGGGCATTGGTGATCGGCACCACGAGCTGCGGGCCCGGGATGGCCGCGATCTCGTCGTCGACATTCTCGGTGCCGATGGCGAAATCCTCGCCCTCGGGCAGCAGGTAGCCCAGCGACTCGAGGAATTCCCGGTACGCGCCCAGCTCCAGCGGCCGCCCCTGGCGCTCGATATGCCAGTTGTCGATCTTTTCCTGGATCGCCGCGCGTTTTTCCAACAGCGCGCGGTTCTTCGGTCCCAGATCGTGGACGAGACCGCTCAGGCCTTCCCAGAACGCGTCCGCCGTCACCCCGGTGCCGGGCAGGGCCTTTTCCTCGATGAAGTCGGCCAGGTCTCGGGCCACCTGAAGGCCCTTCTTTTCAACGCGGTCGCTCATGGACGCCTCCTGTCGGATGTGTGCAGTTGTGCACGGCTTAGGAAAAAAGTTTCCGATAGGCAACAACCGTGGTCAGTTTTTTTGACCAGATTCACGCGAAGCTGCTTCTTTCGCTTCCGAACGCCGGCCCCGGCGGCAGCGTTCCGAGCAATACCGCACGGCCTCCCAGTCGCGCGCCCATTTCCTGCGCCAGGCAAAAGGCCGCCCGCAAACCGCGCAGGTCTTCTCGGGCAGGTCGCCCTTGCGGCGTTGGCGGCCCATCAGAAATCGAAGCGGAGCTGCGCCGCCCCGCCGGTGCGGGGCTTGAGACGCCGGGGGCCGCGGCTGTCGGCGCGCTTGCGGCTGCCGTGGCGCCGGACCAGCCGGTCGGCCTCGTCGCGGTAGGCCGCGCCGCGCCGGACCGCCCAGACCCGGTCACGCGCGTCGCGCACCGCCGCCGCCACGTCGACCACCGGCGCGGGATAGGCCCGGCCCAGCACGCGGCCCGCCCCGTCCCAGCGCCAGGGCTCCTGCAGCCAGGCATCCGGCACATCTGCCAGTTCCGGCAGCCAGTACCGGGTAAAGACGCCGTCAGGGTCCTGGTCGCGGCCCTGTTTCACGGGGTTGTAGATACGGATCGTGTTGGTGCCCGTCGTGCCGGACTGCATCTGGCATTGCGGCCAATGGATCCCCGGCTCGTAATCGGTGAACATCCGCGCGAGATGCGGGCCGCTGTCGCGCCAGTCGAGCCAGAGATGGTAGCTCGCCACCGCCATCAGCATCGCGCGCATGCGGAAATTCAGCCATCCCGTGGCAACGAGGCTGCGCATACAGGCATCGACGAAGGGAATGCCGGTCTCGCCCGTCTGCCAGGCCGCCAGCAGCGCAGCGTCGCCGGGGCGCGGGCGCAGATCCTCGTAGGCGGAGTGCAGGCAGCGGGTCTCGAGCCCAGGCGCGTCCTCGAGTTTCTGGGTGAAGTGATCCCGCCAGGCAAGCCGGCTCGAAAAGCTCCGAAGGCTGCCCACCCAGCCCGCGCGGGTGCCCTGAACCTGCCGCTGCCGTTCCGCGCCGGCCTGCGCGGCCTCGCGCACGGACAGCGCCCCCGTGGCCAGGTGCACGGAGATCCGCGAACAGGCTCGCGCCCCGGCGCCGGGCGACGCCATCGCCCGGCGATAGTCGCGCCCGCGATCCGACAGGAAACTCTCGAGCGTCTCCAGCGCCGCGCGCCGGCCACCCCGCTGCCGACCGGGGCAGAGATCCGGCGAGAGGCCGAGCGCGCGCGCCGCGGGGATCGCGCCCGGATCGATACCGGGCACCGGGCGCAGCCGCAGAGGGGGTGCGACCGGAACCGCGCGCACGAAGCGCGTGCGCCGCGCGGCCCATCCGTCACGCCCGCCGAGCCGGCGGATCACCGCGCATTGCGGATATTCCGCCCATTCGACGCCCTGCCCCCGCGCCCAGGCGGCGACGCGCCGGTCGCGGGCATAGGTCCAGCCATTGCCGGTCTCCTCGTGGCTGACCAGCCGCGTCACGCCGTGCCTGGCGCGCATGTCTTCCAGCACCGACACCGCGTCGCCCCGGCGAACGACCAGGGCGGCGCCCAGCGCGGCCAGCTCGGCGCGCAGCTCGGCCAGGCTTTCCGCGAAAACCGCCCACTGCCGTGCCGAGGTGTCCGGCAGCGCCCAGTAGTCCGGTTCCGCGATGTAGAGGGGTATGACCGGCCCGTCCCCGGCCGCCGCCGCCGCGAGGGCCGCGTGATCGGCCACCCGCAGGTCACGCTTGAACCAGAGGATCGTGACGGGCTGTTTCATGGCCCGGAGATAGAGGGGCCACGGGCGCGGTAAAGGTGGGAAAGGGCGTCAGTCCTCGGCCGCGTCGATCTGGCCGCCGCCTGGCGCGACCTCGATCTGGCGCTCGGCGCCGGCCGGATCCTGCCCTTCGGTGAAGCCGTAGCTGACATAGAACAGCATCGCCAGCGCGGCAGCGGCGAGGCAGAGCCCCAGCACGATCAGCGGGGCGCGGTGGCGGGCCTTCTGCTTTTCAAGTCTCGTGTCGGAAGCCGACATGGATTGCTCCTTTTCGGTTTTCGTCACTGGTCAAACGCCGGGGCGCGGCCCCGGTTCCCCCTTGCACCTAGCCGCCGGATGATGATTGTCAGGGGCGAAACACGCCCGCCGCTTTCACGTCGGCGCGAGATGAGAGGTTTCCCAGATGCGCGATCCCGCCCCGACCGCCGTTCACCTGTCCGACTACCGCCCGCCAGCCTGGCTGGTGGACGCGGTGCACCTGACCTTCCGGCTGGATCCCGGCGCGACGCGGGTGCTCTCGCGGATCGCGTTCCGCCCGAACCCGGCCGTGCCGCGCGGCGATCTGCGGCTCGACGGCGAACAGATCCGGCTGATCTCCGCCGCGATCGACGACACGCCGCTGGGGGACGCGGCCTTGGCCCCGGACGAGACCGGGCTGACCCTGCCGGCCGACCAGCTGCCCGACGGGCCGTTCACCTGGACCGCCGAGGTCGAGATCGATCCCGCGGGCAATACCGCGCTCGAGGGGCTTTACATGTCGCGGGGGATGTACTGCACCCAATGCGAAGCGCAGGGCTTTCGCCGCATCACCTATTATCCCGACCGCCCGGACGTCATGGCCCCCTTCACCGTGCGCATCGAGGCCGCGTTGCCGGTCCTTCTGTCCAACGGCAACCCGGTGGACAGCGGCGACGGCTGGGCCGAGTGGCACGACCCGTGGCCGAAGCCGAGCTACCTCTTCGCGCTGGTGGCCGGCGACCTGGCGGCGGTGTCCGATCGGTTCACCACCGCCTCGGGGCGCGGGGTGGCGCTGAATATATGGGTGCGCCCGGGCGACGAGGACCGCTGCGCCTATGCCCTCGACGCGCTGAAACGCTCGATGCGCTGGGACGAGAAGGTCTACGGCCGCGAATACGATCTCGACGTCTTCAACATCGTCGCGGTCGACGATTTCAACATGGGCGCGATGGAGAACAAGGGGCTCAACGTCTTCAACTCCAAGTTCGTGCTCGCCAGTCCCGAGACCGCGACCGACCAGGATTTCGAGCGGATCGAGGGCATCATCGCCCATGAATACTTTCACAACTGGACCGGCAACCGCATCACCTGCCGCGACTGGTTCCAGCTCTGCCTGAAGGAAGGCCTGACCGTCTTCCGCGACCAGGAGTTCACCGGCGACATGCGCTCGGCCGCGGTGAAACGGATCGACGACGTGCTGATGCTGCGCGCGCGCCAGTTCCGCGAGGATAACGGCCCGCTCGCCCACCCGGTGCGTCCCGAGAGCTACGTGGAGATCAACAACTTCTACACCGCCACCGTCTACGAAAAGGGCGCCGAGGTGATCGGCATGCTGAAGCGGCTGGTCGGTGAGGACGGCTACCGCGCCGCGCTCGATCTCTATTTCGACCGCCACGACGGCGACGCGGCGACCATCGAGGACTGGCTTCGTGTCTTCGAGGACGCGACCGGCCGCGACCTGTCGCAGTTCAAGCGCTGGTACAGCCAGGCCGGCACGCCCCGTCTGCATGTCACCGAGGCCTGGGAAAGCGGCACCTACACGCTGACCTTCCGCCAGGAGACGCCCCCCACCCCCGGCCAGCCCGCGAAGGCGCCGCAGGTCATCCCGATCGCGGTTGGCCTGCTCAACCCCAATGGCCACGAGGTGGTGCCGACCACGCTGCTGGAGATGACCGAGGCCGAGCAGAGCTTCCGCTTCGACGGCCTGGCGGCGCGGCCGATCCCGTCGATCCTGCGCGGCTTCTCGGCGCCGGTGATCCTGACCCGGCAGCCGGACAACGCCGAGCGCGCCTTCCTGCTGGCCCATGACACCGACCCCTTCAACCGCTGGGAGGCGGGCCGCGCCCTGGCCAAGGACGCGCTGATGCGCATGGTCACCGACGGGGCCGCGCCGGACACGGCCTTCATGGAGGCGCTCGGCCGGGTTATGGCCGACACGGATCTCGACCCAGCCTTCACCGCGCTGGCGCTGCGGCTGCCCGGCCCCGACGACCTGGCGCAGGGCCTCTACGAGGCGGGCGTCACGCCGGACCCGCTGGCGATCCACGCCGCCCGCGAGGCCCTGTCCACCGCCATCGCCGGGGCGCATGCGGGCCGGCTGGAGGAGCTTTACCGCGGCATGGACGTGCCCGGACCCTACAGCCCCGACGCGGCCGCCGCCGGCCGGCGCGCGCTCAGGCAGGCGGCGCTGTCCTACCTGACCCGTCTCGACGGCGGCAGGCTGGCCGGGGCGCAGTTCGCGGCGGCGCGCAACATGACCGAGGAACTCGCCGCCTTCGACTGCCTGCTGCGCGCCGGCGCCGGCGCCGCGGCGGCGGCGCGGTTCTACGACCGCTGGCAGGCGGACCGGCTGGTGCTCGACAAGTGGTTCACCCTGCAGGCCGCGAACGCCACCCCCGCGGAGGCCGTCGCCGTCACACGCCGGCTCACCGAGCATCCGGATTTCGACTGGACCAATCCGAACCGGTTCCGCGCCGTCATCGGGGCCTTCGCGATGATGAACCCGGCCGGGTTCCACGACCCGTCCGGCGCGGGCTACGAGCTGGTGGCGGACTGGCTGATCCGGCTCGACGGGCGCAATCCGCAGGCGGCGGCGCGCATGGCAAGCGCCTTCGAGACCTGGCATCGCTACGACGCCGACCGCCAGGCGCAGATGCGGGCCGCGCTGCAGCGGATCCGCGACCGCGCCGAGCTGTCGCGCGACATGGACGAGATGACCGGGCGAATCCTCGAGGGCTGAGGGAACCGGGACAAGGGGATGCGCGTTGGCGGGGTCGAACCTTTCCCTAGCGCAGTCAAGGAGACCCCGATGCCCGCGATCAACGACGCCCGCATCCTGATCATGGCCACCCACGGTTTCGAGCAGTCGGAACTGGAGGCCCCGCGCCAAAAGCTCCGATCAACCGGCGCGACGGTGGATCTCGCGACACCGGACGGCGAGGACATCCGGGGCTGGAAGACCGATCACTGGGGCGACCAGGCTCATGCGGACCGTGCGATCGCCGACACGGAGGCCGGGGATTACGACGCGCTGGTGCTGCCCGGCGGTCAGATCAATCCCGATCTTCTGCGCCTCGACGCCGACGCCGTGCAGCTCGTCCGGGACTTCGCGGACAGCGGCAAGGTCGTGGCCGCGATCTGCCACGGGCCCTGGATGCTGGTCGAGGCCGGCGTGGCCGAGGGCCGCAGGATGACCTCGTACCCGTCCATCCGGACCGATCTGAAAAATGCCGGCGCCGAGGTCGTGGACGCGCCCGTCGTGGCCGATGGCGGCGTCGTGACCAGCCGAAACCCCGGTGATCTGGAGGATTTCGTCCAGAAAATCATCGACGAGGTGCAAAGCGGCGACCGCGCGGGCGCCGCGTCGTGACGGCGTGCCAAACGGCGTCGCCGGTCTCGCGGATCCGCGCCGATGCGCCGGATCGCGCGGGATCGGCTTGCGCCCGGATACCGGCAGGTGTCACATTGGTGTAACGCCGCTTTGGTGGAACGACGCCATGAAGGACAGAATCGACCCGCTGATTGCCGAGCGCGCGCCGTGGCTCTACCGAGAGCACTGGGCCGTGCCGCCCGTGCGCCGGGTTCTGAACCGGATGCTCGGCTACGACCGGACGCTGGAGATCGGCACCGCGATCGAGGACGCCGCCCCGCCCGAGATCATGTCCCGCATGGCCGCGCTCATCGCGCGCGACGTGGAATTCTCGGGCCTCGAGAACATTCCGCGCAACGGCGCGGCGCTGATCGTGTCCAATCATCCGACCGGGATCGCGGACGGGATCATCCTGCACCACGTGCTGCGCCAGGTCCGGCCGGACGCCTATTACTACGCCAATTCCGACATCCTGCGTGTGCTGCCGCAGATGCAGGACATGATCGCGCCGGTCGAATGGCGCAAGGAAAAGCGCAGCCACGCCAAGACCCGCGAGACCATGGCCTATACCCGCAAGGCGGTCGATGCCGGTCGTCTCGGCGTCCTGTTCCCGTCGGGACGCCTGGCCAAGCGGCGCGGGCTCCGGCTGTTCGAGCGGCCCTGGATGCCCTCGGCGGCGATGATCGCGCGCAAGTTCGAGCTGCCCGTGATCCCGGTCAACATCCGGGCGCGCAATTCCGCGCTGTTCTACATCTTCGACCTCATCCACCCGACCCTGCGCGACATCACGCTGTTCCACGAGACGCTCAACAAGGATCGCCAGCCTTACCGCATCACCATCGGCAAGCCGATCGCGCCCGAACGGATCTCGTCCAATTCCCAGGACGGGATAGAGATGCTGATGAACGAGACGCTGGCGCTTGGCGGACGCCACGCGCCGACGGTTTCGCTGGTGCAGACCACCCGCATGCCGAGCTGGGCGCGCGAGACGGCGGGCGGATACTGAGGCCCCCTAGCCGTCGCGGCAGTAGCTCTGCGCGCGGGTCCAGGCGCGCATGTCGCCGCGCTTGCGCGCGCTGTGGAACGGTCCCCAGTCGGCCGCGACCCCGCGCCCGCCCGCGGCGATCACCCCGTCGCGCGGCACCGTCTCGGCCATGATCCGCACCGCGCAGGACAGGTTCTTCGCCCCGTCCTTCAGCGCCGCCGCGTCCCCGGCGGCGCAGCCATAGCCCCGCGCCGTGGCCGGGGCGATCTGCACCAGGCCGAACCAGCGCCCGCCACCGCCGGCGGCCCCCGGGTTCCAGGTGCTTTCGTGCTTGGCCAGGGTAGAGATGAGACCGGCCCAGAAGGCCTTGCGCGTTTCCGCGTCCGCCTCGGGATAGGCCGGGCACCAGTCGCCGACATCGGCGGGCTCCAGCGCGACGAGGGCGCGGCCGTGCCCGTCCAGCGCCGCCATCGTCGCCGCGGTCCAGCGATCGGCCTCGGGGCGATGATCCCAACGCATCGGCGGTGGCGTGTCCGGCGACTTGGTCGAGGCCACCGGCTCCGCGCAGCCGGCGGCCAGAAGGACCGCGACGAGCGCGACGGCGGAACGATATGACAGGCGCATCGGGTTTTCCCGGCAGTGCCGGCAGGCCGGCGGATCGGGCGCAGAATGCCCCCGACGCGCCGGCCACGCAATCCCTGGCGCCGCCGTCGAACCCGGATCGGCGAAACCCTGCGCGTCCGCCCTTGCCCGCCCGCCCCGGCTGGCCTAGAAGGCGGATCGACGACGGAGGACGCTGATGCTCGACCTGACCTATACCGAACCGGAGCCGAAGATCATCGCCGGCGCCAAGCAGGACTGGGAGCTCGTGATCGGGCTCGAGGTGCATGCGCAGGTGGCGTCCCGGGCCAAGCTGTTCTCCGGCGCCTCGACCGAATTCGGCGCCGAGCCCAACTCCAACGTCGCCTTCGTGGACGCGGCGATGCCGGGCATGCTGCCGGTGATCAACGAATTCTGCGTGGCCCAGGCGGTGCGCACCGGGCTCGGGCTCAAGGCGGAGATCAACCTCGTCTCGGCCTTCGACCGCAAGAACTACTTCTATCCCGACCTGCCGCAGGGCTACCAGATCAGCCAGCTCTACCACCCGCTCGTGGGCGAGGGCGAGGTGCTGGTGGACATGGGGCCGGGCGTTGCGCGCAAGGTCCGGATCGAGCGCATCCACATGGAGCAGGATGCCGGCAAGTCGATCCACGACATGGACCCGACGATGTCCTTCGTGGACCTCAACCGCACCGGCATCGCGCTGATGGAGATCGTCAGCCGCCCCGACATCCGCGGCCCCGAGGAAGCCGCCGCCTATGTCGCCAAGCTGCGCCAGATCATGCGCTATCTCGGCACCTGCGACGGCAACATGCAGTCGGGCAACCTGCGCGCCGACGTGAACGTGTCGGTCTGCCGTCCGGGCGATTACGAGAAGTACCAGGAAACGCAGGATTTCAGCCATCTCGGAACGCGCTGCGAGATCAAGAACATGAACTCGATGCGCTTCATCCAGCAGGCGATCGAATACGAGGCGCGCCGCCAGATCGCGATCATCGAGGATGGCGGCGCGGTTGTGCAGGAAACCCGCCTCTACGATCCCGACAAGGGCGAGACACGCTCGATGCGGTCCAAGGAAGAGGCGCATGACTACCGCTACTTCCCCTGCCCCGACCTGTTGCCGCTCGAGATCGAGCAGGCCTGGGTGGACGACATCGCCGCCAGCCTGCCGGAACTGCCGGACGAGAAGAAGGCCCGCTTCGTCACGGACTTCGGCATCACCGAGTACGACGCCGGCGTGCTGACGGCGGAACCGGCCAACGCCGCCTTCTTCGAGGCCGTGGCCGGGGGCCGCGACGGCAAGCAGGCGGCCAACTGGGTCATCAACGAGCTGTTCGGCCGGCTGAACAAGGAAGATCTCGGCATCGAGGAGAGCCCCGTCTCGGCCGCGCAGCTGGGCGGCATCCTCGACCTGATCGCCAAGGGCGACATCTCGGGCAAGATCGCCAAGGAACTGTTCGAGATCGTCTGGGCCGAGGGCGGCGACCCCGCCGAGATCGTCGAGGCCCGCGGCATGAAACAGGTCACCGACACCGGCGCCATCGAGGCCGCGGTCGACAAGATCATCGCCGAGAACCCCGCCCAGGTGGAAAAGGCCCAGACCAACCCAAAGCTCGCGGGCTGGTTCGTCGGCCAGGTGATGAAGGCCACCGGCGGCAAGGCCAACCCAAAGGCAGTCAACCAGATCGTGGCGTCGAAGCTCGGACTCTGAGCCCGGCCGGGCCGGCGGCGCGCCGCCACGCGGCCCCGCGGCAATGGACAGCCGCGGCAAACGGCTGCTAGGCTCTACCCTGACGCGACCAGATCCGGAGTCAGGCCATGCCGTCCCGCTATGAATACCGTGTCGTCCCCGCGCCCCGCCGCGGGGCCAAGGGCAGGAAACTCGGAGCCCCCGAGGACCGCTTCGCCCATGCGCTCGGCACGGTGATGAACGAGCTCGGCGCCGAGGGCTGGGAATACCTCCGCACCGACAGCCTGCCCGTCGAGGAACGCACCGGTCTCGCGGCGCGGCGCACGGTCTATCGCAGCATGCTGGTCTTTCGCCGCCCGCTGGCCGAAGGGGCCCCGGCCGCCGACGTCGCGGCGCGCGCCGCGCCCCCTGTTACCGCCGGCCGCCCGCCGCGGCAGCGTCCCGGCGCCTCGGCTCTCGAACGGCTGCAGGCAAGCCTTGCCGTGCCCGATCCCGGCCCGCGGCCGGCCCGGCGCGAGGAACCTCGGCTCGGCCGGATGGTCCCGAACCGGAACGCGGATGCGGGGCGCGACTGAGCGGCCCCGCCGCGCGCTCAGCGCAAATCCATCGACAAGGCGTGAATCCGGCCCATGATATCGGGGCCGAGCGCCGCATGCACCGCCCGGTGGCGCGCGATGCGGCTCTTTCCTTCGAACCGCGGGCTCGCGATCACCAGGTGCCAGTGGCTCTCGCCCGAACCGTCGTCGCCGGCATGGCCGGCATGCCGATGGCTTTCGTTGATGACCTCGAGTTCGGTGGGCGCAAGCGCCTCTTCGAGCCGGTTGCGGATCTGGTCTTCAAGCCCCATGTGAAATTCCATCTGCCTTAGAGATTGCCCTTGGTTCGCGCGCACAAAACACTAAACTAATGCGCCCGAGTCGAGAACAAACGCGTGACACATGACGGACCGTTCCCCTTTCGATTTCGATATCCGCGCCTCGGTTGACAAGAAGAAGCGCAACCGGGGTCGTCGCGGCATGTCCGGCGCTTTCGAGACCTCGCAGCGCGTCTGCGAGCAGCCCGGCTGCGACAAGCCCGGCCAGTACCGCGCGCCGAAATCGCCCGATCACCTGGACGAATATTTCTGGTTCTGCCTCGACCATGTGCGGGAATACAACCTGAAGTGGAACTTCTTTTCCTCGCAGAACGAGGAAGAGGTCGAGGAACAGATGCAGAAGGATCGGGTCTGGGGGCGCGGTACGCGTCCGCTCAACGATCGCGAGCAGCGGGCCTGGGAACGGCTCGGCATCGACGACCCGATGCAGATCCTGGGCGAGAAGGCGACCCAGAACCCAGGCAAGGGCCGGGCCGGCGCCGCGACCCGACGCCTGCCGCCGACCGAGCGCCGTGCGCTCGAGATCCTGGACGCGCAGGATCACTGGACCCGCACCGAGATCCGCAAGCAGTACAAGTCGCTGGTCAAGGATCTTCACCCGGACATGAACGGCGGCACGCGCGCCGACGAGGAGCGCCTGCAAGAGGTCGTCTGGGCCTGGGACCAGATCAAGGAAAGCCGCAGCTTCAAGGACTGAACCGGCTGCGCTGCGACGGGACCGCCGGCCGCGCCGGGGCGACGTCCTTCCCCTTGCCTCTCGTCGCGATATGTTCCACTACACGCGGGTTGCGAAACGCGCCGTCCGGCCGGGGACCGGGCGCACGGAAACGGGATGACAGCATGGCAGACGGCAGGATGGAAATGGCACAGGAGCCGACGAAGCGGCATTCGGTCCGCGAGGTTTTCGGCATCGACACCGACATGGAGGTGTACGGCTTCGCCGAGTCCAACGACCGTGTGCCGGAACTCGATTCGACCTACAAGTTCGACCCCGACACGACGCTCGCGATCCTGGCCGGCTTTTCCCATAACCGCCGGGTGATGATCCAGGGCTATCACGGCACCGGCAAATCGACCCATATCGAGCAGGTGGCCGCGCGGCTCAACTGGCCCACGGTGCGGGTCAATCTCGACAGCCATATCAGCCGGATCGACCTGATCGGCAAGGATGCCATCAAGCTGCGCGACGGCAAGCAGGTCACCGAGTTCCAGGAGGGCATCCTGCCCTGGGCGCTGCGCAACCCCGCGGCCATCGTCTTCGACGAATACGATGCCGGCCGGGCCGACGTGATGTTCGTGATCCAGCGTGTGCTGGAGGTGGACGGCAAGCTGACGCTCTTGGACCAGAACGAGGTGATCACGCCGCATCCCTATTTCCGGCTTTTCGCGACGGCCAACACCGTCGGGCTCGGCGACACGACGGGACTCTATCACGGCACCCAGCAGATCAACCAGGGCCAGATGGACCGCTGGTCGATGGTCGCCACGCTGAACTATCTCAGCCACGACGCCGAGACGCAGATCGTGCTGTCGAAGAACCCGCATTACAACACCGAGAAGGGCCGCCGGACCATCGGCCAGATGGTGACCGTCGCGGATCTCTCGCGCACCGCCTTCATGAATGGCGACCTGTCCACCGTGATGAGCCCGCGAACGGTCATCAACTGGGCCCAGAACGCCGAGATCTTCCGCGACGTGGGCTATGCCTTCCGCGTGACCTTCCTCAACAAGTGCGACGAGCTGGAACGCCAGACCGTGGCCGAGTTCTACCAGCGCTGCTTCGACGAGGAGCTGCCCGAGAGCGCGGCGAGCGTCAGCCTCGGCTGACGGCCCGCGACGGCGAGGATCATGACCAGGCAGACCGACAACCCCGCCGACCCGTTCAAGAAGGCACTGGCGGAAGCGACCAAGACGATGGCCGACGACCCGGAGATGTCGGTCAGCTATTCCGTCGATCCGCCGGGCATGACGTCGGACTCGATGCGCCTGCCCCAGATCAGCCGGCGGATGACCCGCGACGAGGTGCTGCTGGCGCGCGGCACCGCGGACGCCTTCGCGCTGCGCCGCAAGTACCACGACGACAAGACGGCGGCGAAATACCAGCCGCAGGGCGAGATCGCCCGCGCGCTCTACGACGCGATGGAGACCGCGCGCTGCGAGGCGATGGGTGCGCGCGACATGCCCGGCACCGCCAAGAACATCGACGCGCGCATCGCCGACGAGGCCGCGCGCCGGGGCTACGGCGATATCACCGACCCGGGCGACGCGCCGCTGGCCCAGGCCGCCGGCTACCTGGTGCGCCATCTCGCGACCGGCCGCGACCTGCCCGCGGGCGCCGACAACGTGATGGATCTCTGGCGCGGCTTCATCGAGGGCCAGGCCGGCGACACGCTCGGCCGGCTCGACCGGGTTCTGGCCGACCAGACGGAATTCGCCCGCTTCACCCGCAAGGTGATCGAGGATCTCGGCTACGGCGACCAGCTTGGCGAGGATCCCGACGCCGAGAACGACGAGCAGGACGAGACCGCCGAGGAGGACCAGAGCGAGGAAGAGACCCCCGACAGCGAGGGGCGCGACAACGAGGAGTCGACCGACGACCAGGAGGCGCCGCCCGACGAATCCGAGAGCCAGGAGACCGACCAGTCCGAGGCGCAGGTCTCGATGGAAGAGGCCGACGACCAGGACATGGCCGACGAGGCGGAGCTGCCCCAGGGCGAGCCGCCGCACGAGCCGCCGCCGCCCCAGCCCCATTCCGAGGCCGACCCGGACTACAGCGTCTTCACCACCGGCTTCGACGAGGAAATCCGCGCCGAGGACCTGGCCGAACCGGCAGAGCTCGAACGGCTGCGCGCCTATCTCGACCAGCAGCTTGAGCCGCTGAAGGGCGCCGTCAGCCGGCTGGCCAACAAGCTCCAGCGCCGCCTGCAGGCGCAGCAGAACCGCAGCTGGGAGTTCGACCGCGAGGAGGGCATCCTCGATGCCGGGCGGCTCGCCCGCGTCGTGGCGAACCCGACGACGCCGCTCTCCTTCAAGGTCGAGAAGGACACCGAGTTCCGCGACACCGTCGTGACGCTGCTGCTGGACAATTCCGGCTCGATGCGCGGGCGGCCGATCTCCATCGCGGCGATCTGCGCCGACATCCTCGCGCGCACGCTGGAACGCTGCCAGGTCAAGGTCGAGATCCTCGGCTTCACCACCCGCGCCTGGAAAGGCGGGCAAAGCCGCGAGGCGTGGCTGGCCGACGGCCGCCCGCAACAGCCCGGCCGCCTGAACGACCTGCGCCACATCGTCTACAAGGGGGCCGACGCACCCTGGCGCCGCGCCCGGCCCAACCTCGGACTGATGATGAAAGAGGGCCTGCTGAAGGAGAATATCGACGGCGAGGCGCTGGAATGGGCCCATCGCCGCGTGACCGCGCGCAACGAGGCGCGGAAGATCCTGATGGTGATCTCGGACGGCGCGCCGGTGGACGACTCCACCCTGTCCGTGAACCCGGCCAACTATCTCGAAAAGCACCTGCGGGACGTGATCGCCATGGTCGAGCGCAAGAAGCAAGTGGAACTCCTGGCCATCGGCATCGGCCATGACGTGACCCGCTACTACGACCGGGCCGTGACCATCACCGACGTCGAACAGCTGGCCGGTGCCATGACCGAGCAGCTGGCCGCGCTCTTCGACATCGACCCGCGGGCCTCGGAACGGGCCATGCGCGTCGCGCTGACGCGGGCAAGCTGATGCTGCAGTCCTTCGCCGTCACCTCCCGCCCCGAACAGGGTCCGCCGCGGCTCGCCCGGCTGCGCGAGGCCATGCGCGCCGCGGGGCTCGACGGCTTTCTCGTGCCGCGGGCGGACGCCCACCAGGGCGAATACGTCGCGCCCCGCGACGAGCGGCTGGCCTGGCTCACGGGCTTCACCGGCTCGGCCGGTTTCGCGGTCGTGCTGCGGGATGTCGCCGGCATTTTCGTTGACGGCCGCTACCGGGTGCAGGTGAAGGCCCAGGTCGATACCGCCCATTTCACCCCCGTCGACTGGCCCGAGACCAAGCCCGGCCCATGGCTCAGGGAGCACTTGCCCACCGGCGGCAGGGTCGGCTTCGATCCCTGGCTGCACACCCCCGCCCAGATCGAAGAGATCGCGACGGCGCTGGCGGGCAGCGGCGTGGTGCTGGCGCCGGTCGAGAACCCGCTCGACCGGGTCTGGGACGACCGTCCCGCCCGCCCGGCAGAGCCGGTGCGAAGCTATCCCAAGGCATATGCCGGGAAAGGCGACGAGACGAAGCGCGCGGAGATCGCCGAGGCGCTGCGCGCGGCCGGCCACAAGGCCGCCGTTTTGACCCTGCCCGACTCGATCTGCTGGCTACTGAACATCCGCGGCGCGGACATCCCCCGGAACCCGGTCGTCCACGCCTTCGCGATCCTGCATGACGACGGGCATCTGCACCTGTTCTCCGACCCCGAGAAGTTCGACGGTCTCGGCCCCGATCCGGGCATCGACCTGGCCCATTGGGACGCCTTCGAGGATGCGCTCGCCGCGCTGACAGGCCCGGTGCGCGTCGACAAGGCCAGCGCGCCCTGCGCGGTGTCCGCCGCGCTCGAGGCCGCGGGCGTGGCCATCGCCTGGGCCGACGATCCCTGCATCCTGCCCAAGGCCTGCAAGACCGAAACCGAGATCGCCGGCGCCGTCGAGGCACATCTGCGCGACGGCGCCGCGATGGTCGAGTTCCTGGCCTGGCTCGACGCGCAGAACCCGGCCGCGCTGACGGAAATCGACGTGGCGACCGCGCTCGAGGGGTTCCGCGAGGCCACGGGCGCGCTGCAGGACATCAGCTTCGAGACCATCGCCGGCGCGGGACCGCACGCCGCCCTGCCCCATTACCGGGTGACCGAGGACTCGAACCGCCGCCTTGCCGCGGGCGAGCTGCTGCTGGTCGATTCGGGCGGGCAGTACCTGGACGGCACGACCGACATCACCCGCACCATGGCGATCGGCGCCGCCGGCGCCGAAGAACGCGCCTGTTTCACCCGCGTGCTCAAGGGCATGATCGCGATCTCCATGACCCGCTGGCCGCGTGGCCTGGCCGGGCGCGACCTGGACGCGCTGGCGCGCTGGCCGCTCTGGCAGGCGGGTCTGGACTATGACCACGGGACGGGGCATGGTGTCGGTGCCTATCTCAGCGTGCACGAGGGACCGCAACGCCTGTCGCGCATCTCGCACGTGCCGCTGGAACCGGGCATGATCCTGTCGAACGAGCCCGGCTATTACCGCGAGGGGGCCTTCGGCATCCGGATCGAGAACCTGATCGTGGTGGAAGAGGCACCGGCGCTGCCCGGGGCCGACGCGCGGGAGATGCTGGCCTTCCGTACGCTCACCTACGTACCGATCGATCGGCGTCTGATCGACGCCGCGCTGCTGACCGGGGCCGAACGCGACTGGCTCAACGCCTACCACGCCGAGGTCCTGGACAGGATCGGCCCCCGCTGCGGCGACGCGGCGCGCGCCTGGCTCGAAGCCGCCTGCGCGCCGATCTGACACGCCCGCGTTACAAGCGCCCCGGTATAGGATGCCGGGAAGACAAAAAGGGAGGGACGGATGACCGACCATATTCAGATACGGCCGGCCGAGGGGCTCTGGGTCGTGCGCGCCGGCGGCGCGGTTTTGGGCGAGAGCCGCGATGCGCTGGAATTCCACGAGGGTGACCGGCCGGCGGTGATCTATTTCCCGCGATCCGATATCGGCATGGCGTTCCTCGACGAATCCGAGACCCGCACCCGCTCCCCCGACATGGGCGAGGCCACCTATTACAGCATCCAGACCAAGAGCACGGTCATCAAGGATGCCGGCTGGTCCTACGAGGATCCGGTGGCCGGCGCGGAACAGATCAGGGGCTACCTCGCCTTCCATCCCGAAAAGGTCACGGTGGAGCAGCTCTGATCGGGGTGCCGCGCGCCGTCAGGAATGTTCCTCGGCCGCCGTGGCCGAGAGCGCCCGGTTGAACGCCTTGAGCGCGTCCACCTGGTAGACCGCCCCCCAGAGCACCGTGGGCGCGTCCTTCTCCGCCCGCGAGACCACCGGCAGGAATTCGGGGTTGTTGGCCTCGAAGACCGGCATCGCAGCCTCGAGCGTGGCCTCGCGGTCGATATAGACGCCCTGCTCGATCAGTTCCCAGCAGCGGTCCTCCGGCGCGGCGCGCTGGCTGTCCTTGGGCCGCATCACGAGGCTGACCGGCACGGTGGCCAGCAGGTAGGCCTGCGGACCGGCCGCGAGGTGCAGGTCGCGTCTCTCGAGCTGGGTGAGGAAGAAGGAGCGGTCGACCATGCGGCTGGCCAGCGCCGTCGAGGTCGAGACCGCGACCATCACCGCGAGCCCCGTCTGCCAGTCGCCGGTCAGTTCGAAGACGATCATCGTCGTCGAGATCGGCGCGCCCAGCACCGCCGCGGCGACCGCCCCCATCCCCGCCAGCGCGTAGAGCGTCTCGGATCCCGAGACCTCCGGAAAGATCGCCGTGGCGACCAGGCCGAAGGCCAGCCCGGTCAGAGCGCCCACCATCAGCGACGGCGAGAACACCCCGCCGCCCATGCGCCCGGCCATGGTCACGGCCACGGCGAAGACCTTGACCGCCGCGAAGACCATCGCGTTCCAGAGCAGCAATTCTCCCGTCAGCGCCGCCGATGTCGTCTCGTAGCCGACCCCGATGATATGCGGGAACCAGATCGCCACGGCGCCCAGCACCAGCCCCGCCACCGCCGGGCGCAGCCAGCCCGGCATCCGGGTGGCGCGCTGGATCACCGTGCCCAGATCCTCGGCCAGGAAGATCGCGCGCATCAGGATCACCGCGACGAGCCCGCAGACCAGCCCGAGGATCAGGAAGGCCGGAAGCTCGACATAGAAGGCGAGCACGCTTTCCTCGGTCAGGCTGAACTCGGTGATGTTGCCGAATTCGAGCCGGTTCACCACCGTTCCCGCGACCGCGGCGATGGCGATGGGCGCGAAGGCATGCACGGCGAAATGGCGCAGCACCACCTCGAGCGCGAAGAGCGTGCCGGCGATCGGCGCGTTGAACGAGGCCGACACGGCCGCGGCCACCGCGCAGCCCAGCAGGTCGCGGCCGGTCATGCCGCTGGCGTTGATGCGCTGGCAGACCCAGGTCGAGATCACGCCCGCCATGTGCACGACCGGCCCCTCGCGTCCCGTTGAGCCGCCGGTCGAGAGCGTCACCAGCGACGCCAGCGCCGAGGCGATGCCGGCGCGGATCTCGACCCGCCCGTCGCGGAGCGCCGCACCGTTTATGACGTCGGCGACACCGCGCGATATCCCGTCGGGCGTCATGGCGTTCAGGATGATGCCCACGACAAGCCCGCCGATCACGGGGACGATCAGCACGACCCACCAGGGCAGGGTTTGCAGGTGACTGGCCAGCATCACGTCGTCGGTGCCGTAGATCAGGGTCTGCAGCGCCGAGATCCCCTTGCGGAAGAACAGCGCCGCGAAGCCGGCGGCGATCCCGATCAGAAGCGCGATCAGCCAGAACTGGATCTGGCTCGGTCCCTTTTCGCGCATGGTGCGCCAGGCATGCCAGAGGTTCCTGACCCCGCCGGTCAGCTCCCGTTCGAGAAACTCTCGGATCTGCCTGAGCACCGTTCCCTACCGCATGGCGAACCGGCTTTTCCCTGCCGCCGCACTGGCCTAGTGTCGGTCCGACCCGGAACAGGAGGCTCAGATGTCGATCCAGCAGGCAATTACCGAACTGCAGGCAGTCTTAGGCGATCGCATCACCACCTCCAAGTCCGATCTCGACCTGCACGGTCAAAACGAGACCCATTTCCCGCACCTGCCGCCCGACGCGGTGGCCTATCCCGAGACCACCGACGAGGTTGCCCGGATCGTGCGAATCTGTGCGGCGAACGACTGCCCGATCATTCCCTGGGGCGTCGGCACCTCGCTCGAGGGCCACGCGCTGGCGCTCAAGGGGGGCGTGACGATCGACTTCGTGGGGATGGATCGCCTGCTGGAAGTCAACGACGCCGACATGGACTGCACCGTGCAGCCCGGCATCACGCGCGAAGCGCTGAACACCGAACTGCGCGCCACGGGCCTGTTCTTTCCCGTCGATCCCGGCGCCAACGCCACCATCGGCGGCATGGCCGCGACGCGGGCCTCGGGCACCACGGCCGTGCGCTACGGCACGATGCGCGACAATGTCCTGGCGCTCGAGGTGGTGACGGCCGACGGGCGGATCATCCGCACCGGCAGCCGGGCGCGCAAGACCTCGGCCGGCTACGACCTGACCGGGCTTTTCCTGGGCTCTGAGGGCACGCTCGGCGTCATCACGGCGCTGACGCTGCGCCTGCAGGGCCAGCCCGAGGCGATTTCCGCCGGCATCTGCGCCTTCGACGAGATCGGCGACGCGGTCAGCGCGGTGATCACGACGATCCAGATGGGCATTCCCATGGCCCGGATCGAGTTCGTGGACGAGGCCACCGCCGCCGCCTTCAACGCGCAATCCGGCGCAGGCATGCCGGAAAAGCCGCACCTGATGGTGGAATTCCACGGCTCCGACGCCGGCGTGGCCGAACAGTCGGAACGCTTCGGCGAGATCGTGGCCGAGTTCGGCGGCTCCGAGTTCCAGTGGTCCAAGCAGACCGAGGAACGCAACCGGCTCTGGAAGATGCGCCACAACGCCTACTATTCCTGCCTGCAACTGCGCCCCGGCGCGACCGCGGTGGTCACGGATCTCTGCGTGCCGATCTCGCGGCTCGCCGAGGCGGTGGCGGAGACCCGCGCCGATATCGACGCAAGCCCGATCCCGGGTCCGATCCTCGGCCATGTGGGTGACGGGAATTTCCACGCGATCCTGCTGGTCGAACCCGGCAACCACGCGGAAATGACGGCGGCCAAGGCGCTGTCGCACCGGATGGTCGAACGCGCGCTCAGGCTCGGCGGCACGGTCACCGGCGAGCACGGGGTCGGCATGGGCAAGCTCGACTACATGGAAGCCGAACACGGCGCCGGCTGGGACGTCATGGGCCAGATCAAGCGGGCGCTCGATCCGCAGGGCATCCTGAACCCCGGCAAGATGATCCGCGGAGCGTGAGGCGCGATGCTGCCCGCCACGCCCGGTGATTTCCCGCGCGCCTTCGCAGAGGCCTGGATGAACCGCGACGCGGGCGCGCTGGCCGCGCTCTTCGCCGAGGACGCGGATTTCGTGAACGTCGTCGGCATCTGGTGGGAAGATCGCGCCGCCATCCGCCGCGCCCACCATTACGGGCTGACCACCTTCTTCGCCGAGAGCCGGCTCGCCCTGGGCCGCGTCAAGACACGTGCTCTCGGCGCCGGCATGGCCGTGGTTCATGCGCGGTTCCGGCTCTCGGGACAGCTGCGGCCGGAGGGCGGCACCGCGCCCGACCGGCAGACGATCCTGGTCACCGTGCTCCGCGACACCGGCGCGGGCTGGCAGGCCGTGGCGGCACAGAATACCGATATCATGCCGGGGGCGGAAACCCACCTGGCGGGCGAGGACGGGCTGCGTGCCGCGGATTACCGGGCCTAACCCCCGAGCAGCGCCTCGGCCGCGGCCCGTGCCTCGTCGGTGACGCGGTCCCCGGCCAGCATCCGGGCGATCTCGTCCACGCGCGCGGCCCCGGACAAGGGCACCACGGCCGAGGTCGTCTGATCGCCCTCGACCCGCTTTTCCACCCGCCAGTGGTGGGCACCCTTCGCCGCGACCTGCGGCGAATGGGTCACCACCAGCACCTGCGCCCCGTCCGCCAGCCGCGCGAGCCGCCGGCCCACCGCGTCGGCGGTCGCGCCGCCCACGCCGCGGTCGATCTCGTCGAAGATCATCGTCAGGCCCGCCTGGCGGCCCGTCAGGCACACCTTGAGCGCCAGCAGGAAACGCGACAGCTCGCCGCCGGACGCGATCTTGTCGAGCGGCCCGGCCGGGGCGCCGGGGTTCGTCGCGACGCGGAAGGTCACAGCGTCGCGCCCCTCGGGGCCGGGCTCCGCCGGGGCGATCCCGGTCGTGAACACGGCCCGCTCCATCTTGAGCGGCGCCAGCTCGTCGGCCATCGCCGCATCGAGCCGCGCGGCCGCCTCGTGGCGGATCTCGGACAGGGCGCCCGCGGCGGCGTCATAGCCACCCTCGGCCTCGGCCAGGGCGGATTTCAGGCCCGCGATTTCCTCGGCGCCGCGATCGATCGCGTCGAGCCGGGCGCGCAGGTCGCCGGCAAAGCCGCCCAGCTCGTCGGGCAGAACGTCATGCTTGCGCGCCAGCGCGCGGATCGCGAAGAGCCGTTCCTCGATCCGCTCCAGCTCGTGCGGGTCGAAATCGAGCGCCTCAAGGCAATGCTCGACGCCCTGCGCGGCCTCGCCCAGTTCGGTCAGCGCGCGGCCAAGCGCCGCGAGCGGCGCCTCGAGCTGCTCGCCGGCCTGGTCGCGCGCATCTTCGAGCCAGCGCAGCGCGTCGCCCATCAGCCCCTCGGCCCCCTCGGGGCCCAGCGCCGCATGCGCCCGCGCGATGTCCTCGCGGATTCGCTCGGCGCCCTGCATCAGGCGCCGCCGGCGGTCGAGGTCGGCCTCTTCGCCGGGCCGCGGGTCCAGCGCGTCCAACTCGCCCACGGCATGACGCAGGAACTCTTCCTCCCGCTCGGCCTCGGCCAGCTGCGCCTCGGCCGCGTCGAGCGCCTTGCGCGCCGCCGCCCGCGCGCGCCAGGCCGCGCGGGTGTCGGCCAGCTGCGCATCCAGACCCGCATAGGCATCCAGCAGCGCCCTGTGCCCGCGCGGGTTCAGCAGGCCACGGTCGTCCTGTTGGCCGTGAAGCTCCACCAGCATGTCCGAAAGCGCGCGCAAGACCTCGCCGGAACAGCGCCGGTCGTTGACCCAGGCCTGCTTACGCCCGTCGGGGCGGTTGACACGGCGCAGGATCAGCTCGTCGCCGGCGGGCAGGCCGGCCTCGTCGAGCACGGCGCGCGCCGGATGCGTCCCCGGCAGGTCGAAGACCGCGACGACCTCGCCCTCCGCCGCCCCGGCGCGCACCAGCTCCGCCCGCCCCCGCCAGCCCAGCACGAAGCCGAGCGCGTCCAGCAGGATCGACTTGCCCGCGCCGGTCTCGCCGGTCAGCACATTGAGCCCCGGCCGGAGATCCATCTCCAGCCGGTCGATGATCAGCATGTCCCGGATGTCGAGGCTTCGCAGCATGCGAGGTGGCTCCCGTCAGAGCCACTCGCCGCGGATCGTGCGCCGGTAGACCGCGCGAAGCCAGCTGTCGCCGCGCGCCTCGGGCGCGAGGCCACGACCGGTCAGCAGCCTGTAGCTGTCGTCGTAGAACGGGCTGCCTCGGTAGTTGTGGCCGAGGATCGCGGCGGCGGTCTGCGCCTCGGCGGCGAGGCCGAGCGACAGGTAGGATTCCACCAGCCGGTGCAGCGCCTCGGGCGTGTGCGTGGTGGTCTGGAAATCCTCCACGACAGCCCGGAAACGGTTGATCGCCGCGGTGTAATGCCCCCGCTTCAGGTAGTAACGCCCGATCTCCATTTCCTTGGCCGCCAGGTGGTCGAAAGCGAGATCGAATTTCAGCATCGCGGACTGCGTGTATTCGCTGTCGGGATAGTTTTCGATCACCCGCCGGAATGCCTGCAGGGCCTGGTAGGTCAGCCCCTGGTCGCGACCGATCTTGTCGATCTGGTCGTAATAGCTCAGCGCCAGCAGGTACTGCGCGTAGGCCGCGTCCTCGTCGGCGGGGTAGAAATCGATGTAGCGCTGCGCGGCGGCGCGGCTCTGCTCGTATTCGCCGGCCTGGTGCCAGGAATAGGCCGTCATGATCAGCGCCCGCTTGGCCCATTCGGAATAGGGATAGAGCCGCTCGACCTCGACGAAATATTCGGCCGCGCCATCGGGATTGCCGGAGTCCAGCCGCGCCTCGGCGCGCTGGTAGATTTCCTCGGCCGAGTAGCTGTCCAGAGGGGCTTCGCGCGATCCGCCACCACAGGCCCCGAGCACCGCAAGAACCGCAAACGCGCCCAGGGTTCCCGCCAGTCTCCTGCCTCGTGCCATGAACACCAAACCCCGTCTTGTCCTGTCCGCGGCATGGCTGCCGCGCCGGTTTCTCCTAGCACATAAAAACCGGAGGAAAAACGGTTTCCGCGCCTCAGGCGACCCGGGAGAGATCGCCGTGTTCGATGCCCACCCCGGGCAGCATGGCCGCGGTCTCGGCGTCGCATTCCATGACCTCCACCGCGCCGGGCGTGGCGAAGAGCTTGTGCAAAAGCGCGTTCGTGACCGCGTGACCGGCGCGCAGCCCGGTATAACGGCCGAGAATCGGCGCCCCGGCAAGCGCGAGATCGCCCAGCGCGTCGAGCATCTTGTGGCGGACGAACTCGTCGGCGTGGCGCAGCCCGCCGGGCGAGAGCACCTCGGCATCCTGCACGACGACGGCATTCTCGTAGCTGCCCCCCCTGGCGAGACCCGCGGCGCGCATCGCCTCGACGTCGCGCTGCCGGCAGAAGGTCCGGCTGTCGCACAGCTCGCGCACGAAGGCCCCGTTGGACAGGTCGAGCCGAAGTTCCTGGGTGCCGATGGCCGGTTCGTCGAACTCGATCCGGTAGTCCATCTCGAACCGGTCGGCCGGCTCCAGGCGCGCCATCGCGTCGCCGTCGCGGACCTCGATCGCCTCGCGCACCCGGAACACGAAGAGCGGCGCATCCTGCGAGCGCAGCCCGCGCCGCAGGATCTCGCGCACGATCCGGGCCGAGCTTCCATCGAGGATCGGCACCTCGGGCGCGTCAATTTCGACCAGGGCGTTGTGGACCCCGCACCCGGCCAGCGCGGCCATGACATGCTCGACCGTCGAGACCTCGACACCCTCGGCGTTGACCAGCGGCGTGCAGAGCTGCGGCGCCGTGACCGCGTCGTAGCGCGCCGGGATCATGTTGTCGCGATCGGTGACGTCGGTGCGCCGGAACCAGATGCCGTGATTTGCCGGCGCCGGACGCAGCGTCATGCGCACCGGCTTGCCGGAATGCAGGCCTGTTCCCGGAATCGCGATGTCTGCCCTGAGCGTCGTCTGTACCATGCGGTCCATCTTGGAATCTGTCGCCCCGGGCATGAGTCATACCCCGGGCCGGGTTACCGCAGAGGGGTAGAGCCGCAAGGGTTACACCTCAACTCAATCTTTATTTCTCTCTGAAACATAGGGAATCCGGGGGCGCGGAAATCCGCTCATCCCGGGAAATCCAAACTCCAGGTGCTTGAAAAGCAACAAGAAAAAGGCCGGCAACGCCGGCCTTTTCCCTGGGATTGTGACGGCTTCAGTTCGCCTGGCGTCGCAGGAAGGCCGGGATCTCGATCCGTTCCTGTTCCGGATCGGTCTCCTCCTCTTCCTCGATATGGGTCTGGGCCGGCGTCGCGCGGCGCGTCGGCGGCTCCTGCACGGCGCGCGGTTGCGCGGGGGCTTCCTCGCCGTGATGGCCCGTCATGCGGTTGATGAGCGAGTTGATCCCGAAGAGCTTCCGGTCTCCGTGCGCGACGCGGTCCTCCTCGGTCGCGCGCGGCTGCTGCTGTGCGCCCTGCGGCGTCTTGTTGACCGCGGCGCGCAGCCGCTGCATCGCCTCGGGCGAGGCGGTGCCGGGCGCGGGCGGCTTCGGCGCCACATAGGCATCGGCTTCGGCCGCGGGCGGATCCTGCCGGGCGGCCGGCTCGTGCTGCGGCTCCGGCTGGTAGGCCGGCGGCGGCAGGTCGTCCGCGGCGGCCCCGGGCGCCCCCCGGTTGTCGGCGGCAAAGCCGGTGCCGGTGGCGGCGGCGGGCTGTTCCTCGCCCTGGAAATCCCCGAAGAGCGACGGCTCGCCCCGCGGCTCCGCCGGCTGGTCGTGCTCGGCATGGGGGTGCTGCTGGGTCTCGAACAGCGCTGCCGCGGCGGCGGCATGTTCTTCCTCGGCGACGGTGGCCGCCGGCTTCAGCGGCTCGGAAATCCGGCGGCGCGGCACCGGCATGTCAGCATGGACGTTGGAGGCGTCGATCCCGGTGGCCACCACCGACACCCGCATGGTGCCTTCCATGTCCGGGTCGAGCGTCGAGCCGACGATGATGTTGGCGTCCGGATCGACTTCTTCGCGGATCCGGTTCGCCGCCTCGTCCAGTTCGAAGAGCGTCAGATCATGCGCGCCCGTGATGTTGATGAGCACGCCCTTCGCGCCCTTGAGGCTGATCTCGTCCAGAAGCGGGTTCGCGATGGCTTTCTCGGCGGCCTGGATGGCGCGATCTTCGCCGTCGGCCTCGCCGGTGCCCATCATCGCCTTGCCCATCTCGTCCATCACCGCGCGGACATCGGCGAAGTCGAGATTGATCAGGCCCGGCCGGACCATCAGGTCGGTGACGCCCTTCACGCCCTGGTAGAGCACGTCGTCGGCCATCGAGAAGGCCTCGGTGAAGGTGGTCTTCTCGTTGGCAAGACGGAACAGGTTCTGGTTCGGAATGATGATCAGGGTGTCGACGACCTTTTGCAGCGCCTCGACGCCTTCCTCGGCCTGGCGCATGCGCTTGGCGCCTTCGAACTGGAAGGGCTTGGTCACGACGCCGACGGTCAGCACGCCCAGCTCGCGGGCGGCATGGGCGATGATCGGCGCCGAGCCCGTGCCGGTGCCCCCGCCCATCCCGGCGGTGATGAAGCACATATGCGCCCCGGCGAGATGGTCGACGATTTCCTCGATGGTCTCCTCGGCGGCGGCGGCACCGACCGACGGGCGGGCCCCCGCGCCGAGGCCTTCCGTGACCTTCACGCCCATCTGGATCTTCGACTGGGCCCGGGCCTGCGACAGCGCCTGCGCGTCGGTGTTGGCCACCACGAACTCGACGCCGTCGAGTTGTTTCTCGATCATGTTGTTCACGGCGTTCCCGCCGGCTCCGCCGACACCGAACACGGTGATCCGCGGCTTGAGGTCCTGATGATCGGGGATTGTGAGGTTCAAGGTCATCGGTTCCGTCCGCCTGTTTTCATTTCCGGCCGGGGCCGGAGTCCGCCTGTTTGATTCCACAGCGTAACCAACGCGTTCCGCGAGGTCACCAAAAAAACGCCAATTTGACACAATATATGGGCGCTTTCCCCGCCAATTCGGCGGGATTTTGCTGAGTTCCCCAGATATTGCGGTTTACCAGTTGTCCCTGAACCACTTCACCGCCCTTTTCAGCGATCTGGCCGGGTAGCGTTCGACCGGAATCTCGAAGTCCCACCATTCGTCCTGCGGGTGCGCCGCGAACAGGCAGAGCCCCACCGCCGAGGAAAAGGCCGGCCCGGTCGCGGCCTGGGGCAGCCCCTGCACGCGCAGCGGGCGGCCGAGCCGCACATGCTGGCCCAGGATCTTGCCCGCCAAACCGTCGAGCCCCGGGATCTGGCTGGCCCCGCCGGTCAGCACGATCCGCTGGCTCGGCAGATGCTCGAAGCCGGCGGCGTCGAGCCGCTCGCGCACCTCTTCGAGGATCTCCTCGACGCGCGGGCGCATCACGCCGATCAGCTCGGCGCGGCTGACCGTGCGCCGGTCGTGTTCCCAGTCGCCGGTCTCGCCGCCGATCTCGATCATCTCGCGGTCGTCCATGCCCGTGGCCACCACGCCGCCATAGAAGGTCTTGATCCGCTCGGCGGTCTGCATCGGCACCTGCAGGCCCTTGGAAATGTCGAGCGTGACGTGGTCGCCGCCCAGCCGCACGCTGTCGGCATAGATCATGTGCTTCTTCATGAAGATCGACAGCCCGGTCGCACCGCCGCCCATGTCGATACAGGCCGCGCCAAGCTCCTGCTCGTCCTCGACGAGGCTCGCGATGGCCGACACATAGGCCGAGGAGGCGATCCCGGCCAGCTCGAGATCGCAGCGCTTCACGCAGTAAAGCAGGTTCTCGACCACCGCCCCGTCGACGGTCAACAGATGCATGTCCACCGAGAGCCGGTTGCCGATCTGGCCCCGCGGATCCCCGAGACCGCTGCGATGGTCGATGGCGAAATTGACCGGCTGCGCGTGGAGCGCCTCGCGCCCCGTGCCGTAATCCGGCACGTCGCAGGCCGACAGGACCCGTGCGACGTCGCATTCGTCGACCGTGCCGTTCTCGAGCGGGATCGCCCCTGCCAGGCCGTAGCTGCGCGGGCGTGCGCCCGAGAAGCTGGCGATCACGTGATCCACCCGGACATTGGCCATCTTCTGCGCGCCCTGCACCACGGTACGGATCGCGCGTTCGGTTTCCTGCATGGCGTCGATCTCGCCGAACCGCACCCCGCGCGAGCGGGTCGTGGCGGCGCCGATGACGCGGAACCGCGATTGCCCGGCCATCGGCCCGACGCCGTCGGCGGTCTTGACGGGATCCAGGCCGTCGAAGCGCAGCACGAGACAGGCGATCTTGGACGTGCCGACATCCAGAATGGCGACGACGCCCCTCTGCATGGCGGCCTGGCGCTTGTTCCGCATCGCGCGTTGAGACTGGTAGAGATCGGTCATCAGGCGTCTTCTCCGTCATCCAGGCTTCTGAAACGGCGCAATTCTTCCAGCGCCTTGCCACTGAGCCGCAGCGTCGGGCGGCGCCCGTCGCGCATGTCCACGACGCTGACGTCGCGGGCGAGCACGTCCTGCGCATCATCGAGCGCGATGACCCGTTCGAGCGCCGCGACCGGGTTCCTTTCGGGCAGCATGATCCGCTGGTCGCGGTCGAGCACCAGGTCCCAGCGCCGCTCGCCCATGCGGGTCAGCCCGCGCACGCGGTCGCCGATGGGCGTCGCCGCGGCGAGCACCTGCAACGCCTCCGCCACGACCCGGTCGGCACCGTCGCCCGCGACGAGCGGCAGGTCCGGGCGCGCGTCCCGCGCCGGGATCGCGGCGACGCGGTGACCGCCCTCGTCCAGCAGTTCGAGCCCCTCGCGAGACCGCCACACGACCGCCGGCAGGCGTTCATCGACGCTCACCTCCAGCACGCCGCCCGCGACGACGCGCAGTTCCGCGCCCGCTACGGCGTCGAGGCCGGCGACCTGTTCGCGCATGTGATCCAGTTCGAGATCGAAGGAGCTGACGGGAAAATCCACCGGCAGGATCTCGCGGATGTCGGCGGAAAGCTCGGGCGACGCGCCCTCGATCCGCATCAGGTCGACCATGAATTCCGGGCGCTGCTCGATCGAGCGGCGGATTTCGGCGACGTGGCCGCGCAGCGCGTCGAGCCGGTCGGCATCGCCGAGATACCAGGCGGCGCCGCCGGCGATGACGGCCACCGGCAGCCCCTTGCGCAGGAGCGCGCGGTAGAACGGCGTCAGCCACATCCGCTCGATCCGGTAGGCCCAGCGGCTCGGCGCCGGATCGCGGCGCGGGGTTGGATCGCGCCTTATCGGCCGCATATCGCGGCGCGGGGTTGGATCGCGCCTTATCGGCCGCATGATGCATCCTCCACCAGCCAGCGGCAGAGCGGCCCGAACCCCATGCCGCAATACTCCGCCTGTTCCGGGGTCAGGGAGGTGGGGGTCATGCCCGGCTGGGTGTTGGTTTCAAGCAGGTAGAGCCCCGCGGCCCCGGCGGACTCGTCCCAGCGGAAATCGGTCCGGCTCACGCCGCGGCAGCCCAGCGCCGCATGGGCACGACGGGCATAGTCCATGCAGGCGTCATGGATCTCGGCGGGCACGTCGGCGGGCACCTCGTGGCGCGACCCGCCGGCGGCGTATTTCGCCTGGTAGTCGTACCAGCCCTCGGTGAGGATGTCCGTGACGGTGAGGGCGCGGTCCCCCACGACGCTGACGGTCAGTTCGCGCCCGGCGACGTACCGCTCCACCATGACCGTGGCCGGCATGTCGTCCGCCAGGCGCGGCGGCGCGTCGGCGCCCTGCGGCACGATGTAGATCCCGACCGAGGATCCCTCGTTGTTCGGCTTGATGACATAGGGCGGGTCCATCGCGTGGGCCGCCGCGGCCACGTCACGCGCCACCAGCCGGCTCTCGACCACCGGCAGGTCGCTGGCGGCGTAGACCTCCTTGGTGCGCTGCTTGTCCATGGCCAGCGCCGAGGACAGCACGCCGGAATGGGTATAGGGCAGGCCCAGCCATTCGAGCAGCCCCTGCACGCAGCCATCCTCGCCCCAGCGCCCGTGCAGCGCGTTGAAGGCGACGTCGGGGCGAATGTCGTCGAGGCGCGCGGCCAGGTCCCGGCCCGCATCCAGCTCGATCACTTCGAATCCCTCGTCCCGGAGCGCGGCCGCGCATTCCCGCCCCGAAGAGAGCGAAACCTCGCGCTCGACGGACGGGCCGCCCATCAGCACCGCAACTCTGGGGGATGTCCTGCTCGACATACCCGCCTCTGCGCCTCGTGGACCTGTCGCGCAGGTCCTTGGTTATTCGTTGTTTTCCGGGGCCGGTTGGCCGACCCTCATGATCTCCCACTCTAGCGAAATTCCGCTGTGTTGGAAAACTCTTTTTCGGACCTCTTCGCCGAGAGATTCCAGCTCGGCCGCCGTGGCCGTGCCGGTGTTGGTCAGGAAGTTGGGATGCTTCGGGTTCATCTGCGCCCCGCCCCGCCGCGCGCCGCGCAGCCCGGCCGCGTCGATCACCGACCAGGCCTTCAGCTCGTGGCTGTCATCGGCCTGCCCGGTCGAACTGAAGCCGGCGGGATTGCGGAAGGTGGACCCGGCGGTGCGGTCCTTCGTCGGCTGGGATGCGTCGCGCCGGGCGAGCTGGTCGGCCATCTTCGCCCCCAGCGCAGCGGGATCGCCAGGCGCGCCTTCGAGAACCGCCTCGACGATCACCGTGTCGGCGGCGAGATCGGTGTGCCGATAGGCGAAGGCCAGGTCGGCAGCCGAGAGCGTCACGATGTCTCCGGCTCGCGTCACCGCGGTCGCCTCGACGAAGACATCCGCCATGTAAGTGCCGTAGCAGCCCGCGTTCATCCGCACCGCGCCGCCGATAGCGCCGGGGATCGTGCGCAGGAAGGTCAGGTCGATCCCGGCCGCGGCCGCGCGCTTGGCGACCTGCGCGTCGAGCGCCGCGGCGCCCACGCGGATCCGGTGACCCTCGACCGTGATCCCGTTGAACCCGCGACCGAGACGGATCACCACGCCGCGGATGCCGCCGTCGCGCACGATGAGGTTCGAACCGACCCCCATCGGGAAGACCGCCACCTCGCCCGGCAGCGCGGCCAGGAACGCAGCAAGGTCGTCCGTATCGGCCGGCTGGAAGAACCATTCCGCCGGGCCGCCCACGCGCAGCCAGGTCAGGTCGGAGAGCGGCCGGTCGGCTGTCAGCCGGCCGCGGGGGTCGGGCATAGACGGGCTCATGGCTCGGCCGGTCCCTGGCCGCCGAAGCGTCGGCGCAGCCAGCGCCAGAAATGGTAGACCGGCCAGCGCAGCATCGAGGCGCCCGCCGCGAGCACGAGCAGTCCCACCCAGGGCCCGTTCTCCCAGGTCACGTAACCCAGCAGCGGCACGCCCACGGCGATCAGACCATAGGCGGCGGGCCAGTGGTTGCGTTTGCTCGGGAACATCGCGATCACGTTCGCCACCAGCGCCCAGAGGCAGGCCAGGATCAGCGAAATCGTCATGCCGCGAGATCCCGGACCAGCCCGTGCGCCCAGGCCGAGATGGTGCCGGCCCCGAGACAGATCACCATGTCGCCCGGTTTCGCCTCGGCCGCGACGAGCGCCTTGAGTTCCGCCTCTCCGTCCAGCGCCACCGCGTGGCGATGGCCGTGGCGCACCAGCCCGGCGACCAGGTCGTCGCGGCTGGCACCGGGAACCGGCGCCTCGCCCGCGGCATAGACCTCGGCGATCGCCACGACGTCGGCGTCGTTGAAGCAGGAGCAGAACTCCTCGAACAGGCTCGACAGGCGCGAGTAGCGGTGCGGCTGGTGCACGGCGATGACCCGGCCCTCGGCCGCCTGGCGCGCGGCGCGCAGCACCGCGGCGATCTCGACCGGGTGGTGTCCGTAATCGTCGATCACCGTGGCGCCGTTGACGGTCCCCACCCGCGTGAAGCGGCGATTGACGCCGCCGAACGCCGCCAGCGCGGCGCGGATCTCGGCGCGCTTCATGCCCAGGTGACGGGCCACCGCCACCGCTGCCAGCGCGTTCGAGACGTTGTGATCGCCCGGCATGGGCAGGCTGCAATCCTCGATCCGCGTGCCCTCCGCCCGCAGCGCGATGTCGAAGCGGGCGATGCCGCCCTCGTAGTGCAGGTTCTCGGCGCACACGTCGGCCTGGGCGTTGAAGCCGAAGGTCACGACCCGGCGATCGCGCACCCGCCCGACCAGCGCCTGCACCTCCGGGTGATCCGTGCAGCACACCGCCAGCCCGTAGAAGGGAATGTTCGACACGAAATCCTGGAAGCCCTGGCGCAGCGCGTCGAAGCTGCCCCAGTGCTCCATGTGCTCGGGATCGATATTGGTGACGATGGCGATGGTCGCCGGCAGCCGGTTGAAGGTGCCGTCGCTCTCGTCGGCCTCGACCACCATCCATTCGCCCCCGCCCATCCGCGCGTTGGAGCCGTAGGCATGGATGATGCCGCCATTGATCACCGTCGGGTCCAGCCCGCCCGCATCGAGCAGCGTGGCCACCATCGTCGTCGTGGTGGTCTTGCCATGGGTGCCGGCGACCGCGATGTTGGATTTCAGGCGCATCAGCTCGGCCAGCATCTCGGCGCGGCGCACCACCGGCAGGCCGCGCCGGCGGGCCTCTTCCAGCTCGGGGTTGCCGTCCTTGATCGCCGACGAGATCACCACGACCTCGGCCGCCGCCAGGTTCCCGGCCGCCTGCCCGATCGTCACGCGGGCGCCCAGCTCGGCCAGCCGCGCGGTAATCTTCGACTCCTTCAGGTCAGAGCCCTGCACGGTATACCCGTGGTTCAGCAGCACCTCGGCGATGCCGGACATGCCGATCCCGCCGATTCCCACGAAATGGATCGGGCCCAGTTCCAGGGGCAGTTTCGTCGCCGCGTTCATGCCTCGTCCTTTCCGGCCAGCGCCTCGACCAGGCCCGCCAGCGCCTCCGCCGCGTCGGGCCGTCCCTGCGAGACCGCCGCCACCGACATCTGCCGCGCGCGGTCCGGGTCGCCCAGGATCGCCTGCATATGCTCCGCCAGCCGCCCGGCATCAAGCCCGTCCTCGGCCAGCACGACCGCCGCGCCGGCCTCTTTCAGCCCGCGGGCGTTCGCGGTCTGGTGATCCGCCGTCGCGGCCGCGAAGGGGATCAGGATCGCCGGGCGTCCGACGACCGAGATATCCGCCACGGACGAGGCCCCGGCCCGCGCGATCACCAGCTGCGCCTCCGACAGGCGGCGGGGCACGTCGGCGAAGAAGGTCGCGACCTCGGCCTCCATGCCGAGATCGCGGTAGGCGCGGAGCACGCGTTCGACATCTTCCTCGCGTGCCTGCTGCGCCACCCGCAGATGCGCCCGCAGCGGCGCCGGCAGTTCGGCCACCGCGGCGGGCACGAGGTCGGCCAGGATCCGCGCGCCCTGGCTGCCGCCGATGGCCAGCAGGCTCATCGGGTAGTCGCCGGGCGGGATATAGCCCGCGCCCGCGCGCTCGCGGATCGCACCGCGCACGGGGTTGCCGGTATGAACGGCCTCCACCCCGGCCGGCAGCGCCGTCGGCCATGTGCCGCAGGCGACCCGGTCGACCCGTTTCGCGAAAAGCGCGTTGACCCGGCCGAGCACGCCGTTCTGTTCGTGAATCATCCGCGGCAGGCGCAGCGCCCAGGCCGCGGCCATCGCCGGGATCGCCGGGTAGCCGCCGAACCCCGCGACCACCGCCGGGCGGTCGCGCAGCATCGCCGCCAGCGCGCCGATCACCCCGGCGGCGATGCGGAACGGCGCGGCGAGCTTGGCCAGCGCGCCCCCCCGCGCGAAGGTGGCCGAGGGCATGACCCGGACCGCGACCTCGGAGGGAAAGCCGTGCGTGTACCGCGCCCCGCGCGCATCCGTCGAGAGCCGGACGCGCCAGCCGCGCGCCAGCATCTCCTCGGCCAGGGCCTGCGCGGGGAACATGTGCCCCCCGGTTCCCCCGGCCGCGATGATCAGCAACGGCGCGTTCGTGTGCATGCGGGCCTTTCTAGCGCCAGCTGCGGCGCAGGATATCGCTCATCTCGCCCTGAGGGCGGCTGCGGGTGAAGGCCAGGAGCATACCGATCGCGATGCCGCCCGCAACCAGGGAAGATCCGCCGTTCGAGACGAAGGGCAGCGTCATTCCCTTGGCCGGCAGCAGCCGCACCGCAACGCCCATGTTGATGACGGCCTGCAGCCCGAAGAGACAGGCGATGCCGGTGCCGGCGAGCCGGATGAAGGGGTCGCGCTCTTTCATCAGGCGAAACAGCGAGCGGACGGTCACCACCGCGTAGAGCGCGATGATGAACAGCACCAGCACCAGCCCGTATTCCTCTGCCGCGACGGCGATGATGAAGTCGGTATGCGCGTCCGGCAGCGACCATTTCACCGTGCCCTCGCCGACCCCCACGCCGAAGAAGCCGCCCTCCTGGATGGCGTTCGTCGCGTAGCCGATCTGGGTGGTCGGGTCGACCTCGGGCGAGAGGAAACCGTCGATCCGCCGCGCGAAATGCTCGGAGTTCTGATAAGCGACCGTGCCCGCGAAGACCGCCGCGCCGGCCAGGCCGATCAGCAGGATCAGCGGCGCGCCGGCCACGAAATACATTACGCCCCAGCCGAACAGCACCAGGACCGCCTGGCCGAAATCGGGCTGCATGGCCAGGAAGGCCACGATGATCAGCGCCAGGACGAGCGAGTAGAGCTTGCCGGGCGGGCCGTTGATCTCCATCGAGGCGGCCATCAGCCAGGCGCCCAGCACGATGAAGCCCGGTTTCAGGAATTCCGAGGGCTGGACCGACCCGAAACCGAGCGAGAACCAGCGCACCGCGCCCTTGCCGAAATCGGTGCCGAAGACGGGCAGCAGCGCCAGCCCCGCGAAGGCGATGAAGAAGCCCAGCACGCCGAGGCGCCGCACCAGCTTGGGCGACATCATCGAGGTCACGAACATCACCAGCAACGCCGCGCCGCCGAACACCGCCTGTTTTTTCACGTAGTAGAAGGGCTCGAACCCGTTCTTGGCCGCCAGCGGCGGCGACGCCGCGAGCCCGAGCAGGATACCGATGCCGAACAGCAGAAGGATCGCCGAAAGCGACCAGCGATCCACCGTGCGCCACCAGCGCGGCAGAACGGGCTCGCCCGGCCGCGCGGCCACCGTGCCATAGACCATTTCCGTCATGGGATACCGCCTTACTGCCTCGTCCGTCGCCCGTTTTCCGGGTCTGGAGCCAGCATAGCGCCAAACGGGCTTTCGCGCCAGTCGCGATCTCGCCCGATCCGGCGATGCCCTCTTGCCGGGGCGCGGCATCCATGCTCGAAGGCGCGCATGACGGCCATGGAGACATATGACACGGTGATCCTCGGCGCGGGCGCGGCGGGGATGATGTGCGCGGCCCACGCGGCGGCGCGCGGCGGCCGCGTGGCGGTGATCGAACACGGCAAGGCCCCGGGCGAGAAGATCCGGATCTCGGGCGGGGGGCGCTGTAACTTCACCAATCTCCACACCGCGCCCGAGGCCTTCCTGTCGGACAATCCGCATTTCGCCCGCTCGGCGCTGGCCCGCTACACGCAGTGGGATTTCATCGACCTCGTCGGCCGGCACGGGATCGCCTGGCACGAGAAGACGCTGGGCCAGCTTTTCTGCGACGGCTCCGCCAAGGACATCATCCGGCTGCTGATCGACGAGATGGCGGCGGTCGGCGCCGAATTGCATCTCGGCACGACCGCCGACGAGATCGGCCATGACGGCGCGCGGTTCACCCTGCGCCTCGGCGGCGCGGGCGGCGGGCGCGCGGCGACCGCGCGCCAGCTCGTCGTCGCCACCGGCGGCAAGTCGATCCCCAAGATGGGCGCCACCGGCTACGGCTATCACCTGGCCGAACGCTTCGGTCACCGGCTGATCGCGCCGCGCCCGGCCCTCGTGCCCTTCACCTTCGGCGGTGGCGAGCTGGCCGCCGCCCGCGCGCTGGCCGGCGTCGCCACGCCAGCCCGGGTGCGTGCCGGCGGCGGACCGGCCTTCGTGGAGGCGCTGCTGTTCACCCATCGCGGCCTCTCCGGCCCGGCGACGCTGCAGGCGAGTTCCTACTGGCACGACGGCGCGCCGGTGGAGATCGATCTCCTGCCCGGCGCGGACAGCCGCGACATCCTCGTCACCGCGCGCAACACGGCCGGGCGCCGGCAGGTCGCGACCGTCCTGGCCGGATACCTGCCGCGGCGCCTCGCCGAGGCGGTGACGGGGGATCTGGGCCTGGCGGGCAACGTCGCGGATCTTCCGGCAGAGGCCCTCGACCGCCTCGCGGCGCGCCTGGACCGCTGGCAGGTGCACCCCACCGGGACCGAGGGCTACCGCACCGCCGAGGTCACCGCGGGCGGCGTCGACACCTCCGGGCTCTCGTCCAAGACGATGGAATCGCGCCATCTGCCCGGTCTCTTCTTCATCGGCGAGGTCGTGGACGTGACCGGGTGGCTCGGCGGATACAACTTCCAGTGGGCCTGGTCCTCGGGCTGGGCCGCGGGCAGCGCGATCGCCGAACGCAGGGCCTGACGGCCACCCATGCGCGGGCGCCTTCGGCGCCGGAGTCCATGCCTCCGGCGGGGATATTTCCGCCCCTTGGAAAACACCGCCGCCTCCAAGTGGGACAAGTATCCCCGCCGGAGGCCGCGCGCCCGGCAGGGCGCGCAAGAAAGGGCGTGGCGCGCGCATGCGCGCCGCCGCTCAGTCGCGCCGGGACGCGATCCAGGCTTCGACGCGGGCGGTGAAATCGGCGCCGCGGGCCTCGAAATCGGGATACTGATCGAAGCTCGCCGCTGCCGGCGCCAGCAACACCGTGTCGCCCGGTTCCGCTTCCGCGGCCGCGCGGGTGACGGCGGCCTCCATCGTTTCGCAGACCTCGTGCGGGATATCGGCCAGCGCAAGCGCGAAATCGCGGGCGTCATGGCCGATCAGGTAGGCCTTGGCGACAGTGTCGAGCGCCCCCAGCGCCGCGCCGAGACCGCCCTCCTTGGCCAGCCCGCCGGCGATCCAGCGAATGCGCGGAAACGCCTTCAGCGCCTGCGCCGCGCTCTCGGCATTGGTGGCCTTGGAATCGTTGACGAAGCGCACGCCGCCGGCCTCGCCCACGAGCTGGCTGCGATGGGGCAGGCCACGGAAGCTGGCAAGGCCCGCCGCGACGGTCTTCGGCGCGAGCCCCAGCGTGCGCGCCACGGCGTAGGCCGCGCAGGCGTTCTGGTGGTTGTGCGCGCCCGGCAGCCCGGGGATCTCGCGCAGGTCGATCGCGCCCACCTGCCGTCCCTTGCGCCACTCGGAGAGAAAGCCCTTGCGCGCGAAGACCGACCACCCCGGCCCCGGGAGCTTGCGCGCGGCCGAGATGCGGATCACGCGCAGATCCTCGGGCGCCTCGGCCATCTGGTTGGCAAGGTAGCGTCCCTCGTCCTCGTCCACGCCGATCACCGCGCGGTCCGGCCCGCCCTCGGCGAAGAGACGCCGCTTGGCGGCGAAATAGCCACCCATGCCGCCATGGCGGTCGAGGTGATCGGCGCTGAGGTTCAGGAACACCGCGATGTCGGGGGTCAGGGCGCGGGCCAGCTCGGTCTGGTAGCTGGACAGCTCCAGCACCACGATCTCGCCGTCCTGCGGCGGATCGATGTCGAAGACGCCCCGCCCGATATTGCCGGCAAGCTGGACCGGGCGGCCGGCCTCGGCGAGCAGATGCGCGATCAGCGCGGCCGTGGTCGACTTGCCGTTGGATCCCGTCACCGCGACGACGCGCGGCGGCTGGTCCATGCGCGCCCAGTCGTCGTCCGCGAAGGCCCGGAAGAACAGCCCGATATCGTTGTCGACCGGCACGCCGGCGTCCCATGCGGCGGCGATGACCCGGTGCGGCCCGGGGTAGAGATGCGGGATGCCGGGCGAGACCACCAGGCAGGCGACGTCCTCGAAGGCACCCTGCCGGGTGAGATCATGAAGCGTGTGGCCCGCGTCCTCGGCACGGGCGCGCGCCTCGGCGCTGTCGTCCCAGACCAGGGCCTCGGCGCCGCCGGCCGCCAGCGCGCGCGCCACCGCGAGGCCCGAGCGCCCGAGCCCCAGCACCGCCACGCGCCGGCCGGCATATTCGCGGACCGCGATCATGTCACCGCACCTTGAGCGTGGCGAGACCGATCAGCGCCAGGATCAGCGCGATAATCCAGAAGCGGACGACGATCTGGCTTTCCGCCCAGCCCTTCTTCTCGAAATGGTGGTGGATCGGCGCCATCAGGAAGACCCGTTTGCCGGTGCGCTTGAAATAGAGCACCTGGATGATGACCGAGAGCGCCTCGACCACGAAAAGCCCGCCGACGATGGCCAGAACGATCTCGTGCTTGGTCGCCACCGCGATCGCACCGAGGGCGCCGCCCAGCGCGAGCGAGCCGGTATCGCCCATGAAGACCGCCGCGGGGGGCGCGTTGTACCACAGAAAGCCGAGCCCGCCGCCGATCAGCCCGGCGGTGAAGATCAGGATCTCGCCGGTGCCGGGCACGTAGTGGACGTCGAGATACTCGGTGAAATCGACCCGACCGACGGCGTAGGCGATCACCCCCAGCGTTCCGGCCGCGATCATCACCGGCATGATGGCGAGGCCGTCCAGCCCGTCGGTGAGGTTCACAGCGTTGGCCGCGCCCACGATCACGATCATGGCGAAGGGCACGAAGAGCAGCCCCAGATTGACCAGCACGTCCTTGAAGACCGGCAGCGCCAGCTGGTTGGTCAGCTCGGCCGGGTGCACCCAGGCCGCCGCGCCGCCGGCGATCGCCGCGATCAGGAAACCGAGCGCGAGCCGCACCTTGCCCGGCACGCCCTTGTGATTGTTCTGGCTGACCTTCTGGTAGTCATCCACGAACCCCACCAGCCCGAAGGCGATGGTCACGAAGAGCACGATCCACACATAGGGATTGTCGAGCCGCGTCCAGAGCAGGGTCGAGACCACCAGCGCGCCCAGGATCAGCACCCCGCCCATGGTCGGCGTGCCGCTCTTGGTCAGCATGTGGCTTTCCGGCCCGTCGTCGCGGATCGGCTGGCCGTTGGACTGGCGCTTGCGGAGCAGGTTGATGAGGGGACGGCCGAAGAGGAACCCGAAGATAAGCGCCGTGAAGAACGCGCCGCCCGCCCGGAAGGTAATGTATCGAAACAGGTTGAACAGGTCGCCGCCGTCCGACAGTTCACTCAGCAGGTAGAGCATTCACTCGGTCCCCCGGTCTTGGTTCGGGGTGGCTTGCCCCAGTTTCCGGAGCGCGTCAACGACGAGGCTCACCCGCGAACCCTTGGACCCCTTGACCAGCACGACATCGCCGGGGTCGGCCAGGGTATGGGCGCGCGCGGCCAGGTCCTCGGCGGTCTCCACCCAGGCCCCGCGCTGATCTTGCGGCAGCGCCTCCCAGAGGCTTCTCATCCGCGGTCCCACGCAGTGTACCCTGGCGACGGCGGCCATCGATGGCTCCCCGGCCAGCGCCGCATGGGCGGCCAGTTCGCCCGTGCCCAGTTCCAGCATGTCGCCCAGCACCGCGATGCGCCGCCCCCGCGAGACCCGGCCCACCCCGTCCACGGGATCGGCCGCGGCCAGCACGTCCAGGGCCGCGGCCATCGAGGCCGGGTTGGCGTTGAAGGCGTCGTCGATGAGGTCGAAGCCTGCCGCCTCGTCGTAAAGATCGAGCTGGACCCGGGCCCGGTCGCCGCGTCCCGCGGGCGGCGCCCAGCGCGCCAGCGCCACCGCGGCAAGCGCCGTGTCCGCCCCGAGCGCATCCACCGCGCCCAGCACGCCCAGCGCGTTCATCGCGAAATGCCGCCCCGGGCTCGCGATCTTGAACATGAGCTCGGCGCCGTCCATCCGCGCCTTCACGACCGTCGCGTCCGCCGCGAGCGTGACCGAAAGGCCGCGGATATCCGCCACGGCGCCGATCCCGAAGCTTCGGATCCGCGCGCCGGCCTCCGCCGCGCGGGCGCGCAGGATCGGCAGCGTGTCGATGTCGGCGTTCAGTACCGCGACACCGCCGGGTTCGAGCCCCGCGACGATGTCGGCCTTTTCGCGGGCGATGCCCTCGATGCTCTCGAAGGCCTCGAGATGGGCCGGCGCAACCGTGGTGATCAGGGCCACGTGGGGCCGCGCGAGCCGCGACAGCGGCGCGATCTCGCCGGGGCGATTCATGCCGATCTCGATCACCGCGAAATCCGCGTCCCGCGGCAGCCGCGCCAGCGTCAGGGGCACGCCCCAGTGGTTGTTGTAGCTCTTTTCCGCGGCGTGGGTCCGGCCCTGCGCGCCGAGGACGGCGGCCAGCATTTCCTTTGTCGAGGTCTTGCCGACCGAGCCGGTGATGCCAACGACCCGGGCCGCGCTGCGCGCGCGCCCCGCACGGCCGAGCGCGGCCAGCCCCTCCAGCACGTCCGGAACCACGAGAAGCGGCGCATCCGCGGCGACGCCCTCGGGATGACGCGAGACCATGGCGGCGGCCGCGCCGCGCGCCAGCGCGTCGGCGACGAAGTCGTGGCCGTCGCGCCGATCCGTCAGCGCCACGAAGAGATCGCCCGGCGCCAGGCTCCGCGTATCGATGGAGACGCCCGTCGCCTGCCAGTCGCCGTTGACCGTGCCGCCGGTGGCCGCCGCGGCCTCGGCCGCTGTCCAGAGCGGCGCGCTCACGCGACCCTCCCGTCAAGCGCGGCGACCGCCATGCTGGCCTGCTCGACATCGTCGAAGGGGAAGACATCCTCGCCCACGACCTGGCCGGTCTCGTGCCCCTTGCCGGCGATCAGCAGCGCGTCGCCCGGCTGCAGCGCGTCGACGCCGCGCAGGATCGCCTCGGCCCGGTCATGCACCTCGACCGCCTCGGGACAGGCGGCCATGATCTCGGCACGGATCGCGGCGGGATCCTCCGTCCGGGGATTGTCGTCGGTGACGAAGGCGAGATCAGCGTGATCCGCCGCTGCCTGCCCCATGAGCGGGCGCTTGGTACGGTCGCGGTCGCCGCCGGCGCCGAAGACGACGATGAGCCGCCCCATCACGTGCGGGCGCAGCGCCTGCAGCGCCGTGGCCAGCGCATCCGGCGTGTGGGCATAGTCGACGAAGACGGTCGCGCCGTTCTCGCGCGTGGCCGCCAGTTCCATCCGTCCACGCACGGTCGACAGGTGGCCGAGCGCGCCGAAGACCGCGTCGGGCGCCTCGGCCGCGGCGATGGCCAGCCCCGCCGCCAGCAGCGCGTTCTGCGCCTGGAAGCCGCCGATCAGCCCCAGCCGCAGCTGCCGCGCCTGGCCCTGCCAGCGGAAGCGCAGCTCCTGGCCGGTCGCGTCGAAGCGCTGGCTCTCGATCCGGAGATCGGCATTGTCGGCCCGGCCCACCGTCAGCAGGCGCTGCCCGCGCGAGGTGGCAAGCGCCGCCATGACCGGGCCTTTCGGATCGTCGATATTGATGACCGCGCCCCCGTCATCGGGCAGGACGCGGGTGAAAAGCCCCGCTTTCGCGGCGAAGTAGGCGTCGAAGCTGCCGTGATAGTCGAGGTGATCCTGGCTGAAATTGCTGAAGGCCGCGGCGGCCAGGTGCACCCCGTCGACCCGGCGCTGTTCCAGCCCGTGGCTCGAGGCCTCCATCGCGACATGGGTGACGCCGGCATCGGCCATCCGGGCCAGCGCCCGGTGCAGCGTGATCGGCTCGGGGGTGGTGTGGGCGAGCGGCGCGGAAAAGGCCCCCTCGATCCCGGTGGTGCCCATGTTGGACGCCGCGCGGCCGAGCACCGTCCAGATCTGGCGGGTGAAGCTGGCCACCGAGGTCTTGCCATTCGTCCCGGTCACCGCGACGGCCACCTCGGGCTGGCGGTCGAACCATCGCGCCGCGGCCCTGGCCAGCGCCAGGCGCGGATCTTCGGACAGCACCAGCGTCGCGTCGCTTTCGGCCAGCGCCTCGGCGGCGATCGCGGCGCCCTCGGAATCGGTCAGCACCGCCGCCGCCCCCATGCGCAGCGCGTAGGAAATGAACTCCGCCCCGTGCACCCGCGTGCCCGGCAGCGCGGCGAAAAGATGGCCCGGCCTGGTGTCGCGGCTGTCCACCGACAGCCCGGTGACGCGCCGCGGCCCGCCCTCGGGCAGACCGAGCGCGTGGAGTGTCCTGGTCTCTGCCCGGTCCGTGGTCATGCGGTGTGGGTCCGACTCTGCCTCAGTTGCCCGTCAGCTTTACCCCGAAGGCCGGACCCGGTTCAATCTCGGGCCGCATGTCCAGAAGCGGCGCGACGCGGCGGATCAGCTCGGACGCGACCGGCACGGCGGTCCAGCCCGCGGTACGCTGCGCCTCGCCGAGCGCCGAGACCGTCGGCTCGTCCAGCGTCACGATCAGAACGTAGTCGGGGTCATGGGCCGGGAAGAGCCCCGCGAAGGTCGCGATCACGCGGTCCTCGTAATACCCGCCCCGCGGGCGCGGCTTGTCGGCGGTGCCGGTCTTGCCACCCACCGCGTAGCCCTCGACCTCGGCGAAGCTGGCGGTGCCGCGGGTCACGACCTCGCGCAGCATGCCGCGGATCGTGCGCGACGTCTTCTCGGAGATCACCCGCTCCGCGCAGCCCGGTTCCGGCGCGCGCCTGACAAGCGTCGGCGCCACCTTGCAGCCGCCGTTGACGACAGAGGCATAGGCCGCCGCCAGGTGCAGCGGGCTGGCCGAGAGGCCGTGGCCGTAGGAAATGGTCATGGTCGACAGCTCCGACCAGCGCGCGGGCAGCAGCGGCGCGATGCCCGGCGCCTCGACCAGCTCGACGGGCGTGGGCTCCGTCAGGCCCAGCCGTTCGAGGAAGACACGCTGGCGGTCGCCCCCGATCTGCTGGGCCAGCCGTGCCGTGCCGATATTCGAGCTTTTGACGATCACGTCGGTCAGGCTCATCTCCGACCCGTAATCGTGGAAATCGCGGATGCGGAACTTGCCCCAGCGCAGCGGCCCCTGGGTGTCCACCATCGTCCCGGGCGCGGCAACCCCCATCTCGAGCGCCTGCGCCGCGGTGAAGACCTTGAAGGTCGAGCCGAGTTCGTAGACCCCCTGCACCGCGCGGTTGAACAGCGGGCTGTCCGACGGGTCGCCCTCAGTCAGCGGTACGGGCCGGTCGTTCGGGTCGAAATCGGGCAGCGAGACGAGGCTCACCAGCTCGCCCGTCCTGGCGTCCATGAGGATCGCGGTCGCGCCCTTGGCATCCATGATCTTCATCCCGCCCTCGAGCACCCGGCGCGCGGTGGCCTGCACCGTCAGGTCCAGCGACAGCTCCAGCGGCGCGCCGCCATTGGCCGGATCGCGGAGGTAATCGTCGAAGGCCTTTTCCACCCCGGCCACGCCGATCACCTCGGCCGAATGGACGCCCTCGCGCCCGAAGCCGGCGCCGCCCAGCACATGCGCGGCCAGCCGGCCATTGGGATAGAGCCGCATCTCGCGCGGTCCGAACAGAAGCCCCGGCTCGCCGATGTCATGCACCATCTGCTGCTGCTCGGGCGATATTTTCCGCTTGATCCACAGGAACTTGCGCTTTCCGGTGAAGTCCTCGACCAGTTCCTCCTCGTCGAGATCGGGGAAGATTTTCGCCAGCTCGCGCGCCGCGCGCGCGGGCTCGATCATCATCGGCGGCTGGGCATAGAGCGCATTGGTGACCAGGTTGGTCGCCAGCAGCCGGCCATTGCGGTCGACGATGTCGGCGCGCTGCGCCACGATGCTCTCGCCGCCGGCCGAGGCCCGCGGCTCCGAGGGTTCGGTCGAGGCGAGCACCCCCATCCGCGCACCCACGACGGCGAACAGCATGACGAACATCACCGCCATCATCAGCAGGCGGCTCTCGGCGCGGACCCGCATGCGGTCGCGCATCCTCTCGTGGCGCAGCCTGATGTTCTCGCGCTCGATCGCGTCGGGGTTTTCGCCCTTGGCGCGGGCCTCGAGCACGCGGGCGAGCGGGCGAAGCGGCGTACGGGTCATTCGGCGACTCCCTCGATCAGGCGGGCCGCGACATCGACCGGGTCCAGGATCCCGAAGCGCGGCTCGGGCGCGGGATAGGCGACCTCGGCCACGCTGCCGAAATGCTCGGGCGCCAGCGGCATCAGCTGCAGGTCCGGAAAGTTCAGCTCCGACAAGTCACGCAGCCGCTCGGGGCGGTTGAGATAGGCCCATTCGGCGCGCAGAACCGCCAGCCGCTCGCGCGCGTCGCCGATCTGGCGCTGAAGGCTCTTGACCTCGCGCAGGGCCTGCTGGGTCTGGTAGTTCTCGTGATAGGCCCAGTAGGCCAGCGCGATCACCGCAAGGGTCGACAGGACATAGATCAGGCCACGCATCAGATCTCTCCACTCAAAGCGATCCGCGGCAGGCCCAGCGCCTGCCGGTCGACGGGTTCGGCCGGCGCGTCGGTCCGCCGCGCGACCCGGAGCTTGGCCGACCGCGCCCGCGGGTTGGCGGCGCGTTCCGCCGCGTCGGGGGTGACGGCCTTCTTGGTGACCCGCTCGAAGCGGGGCGTGTGCGCGGCGGCGGCCGGGGCATGGCGGCTGCCGCCGCCCCCGGTGCTCGACCGGTCCTGGATGAACCGCTTGACGATGCGATCCTCCAGCGAATGGAAGGTGACCACGGCCAGGAGTCCGCCCGGCGCCAGCGCCCGCTCGGCCGCGGCCAGCCCCTCGGCCAGCTGGCCCAGCTCGTCATTGACCGCGATCCTGAGCGCCTGGAAGGTGCGCGTCGCCGGGTTCGGCTGGCCCGGCTTGGGGCGCGGCAGGCAGCGCGCGACGATCGCGGCGAGCTGCCCGGTCGTGGTGATCGGCGCCTCGGCGCGGGCCGCCGCGATGGCCCTGGCGATCCGGCGCGCGGCACGGTCCTCGCCATATTGGAAAATGATGTCGGCCAGAACGCCCTCGTCGAGCGTGGCGACCAGATCGGCCGCGCTGCGGCCCTGCCCGCTCATCCGCATGTCGAGCGGGCCGTCCTGGGCGAAGGAGAAGCCGCGCGCCGCCTCGTCGATCTGCATGGACGAGACGCCCACGTCCAGCACCACCCCGTCGAGCGTTTCGGCGCCGGCCGCGGCGGCGAGCGCATCGAGCTCCGCGAATTCGCCTTCGATCAGCGCCAGCCGGTCGCCGTAGTCCCCGACCCAGCCCCGCGCACGCTCGAACACGGTCGGGTCGCGATCCACCGCGATCACCTTCGCGGCGCCCGACTCCAGCAACGCTCGGGTATAGCCGCCCGCGCCGAAGGTGCCATCGAGCCAGGTGCCGTGCACGGGCGAGACGGCGGCGATCAGCGGGTCCAGCAGGACCGGGATATGGGGTGCGTCGGCAGGTGCGGGGGCCCGGGCCGCCATGGCCTAGCCCCCATCCGGCTGGTCGAGCAGGACGAGGGGGTCGAAATCCTCGTCGTAATCGTCGTACCAGGTCTCCATCTCGGCCTCGTGCGCCGCGTAGGCGTCGGGCTCCCAGATCTGGAAGGTGTCGCCCGTGGCGATGAAGAAGGCCTCGCCGGCGATGCCGATCTTGTCGCGCAGCTTCTGCGGCAGGACGAGCCGGCCGGTCTCGTCGACCTGGGTGGCCAGCGACTGGCCGTTGAAGAGCTTTTCGAGCAGGCGCCGCGATTTCGAGCCGCGCGGCAGGCGGGAAATCTTCTCGTCCACCTCCTCGATGGCGACCATGTGGAAGCCCTCGAGGTAGTTGCGGCGCTTGTCGCCGTAGACGATGACGATGTTGGGATTGAGACCCTCTTTCCAGTCGGGATCGTTGTCTTCGAGGACACGGCGAAACGCGGCGGGGATCGAGACCCGCCCCTTGCCGTCCACCTTGTGGACGCTTTCGCCTCTGAACGTCCGCGCCACGGCGTCGCTCCCTTGCTGTCCCCGAGACGAAACGGCGGACCGAGCCGCTGCCATAGCCCGATCCGCCGCCCTCGTCCCATCTCTGGGTCTGTCCGGCTGCGCTGCCACCTGGGGGGATGTCTGCTCGCTGGCGCGCCGGATCTCTTGGTTCGATGAAAAAGCGGGGCCTGTATGAAACCTGACTTTGGGTTGGTTGGGTCTTGGTGCCCTTTAATTCCCGTTCCTCATCGGTGAATTAGGGATGCCATGGGAAAACATGGAAATCAACTCCAATCTATGGGAACAGATGCCCTTCTGTTCGATCATGGACGCGCACCAGGGTGGTGAGCGCCTGTCATTCCGAGAATTTTTCGAAGGGGTTGCGATCAACTACGCATGAAACACAATATATGGTGTTTTTACCCGCAGGACGACGCGTTCCCATCATTTCCCGAAAAATTCCAGGGGAGACGAGGTCAAAACGGGAACATCCTGCGGGAGACCGGCAGCACGGGACGAATCATGCGGGAAATGATGGGACGCGGGGCCTGATTCGCCCCGATCAGGCGACCCCGTCGGCCACGAGACGGGACGCGAGCCCGGCATAGGCCTCGGCCATCGGGCCATCGCCCGCCGCGATCGGCGTGCCGCTGTCGCCGGCCACCCGGATCTCGAGCGAGAGCGGCACCTCCCCCAGGAACGGCATGCCGCGCGCCTCGGCCTCGGCGCGGACGCCGCCGCCGCCGAAGAGATGGGCCTCGTTGCCGCAATGGGGGCAGACATAGGCCGACATGTTCTCCACCAGCCCGAGGATCGGGGTGCCGAGCTTGTCGAACATGTCCATCGCCTTGCGCGCGTCCAGAAGCGCCACGTCCTGCGGCGTCGAGACGATCACCGCGCCGGTCACCGGCGCCTTCTGGCACAGCGAGAGCTGCACGTCGCCAGTGCCGGGCGGCAGGTCCACGATCAGCACGTCCAGGTCGCCCCATTCCACCTGCGTCAGCATTTGCTGGAGCGCACCCATCAGCATCGGCCCGCGCCAGACCACCGCCTCGTCGGCCTTCAGCATGAGCCCGATCGACATCATCGTGACGCCATGGGCCCGCAGCGGGATGATCGTCTTGCCGTCGGGCGAGGCGGGCCGCTTGGACACCCCCATCATGCGCGGCTGCGAGGGACCATGGATATCGGCGTCCAGAAGCCCGACGCGGCGCCCCTGCCTTGCCAGCGCCACGGCAAGGTTGGAGGCCAGCGTCGACTTGCCGACACCGCCCTTGCCCGAGGCAACGGCGAGGATCCGCGCGACGCCCGGCACCTGTTGCGGCCCCTGCTGCGGCGTCGGGTGCCGGCCGATCTTGAGGCTCGGGGGCTCGCCCCCCTGCCCCTGCGCCGGCTGCTTCGGCGGCTGCTTGGCCGCAGGCGCGTGGGCGGTCATGGCCACGGCCGCGCTCTCCACGCCGTCCAGGCTCTCGACCACCTGCTGCACGGCGGCGCGCACCGGCTCGAACTTCCCGGCGGCCTCGGGGTCGACCTCGATGACGAAGCGCACCTTGCCGCCATCGACGTTCAGCGCCCGGATCATGTCGCGCGACACCAGGTCGCCGCCATCGGGCAGCGCAAGCGTCTTGAGGGCGTCGAGCACATCGTCACGGGTCACGGGCATTGGGGCCTCCGGTCGGCATCATCTGCGTTCAGGCCTTACTTGATGCAGGACGGGCCGGGCGGCAAGGGTCGCCTGCCGGTCACCGCCGGGCAAAGAGCCGGCGATCCGCCGAGACCACCGCGACGACGAGCGCCAGCAGCCCCAGCGCGCCGCCGCCCGTCAGCGACACGGCGAGACCCGCCGCCTCGGCCACCGCGCCGAGTGCAAGCGCCCCCAGCGCCACGGTGCCGAAGCCGAGCATGACCCAGAGGCTCATCACCCGGCCGCGCAACTCGTCGGAAAGCCCGGCCTGGATCGCCGCCTGCAGGCTGACACCAACATAGGTGCCGCAGAAACCCAGCGCCGCGACCGTGGCCAGCGCCAGCGGCCAGGACCCGGTATGTCCCAGCACGATCACCAGCGCGAGCCCGGCCGCGGCAGCCAGGATCACCGCCGGCGGGATCCGCCCGCCGGCCTCGCCCCGGCCAAGCGATTTGGCGAGCGCTGCCGTCAGCGCCCCTGCCCCGGCCGCGGCCGAGATCAGGCCAAGACCCGGCGCACCGCGTCCGAAGGCCCCGTCGGCGATCACCGGCAGGATCTCCAGCACGCCGCGCCCGGCGACGGCGAAGACCGATGTCACGATCACGGCGGTGCGCACGAGCGGCGTGCGCCAGACATGGGCCACACCCTCCGCGAAGGCGGCCGCGAAGCGCGGCCGTGGCCCGGCGCCTTTGCCGATGGCGCGCGGTGTCAGGCGGTGCAGCACCGAGAGGATCGGCAGGTAGAGCGCCGCCGCGACCCAGAGCGCGGCAACCACGCCGGCCCGGTCGATCACCCAGCCCGCCAGGGCCGGCGCGACCAGCCGGGCGACGTTGAAATTGAGCGCCGAGAGCGCGACCACCGAGGCGACGCGCGCCCGCGGGACCAGCCGCGGGGCCAGCGACATCCGCACCGGATGATGGCCCGAGGCGATTACCCCGATCGCCAGCGCGATCGCCGACAGCAGGAACGGCGTCGCCATGTCCGCGGCGTGCAGGGCCGCCAATGCCGCGATGCAGAGAGGCATGGCCCCGTTGGTCAGGTAGCTCGCCCGCAGGATATCGGCGCGATCGACCAAGACCCCGAACACCGGCCCGGAGACGAGCATCGGCGCCAGGCTGAGCGAGGCGACGAAGCCCACGAAGGCCGCGGACCCGGAAATTTCCCACGCAATCCAAGCGACTGCGATTCGCTGGAACCAGATCGCGTTCACCGCGAAAACCGCGCCGAGAAAGTAGTATCGAAAGGCCGGGACGGCCAGAGCGCCCAAATTCATCTCACCTTGCCCAGCCCCTGTGCAGACCCTGCACGGGGCTTGCATTTGCTGCATAGCAGCATTGTCCGATCCCAGGATTGTCGCAGCGCAGCATTCGCATATCTTCGATCGTGACAGCGGCGCAGACGGGCCTGGCCCCGCGCCGCACCGCGCAAACGAGAGGTGCTTCACATGGCACTGGTACAAGCACATGGCGGCACGCGTGACGGGCTCGGCGCCCGGGTCGCTGCGATCACGGCAGGGATGCGCGAGGCATACGCCCGCTACCGCATCTACCGCAAGACCAAAGCGGAACTGCATGCGCTGGACGCCCGCGAATTGACCGATCTCGGCATCGTGGCCCGCGATATTCCCGCCCTGGCCCGCGACGCGGCCCGCCGGGCACAGATCTAGACACCGGGTTCAGAAAGCCCCTCCTCCTCCCTGGGTTTTCTGTGACGATGCGGCGGCGCCTCCTCCTCCCTGGCGTCGCCGCTTTTCGTTTCACCACCGCGCCGCCGCGCCCAGCCCGGGCCGGCGGCGTTTTCATGTGCGCAAACAAGGTCAGTAATACGTATGTATTTTCTGCATAGCGGCGTTGATCATTCGGCGGATTGTGCAGCCGCGGCAAAGCCATATGTTCCGTCTCGACAGCGGACGGACGGGCCATCCGGGCCCGCGCACCGCACCGCATGACGACGAGAGCAGAGGAAAAGAACATGGCTTTCCTGAACGACACCCGCGGCTTCGACATCACCTTGGCCGACCGTATTCGCAGCGCCTTCAAGGCGCAGGCGGAACGCCGCGCGCTGCGCCGCGCCTACCGCCGGACCCGTGACGAGCTGGCCGGCCTGTCGGGCCGCGAACTGGCCGATCTGGGCATCAGCCGCAGCGAGATCACCCGGGTCGCCCACGAGGCCACCTACGGCGCCTGAGCGCGCCCGAACGAACACCAGGCCGGTCCTCCCCCGGTCCTGGGCCAGCGACGGCGCGTTCCTCCTCCCTCGCCGCCGTCGCGCAGATCCGGGGCTCCTCCCTCCCCGGTCCAGACGTCGCCGGGTCTTCCTCCTCCCTGAGACCCGATACGTCGCAGGAACGGCGGCGCCCTCCTCCCGGGCGCCGCCGTTTTCGTTTCCCGGTTTCCCGTAACGCTTCCGGGCGCGCGTGCCGCTCAGAACGGCACGTCGTCGGCCCGGTCCGCGGCGACGACGAAGCGCGCCACCACCTTCTTCAGGCCCGCCTTCTCGAACGCGATCTCGAGCTTGTCGCCCTCGATGCCCGTGACGTGGCCATAGCCGAATTTCTTGTGAAAGACCCGGTCGCCCTGGCCGAAGCTCGACACCGCGTCGAGATCGATGACCTGCGAGCGGCTTTCCCGCGGCTGGCTCACGGGCCGCTGCCCCGCGCGGGACTGCATCCGCCGCCAGCCGGGGGAGTTGTAGACATTCGCTTCCGAGGCGCGGTCTTCCAGCGTCGAGGCCGGCACCACGCCGGCCGCGCCGAACCCGCCGCCGTAAAGCCCCGGCGGGGTCAGCACCTCGACATGATCCTCGGGCAGCTCGTCGATGAAGCGCGAGGGCAGCGCCGACTGCCACTGGCCGAAGACCCGCCGGTTGGCGGCGAAGGACACGGTACAGAGCTCGCGCGCACGGGTGATGCCGACATAGGCGAGCCGGCGCTCTTCCTCGACGCCCTTGAGGCCCTGCTCGTCCATCGACCGCTGGCTGGGGAAAAGGCCGTCCTCCCAGCCTGGCAGGAAGACGGCGGGAAACTCCAGCCCCTTGGCCGCGTGCAGCGTCATGATCGAGACCTTGGGCTCCTCCGCCTCGGTCTCGTTGTCCATGATCAGCGCGACGTGTTCGAGGAAGCCCTGCAGGTTCTCGAACCCCTCGAGCGCCTTGACGAGTTCCTTGAGGTTCTCGAGACGGCCCGCGGCCTCGGGCGAGGTGTCGGCCTGCCACATGGCCGTGTAGCCGGACTCGTCGAGGATCACCTGCGCCAGCTCGGTATGGGGCATCTCGCCGGTGCGCGCCATCTCGCGCCAGCGCGCGATGCCGTCCAACAGTTCGGCCAGCGCCTTGGCGCCCTTGCCGGTCAACCCGCCCTCTTGCAGCAGCAGGCCCGCGCCCTCGGCCAGGGCCACGCCGTTGGCCCGCGCCGTGATCTGGATCTTCTGCTGCGCCTTGTCGCCGAGCCCGCGCTTGGGCGTGTTCACCACCCGCTCGAAGGCGAGATCGTCGTCCGGCGAGATCACCAGCCGGAAATAGGCCATGGCGTCCCGGATCTCCATCCGCTCGTAGAACCGCGGACCGCCGATGACCCGGTAGGGCAGCCCGATGGTCAGGAACCGATCCTCGAAGGCGCGCATCTGGTGCGAGGCCCGCACCAGGATCGCGATCTCGTCGAGCGAGAACGGCCGCAGCCCGCGGGTGCCGCCCTGCATCGCCTCGATCTCCTCGCCGACCCAGCGGGCCTCTTCCTCGCCGTCCCAATGGCCGATCAGGCGCAGCTTCTCGCCCTCGGGCATGTCGGTCCACAGCGTCTTGCCAAGCCGCGATTCATTGGCGGCGATCACGCCCGAGGCGGCACCGAGGATATGCGGGGTCGAGCGGTAGTTCTGCTCGAGCCGGACGACGGTCGCGCCCGGGAAATCCTTTTCGAACCGCAGGATGTTGCCGACCTCGGCCCCACGCCAGCCATAGATCGACTGGTCGTCATCACCCACGCAGCAGATGTTGCGATGCCCCTGCGCCAGCAGCCGCAGCCACATGTACTGCGCCACGTTGGTGTCCTGGTACTCGTCCACGAGGATATAGCGGAACCAGCGCTGGTAGCGCGCGAGCACGTCCTCATGGGCCTGGAAGATCGTCAGGACGTGCAGCAGCAGGTCGCCGAAATCCACGGCGTTCAGCTCGCGCAGCCGCGTCTGGTAGGCCGCGTAAAGCTCGGCGCCGCGGTGATTGAAGGCCGAGGCCTCGCTCGCCGGCACCTTCGCCGGCGTCCAGGCGCGGTTCTTCCAGTGATCGATCAGCCCGGCGAGCTGGCGCGCGGGCCAGCGCTTCTCGTCGATATTGGCCGCGGCGATCACCTGTTTCATCAGGCGGATCTGGTCGTCGGTGTCGAGGATGGTGAAACTCGATTTCAGATCCACCAGCTCGGCATGGCGGCGCAGGATCTTGACGCAGAGCGCGTGGAAGGTGCCGAGCCACGGCATGCCCTCGACCGTCTCGCCCAGCAGCCGGCCGACGCGCATCTTCATCTCGCGCGCGGCCTTGTTGGTGAAGGTGACCGCGAGGATCTCGTTGGGTTGCGCGCGCCCGGTGTTCAGCAGATGCGCGATCCGGGTCGTCAGGGCCTTGGTCTTGCCCGTGCCCGCCCCGGCCAGCATCAGGACCGGGCCGTCCAGCGTTTCCACCGCCTGGCGCTGCGCGGGGTTGAGATCGTCCAGATAGGGCGCCGGACGGGCCGCCATCGCCCGCGCCGCCAGCGAGGCGCGCGCGCCCTGCTCGAAGGCGTCATCTTCGTCGAAACCATTCATGGCGGGCAATCTAGCCCGACCGGCGGCGGAGTTAAAGATTTGTTCGCAGATTGTTCCAGCCCTTTTCGGCCCCGCGGCCGAGGGCTATAGAGGGGGCCTGCCGCCCGAGGTCGCCCGATGCCGCAACTCGCCGAAGCCCTGCTCTTTTCGCTGCTCGCCGGCGCGATGATCCCGCTGGGCGGGATCCTGGCCCAGCGCGAGAACATTCGCCCGAACTGGCTCGAACAGGAGTTTCGCCACAGCGTCATCGCCTTCGGCGGCGGCGTGCTGCTGGCCGCGATCGCCTTCGTCCTGGTGCCTGGCGGCACAGCGGACCTGCCGGCCTGGGCCAGCATGGCGGCCATGGGCGCGGGCGGGATCGCCTTCGCCCGGCTGGATCTCTGGATCGCGCAACGGCTCGGCAAGGCCGGGCAGCTCGTGGCGATGCTGGCCGATTTCCTGCCCGAGGCGGTGGCGCTCGGGGCGCTTTTCGCGACGGGGTCGGAGGCGGCGCCGCTGCTGGCGCTGATGATCGGTCTGCAGAACCTGCCCGAGGGGTTCAACGCCTACCGCGAACTGGCAGCGGCGGGCCATTACGGCCCGCGCCGCGTGCTGACCGTCTTCCTGGCCTGCGCGGCGCTCGGCCCGCTGGCGGCCCTGGCCGGGCTGGTCTGGCTGGCGACGGCGCCCGCGGTGACGGGGGCGCTGATGCTTTTCGCGGCGGGCGGACTCCTCTACCTGATTTTCCAGGACATCGCGCCGCAGACGCCCCTGGACCGTCGCTGGGCGCCGCCGCTCGGCGCGGTGGCGGGTTTCATGGCGGGGCTGCTCGGGCATCTGCTGATCGGCGTGCAATGACCACGGCTTTCCTGCCCCGGCGGGCACGGCTATAAGGCGGGCATGGATCTCGATCTCAGCCACCCGGCGCTCAGCGATCTCAAGGCCAGTTGCCGGCGCCGCGTTCCCGGTTTCGTCTGGGAATACGTCGACAGCGCGACCGGCACCGAGTCGGTCAAGACGCGCAACCGCGCAGCCCTAGACGCGGTGACGTTCCTGCCCGCGATCCTGCGCGGCCAGATCACCCCCGACCTGACGACGCGGCTGCTGGGCCGCGACTGTGCCCTGCCTGTCGGCATCGCGCCGGTCGGCATGTCCGGCCTGATCTGGCCGGGCGCCGAGCAGGCGCTGGCCCGGCTGGCCGCCGCCGAAGGCATTCCCTACACGCTCTCGACCGTGGCGACCCGCCTGCCCGAGGAGGTCGGCCCGCTCGCGGGGGACCAGGGCTGGTTCCAGCTCTACCCGCCCACGGACCCGGAGATCCGGCGCGACATCCTGCGCCGGGCGCGGGAGGCGGGCTTTCACACCCTGGTCATGACGGCCGACCTGCCGGGGCCGAGCCGGCGCGAACGCCAGCGCCGGGCGCGGCTGACGATCCCGCCGCGCCTGACGCCGGGGATGGTCCTACAGATGATGCTGCGCCCGCGCTGGAGCCTGGCGACGCTGCAGAACGGGGTGCCGCGGCTGCGGCTGATGGAGTCCTATCTCGAGACCGGCGGGGCCGCGGACTCGACCGGCCATGCCGGCTACCTGCTGCGCGCCGCGCCCGACTGGGACTACCTCGCCGCGGTACGGGCGGACTGGGAGGGCCCGCTGGTGGTAAAGGGCGTGATGGAACCCGCCGACGCGGCCCGGATGAAGGAGACCGGGATCGACGCGGTCTGGGTGTCGAACCACACCGGCCGCCAGTTCGACGGCGCCCCGGCGGCGCTGACCGTCCTGCCGGCCGTGCGCGCGGCGGTCGGGCCCGACTACCCGCTGATCTTTGACGGCGGCGTGGAATCGGGGCTCGATATCCTGCGCGCGCTGGCCTTCGGCGCGGATTTCGTGATGCTGGGACGCGGGTTTCACTACGCGATGGGCGCCTTCGGTGCGACGGGCGCGGCGCATCTCGTGCACATCCTGCGCGAGGACCTGGTGTCCAACATGGTGCAGATGGGGATCACGCGCCCCGGGAACGCCGCGTCGCGCCTTTCCGCGCCGCCCCCGGCGACAGCTTGACGACTCTGCACCGCGGCGTCGAGAATGCGGCAGCGCGGCGACGCCGTCTGTCCCGCCTTCGGAATTGCCGCCGGGAGGGTCGCAAACCGCGTTTGCGCTGCGCCGGCACACTGCGTAAAAGCGAATGACATCAGATCAGGGGGTCAGGGGAACAGCATGGCAGAGTTCAAGAAGGTCCTCGTCGCCAACCGCGGCGAAATCGCGATCCGCGTCATGCGCGCGGCCAACGAGCTCGGCAAGAAGACGGTCGCCATCTATGCCGAGGAGGACAAGCTCTCGCTGCACCGCTTCAAGGCCGACGAGGCCTACAAGATCGGCGAAGACCTGGGCCCGGTCGCCGCCTATCTCTCGATCCCCGAAATCATCCGCGTGGCCAGGATGAGCGGCGCCGACGCGATCCATCCGGGCTACGGCCTGCTGTCGGAGAACCCGGATTTCGTCGATGCCTGCACCGAGGCCGGCATCACCTTCATCGGCCCCAGGGCGGACACCATGCGCGCACTCGGCGACAAGGCCAGCGCGCGGCGCGTGGCGATCGAGGCGGGCGTGCCGGTGATCCCGGCCTCCGAGGTGCTGCCGGACGACATGGGCAAGGTCCGCGAGATGGCCGAGGCCGTCGGCTACCCGATGATGCTGAAGGCCAGCTGGGGCGGCGGCGGGCGCGGCATGCGCCCGATCCTGTCGGCCGACGAGCTGGAAGAGAAGGTCCGCGAGGGCAAGCGCGAGGCCGAGGCGGCCTTCGGGAACGGCGAGGGCTACCTCGAGAAGATGATCGAGCGCGCCCGCCATGTCGAGGTGCAGATCCTGGGCGACAGCCACGGCAATATCTACCACCTCTACGAGCGCGACTGCACCGTGCAGCGGCGCAACCAGAAGGTCGTGGAACGCGCGCCGGCCCCCTATCTGACCGAGGAACAGCGCGGCGAGATCTGCGAACTCGGCCTGCGCATCGCGCGGCAGGTGGGCTACCAGAACGCGGGCACCATCGAGTTCCTGATGGACATGGACACCGCCGAGTTCTTCTTCATCGAGGTGAACCCGCGGGTCCAGGTCGAGCATACGGTGACCGAGGAAGTCACCGGCATCGACATCGTCAAGGCGCAGATCCGGATCGCCGAGGGCGCGACCCTGGCCGACGCCACCGGCACGCCCAGCCAGCAGCAGGTGCTGCTGCGCGGCCATGCGCTGCAGACCCGGATCACCACCGAGGATCCGCAGAACAACTTCATCCCCGATTACGGCCGGATCACCGCCTACCGCTCGGCCACCGGCATGGGAATCCGGCTTGACGGGGGCACGGCCTATTCGGGCGGGGTGATCACGCGCTATTACGACTCGCTGCTGGTGAAGGTCACCGCCTGGGCACCGACGCCGGACGAGGCCATCGCCCGGATGGACCGGGCGCTGCGCGAGTTCCGTATCCGGGGCGTGGCGACCAACATCAACTTCGTCGAGAACCTGCTCAAGCACCCGGTCTTCCTGTCGAACGCCTACACCACCAAGTTCATCGACACGACGCCCGATCTCTTCGACTTCAAGAAGCGCCGCGACCGGGCGACCAAGATCCTGACCTACATCGCCGACATCACCGTCAACGGCCACCCGGAAACCACCGGGCGCGGCGGCCCGCCGGCGGAAGCGAAGGCCCCGCGCCCGCCGCGCCACCCCGAGGGCACGCCGCCCGCGGGCACGCGCACCCTGCTCGAGGAAAAGGGCGCCCAGGCCGTCGCCGACTGGATGGCGGCCCAGGACCGGGTGCTGCTGACCGACACCACGATGCGCGACGGGCACCAGTCGCTGCTGGCCACCCGCATGCGCTCGATCGACATGATCAACGTGGCCGGCGCCTACGCGCATCGCCTGCCCGATCTCTTCTCGGTCGAGTGCTGGGGCGGCGCGACCTTCGACGTGGCCTACCGCTTCCTGCAGGAATGCCCCTGGCAGCGGCTGCGCGACATCCGCGCCAAGATGCCCAACATCATGACGCAGATGTTGCTGCGCGCCTCCAACGGGGTGGGCTACACCAACTACCCCGACAACGTCGTGCAGTTCTTCGTGCGGCAGGCCGCAGAGACCGGCGTCGACGTCTTCCGCGTCTTCGACAGCCTCAACTGGGTCGAGAACATGCGCGTCGCCATGGACGCCGTAATCGAGAGCGGCAAGGTCTGCGAGGGCACGATCTGTTATACCGGCGACATCCTCGACCCCGACCGGGCGAAATACGACCTGAAATACTATGTCGAGATGGGCAAGGCGCTCCGCGACGCCGGGGCGCATGTGCTGGGCGTCAAGGACATGGCCGGGCTGATGAAACCGGCCGCGGCGCATGCGCTCTTCCCCGCGCTGAAGGAAGAGGTCGGCCTGCCGATCCATTTCCACACCCATGACACCAGCGGCATCTCGGCGGGTACGGTGCTGGCGGCCTGCGCGGCGGGCGTCGACGCGGTGGACGCGGCGATGGACGCCTTTTCCGGCGCCACCTCGCAGCCCTGTCTCGGCTCCATCGTCGAGGCGCTGCACCACACCGACCGCGATACCGGGCTCGACATCGCCGCGATCCGCGAGATCTCGGGCTACTGGGAACAGGTCCGCAAGCAATACGCCGCCTTCGAGAGCGGGCTGCAGGCCCCGGCCTCGGAGGTCTATCTCCACGAGATGCCGGGCGGGCAGTTCACCAACCTCAAGGCCCAGGCGCGTTCGCTGGGGCTGGAAGATCGCTGGCCCGAGGTCGCCCGCGCCTATGCGGATGCGAACCAGGTCTTCGGCGACATCGTGAAGGTGACGCCGTCCTCGAAGGTGGTCGGAGACATGGCGCTGATGATGGTCAGCCAGGGCCTGACCCGCGCCGACGTCGAGGATCCCGACACCGACGTGGCCTTCCCCGACTCGGTCATCGACATGATGCGCGGCAATCTCGGCCAGCCGCCCGGCGGCTTTCCCGAGGCCATCGTCAAGAAGGTGCTGAAGGACGAGAAACCCGACACGTCGCGCCCGGGCAAGCATCTTGACCCGGTGGACCTCGAGGCGACGCGCAAGACGCTTTCCGAGGAACTCGAAGGCTTCAAGATCGATGACGAGGACCTGAACGGGTACCTGATGTATCCCAAGGTCTTCCTCGACTACATGGGCCGGCACCGGATGTATGGCCCGGTGCGCACGCTGCCGACGCGCACCTTCTTCTACGGGATGGAACCGGGCGAGGAGATCTCGGCCGAGATCGACCCCGGCAAGACGCTGGAGATCCTTCTGCAGGCCGTGGGCGAGACCAACGAGGACGGCGACGTGAAGGTCTTCTTCGAACTGAACGGCCAGCCGCGCGTCATCCGCGTGCCCGACCGCAAGGTCAAGGCCGAGGCCGGCCAGCGTCCGAAGGCCGAGGACGGCAACCCCAACCATCTCGGCGCGCCGATGCCGGGGGTCGTGGCCAGCGTCTCGGCCCAGGCGGGCAAGAAGGTCAAGAAGGGCGACCTGCTGCTGACCATCGAGGCGATGAAGATGGAAACCGGCATCCATGCCGAGCGCGACGCCAAGGTCGCGGCGGTCCATGTCACGCCGGGCCAGCAGATCGACGCCAAGGACCTGCTGGTCGAAATGGAGTGAGGCGGCACACGGCCGTGGACGCGCAGCCGCAATCGGCTATGCTGCCTCGTGTCACGAGTTCACGGCCGGAACCGTCCCATGTTGTCAGTCACGCCGCTTTACGCCGGTATCATCGCCCTCTTCTACGTCACGCTCAGCCTGTCGGTGGTGATGTACCGCTTTCGCAGCGGCATCCTCCTGGGTGACGGGGACGATCCAGAGCTTCTGCGCCGCGGCCGGGCGCACGCCAACATGGCGGAATACGCGCCGCTGGCACTGCTGCTGATGGCCCTGGCCGAATTGCAGGGCGCGCCGGGCCTTGCGATTCACCTGCTCGGTCTGCTGCTGGTCGCCGGCCGGATCGTCCATGCCCTGGCGATCCGCCTGACCGATCCGCCGCTTGTGCTGCGCACGCTCGGCATGGTCGCGACCTTCTCGGTGATCCTGCTGGGCGCCCTCGGCAACATCTTTCACGCGCTGGGCTGAGCGGCCCGAAAAATCCGGCCGCAGGGGCCAATTTTCCCCTTGCAGGCCCCGGCGAGACTGGTTATCTCACGCTCCACACAAGGATGCGGGTGTAGCTCAGGGGTAGAGCACAACCTTGCCAAGGTTGGGGTCGTGGGTTCGAATCCCATCGCCCGCTCCAGAAACTTCCACGAAAGATCAGGCGGTGTTCGGGGCGTCCTTGTGGCGGCCCCGCGACGGCGGCCCGGCTTGGCGGCCGGGCCATGCGCTGCCCCCCTTCCCCTGCGCGCGCCGGGCGCCTATAACCCGCGCGAACCGCAAGAAGGGGCACGCCATGCGCAAGGCCACGATCACCCGCAAGACGGCCGAGACCGCGATCACCGTGGAACTCGATCTCGACGGCACCGGCCGCTACGACAACCGGACCGGGGTCGGGTTCTTCGACCACATGCTCGACCAGTTGGCGCGGCACGCGCTGATCGACATGACCGTGCGCTGTGAGGGCGATACCCATATCGACGACCACCACTCGGTCGAGGATACCGGGATCGCGCTTGGCCAGGCGCTGGCGGAGGCGCTCGGCGACAAGCGCGGCATCCGGCGCTACGGCGCCTGCCTTCTGCCGATGGACGACGCGCTGCTGCGCGCCGCGCTCGATCTGTCGGGCCGGCCCTTCCTGGTCTGGAACGTCGATTTCCCCTCCGACAGGATCGGCGGTTTCGACACCGAGCTGGTGCGCGAGTTCTTCCAGGCGTTGTCCACCCATGGCGGCATCACCCTGCATGTGGACCGGCTGCACGGGATCAACAGCCATCACATCGCCGAGGCCGCCTTCAAGGCGGTCGCGCGGGCGCTCCGCGACGCGGTGGAGACCGATCCCCGGAAGGCCGACGACGTCCCGTCGACCAAGGGGGCGCTCTGACGTGACGACGGCGATCATCGATTACGGCTCCGGGAACCTGCACTCCGCCGAGAAGAGCTTTCAGCGGATGGCGGCGGAAACCGGCGCGGGCCCGGTCGTGGTGACGTCCGACCCCGATGTCGTCGCCGCGGCTGACCGTGTCGTTCTGCCGGGCGTCGGCGCCTTCGCCGACTGCCGGGCCGGGCTCGCGGCCTATGACGGGCTCTTCGACGCGATCGAGGCCGCGGTCATCGCCGGCGGCAAGCCCTTTCTCGGCATCTGCGTCGGCATGCAGATGATGGCCGACCGCGGCCGCGAATACGCCGTGACCGAGGGCTTTGGCTGGATCGCCGGCGAGGTCGTCGCGATCGAGCCCGCGGACCCGGCGCTGAAGGTGCCGCATATGGGCTGGAACGAACTGGTGATCGACACCCCCCACCCGGTCCTCGAGGGCATCGGGACGGGCGATCACGCCTATTTCGTGCACAGCTACCATTTCCGGACCGCCGATCCGGCCCATCGCGCCGCCCATGTCGATTACGGCGGCGAGATCACCGCGGCGGTGGCGCGCGACAACCTTTTCGGCACCCAGTTCCACCCGGAAAAGAGCCAGCGCACCGGGCTGCACCTGATCGCCAACTTCCTCAAGTGGCGCCCCTGAGCGGCGCCTGACGGCTCAGCGCAGCCGTGTCCAGTCCTGCCCCCGGCAGGCCAGGCCGCCCAGGATACACCCCTCGACCGTCAGCCGGTTCCCTTGCAGCGCCATCTGCGCGCGGTAGACCTTGTCGCGGTCCGGCGCCCAGATCTTGCCGCCGCCATAGCCACCACCACCCTCGGGGCGCATGTCCCAGATCATGCGCTTTCCGACGGTGTCGCTCTCGACCGGCGCCCCGGCGCGGTCGAAGGCGGCCTCGATCACCCCGCAGAGATGCGGCGCGCAGGAATAGATGCGGACATGGGCGAAGGCGCCGTCATCGCCGGGCTCCGTTTGCCAGAGCCCGGTAGCCGGGTCCGCGGCCGCGGGCCCCGCGAGCAAGAGGCCCGCGGCAAAGGCGCGTGCAAGACGTTTCATGATTTTCCTCCCTCGTGACGGCCCCAGACTGGGGCCACCCCGCGGGATCGGGCAAGATTGACGTGGGGTCTACCAGGCCCCCATCCGGTCAAGCTCGGGACGCAGCGCGCCCTTGAAGTCGAGCGCATCGGCCCGCGGCCGGGTGACGAGGCTCACGCCCACGAAGAGCCCCACCGTCACCGCGATCACGGTCAGTGCCAGCGTCGGGTCGAAAACGCTGACACCCGCGACCATCGCCAGCCAGATCGCCGTCGTCGCGCCGCCCAGAAGCGAGGCCAGCACGCCCCAGGCGGTGCCGCCACGCCAGAAGAAGGCGCCGATCGTCGCGGGCACCGTCACGATCAGCCCCGCCGCCGACAGCGCCGCCAGCTGGTCGACGATCGCCGCCTCGCGCACCGCGAAGCCGGCGGCGAACAGCACGACCAGCACCACCACCACGCGGCCGATGAAGATCTGGCGCGCGTCGCGCCCCTCGCCCTGGCGCATCAGGTCGCGCGCCACCATCGAGCCCAGAGTCAGCGCGATGGAATCGAGCGTGGAGACGGCGGCCGACAGGATGCCGACGATCAGCAACAGGCTGACCGCGACCGGCACTGCGCCCGAGCCCAGCAGGGTCGGCGTCGCGTTGGCCGGGTTCTCGAGCCCGGGTGCGATCACCAGCGCCGCGAAGCCCCAGATCACCGCGATCAGCGTGAAGACCAGGCCGAAGCCCAGCACCCAGAGGATCATCCGCCGCATCGCGGCCATGTCCTCGACCACGAAGAGACGCTGGCTGACCTGGGGGTTGGAGAGCGGGAAGAAGAACCACGGCAACGCCAGCGCGATGAAGGTCGGGAAGGCCCAGAGCCCCGGGCCCGGCACGTCGAGCCATGCGCCGCTCTCCGCGGTCACCTTGGCCGTGAAGACGTCGAGCCCGCCGATGAAGGAAACCGCGAACCCCACCGCCAGGATTCCCGAGACCAACATCACGGCCGCCTGCCCCGCATCGGTCCAGGCGACCGAGCGCAGCCCAGCCACCAGCGTCCAGAAGATCGCCAGCACCGCGCCGATGGCGATGGCCACCGGCAGGCTGATCTCGCCGCCCGTCACCCCCGACAGCAAGAGCCCGATCCCGGCCATTTGCGTCGTGCAGTAGGGCATCAGGAAGACGAGGCTCAGCACCGCCACGAGCCGCGCGATGTTGCGGTCGCCATAGCGTGCGCCCAGCATCTCGGCGGGGGTGATGAAGCCCCATTTCCGGGCCGCCAGCCAGAAGCGCGGCCCGAAGACGACCAGCAGCGTCAGGCCCGAGAAATAGACCAGCTCGAAGCCCAGCGCGCCCACGCCGCCGCGATAGGTCAGCCCGGTCAGCACGACCAGCATGAAAGCCGAATAGGTCGTCGCGGCATAGGACAGCCCCGAGACCATGCCGCCGAGATGCCGCCCGCCGAGGTAGTAGTCGGCCGCGGTCCCGGTATTGCCGCGCGCCGCGGCGTAGACGATGAAGCCGCCGATCACGGCAAAGGCGATCACCGCGCCCCAGACCAGATAGGGTTCGATCATGGCTCAGACCCTCCAGCGCGAGACGCCGGCGACGATCAGAACGACCACCGCCACGCCGAAGGCGCACCAGAACCAGAAGATGTCGAGAGAGGCCGCGCCGCCGCCAAGCAGCCCGTAAGGCACCGCGATGCCGGCCAGGATGACCGCGCCCACGAGCGCCAGCCAGGTTGCGAATCCGTTCATGCCAGTGCCCCCTGCGTTCTGCGCCAGAAACCGTGCCAAGGGCTAACCTGTCACGGGCGGGGGAACAACCGCGAACGTGACCCGACGTCAACTTGGCGCGCGGCGGGGGTTTCCTCTGCCCGCGCATGGCGCTATCACCCGCGCGAGTTTTCCCGGCAAGGACGGCGCCCATGATCCTCTTCCCCGCCATCGACCTCAAGGACGGCAATTGCGTGCGGCTCCTGCGCGGCGAGATGGATGCCGCGACGGTCTTCAACGACGACCCGGCCGGCCAGGCGCGGGCCTTCGCCGCGGCGGGGTGCGACTGGCTGCATCTGGTCGACCTGAACGGCGCCTTCGCCGGGCACCCGGTCAACGGCGACGCCGTCGAGGCGATCCTCGGGGCGGTGGACGTGCCCTGCCAGCTCGGTGGCGGCATCCGCGAGATGCACCAGATCGAGACCTGGCTCGACAAGGGGCTGGCCCGCGTGATTCTCGGCACCGTCGCGGTGGAACGCCCGGCGCTGGTGCGCGAGGCGGCGGCGGCCTTCCCGGGCAAGGTGGCCGTCGGGCTCGACGCCCGCAACGGCAAGGTCGCGACCCGCGGCTGGGCCGAGGAGACCGAGCATGACGTGATCGACCTCGCCCGGAGCTTCGAGGATGCCGGGGTCGCCGCGATCATCTACACCGATATCGAGCGCGACGGCGCCATGCAGGGCCCGAACGTGGCGGCCACCGCCGCGCTCGCCCGCGCGGTGTCGATCCCGGTCATCGCCTCGGGCGGCGTCTCGTCGCTCGCGGACCTGATCGCGCTGCGCGACTGCGGGGCGCCGCTGGCCGGGGCGATTTCCGGCCGGGCGCTCTATGACGGGGCGCTCGATCTCGGCGCGGCGCTCGCCGCGCTCCGGGACGGCTGAGGCCCAAGCCGCTGGCATCGGGGCGCGAATGCGCCTAGAACACGGCCGCGAGACCGAGGAACCCGAGATGCTGAAGACCCGTGTCATCCCCTGCCTGGACGTCGCCGACGGGCGCGTGGTCAAGGGCGTGAACTTCGTCGATCTCGTCGATGCCGGCGACCCGGTGGAGGCCGCCAAGGCCTATGACGCGGCCGGCGCGGACGAGCTTTGCTTCCTCGACATCAACGCCACCCACGAGAACCGCGGCACCATGTATGACGTGGCCGCCCGGACCGCCGAGCAATGCTTCATGCCGCTGACCGTCGGCGGCGGCGTCAAGACCGTCGAGGACGTCCGCCAGCTGCTTCTGGCCGGCGCCGACAAGGTGTCGTTCAACTCCGCCGCGGTGGCGGATCCCGACGTCGTCGCACGGGCCGCCAACAAGTTCGGCGACCAGTGCATCGTGGTCGCCATCGACGCCAAGACCGTGTCGCCCGGCACATGGGAGATCTTCACCCATGGCGGGCGCCGGGCCACCGGCGTGGACGCGGTCGACTTCGCCCGCACCGTGGCGGCCAAGGGCGCGGGGGAGATCCTGCTGACCTCGATGGATCGCGACGGCACGCGGGCGGGCTTCAACCTCGCGCTGACGCGGAAGATCGCAGACGCCGTCAACATTCCCGTCATCGCCTCGGGCGGCGTCGGCACGCTGGATCACCTGGTCGAGGGCGTCACCGAGGGGCACGCCTCGGCGGTGCTGGCGGCCTCGATCTTCCACTTCGGCGAATACACCATCCGCGAGGCCAAGGAACACATGGCCGCCGCGGGCATCCCCGTGAGGCTGGAATGAACCTACTGGACCGACTGGCCGAAACCGTCGCGGCCCGCCGCGATGCCGACCCCGAGACGAGCTGGACCGCGCGGCTGCTGGCCGAGGGGCCGGCGAAATGCGCCGAGAAATTCGGCGAGGAGGCCGTCGAGGCGATCATCGCCGCCGCGCAGGGGGACCGCGACGGCCTGGCCGCCGAGGCGGCGGACGTGCTCTTTCACCTTGTGGTGATGCTCGAGTCGCGGAACGTGAAGCTGGCCGACGTCCTGGCCGAGCTGGAACGGCGCGAGGGGACGAGCGGCGTGGCCGAGAAGGCCGCGCGCCGGGGTTGAGCGCCGCGCGCCGGGATTTCATGCCTCCGGCGGGGATATTTCCGGAACGATGAAAGCGCGCGCTAGCGCATCCAGAGCCCGGCGCGCCTGATCCGGTTCCGGATCGCCTGCTCGCGGCGCGGCAGGCCGTCGCGGTCGAACAGCGCGCGCGCCTTGTGGCCGCGCCCCTGGTAGATCATGCGCCGGAACGGCGCATAGGCCTTCAGCACCGTCTTGACCCGGTTCGGCGCGGCGACCGCCTCCATCCAGGCGATCTTGTCCGCGCTCTCGCGGGCGTAGAACAACGGCAGCACCCGCCAGTGACAGCTCACCGCCCCGTCGAGCAGGCCCGGCGGCAGCGTGCCGCGCCCGCCGCCGAGCGCGTGGATCACCAGCGGCAGCGCGACCTGGTCGAGCCAGGGATCGAGCGGCTGGAGCGCCAGTTCCGCCGGCGGGTCGTCGTGGATCGACCGGGCATAGCGGAGGTAGAGGCGGTGAAACCGGCGCGGGTCCCGGTGAAAGAACCAACCGGCGTTGAAATAGAGATAGCGCGCCCAGTGTTCGTCGGGCTGCGTGCGGTCGAGCGTGCGCTCGAAGTCGAGCCCGAAGCGGTCGTAGAGCGCGCGCCAGATCGCCGTGTAGCCCGGCCCGTAAAGCGTTGGAACGGGCCAGGTGCCCCGGACCGCGGCCGAGGCGGTGGGCCGGTCGAAATCGAAGGGCACGCGGTCGAGCCGGTCGAGAAACAGCGTGTCCGTGTCGAAGAACACGAACGGGCTGTCGGGCGGCAGCACCGACAAGCCCTCGATCTTGTTGCCATGCGGGTAGCCGGCGCCGAAGGCCCGGCTTTCGAAGGGACGGATCTCGGCGTCGAAGCGGTCGGCCAGCAGCGCGCGCACCGCCGGATCCGATATGCGCGGATCGCCCGGCCAGAGCGGACCCGGCTGCGGCTCCGCGAAGATCAGCCGCCCCCGGAAGCCCGGATTGGTCGCCCGGAAAGAGGCGGCGAAGAGAACCGCCTCGTATTCCAGCCGCCCGCGCTGCACGACGGCAAGAACGTTGAAAGGGTCTGGCGCCCGCGCCCCGGCCATGAACGGCACCCGCACTCGTTACTCGGGCGCAGTATACCCGCAAAAGGCCTTGCGGAAACCCGAACGCTGCCGCCGGGTCGGGCGGCGCCGGGATCCTAGCGGGCGGCCACGGGCGCGGCGAGCAGCTGGCGCAGAACGTCGCGGCGGCGCTCCGGCAGCGAGGGCCGGGCCGCGACCGGGGCCGGCGTGGTCGCCTGGCGCACCATCTGCGGCGGCTCGGCGACGGGGGGCATGTCCGCCGGCTGGCCGTTCATCTGGATGAACAGCGCCGCGGCGCCGAGCGCCAGGCCGCCGGCCACGATCAGGTTCGGCAGCGCCCCGAAGGCATCTTCGGCGACGCGGCTTGCAAGAAATCCCGGTTTCGCGGTTTGCATCGGACACCTCGCAGACGTTTCCAGGGGCGGGATTGCCCCTGGGATCGAGGAAGCCCGGCGCAGGTTGCCAGCATTTCCGCGGGCGGTGCCGAAGCGTGAGAAATTGTCGAAAAGTGTCGACGCTTTGTGCTGCGCCGGCCCGGTCCGGTGGCATGCCGGACCGGAAAAGTGGTGGGCGACCCTGGAATCGAACCAGGCATGGGTCTCCCCGGCGGATTTACAGTCCGCTGCCGCACCTTGCAGC
>CAJXYS010000009.1 GCA_913063035.1 uncultured Maritimibacter sp. | reverse complement strand
CGCGGGTCGAAGACATCGCGCAGCGCCTCGCCCAGGAAGGTGAAGCCCAGCGTCGTCAGGATCAGCGGGATGCCCCCGGCGATCACCAGCCAGGGCGTGTCGCGGATCACGAGATACCCCTCGTTGAGGATCGTCCCCCAGCTGGCGGTGGGCGGCAGCACGCCGAGCCCGAGGAAACTGAGCCCGGCCTCGACGGTGACCACGACCGGCACCTCCATCGCCGCGAGGATGAGCAGCGGGCCGATCACGTTCGGCATCACGTGATGAAAGAGCACCCGCCCCATGCCCGCGCCGAGCGAGCGTTCGGCGAGGATGAAATCGGTGGACTTCAGCGCCAGCGTCGAGGTCCGCGCGATGCGGGCGTATTGCGGGATCGAGGTGACGATGACGATGGCCAGCACCAGCTCGAGGCTCGGCCCGGTCAGCGCGACCGTGGCCAGCGCCAGGACGATCGTGGGGAAGGCCCGCACCGTGTCGAAGGCCAGGAGCAGCAGGTTGTCGAGCCAGCGCGGCCCGTAGCCGGCCAGCATCCCCAGGGCCAGGCCGATGACCAGAGCCACGGACACGCCGATCGCCGCGACCTTGAGCGCCACGCGCCCGCCATAGAGCATCCGCGAGAAGGTATCGCGGCCCAGCTGGTCCGTGCCCGCCCAGTGATCCAGCGTCGGCCCGGACATGCGCGCGGGTATGTCGATCGCGTTCGGGTCGTAGGGCGCCAGCCACGGCGCGAAGATCGCGCTGGCGAAGAAGAGCAGCACCAGCGTCAGCCCGGTCACGCCCTGCCAGTTGGTCAGGAAAAGCCGGAGCTTCTCGCGGCGTTCGCGCGCCGCGGATTCCCGCAGCGCGTCCGGGACCGTCTCGGCGGCGACGCCGGATGTGTCGACGGCAGGACTGCCGGTGGCGGTTTCAGAGCGTTTCTCGGACACGGGGATCCAGCCATGCGACCATGAGGTCGGAAATGAGGGTGATGACGATGTAGAGCGAGGTCGTGATCAGGACCGCGCCCTGGACGACGGGGAAATTGCGCGCCGAGACGGTGTCGAAGATCAGCTTTCCGACGCCCGGCCGGGCAAAGATGATCTCGGCGAAGACGGTGCCCGAGAGCAGGCCGGAAAAGCCCATGCCGATCAGCGTGATCGTCGGCAGGATCGCCACCCGCAGCGCGTAGCGGAACACCACCCGTCTCGGCGGCAGCCCGAAGGCGTGGGCCGAGCGGATATAGGTCTCGCCCATCACCTCGAGCATCGAGGCCCGCACCATCCGCGCCAGGTAGCCGACCCAGCTCAGCCCGATGGCGAAGGCCGGCAGCACGAGGTGCTGCGCCTGGTCCCAGGGATCGCCCGGATCGCCCGCGCCGATGGCCGGCAGCCAGCCCAGCGTCACCGCGAAGATCAGCAGTGCCCAGATGGAAACCAGGAAGGAGGGCACCGCGATCGTGCCGACCGAGAGCACGCCGGTCACGCGGTCCAGCCAGGTGTTCGGGCGGACCGCCGCGAGGCAGCCAAGCGGAATGCCCAGCGCCACCGCCCAGCCGAGCCCGGCGATCACCAGCACCAGCGTGAAGCCCATCCGGTCGAGCACGATCGCCGTGACGCTGCGGTCCGAAAAGACATCGACGCCCAGATCGCCCATGAAGGCGTTCTTGACGTAGATGAGGAACTGGATCGCGACCGGCTCGTCGAGATGCATCTTCTCGGAATAGCGCTGCACCGCCTCCGGCGTGGCCCGCGGGCCGAGCGCGATGGTGGCGGGATCGCCCGGGATCAGGTGCAGGAGCGAGAACAGCACCAGCACCACGGCCAGCACGACCGCCATCGAGAGTCCTACGCGCTTCGCAAGGTAGATCAGCATCGCGCCCTGTCCTTCTTTGCAGGGGCGGCGCGGGACCGCCGAAGGCCGCGCCCGGGCCTGGCCGGCCGGGCGCGGCGCCCCGGATCAGGCCCGGCCGAAGCGGCGGTAGTTCAGCTCGCCCGACGGCGCGGCATTCACCACCACCTCGGCGCGGTGCACGAAGGTCTCGGGCTCGTGGTTGATCCAGACATACGCGCCGGTCTCTTCCATGACCTCCTGCATCCGCACGTAGATGTCGTGGCGCTTCGCGGGATCGGTCTCGTTGATCCCTTCCTGGTAGAGCCGGTCATACTCCTCGCTGGTCCAGCGCTCCCAGTTCCAGACACCCACCTGGTCGGAGGTGAACCACTGGGTCGCCTCGTAGGGATCGGGCGTCGTGCCGAAGCGCATCAGCCAGAGTTCCAGGTCCTGCCAGGTGTCGCCCTTGCTTTCCTGGCCCATCTCCCAGAACGGTCCGCTGTCGAGCGGCAGAACCTTCACGGTGATGCCGACGCCGGCGAGGTTGGCCTGGATGATCTGCGCGGCGAGCATCCGCTCCTGGTTGTTGAGCGTCCGCAGCGTCAGCTCCAGCCCACTTATGCCGGCCTCGGCCAGCAGTTCGCGCGCCTTGGCCGGATCGTAGTCGTAGTAACGCGTCTGCTGGCGCTGGCCGATCAGACCCGGGCAGATGATCCCGTAGGACTGCTTGGTCGTGCCGGAATAGGCCCCCTGCAGGATCGACTCGACGTCGACCGCGTGCTGGATCGCCCGGCGCACCGTCTTGTCGGCCAGCTTGGGGTTCTCGGTATTCATGCCGAGCCACATGTATTGCAGCTCGCCCGCGACGGTGATCTCGGCGCCCTCGGGCATGTTCGCGGTGTAGCGCGCCAGCGTGTCGGCGCCGATCTCGGTGCAGTCGAGCTCGCCGGCCTCGAAGGCCAGTTCGGCCGCCTTGACCTCGGTGATGATGTTGGCCTCGACCCGCTCGAAGGCCGGTTTCGGCCCGGTCCAGTCGGGGTTCGCGGTGAACACCGCGCGCTGACCCGGCGTCTGGTCGTAGAGATAGGGGCCGCACACCGCCGGGAAATCCGTGGTGAACTTCTCGCCGACATCCTTCATCGCCTTTTCCGACAGGACCGCGCCCGGCCCGTGGCACAGCGTGATCATGATGAAGGGCGCGAACGGCTTGTTGAGGACGATGGTGCCGGTCCGCGCGCCGGTCACGTCGACCCGGTCGAGCGCCTCGAAATAGCCCGACCAGTCGGTGTCCTTCATCCGCTCGTAGGAATACTTGACGTCCGCCGCGGTGACCGCGCCATAGCCGCCGGTCCAGACAAGGCCCTCTTTCAGTTCGAAATCGATATGGGTCGGATCGCGCTGTTCGAGCTTCTCGACGAAGTAGGTCGGCTGCCAGCTGAACGTGCCATTGTCGGTCGTGTATTCCGCGAGGAACGGCAGGCACTGCTTCTGGGTCTCGATCTCGGTGCCCCCGGTCATGAAACCCGGATCGAGAATGTCGTTATCGCCGTCGAAGCGCAGGCGGAGCGTGGCGCCGGACTGCGCGAACGCCGCCCCCGGCAGGCCGGGCATCATGCCCAGCGCGCCAAGTGCCGCGCTCGACGCGAGGAAACCGCGCCTGGAAGTGGTGAAGCTCGTCATGGTGGTTCTCCCCGATGGATGTTTTTCTCGGCTATGTCCGATTAGACGGGCCGCAGGCCCGCCTGACAATTTCGCGCATCGCATCACTGTAAGCGCTCAGCGCGTCAATTCGCGAAATCAAACCATGTTTCGCGGTATCCGCTCTTCCCATTCCGCCTCGTGGACCAGCGCTTCGCCCTCCCAGGCGCGCAGCCGTGCCTTGATCAGGAACGCCTCGCGATCCGCACCCATCCAGGTCTCGGTCTTGCTGCGGATCTTCCAGTCGCCCCGCGACAGCGCATGCTCCCAGGTGATCTCGCCATAGGCGTCGGCGGGATCCCCGGAAGGGATCGTGTAGGTCTCGTAGCCCTGGTTGTAGACGGTCAGGTCGTTGTTCAGGATGCGGAACGTGCCGCTGCCATCGGCGATCCGCATCACGTGCCGGTCGGCCGCGACGTCATGCACGATCTCGAAGAAATCGTCGGCATCCGGCACGTCCTCGATGTCGAGATGCGGCCCGGACTGGGGCGGGCCGAATTCCGGCAGCCCTTCGTCCGCGGGCGCGGCCGGGCGCAGCGGCAGGTCCAGCGCGCTGTGCTCGGTATGCAGGGTCAGCGTGACGGGCTCGGGCGGGGTCCAGATCATCGGGAAATAGCTGGTGGAGATCCCCAGCCGGATCCGGTGCCCGGCGCGGAACCGCTGCGCGACGTGGTTCATCGGCACCGTGACGCGGTAGCGCTTGCCCGGCTCCAGCGGTTCCGGCGTCTCGTGGCCGTTGCGATGGGTCAGGTTGAACACGCCGAAGGTGACCCGCGTGGCCGCGCCGTCCGGCGCGACGTCCATCAGGCGCACGGCCACCTGCGCCACCGGCCTGTCCACCGAGATGTCGAGCATCACGCGGGCGTCGCCGGCGATCTCGACCGGCGCCTCCAGCGGGGCGGTCTCGAAGACCAGGCTGCCCGCATCCTCCGGGCGCTGGTCGGCCGGCTGATCGCCGGGCTTGGCGTAGGAACACCACTTGCCCGACCGCATCCCCACCCAGAGCGGCGAGCTGTGCGTGAATTGCGCGGGGCTCGCCGGGGGGCGCGACGACAGCCCGCCCTCGCCGGTGAGGTAGAAGGGCGTGCGCGCGACGTTGGGCGACGGCCAGGACGGCTCGGCCACCCAGCGGCCGTCGCGCATCTCGTTGACCGCGTGGGGCCTGGCGTGATCCTGCATGAAGAGCCGCAGCATCGGCTCGTCCATGATGCCGGTCTCCTTGCCCTTCAGCCAGTGGTCCCACCAGCGGAGTTCCTCCTTCAGGAACCCGATGGCGGGCCCCGGCGCACCGATATGCGGATACTTGTGCGCCCAGGGGCCGACGAGGCCCTTCCTGGGCCCCTGAAGGTTTTCCATCAGGCGGAACACCGCGCGGCAATAGCCATCGGCCCAGCCCGACACCGCGTAGACGGGCACCTGGATCTTCGACCAGTCCTCGCAGACCGAGCCGTGTTTCCAGAACCCATCGCGGGTCTGGTGCTCCATCCAGTTCTTGAGCCAGAGCCCGCTGTGCTGCAGGCGCTCCATCCACATGTCGCGCCAGCGCTCCCCGACATGGCGCGGATCGGGCGGCAGCGTGTTGCGGCCGAACATGATCGAGGCCCAGGACAGCTGTTCGCCCAGCACGCAGCCGTTCATGTAGTGCACGTCGTCGGCATAGCGGTCGTCGGTCGAGCAGAGCGTCACCACCGATTTCAGCGCCGGCGGCTGCAGCGCCGCGACCTGCAGCCCGTTGAAACCGCCCCAGGAGATGCCGATCATGCCGACATTGCCGTCGCACCAGGGCTGATCGGCGATCCAGGCGATGGCGTCGGCCCCGTCCTGCAGTTCCTGCGGCAGGTACTCGTCCAGCATCAGCCCCTCGGAGTCCCCGGCGCCCCGCAGGTCGAGACGGATCACCGCGTAGCCGTGCCCGGCCAGGTAGGACTGCATCGTCGCGTCACGGCGCGCCGTCAGGTCGTTCTTGCGGTAGGGAATGTATTCCAGCACCGCCGGCACCGGCGCGGCCTCGGCCCCCTCGGGCATCCAGATCCGCGCGGCGAGCCTGCAGCCGTCGGGCATCGGCACCTCGACATGCTCGAATTCGCGCACCTGGTGATCGAAATCGGTGACCTGCGTCATGGGTTACTCCGCGGTTGAAGGGCAAGGGGCCGCAGCGCGGCTGTCGGGTGCAGCTTGGCGCGGGCCGGTGCTTGTTCGCAATTTCGCGCCCCTTCGCGGGTTGACACGGATTTCGCTTCGTGCCGCTGTGGATGTCATGAGCCAGACCTTCGCCCGGAACCTCGACTTCCTCTGCAGTCACTATCCCTCCATCGCGGAGGTCTGCCGGAAGCTCGAGTTCAACCGACAGCAATTCAACAAGTACCTGAACGGCCAGTCGCGCCCGTCGCGTCACAACATGCGTCGCATTTGTGACTTCTTCGGCGTCACGGAGTCGGAAATCCTGCTGGAGCCGGCCCGCTTCGAGGAACTCGTGGCCGTGCGCCGCCGCCCGGTCCTGTCCGAGTCCCTCAGCCGCCCGATGCAGCACCTGGACGCGCTCTACGGGGCCAGCCAGAGCCTGGAACGCTATGTCGGATTCTACTTCCGCTACTTCTACTCGTTCGGCCATGCCGGGCGGATCATCAAGTCGCTCGGCACGATCTACGAGGAAGACGGCCGCCATTACTGGAAGAACATCGAACTGATCCGGGACCCGGGCGGCAGCGCGCCCGCGACGGTCAACAAGTATGTCGGGGCGGCGTTCCTGATCGCCGACAGGATCTTCCTGGTCGAATACGAATCGCTCCTGAAGAACTCGGTGACGCAGGTGACGCTCTACCCGTGCTACCGCAGCCGGGTGGATCGGCTGGTGGGCATCCAGACGGGCGGCCCGGTGCGGCGCGGCCGCAAGCCGGGCGCGTCGAAGGTGATGCTGGAATATCTCGGGCGCGACGTGGACGTGCGCCGCGCGCTGCGCCAGAGCGGACTTTTCGCCCACGACGACCCGCGCATCGGGCGCGATATCGTCGAGACCATCACCAACGTGATCCCCGCCGGCGGCCATGTGCTCGAGGTGGACGAGCCCTGAACGCATCTTTTTCCCGGGCGCCCCTTGACCTTCCCGTGACTGGAACCCCTATCTCCCCAACCTGGAAGACAGGAAAAGGGGCCGTCATGGCACGCGATCTGACCGCGGAGAATGCTCTGCACACCACCACCCTCCGGATCGAGGGCATGTCCTGCGCCTCGTGCGTCGGACGGGTCGAGCGTGCGATCGCGGGGGCGGACGGCGTGGAAGAGGCGTCCGTGAACCTTGCCGCCGGAACCGCCCGGGTGCGCTACCACGCGCCCACGGACCCGGCTTCGCTGGCCGAAACGGTGGAGCGTACCGGCTATCACGTGGAAACCGCCAGGATCGCGCTGGAGGTCGCGGGGGCGAGCTGCGCCTCCTGCGTCGGCCGGATCGAGAAGGCGCTGGCCGCCGTGCCGGGCGTGGTCCGGGCCGACATGAACCTGGCATCGGGGCGCGCCACGGCCGAGACGCTGGCCGGCGCCGTGGACCCGGCCGATCTGGCCGCCGCCGTGCGCGCCGCCGGCTACGAGGCCCACCCGATCCGCGACGACGCCCCCGATGCCGACGCCGCCGCCGACCGCATGGCCGCGGAGATCGCGGGCCTGCGGCGCGCGACCCTGATCGCGGCGCTGCTGACGCTCCCCGTCTTCGTGATGGAGATGGGCGGCCATGTGTTCCCGGCCTTCCGCGACTGGATCGCCGCCAGTATCGGCGCCCAGCCGGCGCGGCTGATCCAGTTCGCGCTGACCAGCGTCGTGTTGGCCGGGCCGGGCCGGCAGTTCTTCACCAAGGGCGTGCCGCTGCTGATGCGGCGGGCGCCGGACATGAACTCGCTGGTCGCGCTCGGCACCGGGGCGGCCTGGATCTATTCCACCGTCGCCACCTTCGCCCCCGCGCTGCTGCCCGAGGGCACGCGCCACGTCTATTTCGAGGCCGCCGCGGTGATCGTGACGCTGATCCTGCTGGGCCGCTGGCTCGAGGCGCGCGCCAAGGGGCGCACCGGCGCGGCGATCCGCAAGCTTGCCGGGCTGCAGGCCCGCACCGCGCGGGTCGCGCGCGACGGCGCGACGGTCGAGCTGCCCATCGAGGACATCATCGTCGGCGACCTGATCCAGGTCCGGCCCGGCGAGCGCATCGCCGTCGACGGCACGGTGACGGCGGGCCGGTCCTACGTGGACGAGTCGATGATCACCGGCGAGCCGGTCCCCGCGGCGCGCACCGCCGGCGACGAGGTGATCGGCGGCACCGTCAACACCACCGGCACCCTGACCTTCCGCGCGACGCGGGTGGGCGCGGATACGACGCTCGCCCAGATCATCCGCATGGTCGAGGAGGCCCAGGGCGCCAAGCTGCCGATCCAGAGCCTCGTCGACAAGGTCACGGCGGTCTTCGTGCCCGCGGTGATGACCGCCGCGGCGCTGACCGTGGCCGTCTGGCTGGCCGTCGGCCCCGACCCGGCGCTGACCTTCGCGCTGGTCGCGGGCGTCGCGGTGCTGATCATCGCCTGCCCCTGCGCGATGGGTTTGGCGACGCCGACCTCGATCATGGTGGGCACCGGGCGCGCGGCCGAACTGGGCGTTCTCTTCCGCAAGGGCGACGCGCTGCAGGCGCTGGACGGCATCGGCACGGTCGCGCTCGACAAGACCGGAACGCTGACCGCGGGGCGCCCGGAACTGACGGACCTGGTGGTCGCGGACGGTTTCACGGAAGAGGACGTCCTGTCCCTGGTCGCCGCCGCCGAGAGCCGGTCCGAACATCCCATCGCCGCCGCCATCCTGCGCGGCGCGGAGGCGCGCGGGCTGGACGTCGCGGCCCCTGACAGCTTCGAGTCGGTCACCGGGCACGGCATCACGGCCGAGATCTCGGGCCGGCGCGTGCTGGTCGGCGCGGCCCGGCTGCTGGAACGCGAGGGCGTCGACCCCGGCGCGCTGGCCGACGGCGCCCAGCGCCTCGCCGCCGAGGGCAAGACGGCGCTCTATGCCGCGATCGAGGGGCGGCCGGCGGCCATCATCGCGGTCGCGGACCCGATCAAGCAGGGCGCCGAGGACACGGTGCGCGCCTTGCACGCGCTGGGGCTGACGGTCGCGATGGTCACCGGCGACGGCCGCCGCACCGCCGAGGCGATCGCGCGGCGCATCGGCATCGACCGGGTCGAGGCCGACGTGCTGCCCGACGGCAAGGTGGCGGCGGTGCGCGCGCTGCGCGAGACCGCGGAGGGCGGCGTCGCCTTCGTCGGCGACGGCATCAACGACGCCCCGGCGCTGGCCGAGGCCGAGGTCGGTATCGCCATCGGCACCGGCACCGACATCGCCATCGAGAGCGCCGACGTGGTGCTGATCTCCGGCGATCCCGCTGGCGTGGTCAACGCGCTGCATGTCAGCCGCGCGACGATGCGGAACATTCGCCAGAACCTGTTCTGGGCCTTCGGCTACAATACGCTTCTGATCCCGGTGGCGGCCGGCGTGCTCTACCCGGCCTGGGGGGTGCTGCTCTCGCCGATGCTGGCGGCGGGCGCGATGGCGTTGTCGAGCGTTTTCGTGCTGTCCAACGCGCTCCGGCTGCGCTGGCTCGGGGCGGTGGCCGATGACGGCGGCACCGCGGCAAAAGGAGGCGCGGCATGAATATCGGAGAAGTGGCGCAGCGCAGCGGCCTGCCGGCCAAGACCATCCGCTATTACGAGGAAATCGGCCTGGTCGCGCCGCCGCGCGATGCCAACGGCTACCGCGCCTTCCGCGAAAGCGACCTGCACAAGCTGGCCTTCCTGGGGCGGGCGCGGGCGCTCGGCTTCACCATCGAGGACTGCCGCGCGCTGCTGGCGCTCTACGAGGATCACAGCCGCGCCAGCGCCGACGTCAAGCGGATCGCGCGCCTGCATCTCGACCGGATCGACGAGAAGATCACCGAACTGCAGGCGATGCGCGGCACGCTCTCGCAGCTGATCGAGGCCTGCGCCGGGGACAACCGGCCCGACTGCCCGATCATGGAAGACCTGGCCGCCCTGCCCGATCACGGGAGCGGCTGACCGGGCTCAGCCCGGCCCGCGCTCGGGATCGTTGAGCACCGGCACGGATCCGAGCCAGTCGGCATAGGGCGTTTCCCGCGATTTTTCATAGAGCGCGCGCAGCGCCGCCAGGGGCGATTCGGCCCAGTCGACCCGCAGCGTCAGCGGCGGCGTGTCGGGCGACAGCACCAGCAGCGCGGCCGATTGCAGCCCGCGCGAGTCGCTGCCGGCGGCCGCGCCCGCCTCGAGCGCGGCGAGCAGCCGCTCGGCCATCGGCCCGGCCACGGCCCCGAAGGTGTCGCCGACCGCGTCGAGCACCGCCTCGGAGGTCAGCAGGTTGCCCGCGACGACGCCGGCATCCAGCGCCCGGCTGCCCATGGCCGCGGCGTTCGCCGCGCCGGTGAAGGCGCCGGTGTGTCCACGCAGGTCCAGCGCCGTGAGCTGGCGATGCGCGCGCCCGTGATCGCGGCCGGTGACATGGGCCACCGCGTCCGGCGCGTCCACGCCGCGGGCCATTTCCGACAGGACGTCCTCCCCCCAGAAAGTGCTCGGTGCCGCGCCCTGCGAGGCCGAGAGCCCGGCGCGGATATCGCCCCTGAGAACCCAGCCGCCGACGCAGAGGCTGCCCGTCGCAGCCGCGCCGCCGAGCGTGCCGGTCTCGCGATCCAGGGCCAGCAGAGAAAAGGTCATCGCAATATCCTGTCTTGCCTGCGGCCTATTTATCATGAAAATTTTGCCAATCGCAAATTATCATGATAATTTCCGAGTCACGTATCCAACAGGGGGATCGAAAAATGAAACTTCTCACCTTGACGCGCCGCGGGCTCTTCGCCGCGGCGGGCGCCGTTCTGGCGCTGGGCCTGGCGGGCAGCCCCGGCGCGGCGCAGACGCCGCCGGGCGTGCTGGTCGTCGGCCAGATCGCGGAGCCGAAATCGCTGGACCCGCACGCGGTCACGGCGGTCAACGACTTCCGCATCCTGATGAATGTCTATGACGGGCTGGTGCGCTACAAGGACGGCACGCTCGAGGTCGAGCCGGCGCTGGCGACCGGCTGGGAGATCAGCGAGGACGGCACCGTCTATACCTTCGACCTGCGCGAGGGCGTCACCTTCCACGACGGCACGCCCTTCGACGCCGAGGCCGTGGTCTTCAACTTCGAGCGCATGCTGAACGAGGATCACCCCTATCACGACACCGGTCCGTTCCCGCTGGCCTTCTTCTTCTCGGCCGTCGAGTCGGTCGAGGCCGTGGACGCGACCACCGTGCGCTTCACGCTGAACGCGCCCTACGCGCCGTTCCTGTCGAACCTCGCCTACCCGACCGGGCTGATCGTCTCGCCGGCGGCGGTGCAGGAGCACGGGGCCGATTTCGGCCGCAACCCGTCGGGCACCGGTCCCTTCGTCTTCGAGGAATGGCGGTCCAACGAGCGGGTCGTGGTCGTGCGCAACGACGATTACTGGGACGGCACGGCCGGCACGGAAGCCGTTGTCTTCCGCCCGATCACCGACGCCAACACCCGCACCGCCGAAATGCTGGCCGGCGGGATCGACCTGATGGTCGAGGTGCCGCCTACATCGCTCAGCGAGTTCCAGGGCGGCGACTTCACCGTGCATGAACAGGCCGGCCCGCATGTCTGGTTCCTGATCCTGAACGCCAAGGAAGGCCCCTTCGCCGACAAGCGCGTCCGCCAGGCGGCCAACTACGCGATCAACAAGGAGGCGATCGTCAACGACGTGCTCGAGGGCACGGCCGAGGTCGCCGCCGGGCCGACGCCCCCGGCCTTTGCCTGGGCCTATAACGATGCGCTGGAGCCCTATCCCTACAACCCGGAAAAGGCCCGCGAGCTGATCGCCGAGGCCGGTGCCGAGGGCGCGGAGCTGACCTTCTACGTCACCGAGGGCGGTTCGGGGATGCTGGACCCGGTGGCCATGGGCACCGCGATCCAGGCCGATCTGGCCGCCGTCGGCTTCGATGTCAGCATCGAGACCTACGAGTGGAACACCTTCCTCGGCGAGGTGAACCCGGGCCTCGAGGGCAAGGCCGACATGGCCGAGATGGCGTGGATGACCAACGACCCGGACACGCTGCCCTTCCTGGCGCTGCGCACCGACGCCTGGCCGGACCAGGGCGGGTTCAACTCGGGCTACTATTCCAACCCCGAGGTGGACGAGCTGCTGGAAGCCGCCCGCGTGGCCACCGACCAGGCCGAGCGCGCCCGGCTCTACAAGGAAATGCAGGAGATCGTGCAGGAGGACGCGCCCTGGGTCTTCGTCGCGAACTGGAAGCAGAACGCGGTGACCAACGCGCAGGTCGAGAGCTTCACCCTGCAGCCGTCCTTCTTCCTGCTGCTCAAGGATGTCGTGAAGAACTGATCCTCCCGTAACACGACATGGTGCGGGCCGGTCTGCCGGCCCGCACCGCCCCAAGCGGAACGGAGCGTCATGGGCGGCTACATCCTCAAGCGACTGGTCTCGGCGATCCCCGTCCTGCTGGGCATCACGGTGATCGTCTTCCTGATCATGTCGCTGATCCCGGGCGATCCCGCGACCGCGATCCTGGGCTCCTACGCGACGCCGGAAAACGTCGAGAAGCTGAACCGCGACCTCGGGCTCGACAAGCCGCTGGTGCAGCGGTACTTCATCTGGCTCGGCAACATGCTCCAGGGCGATTTCGGTCGTTCCTTCAGCCTGAACCGCCCGGTGCTCGACGAGATCCTGGAACGCTTCAACGCCACGCTGATCCTGGCGGGCACGAGCTTCGTGCTCTGTGCCTTCATGGGCATCCTCGCCGGGGTCATCTCGGCCGCGCGGCAATACGGGCTGGCCGACAAGGCGATCACCTTCACGGTGCTGATCGGCATCTCGGTGCCGTCCTTCTTCCTCGGCATGATGATGATCCTGCTTTTCGCGGTGAACCTGCGCTGGCTGCCGGTCTCGGGCATGTACGCGATCTACGGGGGCGGCGACCTGCCCGACCTGATCCGGCACCTGATCATGCCGGCGCTGGCGCTGTCGGTCGTCGCCACCGGCGTGATCGCGCGGCTCTCGCGTTCGGCCATGCTGGAGGTGCTGCGCCAGGACTTCATCCGCACCGCGCGGGCCAAGGGCGTGCAGGAACGCCGCGTGATCTGGGCGCATGCGCTCCGCGCGGCGATGGTCTCGATCATCCCGGTGCTCGGCATCCAGGCGGGCTTCGTGCTGTCGGGATCCGTCTATATCGAGATCGTCTTCCAGTGGCCCGGCATCGGGCGCATGCTGGTCGACGCGATCCTCAAGCGCGACATCCTGCTGGTGCAGGGCGGCGTGGTCTTCGTCGCGGCCTGCTACGTCTTCTTCAACATCATGGTCGACGTGGCCCAGAGCCTTCTGGACCCGAGGATCAAGACATGATCGCCTTCCTCAAGCTCCTGGCCCGCAACCGGATGGCCGCGGCGGGCGGCATCGTGTTGTCCTTCGTGGTGGCGCTGGCGGTGGTCACGCCGCTGCTGCCTCTGCAGCCGCCCGACGTGACCAACACCGCCAACCGGTTCCTGCCGCCGTTTTCCGAGGGTCACCTGCTGGGCACCGACCATCTGGGGCGCGACCTGCTCTCGCGGCTGATGTGGGGCACGCGGCTCAGCCTCGCCGTGGGCGCGGCGGCGGCGATCATCGCCGCGGTGATCGGCTCGGCCATCGGCATCGTGGCCGGCTATTTCGGCGGGCGCACCGACAACATCATCATGCGCATCGTCGACATGCTGATGGCCTTTCCCTACATCCTGCTGGCGCTGGCCATCGTCGCCGCGCTCGGCCCGGGGCTGATGAACGCCCTGATCGCGGTCGCCGCGGTCAACATCCCGTTCTTCGCGCGGAACATCCGCGGCGTCACCGTCGGGCTCGCGGGGCGCGAGTTCATCGACGCCGCCAAGCTGGCCGGCATGGGCCACGGGCGCATCCTGGCGCAAGAGCTCCTGCCCAACGTGGTCCCCGTGATCGTCATCGCCATGTCCACCACCATCGGCTGGATGATCCTCGAGACGGCCGGTCTCTCCTTCCTCGGACTCGGCAGCCAGCCGCCGCAGGCGGATCTTGGCTCGATGCTGGGCGAGGCCCGCTCGGCGCTGATCACCAACCCGCACACCTCGGTCGTGCCGGGGCTGATGATCTTCGTCATCGTGATGTCGATCAACCTGTTCGGCGACGGGGTGCGCGACGCGCTCGACCCGCGGCTGCGCTCGGGCGCGCTGACGCGGCCACGTCCCGCGACCATCGTCGACCGCGACAACGTCCCGGACGGACCCGGCGACGGTGTCCTCGATATCCGCGCGCTCGAGACGCAGTTCCATGTCGGCCCGCGCGTCTACCGCGCCGTGAACGAGGTGAGCCTGGCGGTTCAGCCCGGCGAATGCCTGGGCGTGATCGGCGAGAGCGGCTCCGGCAAGTCGGTGACGGCGCTGTCGGTGATGGGGCTCGTCGCCTCGCCGCCCGGCGTGATCACCGGGGGCGCGGTCTTCCATGACGGCCATGACCTGATCGGCGCGCCCTACCGCGATCTGCGCCGGCTGCGCGGTGACAAGGTCGCCTATATCTTCCAGGACCCCCTGGCGACGCTGCATCCGCTCTACCGGGTCGGCGACCAGCTGGCCGAGGCGATCCTGGTGCATCACCGCGTCGGCAAGGCCGAGGCCCGCGCCCGCGCGGTGGCGCTTCTGAAATCCGTCCGCATTCCCAACGCCGAGCGACGGATCGACGCCTACCCGCACGAGCTGTCGGGCGGCATGCGCCAGCGCGTGGGCATCGCCATGGCGCTGGCCAACGATCCCGAGGTGATCATCGCCGACGAGCCCACGACCGCGCTCGACGTCACGGTGCAGGCGCAGATCCTCGCGCTGCTCGACGACCTGCGCCGCGAGCGGGGGCTGTCGATCCTGTTCATCACGCATGACTTCGGGGTGGTGGCGCAACTCTGCGACCGGGTGGCGGTGATGTATGCCGGGCGCATCGTCGAAGAGGGCCCCACGGCCGAGGTTCTGGCGGCCCCCGCGCATCCCTACACCAAGCGCCTGATCGCCTGCGTGCCCGAGCTTGGCCAGGGCCGGCGCGAACTGGCCGCGATCCCCGGCCTGCCACCGGCAGTCGACCGGCTGCCCGCGGGCTGCCATTTCGCGCCGCGCTGCGACAAGGCCCGCGAGATCTGCGGCCAGGAGCCGCTGCCGCTGGCCCGGTCCGGCGCGCGGGCGGTGCGCTGCCGCTTCCCCGAGGAAGACATCGCCAGCCAGGAGGACACCGCATGACCGCCGCGCTGCGCCTCGAGCGGATTTCCAAGACCTTCCCGGTCGGCAAGCCGCTGATCGGCGCCCCGCGGGCGCTGGTGCGGGCAGTCCGCCCGGTGACGCTGGAGGTCGAGACGGGCGAGACGCTGGGCGTCGTGGGCGAGTCGGGCTGCGGCAAGTCCACCCTGGCCCGCATGCTGGTCGGGCTGGAGCCGCCCTCGACCGGCGCCATCGAGATCGAGGGCCAGCAATTCGACAACGCCGACCCCGCCGCCTTCGGGCGGATGATCCAGTACGTCTTCCAGGACCCGATCAGCAGCCTCAACCCGCGCAAGACGGTCCGCCAGATCATCGAGACGCCGCTGCGCCGGCTCTACGGCATGAACCGGGCCGATCGCGCCGCCCGGATCAGCGAGATCTTCGACAGCGTGAACCTGCGCGAGGAATTCCTCGACCGCTATCCGCACGAGTTCTCGGGCGGTCAGGCGCAGCGCATCGGCATCGCCCGCGCGCTGGCCGCGGCGCCGCGCATCCTGGTGCTGGACGAACCCGTCTCGGCCCTCGACGTCTCGGTGCAGGCGCAGGTGCTGAACCTGCTGGCCCGCCTCAAGGCCGAGTTCGGGCTGACATATCTCTTTATCAGCCACGATCTCGCCGTGGTCGAGGCCGTCAGCGACCGCGTGGCGGTGATGTATTTCGGCGCTGTGGTCGAGATCGGCAGCGCGAAACGGATTTTCAACGCGCCCCGACACCCCTATACACGACTTCTCGCCGACAGCGCCCCGGTGGTGGGCCGGCCGCTGCGCGCACCCGAGGGCAAGGATACCGAACTGCCCGACCCCTTGAACCCGCCGACGGGCTGCGCCTTTGCCGCCCGCTGCCCGCGCGCCAGCGATCTCTGCCGGCGCGTGGAGCCCGAACTGAAACCGATGGAAGAGGACCAGCTTGCCGCCTGCCACCACCCCCTCGATCCCTGAGGACCGCGCCCCGCGGCTCAGCCGCCCGGCCCGCGTGGCCGAGGAAATCAAGTCCTGGGTCGTGGAACAGGGGCTGATGCCCGGTGACCGCCTGCCCGGGGAGGCCGAGCTGATCGAGCGGTTCGGCATGGCCAAGGGAACCATTCGCGAGGCGATGCGCATCCTCGAGGCGCAGGGCCTCGTGAAGACGCGCACCGGCCCGGGCGGCGGCAGCTTCGTCCACGAGGTGTCCGAGGAACGCGCGCGCGCCTTGCTGGGAAACTACTTCTATTTCAAGAACCTGACCATCAAGGACATCTACCAGCTGCGTCGCGTGCTGGAACCTGAACTCGCGGCCTCGCTTGCCGGCAAGCTGACCGAGGAACAGATCGCGGCGCTCGAGGAGAACTTCCGCGACTACGCCGAGCCCGCCCGCAGCGCCGAAGAGGAACGCGCGCAGCACGTCGCCTCCCTGCGCTTCCACGCGATGCTGGCGGGCATGTCGGGCAACGCGCTGCTGCAGTTCCTGATCCGTTTCATGGCCAACATGCTGAGCGACCTGACGGTCTACCGCCGGCTCTACGACCCGCCCAACCCGGAGCTTTGGGCCATGGGCAAGCGTTACCAGGCCGAACTGATCGACGCGCTGCGCCAGGGCGACCCGGACCGCGCGCGGCTGGTGATGGCCGATCACATGGCCACGGCCCAGCGGCTGATGGAGCACCAGGAAGCCGAGATGGAAAACCGCTTCATCACCGAGACGCCGGGTTTCTGAGCGCCCCGCGCGGTCAGGCCGCGATGCGGTCGCCCAGTTTCTTGAGCATGTCGAGGCACAGCTCCAGCTGCGAGAACGAGACGTATTCGTCGGCCTTGTGCGCCTGCTCGATCGAGCCCGGCCCGCAGAGCACCGCCGACATCCCCATCTGCTGGAACAGCCCGGCCTCGGTGCCGAAGGGCACGACATCGGCGCCGTTCGCCCCGGTGAGTTCGGCGACCAGCGCCCGCGCGGCGTTCTCGTCGGCGGGCTCGAGCCCGGTGACCTCTCCGACGATATGGGTGACGATATCGGCCTCGGGCGCGACCGCCTGCATCGCCGGCAGCAGCGCGTCGCGGCAATAATCGTGCAGGTCGTTGAGCACGAAGGACGCGTCCGAGGTCTGGACGGGCCGCATTTCCCATTCGACCTCGGCGCGGCTCGGGATGACGTTGTGCGCCACCCCGCCCGCGATCTTGCCGATGTTGATCGTGGTCCAGGGCGGGTCGAACCGGCTGTCGGCGGGCGCCCGGCCCTTGAGTTCCTCGCGCAGGTAGAGCAGCCGCGCCACGTAGCGCGCCGCGTATTCGGCCGCGTTCACGCCCCGGTCCGGCGAAGAGCCGTGCCCCTCGAGACCCCGGAACTCGGTGGTGTATTCGTGGCAGCCCTTGTGCCCCTCGACGATCTGCATGCTGGTGGGCTCGCCGATGATCGCGATCTCCGGGCGGATCTCGCGGTCTTTCAGCTCGCGCACGAGCTGCTGGGCGCCGATGCAGCCGACCTCCTCGTCATAGGTGAAGGCGAAATGCAGCGGCCGGGTGAGCCCGCGCTCGGCGAAATGCGGCGCCATCGCCAGCGCCGCGGCGATGAAGCCCTTCATGTCGCAGGTGCCGCGCCCGTAGAGATAGCCGTCGGTCTCGTAAAGCTCGAAAGGATCGGAGGACCAGTCCTGATCCTCCACCGGCACGACGTCGGTATGGCCCGACAGGACGATGCCGCCGTCGGTCTCGGGGCCGAGGGTCGCGAAGAGATTGGCCTTGAGCCCGCTCTCGTCCTGGATCAGCGCCACCCGCGCCCCGGCGCGTTCCAGCCTTTCGGCCAGGTAGGCGATCATCTCCAGGTTCGACCAGGCCGACACCGTGGGATAGGAGATCAGGTCGTGCAGGATCGCGACGGTGTCGCCAAGCTCTGACATGGGCTACTCCTTGACGAAGAGTTGCCGCGGGCGGTTGCAGAAGGTCTCGGCCGGGCCGCTCTCGCGGATGAGGATCGATTCGGTGATTTCCAGCCCCCAGTTTTCCATCCAGAGCCCCGGCATGAAATGGAAGGTCATGCCCGGCTCGAACACGGTCTCGTCCTCGCGCCGCAGCGAGATCGTCCGCTCGCCCCAGTCCGGCGGGTAGCTGATCCCGATGGGATAGCCGCATCGCGCGCCGCGGTCGATCCCGGCGCGTTCCAGCGGCGCTGCAAGCGCGTCGGCCACGTCGCAGGCGCGGTTGCCCGGCCGGGCGGCCTCGAGGCCGGCCTCGAGTCCCTCCAGCAGCGCGGAGGACGCCTCCAGCATGAAGGGCGGCGGCGTGCCCAGAAAGACCGTGCGGCAGCAGGGGGCGTGATAGCGGCGGTAGCAGCCGGAAATCTCGAAGAAGGTGGCGGCACCTTCCTCGAAGATCTCGCCGTCCCAGGTCAGGTGCGGCGCGGCGGCATAGGGGCCGCTCGGCAAGAGCGGCACGATGGCCGGGTAGTCGCCCCAGGCGCCTTCCACGCCCTCGATCGCGTCGTGGTAGATGTCGGCCACCAGGTCCTTCTTGAAGACGCCGGGTTCCACCCGGTCCATGACCCCGTCGATCATCTTCTCGGTGATCCGGGCGGCGCGGCGCATGAAGTCGATCTCTTCGGCGGATTTCACCCCGCGCTGCCAGTTCACGAGCGCGGTGGCGTCGACGAGGTCGGCCTCGGGCAGTTCCTCGCGCAGCGTCAGGTAGGCCTTGGCCGAGAAATAATAGTTCTCCATCTCGACGCCGATGCGCCGCCCCCCGTAGCCGAGGTCGCGGATCATCCCGGCCAGGGCCTGCATCGGGTGGCAGACCGTCGACTGGACGTAGCGGTCGTCATACCAGGTGACGCGGTCGTCTTCCATCCAGACGGTGACATAGGCGCCGTTCGCGTCCTGCCGGCGGCCCCACCAGATCGGGTCGGCGTCATGGAAGACAAGCACGCCCTGGTGGACGTAGAAGGACCAGCCGTCATAGCCGGTCAGCCAGGCCATGTTGGACGGATCCTCGACAAACAGCAGGTCGAGATCCTTTTCCGCCATCGCCGCCCGGACCTTGGTCAGGCGACGCTCGTACTCCGCCGCGCTGAACGGCGCATTCTCGATCGGCATTCCGGCCCTCTCCCCTCTCCTCCGTCCCGCGCGCGCGATCGGGCACCGACGGGCCATACTGCGGCGCAGTTGACTTTGGCGCGGGTCACATGCTGCTTTGGGTCACCGTGTGCACCTGGACGCCGGGCGAAAGCGGGTCCGAGGTCGCGCTGCGGCGATGCTGCGACTCAACATGCCCTTTGTGGACGCCCTTACCCCAACACGGGCGACACCGAATTGTCCATCCGCGACAAGGAGCTGCCATGCCACTGAGCCTAGCCGACATCTTCGACGCCCAAAAAAACATCGCCGGCGTGGCGACCGGCACGCCGCTGGTGCCCTCGCCGTTTCTGAGCGATCTCGCGGGACAGGAATTCCTGCTGAAGCTGGAGAACATGCAGCCGATCGGCGCCTTCAAGCTGCGCGGGGCGCTCAACGCGGTGATGCAACTGCCCGAGGACACGCCCGGCGTGACCTGCTGCTCGACCGGCAATCACGGGCGCGGCGTGGCCTACGCGGCCCGCGCGCGCGGCATCCGCGCGGTGATCTGCATGTCGGAGCTGGTGCCGCAGGCCAAGGTGGACGGCATCCGTGCGCTTGGGGGCGAGGTGCGGATCGTCGGGTGCAGCCAGGACGACGCCCTGGCCGAGGCGCAGCGCCTCGTCGCGGAGGAGGGGCTGACCGAGATTTCCCCCTTCGACGACCCGGCCGTGATCGCCGGACAGGGCACGATCGGGCTGGAGATGCTGACGGCGCGGCCGGACCTGCGCACGCTGCTGGTGCCGCTGTCGGGCGGCGGGCTGGCGGGCGGGGTCGCGCTGGCCGCGAAATCCATCGACCCGGCGATCCGCGTCATCGGCATCTCGATGGACCGCGGCGCCGCGATGCACGAGTCGCTCGCGGCCGGCCATCCCGTCGAGGTCGCGGAGGTGGCGAGCCTCGCCGACAGTCTCGGCGGCGGGATCGGCATGAACAACCAACTCTCCTTCGGGCTCTGCCGGGACCATCTCGACGCCACCGTGCTGGTGACCGAGGAAGACATCTACCGCGCCATGCAGACGCTCTACTACGAGGATCGCATCGTGGCCGAGGGCGCCTGCGTCGTGGGGATCGCGGCGCTCCAGGCCGGCAAGCTGCCGGCGCTCGACGGGCCGGCGGCCACCGTCGTCACGGGCCGCAACCTTGACATGGACATGTTCACCCGCATCGTGACCGGCCAGGATATCCAGCTCGGCGACTATACCGTGAAAGGCCGCGCCTATGGCACATGACATCCGCATCGCCACCGAGGACGAGCTGCGCCGCGCCGTCCGCCTGGACCTCGAGACCGTGGAGGTGATCGGGGCGGCTTTCGCCGCGCTCGCGGGGGGCGGCGTCGTGATGCCGCCGGTGATGTCGATGGACCTCGCCGCCGCCCATGGCGAGGTCGACGTCAAGACCGCCTATATTCCCGGCCTCGACGGGTTCGCGATCAAGGTCAGCCCAGGCTTCTTCGACAATCCCAAGATCGGCCTGCCCAGCCTGAACGGGCTGATGATCCTGTTCTCGGCCAGAACCGGGCTGGTCGAGGCGCTCTTCCTGGACAACGGCTATCTCACCGATATCCGCACCGCGGCGGCGGGCGCCGTCGCGGCACGGCACATGGCGCCCGCGACCGTCGAGACGGCCGGCGTGATCGGCACCGGGGTGCAGGCCCGCCTGCAGATGCAGGCCGCGCATCTGGTGCGACCCTTCACGCGCCTGCTGGTCTGGGGGCGCGACGCGGACAAGGCCGCCGCCTGCGCCGCCGAGCTGTCCGAGACCCTGGGCGTCGCCGCCGTCCCGGTCACCGACCCGGCGCGGCTGGTGGCCGAGAGCCAGCTCGTCGTCACCACCACGCCCGCGCGCGCGCCGGTGCTGATGGCCGACTGGCTGCATCCCGGCCTGCACGTCACGGCGATGGGATCCGACCAGGCCGGCAAGAACGAGATCGACCCCCGCGCGCTCGCCGCGGCGGACGCCTATGTCTGCGACCGCGTCAGCCAGTGCGAGACGATGGGCGAGCTGCGCCGCGCGCTGGAAACCGGTGACTGGCCGGGCGGCACCCCGCCGGAGCTGGGCGAGATCGTCACCGGCCGGGTCGCGGCGCGGCAGCGGGACGCCGACATCACCATCTGCGACCTGACCGGCACCGGCGCGCAGGACACCGCCATCGCCACGCATGCAGCCCGCGTGATCGGGGCCGCCGGCGCCGGCACCACGATCCGGGCCTGAGCGCATGGTCCGGCTCGACGATCGCGACCTCGAACTGCTGCGGGTGCTCTCGGCCGAGGGCCGGATCACCAAGGCAGAGCTTGCCAAGCGCATAAACCTCTCGCCCACGCCCTGCTGGGAACGGCTCAGGCGGCTCGAGAAGGCGGGCGTGATCGAGGGCTACCGCGCCGAGGTCTCGCTCCGCGCGCTCGGGCCGCATGTGATGGTCTTCGTGGCCGTCGAACTGCAGGGCCACACCGCGGGAAACTTCCAGACCTTCGAAAGGGCCATGGCCAATTACGACGAGGTGATCGGCTGCTGGGCGCTCGGCGGCGGATTCGACTATCTGATGCAGGTGGTGGCCCGCGACATCGACTCCTATCAGCGCCTGATCGACGCGATGCTCGAAGCGCGGATCGGCCTCGCGCGCTACTACACCTACATCGTGACCAAGCCGGTCAAATCCTCTGCACCGCTTCCGCTGGATCTGCTCTACGGCGCGGAATAGCAGGCGAATCCTCTGCAAAATGGCGCTACTGCGGCAGAATCCTCTGCCCGGGCCTCGGCAAATGGTCAATTTCTCTGCGCCACCCGGCATATCTCCTGTGACAGGACACACCACGGTGACAGGAGGACCGGATGACCCAGCAAACGCCCCTGCCCAAGAGCGCGCTCGCCCAGCTGGCCGATCCGCGCCTCGTGCGGCAGTTCTCCTATATCGGCGGCAAATGGTGCGGCGCGGCCAATGGCGACACGCTGGCGGTCACGAACCCGGCCGACGGGTCGTGGCTGGGCGAGGTCGCCAGCCTCTCGGCCGAGGAGAGCGCCGCCGCGGTCGACGCCGCGCATGACGCCTTCGCGACATGGTCGGGGCTGCTGCCGCAGGAGCGGTCGCGGCTGCTGCGGCGCTGGTTCGAGCTGATGATGGCGCACAAGGAAGACCTGGCGCTGATCATGACGCTCGAACAGGGCAAGCCGATCTCAGAGGCCCGCGGCGAGATCGATTACGCCGCCTCCTTCCTCGAGTTCTACGGCGAGGAAGCCAAGCGCCCGAACATCGAGGGCGTCACCAGCCACCTGCCCGACGCCGAGGTCGAGATCTGGCGCGAGCCGGTGGGCGTCGCGGCGCTGATCACGCCGTGGAATTTCCCCTCGGCCATGCTGACCCGCAAGGCCGGCGCGGCGATGGCCGCGGGCTGCACGGTCGTCGCGCATCCCTCGGGCGAAACGCCGTTCTCGGCGCTGGCCCTGGCGGAGCTGGCCGAGCGCGCCGGCATCCCCGGCGGCGCCTTCAACGTCGTCACGGGACGCGCCGGCACCGTCGTGGAACCCTGGACACGGGCGCGCCGGGTGCGCGCGCTGTCCTTCACCGGCTCGACCGAGATCGGCCGGCTGCTCTACCGCCAGAGCGCGGACACGGTCAAGCGGCTGGTGATGGAGCTGGGCGGCCACGCCCCGTTCTTGCTGTTCGCCGACGCCGACATGGACCAGGCCGTCGAGGAGGCGGTGAAGGCCAAGTTCGCCACCAGCGGGCAGGACTGCCTGGGCGCCAACCGCTTCTACGTGGAACGCCCGGTCTATGACGCGTTTTGCCGCCGCTTCGCGGCCGCCACCGAACGGCTGTCCGTGGCAAGCGGGCTCGACGATCCGGATATCGGCCCGCTGATGAACGAGAAGGCCGTCGCCAAGCAGGAAGAGCACGTCGCCGACGCCCGGGCCAGGGGCGCGCGCGTGTTGACCGGCGGCGCCCGGCACGCCGCCGGACCCCTGTTTTTCCAGCCGACCGTGCTGGCCGACGTGCCCGATGCGGCGCTGATCATGCACGAGGAGACCTTCGGGCCGGTGGCCGCCATCACCCCCTTCGACACCGAGGAGGAGGTGCTGGCCCGCGCCAACGATACCGAGTACGGGCTGGTGGCCTATCTCCACACGATGGACCCGCGGCGCATCTACCGCGCCTCGCGGTCGCTGGAATACGGCATGGTCGCCGTGAACCGCACCAAGGTCACCGGCGCGCCGATCCCCTTCGGCGGCTACAAGCAGTCCGGCATCAACCGCGAGGGCGCCCGGCTGGGGATGGAGGCCTTCACCGAAGTCAAGTATGTCTGCCGCGACTGGGCATGAGGAAAGGACAGTGACGATGCTCAAGAACGATCAACTCGACCAGTGGGACCGTGACAACTTCTTCCACCCCTCGACGCACCTGGCGCAGTTCGCCCGCGGCGACGCGCCGAACCGGATCGTCAAGGGCGGCGAGGGCGTCTATATCGAGGACCGCGACGGCACCCGCCTGCTGGACGGCTTCGCCGGGCTCTACTGCGTGAACGTGGGCTACGGCCGCACCGAGATCGCCGAGGCCATCGCCAGGCAGGCCCACGAGCTGGCCTATTACCACGCCTATGTCGGCCACGGCACCGAGGCCTCGATCACGCTGGCCAAGATGATCCTCGACCGCGCGCCGGCGCACATGTCGAAGGTCTATTTCGGGCTCGGGGGATCGGACGCGAACGAGACCAACGTGAAACTGGTCTGGTACTACAACAACGTTCGCGGCAAGCCCCAGAAGAAGAAGATCATCTCGCGCTGGCGCGGCTATCACGGCTCGGGCCTGATGACCGGATCGCTGACCGGGCTCGAGCTGTTCCACAAGGCGTTCGACCTGCCGCTGGCGCAGGTGATCCACACCGAGGCGCCCTATTACTTCCGCCGCGACGATCTCGACATGAGCGAGGAAGAGTTCACCGCCCATTGCGCGGCCGAGCTCGAGGCGCTGATCGCGCGCGAGGGCCCCGAGACCATCGGCGCCTTCATCGGCGAGCCGCTGCTCGGCACCGGGGGCATCGTGCCGCCGCCGGCCGGCTACTGGGAGGCGATACAGCCGATCCTGAAGAAGCATGACATCCTGCTGATCGCCGACGAGGTGGTGACCGGCTTCGGGCGCACCGGCTCGATGATGGGCTCGACCCATTACGGGCTTGAGCCCGACATCATCACCATCGCCAAGGGGCTGACCTCTGCCTATGCGCCGCTCTCGGGCTCGATCGTCTCGGACAGGATCTGGAAGGGTCTCGAAGAGGGCACGGACGCGCTCGGCCCGATCGGCCATGGCTGGACCTATTCCGCCCACCCGATCGGCGCGGCCGCGGGCATCGCCAACCTCGAGCTGATCGACAAGCTGGGGCTGGTCGAGAACGCCGGCCGGACCGGGCGCTATTTCGTCGACGCGATGAAGACCGCGCTGGCCGATCACCCGAATGTGGGCGAGGTTCGCGGCGAGGGGATGCTCTGTGCCGTCGAGTTCGTCGAGAAGAAGGACGGCCGCGTCTTCTTCGACCCGGACAAGAAGATCGGCGCCGCGGTCGCCGGCGCGCTGGTGCGCGAGGGGGTGATCGGCCGCGCCATGCCGCAGGGCGACATCCTCGGCTTCGCCCCCCCGCTCTGCCTGAGCGCGGCCGAGGCCGACATCATCGTCGACAAGACCCGGACCGCGGTGGCGTCGGTCCTGGGCTGAGCGCCCCCGTCGGGCGCCGGGGGGCCGTCTGCCCCCCGGACCCCCCGAGGATATTTCCGGAACGATGAAGGGTTCTGGACGCCAGGGCACGGACCGCGCTATGCGATGGGCCGAGCCGGCCCAGAAGGAGAGCGCGCCATGAGCTTCGACCGATCGATCAAGATCGCCCCCTCGATCCTGTCCGCGGATTTCGCGGATTTCGGCCGCGAATGCGCGGCGATCGAGGCCCAGGGCTGCGACTGGGTGCATGTCGACGTGATGGACGGGCATTTCGTGCCCAACCTCACCTTCGGCCCGCCCCTGGTGAAGGCGATCCGGCCCCATGTGAAGACGGTGATGGACGTGCACCTGATGATCGCGCCGGTGGATCCCTATATCGCGGCCTTCGCCGAGGCCGGCGCCGACATCATCACCGCCCATCTCGAGGCCGGGGCGCACACCCACCGCACGCTGCAGGCGATCCGCGCGAGCGGGGCGAAGGCGGGTCTCGCCATCAATCCCGGGACCGGGATCGAGGACGTGGACTACCTGCTCGACATGGTGGACCTGGTCTGCGTGATGACGGTCAACCCGGGCTTCGGCGGGCAGAAGTTCATCCATTCCCAGATCGACAAGGTGAAACGGCTTCGCGCCATGATCGGCGACCGCCCCGTGCATATCGAGATCGACGGCGGCGTGACGCCCGAGACGGCACCGCTGGTCGCCGCGGCGGGCGCGGACGTGCTGGTCGCCGGATCGGCCGTGTTCCGGGGCGGGTCGGTCGCGGACCCCGCGCCCTATGGCGAGAACATCCGCGCGATCCGCGCCGCGGCCGAGGCCGCGACCGGGCAGATGGCCTGAGGCGGCCAGCGTGACCGGCCTGTCCCCCGGGCGCGGTGCGGTCGTCTTCGATCTCGACGGGACGCTGATCGACTCGGCGCCGGACATCCAGCAGGCCGCCAACGCCGTGCTGGCCGCCGAGGGCCTGCCCCCGATCACGGCGGAAGAGACGCGCCGCTTCATCGGCAACGGCGCAGGCGTCTTCGTCGCGCGCATGATGGCGGCGGCCGGGCGCGACCCGGAGCCGGCGGCGCATGCGCGGCTCTTGGACGGGTTCCTCGCGCGCTACGAGTCGGCGGTTCACCTGACCCGGGTCTATCCCGGGGTGGGCGGGGCACTCGCCGCGCTGCAGGCGGCCGGGCACCGGCTGGCGATATGCACCAACAAGCCCGCCGGCCCGGCGCGGGCGGTGCTGGCGCATCTCGGGCTTGCGCCGGTCTTCGAGGCGGTGGTCGGCGGCGACAGCCTGCCCGTACGCAAACCGGATCCGGCGCCCCTGCTGCAGGCGGTCGGCGAACTGGGCGCCATACCCGCGGTCTATGTGGGCGACAGCGAGGTCGACGCCGAGACGGCGGCGCGCGCCGGGCTGCCCTTCGCGCTTTACACCGAGGGCTACCGGAAGACCCCGGTGGACGCCCTGCCCCATGACGCGCGCTTCGACAGCTTCGCGGCGCTGCCGGGCCTGGTGGACCGGCTGATGCCCCGGACCGCGTAGCGCCCCCCCGCGTCAGCGCGCCGCGGCCGAGGCGGTCCAATTGATATATTCAAACATTGTAATCTAACGCTGTATCCTTATATACCGGCGCATGCAGAGAGATTCGGAGGACCGCATGAAACCCGACGTCAAAGCCTTCTTCGACGAAGCCACCTTCACCGCCTCTTTCGTGGTCAAGGATCCCGCCAGCGATGCCTGCGCCATCGTCGATTCGGTGCTGGATTTCGACTATGCGTCGGGGCGGACCGACACGCGCTCGGCCGACGCGATCATCCGCTACGTGACCGACCAGGGCCTCAGGGTCGAATGGATCCTCGAGACCCATGTCCATGCCGACCACCTGTCCGCCGCGCCCTACATCCAGCAGGAAGTGGGCGGCAAGATCGGCATCGGCGACCGGATCATGGTCGTGCAGGACACCTTCGGGAAGGTCTTCAACGAGGGCACCGAGTTCCAGCGCGACGGCAGCCAGTTCGACAGGCTCTTCGTCGAGGGCGACAGCTTCCGGATCGGCGCGCTCGAGGCCCGCGTGCTGCACACGCCCGGCCACACGCCGGCCTGCCTGACCTACGTGATCGGCGATGCTGCCTTCGTGGGCGACACGCTCTTCATGCCCGATTTCGGCACCGCGCGCTGCGACTTCCCCGGCGGTTCGGCCGAGACGCTCTATGGCTCGATCCAGAAGATCCTCGCCCTGCCCGACGACACCCGGATCTTCGTCGGCCACGACTACAAGGCCCCGGGGCGCGACGACTATGCCTGGGAGACCACGGTCGCCGAGGAGAAGGCCCGCAACATCCACGTGGGTGGCGATGCCGACAAGGATGCCTTCGTCAAGATGCGGACCGAGCGCGATGCGACGCTCAAGATGCCCCGGCTGATCATCCCGTCGCTGCAGGTCAACATGCGCGCCGGCCAGATGCCGCCGGCGGAAGACGACGGCAACACCTATCTCAAGGTCCCGGTGAACGGGCTCTGATCCAGACCCTGCGGCCGCGCCGCCCCGGCGCGGCCCCGTTTTCCCCGCGGAGGAACGCCCAATGGAAATCAAACCCATCTCCCCCCATTTCGCGGCCTCGCCGCAGCTGCGCCCCGAGGACGTGCAACGCGCGGTCGATGCCGGCTACAAGACGATCGTCTGCAACCGCCCCGATCACGAAGGCGACGACCAGCCGACGGCCGCCGAGATGGCCGAGGCCGCGCGCCGGGCCGGGGCCGATTTCCGGTTCCTGCCGATCAAGCCGGGCTCGATCACGGCGGACCTGATGACCGCGTTCGACGACATCCTGGCCACCGCCAAGGGGCCGATCCTGGGCTATTGCCGCACCGGCAACCGGTCCTCGACGCTCTGGGCGCTGTCGAAGGCGCCGCTGCTGTCGCCGGACGCGATCCTCGCCGCGACGGGCCGCGCGGGCTATGATCTCTCCGCCCTGCGCCCGCGCCTTGCGGCGGCCTTCGAGGGCGACGTCGAGAAGGCCGCGACGATCCATCACAAGGTGGTCGTGCTCGGCGGCGGCGCCGGCGGGCTGGCCGCCATCGGCTCGCTGCTGAAACGGGCCCCGCGGCTCGACGTGGCGCTGATCGAGCCGCGCGAGGATCACTACTACCAGCCCGGCTGGACGCTGGTGGGCGGCGGGGTCTTCGACCGCGGCCAGACGCGGCGCAGGCTGCAGGAGGTCCTGCCAGAGGGTGTCGCCCTGATCCGCCAGGCCGCGGCCGGCTTCCGCCCCGACGAGAACCTGGTGGTGCTCGAGAACGGCCAGAAGGTGTCTTACGAGCAGCTGATCCTGGCCCCGGGGCTCAAGCTCGACTGGAGCGCGGTGAAAGGGCTGTGCGAGACGCTCGGCAAGAACGGCGTCACCTCGAACTACAGTTACAGCACCGCCCCCTATACCTGGGAGCTGGTGCAGTCGCTCAAGGGCGGCAAGGCGATCTTCACCCAGCCGCCGATGCCGATCAAATGCGCCGGCGCGCCGCAGAAGGCCATGTATCTCTCGGCCGATTACTGGCACCGCCACGGCGTGCTGAACACCATCGACATAGAGTTCGCCAATGCCGGCGGCGTGCTCTTCGGCGTGCCGGACTACGTGCCCGCCCTGATGGAATACATCGAGAAATACGACGCCACGCTGTCCTTCCACCACAATCTCGTGGCGGTCGACGGGCCGGCGCGCAAGGCGACCTTCGAGGTGACCGCGAACGGCGAGACGCGGACCGTCGAAAAGACGTTCGACATGCTCCATGTCACCCCGCCGCAGACCGGGCTCGACTTCATCAAGGCCTCGCCGCTCGCCGACGCGGCGGGCTGGATCGACGTCGACCAGGCGACGCTCCGTCACAGGCGTTTCGACAACGTCTGGGGGCTGGGCGACGGCGCCTCGACGCCGAACGCCAAGACCGCCGCGGCCGTGCGCAAGCAGGCCCCCGTGGTCGCGGTCAACGTGCTGAACGTGCTCGACGGCAAGACCCCGGTCGCGCAGTATGACGGTTACGGCTCCTGCCCGCTGACGGTGGAGCGCGGCAAGATCGTCCTGGCCGAGTTCGGCTATGGCGGCAAGCTGCAGCCGAGCTTCCCCAGCTGGGTGATCGACGGCACCAAGCCGACCCGCGCCGCCTGGTTCCTCAAGGAACGGCTGCTGCCGCCGATGTACTGGCAGGGCATGTTCAAGGGCCGCGAATGGCTGGCCGAGCCCGACGTGACCTTCAAGCCGGTCGCGGCCGCCGAATGATCCAGCCGTGCGGGCCGACGCCACGGCCCGCGCAGAGTTTTCTCCCCGCCGGTCCCCAGGGCCGGACACCTGACGGGGCGGCCCGAACGCGAAACGGCCGCCCCGGCCTTTTTCAGGAGCGTGGACCACATGCTGAGGAAATACTTTCCTATCCTCGAATGGGGCGCCGCCTATGACCGCGACACCCTGACCGACGACCTGATCGCGGCGGTGATCGTCACGATCATGCTGATCCCGCAGTCGCTGGCCTACGCGCTGCTGGCGGGGCTGCCGGCCGAGGTGGGGCTCTACGCCTCGATCGCGCCGCTGGTGATCTACGCGGTCTTCGGCACGTCGCGCGCGCTGGCGGTGGGCCCGGTGGCCGTGGCCTCGCTGATGACGGCGGCGGCGGCGGGCCAGCTGGCCGCGCAGGGCACGCCGGAATATTACACCGCCGCGATCCTGATGGCCTTCCTTTCAGGGCTTATGCTGACGGCGATGGGGTTCCTTCGGCTGGGGTTCCTGGCCAATTTCCTGAGCCACCCGGTGATCTCGGGGTTCATCACCGCCTCTGGGCTGATCATCGCGGCGAGCCAGCTGCGCCATATCCTCGGGGTGGAGGCCCATGGCCACACGCTGGTCGATATCCTCGCGACGCTCTTCGCGCATCTGGGCGACATCAACCTGCCGACCCTGGCGATCGGGGTCTTTGCCACCGGTTTCCTGTTCTGGTCGCGCAGCCGGCTGAAACCGCTTTTGAACCGCCTGGGCATCACGGGCAAGCTGGCGGGCGTCCTGACCCGCACCGGCCCGGTCTTCGCCGTCGCCGCGACGACGCTGGCCACCTGGGCGCTGGCGCTGGACGAGTCCGGCGTCGCCGTGGTGGGCGCGGTACCGCAGGGCCTGCCCGGCCTCACCGTGCCCAGCTTCGACGTCCAGCTCTGGGCCCAGATCGCCGTGCCCGCGCTGCTGATCTCGATCGTAGGCTATGTCGAGACGATCTCGGTCGCGCAGACACTCGCCGCCAAGCGCCGCCAGCGCGTCGATCCCGACCAGGAACTCGTCGCGCTCGGCGCCTCGAACCTCGGCTCGGCGGTCTCGGGCGGCTTCCCGGTGACCGGGGGCTTCTCGCGGTCGGTGGTGAATTTCGACGCCGGCGCCCGGACTCCGGCCGCCGGCGCCTACACCGCGGCCGGCATCGCGCTGGCGACGATGTTCCTGACGCCGCTGCTCTTCTTCCTGCCCAAGGCCACGCTGGCCGCCACGATCATCGTGGCCGTGCTTTCGCTGATCGATCTTCCGGCGCTGAAACGGACCTGGGACTATTCGCGGATGGATTTCGCCGCGATGGCCGCGACGATCCTCGTGACGCTGGCCTTCGGCGTGGAGATGGGCATCATCGCGGGCGTCGGCCTTTCCATCGGCCTGCATCTCTACCGCACGTCGAAGCCCCATGTGGCGGTCGTCGGGCAGGTTCCCGGGACCGAGCATTTCCGCAACATCGACCGACATGACGTGGTCACGCTGCCCGAGGTGTTCTCTGTCAGGGTGGATGAAAGCCTCTATTTCCCGAACGCGCGGTTTCTCGAGGATCTCGTCGCCGACGCCGTCGCCAGCGAGCCGCGCATCCGCCACGTGGTGCTGATGTGCCCGGCGGTGAACCATGTCGACGCCTCCGCGCTCGAAAGCCTCGAGGCGATCAATGCGCGTCTCAGGGACGCCGACGTGACGCTGCATCTCTCCGAAGTGAAGGGACCGGTCATGGATCGGCTGGCCCGGTCCCATTTCCTCGACGAGCTGACCGGCGAGGTTTACCTGACCCAGTACGATGCGCTGCATGCCCTGGCGCCGAAGCTGGCCGAAGAGACCCTGGGCGCGGCGCGCAAGCTTGACGCCTGCCGCACGACACGCGGCACCTGAGCGCCGTTTTTCCCGGGCCTTTGACATTGATCAAGGCCCGGGCCGGGCCTGCGTGTCACACGCGCCGCGACACATGATGACGAGGAGACCGGGTATGGACTGGACCGACTACATGAACGCCACCAAGGATCAGGTGCGCGTGCTGAACCGCACGATTCCCGAAACCACCAAGGCCTTCGGCGCCCTGGGCAAGGCGGTGAAGGAAACCGGCGCGCTGGACGTGAAGACCAAGGAATTCGTGGCCCTCGGCATCGCGGTCGCCGACCGCTGCGAGAGCTGCATCGGCTTCCATGTCGAGGCGCTCGCCAAGGCCGGCGCCACGCGCGAGGAGGTGGCCGACGTGCTGTCCATGTGCGTGCAGATGGGCGGCGGGCCGTCGCTGATGTACGCCGCCAAGGCGCTCGACGCCTGGGACCAGCTTTGCGGCAGTTCCGAGGCCAGGGCGGCAGAGTGACCGCCGCCCGCTGAACGCCGAAGACCCCGGGGCCGCGGCCGCCGGGGTCTTTTTTCGCGCCAGGGGTCAGCCGTCCTTGCGGATGACCTCGTTCTTCGGGTCGTAGGGGCTGTCCTCGGTCACCTCGGCATCCCAAAGCTGGTTGAACATCCGGACTTTCAGCCTGGTGCCGGGCTCGGCCAGGTCGGGGGTGACGTAGCCCATGCCGATCTGCTTGCCGAAGGCGACCGAATAGCCGCCCGAGGTCAGCCGCCCGACCTTGGTGTCGCCGTCATAGAGCGCCTCGCGCCCCCAGGGATCGGCGTCTTCCGGGCCGTCGATCAGGACGGTCACGCATCTGGAGCGGATGCCGAGCGCCTGCATCGCCGCCTTGCCGCGGAAGTCCTTCGACAGGTCGACGAAACGGTCGAGCCCGGCTTCGAGCGGCGTGGCGTCACGGCCGAGTTCGTGGCCGAAGGCGCGGTAGCTCTTCTCCTGGCGCAGCCAGTTCTGCGCCCGCGCCCCGCAAAGCTTGAGCCCATGCTTCTCGCCCGCGGCCATCAGCTGGTCCCAGAGGTAGCTCGACATCTCGATCGGGTGGTGCAGCTCCCAGCCCAGCTCGCCCGTGTAGGCGACGCGGACGGCCATGACCGGGCACATGCCAAGCTCGATCTCGCGCATCGACAGCCAGGGGAAACGCTTGTTGCCGAGCACCGAGTCCGGATCGGCGTCCTTGACGATCTCCTTGAGCACGTCACGGGATTTCGGACCGGCGATGGCGAAGACGCCCCACTGGGTGGTCGCGTCGTGGATTTCGACATAGCCGAACGCCTCGCGCTTGTCCTCGGCGGCCTTGCGGAGATAATCGCCGTCATAGGCCGTCCACGCCCCGGCGGAGACGAGGTAATAGTCGTCCTCGCCCCGGCGCACGATGGTGTATTCGGTCCGCGTCGTGCCGGCATCCGTCAGCGCGTAGGTCAGGTTGATGCGGCCGACCTTCGGCAGCTTGTTGCAGGTGAACCAGTCGAGGAACGCCGTCGCACCCGGCCCGCGCACGACGTGCTTGGTGAAGGCGGTGGCATCGAAGAGCCCAGCGCCGTTCCGCACGGCGTCGGCCTCGGCCTTGGCATACGCCCACCATCCGCCCCGGCGGAAGCTGCGCGCGTCGTGGTCGAACCCCTCCGGCGCGTCCAGCGGGCCATAGTAGTTGGGCCGCTCCCATCCGTTCACAACGCCGAACTGCGCGCCCAGCGCCTTCTGGCGGTCGTAGACCGGCGCGGTGCGCAGCGGCCGGCAGGCTTCGCGCTCCTCGTCGGGATGGTGCAGGATGTAGACGTGGGAATAGGCTTCCTCGTTCTTACGGGCGGCGTATTCCGTTGTCACCCAATCGCCGTAACGCTTGGGGTCGAGCGACGCCATGTCGATCTCGGCCTCGCCCTCGACCATCATCTGCGCGAGGTAGTAGCCGGTGCCGCCCGCGGCGGTGATCCCGAAGGAAAAGCCCTCGGCCAGCCACATGTTGCGCAGCCCCGGGGCGGGGCCGACCAGCGGGTTGCCGTCCGGCGTGTAGCAGATCGGGCCGTTGTAGTCGTCCTTGAGCCCCACGGTTTCCGAGGACGGGATCCGGTGGATCATCGACATGTACTCTTCCTCGATCCGCTCGAGGTCCAGCGGGAAGAGATCGGCGCGGAAGCTGTCGGGCACGCCGTATTCGAACCGCGCCGGCGCGTTCCATTCATAGGGGCCGAGGATCCAGCCGCCGCGTTCCTCGCGCACGTACCACTTGGCGTCGGCGTCGCGCAGCACCGGGTGCTCGGGATTGCCGGCCTTGCGGTACGCGACCAGCTCCGGGTCCGGCTCGGTCACGATGTACTGGTGTTCCACCGGGATCGCCGGCATCTTGATGCCGAGCTGGCGCGCGGTGCGCTGGGCGTGGTTGCCGGTCGCGGTGACGACGTGCTCGGCGTGAATCTCCACCTGCTCTTCGGTCGGCACGAGGTTGCCGCCCTTCTCGACCATCTTGGTGCAGGTCACGATCCATTCGCTGCCGGTCCACCGGTAGCCGTCCACCTGCATCTTGCGGACGACCTCGACACCGCGCTGGCGCGCGCCCTTGGCCATGGCCTGGGTGACGTCGGCCGGGTTGATGTAGCCGTCGCCGGGGTGGTAAATCGCGCCCTTCAGGTCCTCGGTGTGGACCAGCGGCCAGCGCTCCTTGATCTGGGCGGGCGTCATCCACTCGTACTCGATCCCGACGGTTTCGGCCGTCGAGGCGTAGAGCATGTACTCGTCCATCCGCTCCTGCGTCTGGGCCATGCGCAGGTTGCCGACCACGTAGAAACCGGCATTGAGGCCCGTTTCCGCCTCGAGCGACTTGTAGAAATCCACCGAGTAGTCGTGGATGTGGCTGACCGCGTAGCTCATGTTGAAGAGCGGCAGCAGACCCGCCGCGTGCCAGGTCGAGCCGGACGTCAGCTCGTCCCGCTCCAGCAGGACGACGTCGGACCAGCCTGCCTTGGCCAGGTGATAGGCGATGGAGGCGCCGATGGCGCCACCGCCGACGACGAGCGCTTTGACGTGGGTTTTCATTGGGTCGCTCCGCGATGCAGTGTTCCTGACCCGTGTTTATCGTCCCACGAAACCCGGAAGATAAGCGTATCGACGGAATCCCTGCCGAAACCGACACGCGAGGCCCGCCATGCTCTGGAACTTGCCCCGCGCGCGGCATAGCTTGGCCTCACAGGAGGATCCGCCGATGACAAACCCGCTGCTGGACGACTGGGACACGCCGTTCGACCTGCCGCCCTTCGACCGCATCTCGGACGCGGATTTCGCGCCCGCCTTCGATGCCGCGCTCGCCGAGGCCCGCGCCGCCGTGGACGCCATCGCGGCCGATCCCGCGCCGCCCGACTTCGCCAACACCATCGAGGCGCTGGAGCGCACCGACCGCACCCTCGACCGGGTGGCCGGGGTCTTCTTCAACCTGGCCGGCGCGGACAGCAACCCGGCGCGACAGGCGCTGCAGCGCGACCTGGCGCCCAGGCTGTCGGCCTATGCCTCGGACGTGGCGATGAACGCCCGGCTCTATGCCCGGGTCGAGAGCGTCTGGGCAACGCGCGACGCCGCCGGGCTGACGGACGAACAGCTGCGGCTTCTGGAATTGACCCGGCGCATGTTCCGCCGCGCGGGCGCCGGGCTCGAAGGAGACGCCCGCGACCGGCTGCGTGCGGTCAAGGAACGCCTCGCGGTGCTGGGCACGACCTTCACCCAGAACCTGCTGGCCGACGAGGCCGACTGGTCCATGGAATTGTCCGAGGCCGATCTCGAGGGGTTGCCGGGCTTCGTGGTCGACGCCGCCCGCGCCGCCGGCGCGGAACGCGGGCTCGACGGCCCGGCGATCACCTTGTCACGGTCGCTGATCGTGCCCTTCCTGCAGTTCTCGCCGCGCCGCGACCTGCGCGCGGCCGCCTGGCGGGCCTGGGCGGCGCGCGGGGCCAATGGCGGCGAGACGGACAACCGGGCGATTGCGGCCGAGGTGCTGGCGCTGCGCGCGGAACGCGCGCGGCTGCTGGGCTATGACAGCTTCGCGGCATGGAAGCTGGAAACCGAGATGGCCAAGACGCCGGACGCCGTGCGCAGGTTGCTGATGCAGGTCTGGACGCCGGCCCGCGCCCGGGCCGAGGCCGACGCCCGCGCCCTGACCGCGCTGATGCAGGCCGACGGGATCAACGGCGCGCTGGAACCCTGGGACTGGCGGTACTACGCAGAGAAACGCCGCATGGCAGAGCACGCGCTCGACGAGGCGGCGCTGAAACCGTATTTCCAGCTCGACCGCATGATCGAGGCCGCCTTCGACGTGGCCGGGCGGCTGTTCGGTCTCAGCTTCCGCCCGGTGGACGTGCCGCTCTATCACCCCGACGCCCGCGCCTGGGAGGTTCGCAAGGGCGACCGCCACATGGGCATTTTCATCGCCGATCATTTCGCCCGCGCCTCGAAACGCTCGGGGGCGTGGTGTTCCTCCTTCCGCGGGCAGCGCAAGCTCGACGGCGAGGTGCGCCCGGTCGCGGTCAATGTCTGCAATTTCGCCAAGCCCCCCGGGGGCCAGCCGGCGCTGCTGTCCTTCGACGACGCGCAGACGCTGTTCCACGAATTCGGCCACGCGCTGCACGTGTTGCTCTCGGACGTGACCTACGGCTCTCTCTCGGGCACGCGGGTCGCGCGTGATTTCGTCGAACTGCCGAGCCAGCTCTTCGAGCACTGGCTCGAGGTGCCCGAGATCCTGCGCCGCTACGCCACCCACGCCGAGACCGGCGCACCGATCCCGCAGGACACGCTCGACCGGCTGCTCGCCGCGCGGAACTTCGACCAGGGCTTCGCCACCGTTGAATACACGGCGAGCGCGCTGGTGGACCTGGCCTTCCACGACGGCCCGGCCCCCGCCGATCCGGTGGCCCGACAGCAGGACGTCCTGGCCGAGATCGGCATGCCGCGGGCCATCGGGATGCGCCACGCCACGCCGCATTTCGCACATGTCTTCGCCGGCGACGGCTATTCCAGCGGCTACTACAGCTACATGTGGTCCGAGATGATGGACGCCGACGCCTTCGCCGCCTTCGAGGAAGCCGGCGACGTGTTCGACCAGACCACGGCCGAAAAGCTGGAACGCCACATCCTGTCGGCCGGCGGCACCGACGAGGCGGACGCGCTCTATACCGCGTTCCGGGGCCGGATGCCGGGGGTCGAGGCGCTGCTCAGGGGTCGGGGCCTGGACCGAGTGGCGTAGCCGCCCGACGGTCACGGACGGGGTCCTTGTGGATGATGACGTCGGTCTCGGGATAGGCCGCCAGGATCTTGCGCCGCAGCGCCGCACCGATGGCATGGGCCTCTTCCAGCGTCTGGGCCCCGTCAAGCTCGATATGCAGGTTCACGAAGACCCGCGCGCCCGCCGTGCGGGTCTTGAGGTCGTGAAAGCCATGCACCCCCGGATGGGCGCGCGCGATCCGCTCGATCCCGGCGATCAGCGCGGGATCGGCGCGCCTGTCCATCAGGGCGTCGAAAGCCCCCTTGCCGATGCGGGCACCGCCGAAGAGCAGGATCACGGCCGCGATCAGCGCCACGATGCTGTCCAGGCTGTAGACGCCCCAGCGCGCCGCGACGTAAAGCGAGACGATCGCGCCGATATTGGGCAGCAGGTCGCTGAGATAGTGGAGCGCATCCGCCGCGACCACGCGCGACCGGGTCCGCCGCGCCACCCGGCGCTGCCCGATCACGAGACCCGTGGTCAGCAGGATCGAGATCCCCATGACCGCCATGCCCCAGCCCTCAGCCTCGAGCGGGCGGATATCGCCGGACATCAGCCGCAAGGCCGCGGCGCCGCCGATGGCAAGCGCGGACACGGTGATGAAGGTGCTCTGGCCCAGCGCGGCGAGATCCTCGGCGGAGGAATGGCCGAAGGCGTGGTCCTCGTCGGGCGGGCGCGCCGCGTAGACCAGCGCGGCCAGCCCCCCGAGCGAGACCATCAGGTCGAGCAGGTTGTCGGCCAGGCTCGCCGCGATGGAAAGCGCCCCGGTTTCCAGCAGGGCCCAGAATTTCAGCGCGGCCAGCACCGCGGCCACGGTGACCGAGGCCCCGCCCGCGAGAATGTTCAGCCTGTCGTCGCCCTGGCCCGCCATGCCGTTCCGTCCTTCGCCCGCGCCGATCCTAGCGCCGGCGCGCGGTCGGGGCTACTCGCGGATCTCGTCGGGATCCACCCCCCAGATCGTGCTCTTGGGCACCCAGCCATCGTAGCCGCCGGCGGTGATCTCGCACCAGTCGGCACGGCAGGCGCCAAGCCGGGCGATCACGCCTTCCTCGGCCCGCGCGACGACCGTCGCGCCCGGCATCGGCTTGAGCCTGAGCGCCAGCATCTCCTCTTGCACGATGACGGTGCGCACCCCCGAGAGCAGCGCGTAATGCATCCAGCCGCCGGCGCCCTCGCGGTCGCGGACGCGCCGCCAGTGGCCGAACTCGGCCGTGATCTGGAGCGGCATGTTCTCGCGCTTGAAGACCCAGTCGACGCGATGGGTCAGGCTCGGGCCGCGGCGCACGTTGCCCTCGCTGGCCTTCATCGACACGAACCGCGGCAGCGGCAGATTCGTCACCGGGCCGCGCCCGTCGGCCAGGCCGGCCGCAAAAGATTGAAAAACAAAGAGAATGGCCAGGGCAAACGCCCCCATCACCCGACCGGTCATGCCCTGCGCCTGCCCGTTTTCATTTATCGCTGCCTCCGGGGATCTTTCGCCCGCTTTCGCCTTGCCCCCGCGGCGCGGAGTTTGTCACTATGCCCCGAGGAATTCCAGCACAGGATGGAGGGACATGCCTGCCCAGAAACTGAGTGTTGTCGTCACGCGACGGTTGCCGGAGCCGGTCGAGACCCGGATGAAGGAGCTCTTCAACGTCGAGCTGCGCGAGACCGACGCAAAGATGGACCGGTCCGAGCTGACCGCCGCCATGCAGCGCGCGGACGTGCTCGTGCCGACCATCACCGACGAAATCGACGCTGGGCTGCTGGCGCAGGCCGGGGAAAAGCTGAAGCTGATCGCCAATTACGGCGCCGGTTTCGACCATATCGACGTGGCGACGGCGCGGCAGCGCGGGATCCTCGTCTCCAACACCCCGGGCGTCCTGACCGAGGATACGGCGGACATGACCATCGCGCTGATCCTGACGGTGATGCGGCGTTTCCGCGAGGGATCCACCATCATGCAGTCGGGCGAATGGGCGGGCTGGTCGCCCAACGCCCTGCTGGGCCACCGGGTCGGCGGCAAGCGGCTGGGCATCCTGGGCATGGGGCGGATCGGCACGGCGGTCGCACGCCGCGCCCGCGCCTTCGGCATGCAGATCCACTACCACAACCGCCGGCGGGTCCACGAGACGATCGAGGACGAACTCGAGGCGACCTACTGGGAAAGCCTCGACCAGATGGTCAGCCGGATGGACATCCTGTCGATCAACTGCCCGCACACGCCGTCCACCTTTCACCTGATGAACGCCCGCCGCCTGAAGCTGATGAAGCCCGAGGCGGTGATCGTGAACACCTCGCGCGGCGAGGTGGTCGACGAGAACGCGCTGACGCGGATGCTGCGCGCGGGCGAGATCGCGGGCGCCGGGCTGGACGTGTTCGAGCGCGGCACCGAGGTCAATCCGCGGCTGCGCGGGCTCGATAACGTGATGCTGCTGCCGCATATGGGCTCTGCCACCCATGAGGGGCGGATGGAAATGGGCGAGAAGGTCATCATCAACATCAAGACCTTCGCGGACGGGCACCGCCCGCCCGACCAGGTCGTGCCAAGCATGCTCTGAGTCGGGGCGCGCCCGTCAGCTTTCGGCGGGCGCGCCGCAGACCGGGCAGCCGGCGCGGCGGCTGACCGTCATCACGCGGTTCTCCCCCCAGAGCGCGTCGTAGAACATCAGCCGCCCGCGCAGCGACTGGCCCGCGCCGGCCACGTCCTTCACCGCCTCCACCGCCATCATGGACCCCACGACGCCGGGCAGCGCCCCGATCACGCCGGCCTCGGCGCAGGACGGCGCGAGCCCCTCGGCCGGGGCCTCGGGAAAGACGCAGGCGTAGCATGGCGCCCCCCGCGCGGGGTCATAGAGGCTGATCTGGCCCTCCCACTGGGTGATGGCCGCCGCGATCAGCGGCGTTTCGGTCGCCACGGCCGCACGGTTCACCAGGTAGCGCGTGTCGAAATTGTCCGAGCCGTCGAGCACCAGGTCGTAGTCCGCGAAAAGCGCCGCGGCGGTTTCCGCGTCGAGCCGGCGGCGATAGGGCCGCACGGTCACATGCGGGTTGAGCGCGGCGATCGCCGCCTCGGCCGAGAACACCTTGGGCATGCCTTGGCGCGCATCCGTGTGGATCACCTGGCGCTGCAGGTTCGACAGGCTGACCTCGTCATCGTCCACCACGCCGATCGTCCCGACCCCCGCGGCCGCGAGATAGAGCAGCGCCGGTGAGCCGAGCCCCCCCGCGCCGACGACCAGCACGCGCGCGTCCCTGAGTTTCTTCTGCCCGGGCCCGCCCACCTCGCGCAGCACGATGTGCCGGGCGTAGCGTTCGAGTTCCTCCTCCGAAAACGGGCCCTGCCGGGTCTCGGGCACCGGGGGGGCGGCGCGCCCGCGCAGCCAGCGCAGCCCCTGGCCATAGGCCAGCACCCCGGCACCAAGCCCCAGCACGATCAGCCAGTTGACGAGCGAACCGCCCGTCGCGCTGCGCAAGGGATGCCCCGCCGGCAAGAGGATCTGCACCAGGATCACGCCGCCCAGGATCACGCCGATCATCACCGCTTGCGGCCCGGCGGGCACCTTCATGATCCGGCCGAGCAGCAACAGCCCGCCGATCAGCGCAAGAACCCAGAGCATCAGCCGCGCCCCGTCGATCCGAACCCGCCGGTCCCCCGCGACGTCTCGCCCAGGGTCTCGGCCAGTTCGACGCGCGCCTGCACGACGGGCGCCACGACCATCTGCGCGATCCGGTCGCCGTGATGGACCTTGTATGGCGCCTCCCCCAGGTTGATCAGGATCACGCCCAGCGGCCCGCGATAGTCGCTGTCGATCGTGCCCGGCGTGTTGGCCAGCGTGATGCCGTGCTTCAGCGCGAGGCCCGAGCGTGGCCGGACCTGCATCTCGTAGCCGGGCGGGATCTCGACCCGCAGCCCCGTCGGCACCAGCGCGCGGGCGCCGGGCGCCAGCGTCACGCCGGCGGCACGGTCCGCGTCCGCCAGGTTGGCACGCAGATCCGCCCCCGCGGCGCCCGGCGTCTCGTAGGCGGGCAGCGGCAGCGACCAGTCGGAATCCGGTTCGCGGGTGAAACGTAGCGCCGGCGTCATCCGGCCAGCGCCTCGGCGATCCGGTGGGCCAGGCGCGCGGCCACCTCGGTCTTGGAAAGGCGCGGCCAGCTTTCGGCGCCCGCCTCGGTGATCAGGGTCACCGCGTTCTCGTCGCCGCCCATGATCCCGGTCCCGGGCGAGACGTCGTTGGCGAGGATCCAGTCGCAGCCCTTGCGCGTTCTCTTGGCCCGGGCATTGGCCGTGACGTCGTCGGTCTCGGCGGCGAAACCCACGACCAGCGGCGGCCGGCCGCGTGTCATCCCGGCGACCGTGGCGAGGATGTCGGGATTCTCGACCAGTTCCAGCGCCGGGGCGGCTGCGCCCGGTTTCTTCTTGATCTTCGACCCCGTCGCCCCGGCCACGTGCCAGTCGGCCACCGCGGCGGCGAAGACGGCGGCATCGGCCGGCAGCGCGGCCTCGACCGCGGCGAGCATCTCGCGCGCGGTCTCGACCCGTTTCACGGTGACACCCGCCGGCGGCGGGACGTCCGCCGGACCGGTGACGAAGACGACCTCGGCCCCCAGCGCCGCCAGCGCCCGCGCGATGGCCGTGCCCTGCGCGCCCGAGGACCGGTTGGCGATGTAGCGCACCGGGTCGATGGGTTCGTGCGTCGGCCCCGACGTCACGACGACCTTGCGGCCCGTCAACGGGCCGCTGGCCAGGGCCGCGGCCACCGCCTCGACGATCTCGGGCACCTCGGCCATGCGGCCCGGCCCGTATTCGCCGCAGGCCATGTCACCCTCTGCCGGACCGACAAGGGCGACGCCGTCCGCTGCCAGTCGCGCGGCATTGCGCCGGGTGGCGGGATGCTCCCACATGCGCACGTTCATCGCGGGCGCGATCATGACCGGCGTGTCGGTCGCCATCAGCAGGGTCGAGGCCAGGTCGTCGGCATGCCCGTTCGCCATCTTCGCCATCAGGTCGGCCGTCGCGGGGGCCACCACTACAAGGTCGGCAGCGCGGCTGAGCTCGATGTGGCCCATCTCGGCCTCATCGGTCAGGTCGAAGAGATCGCGATAGACCTTCTCGGCGGCCAAGGCCGAAGCCGAGAGCGGGGTCACGAACTCTTCCGCCGCGCGGGTCAGCACCGGCGTAACCGCCGCGCCCTGCTCGCGCAGACGGCGGATCAGCTCGAGACTCTTGAACGCCGCGATACCGCCGCCGACGATCAGGAGAATGCGTTTGCCTGCAAGCATATGGGCGCCCCTCCGGCCTTTGCTCGGTTCTACGCGCCCGCCGCCGCGCGCGCAAGCGCGGCTCAGTCGCCGCGGAAGGCCGCGCAGGGGTCGGCGCGGTCCGCCGGCGCGGTGACGAGCCAGCGATCATAGGGCGCCGGCGGCAGCGGGTCCGACTCCAGCTGGCCGATGCTGAGCACCTCCAGCCCGGGCCGCGCGCGGCGCAGCGCGGCGGGAACGCCGCGGCGCAGATGGGCATGGCCATTGCCGGTGACAAGGGCGACCGGGGTGCCGTGCATCTCCGCCGCCTCGACCACCGCGCGTGCCAGCGCCGCGTCGCGCAGGCGCTGCGCCGCGACCATGCCCGGCAGCATCTCCGGTGGCAGGGCATCGCAATGGGCGGCCATCTGGTCGGCTTCGCGGGCCGTCTGTTCCGCTTCCGGCAAGGGGGCGGCGAGACCATACTCCGCCGCCCCGTCACCGAAGATCGCGGCCGGATCCTCGTCCATGGCGCGGCGCACGGTCGCGCGCGGCAGCGCACCGCCAACGATGGCGGCCCCGGGGGCCGCGGTGAAGAGCGGGTGATACATCGCGAAATCGGGCCAGCCGGACTCCGCCCAGCCCAGCGCCTCGGCCAGGGCGACGGGATCGGCGCGGTTCCCGGGCGTCACCTGCGCCGCCTGTTCGGGGCGCAGCATCTCGAACACGACGGCCGCCGGTTCGAGCGCAGCCAGCGCGCGGGCCTGGTTCTCGTGATGGCGGGGGTTGTCGTGAACCTCGCCCAGGATCACCACGTCGGCCCGCGGCAGCGTGTCCAACGCGGCAGGCTCCATGCGCATGGCCCCCGCGATGGCGGGGGCCAGGCAGACGGTCAGAACGAAAATGGCGAGGCGTGTCATCATACGCAGAGATAGGCACGGGAAGGCGGGTTTCGCAACGCCTTCAGGCCAGCAGCGCCATCACCTCGCCGGACTGGGACTGCAGGCTCTTGCGCATCTTGCCGAACGCCGCCGCCTCGAGCTGGCGGACACGCTCTTTCGACAGGCCGAGCTCGTTGCCGAGGCTTTCGAGCGTGCGGGCTTCCTCGCGCAGCTTGCGCTCCTTGACGATGTAGCGCTCGCGCTCGTTCAGCACGCCCATGGCCGCGACCAGCCATTCGCGCAGCTGCGCCATGTCGTGGTCCTGTTCCACCATCTCGGAGGCCTGGCTGCCCTCGTCCTCGATGGTGTCCATCCATTCGCGGCCCTCGTCCTCGGCCGACTGGGTGGCGTTGAGCGAGAAGTCGGAGCCGGACAGCCGGCCTTCCATCATTTCGACGTCGTGCAGCGGCACGCCGACCTCTGTGGCGATCATCTGGCGCAGCTGGTAGCCGTCCAGGTCCTCGCCGCGCGCCGAGGCCTCGCGTTCGAGGCGCGCCTGCACCCGGCGCATGTTGAAGAAGAGCGTCTTCTGGCTCGAGGTCGACCCGGTGCGCACCATCGACCAGTTGCGCATCACGTAGTCCTGGATCGACGCCTTGATCCACCACACCGCGTAGGTGGAGAAGCGCACGCCGCGATCCGGATCGAATTTGTCGGCGGCTTTCATAAGCCCGAGACCGGCTTCCTGGATCAGGTCGTTCATCGGCGCGCCGTAGCGCTTGAACTTCGCCGCCATGGAGATCGCGAGACGCATGTAGGCGGTCACCAGCCGGTGCAGCGCCTCCTCGTCCCGGTGGTCGCGCCAGGCATAGGCCAGCTGCAGTTCCGTTTCAGCGTCCAGCAGTTCCGCCTTCATGGCGATGCGGGACATTGACTGGTCCGAATTCGTGTCGAGCGCCATGTGATCCCCTCTCGGCTAGCAACGTCTCTTCCGAATGTCGTTCACAGGGATTACGCGCCACGGACCGTTTCGGATCACGAAAGAATCGTAAACCGTTCCCGGCTGGCCGTTCACGTTCTTGTTAACTGCCCGCGCCGCGCCGGCGCGGCGCATCGGCGCCGGATGCCGTGGCGCCGGGGCCGCCCGTCCTCGTCACCGTCCTGATCTTAACGCTTCGCTAACCGCTTTTCCGCTAGCCGTTAACCACCTGATCGACGGAGGAAGCATGGTCGCACGGGCCTATACCGTGGCCTTCGAGGGGGTCGAGGCCCGGCTCGTCGAAATCCAGTGCGCCGTAAGCCCCGGCCTGCCGGCCTTCACGCTTGTCGGCCTGCCCGACAAGGCGGTATCGGAAGCCAAGGAGCGGGTGCGCGCCGCGCTGACGGCGATGTCCATCGCGCTGCCGTCGAAGCGCATCACCGTCAATCTCTCGCCCGCGGACCTGCCCAAGGAGGGCAGTCATTTCGACCTGCCGATCGCGCTGGCGCTGCTGGCCGCGCTGGACGTGCTGCCCGAGGACGAGGTTGCGCGCACCGTGGCCCTGGGCGAGCTCTCGCTCGACGGCTCGCTCGTGCCGGTGATCGGCGCGCTGCCGGCGGCACTCGCCGCCGCCGAAGCCGGCTGCCAGCTGGTCTGCCCCCAGGCCTGCGGCGCCGAGGCCGCCTGGGTCGGCGCCGCCGCGGTCCATGCGCCCGCGAGCCTTCTCGAGACGGTCAACCACTTCACCGGCCGGGCCGTCCTGCCCGCCGCGGAACCCGGCGAGGTGAACGCCGCCCCGGCCGAGCGCGACCTGCGCGACGTCAAGGGGCAGGAGCGGGCCAAGCGCGCGCTGGAGATCGCCGCCGCCGGACGGCATCACCTCCTGATGGTCGGCACGCCCGGATCGGGCAAGTCGATGCTCGCCGCACGGCTGCCGGGCCTGCTGCCGCCGCTCAGCGCCGCCGAGGCGCTGGAGACCTCGATGATCCACTCGCTCGCGGGGCTCCTGGACGAGGGCGGGATCTCGCGCGTGCGGCCCTACCGGACGCCGCATCACACCGCCTCGATGGCCGCGATCGTGGGCGGCGGCAAGGGCGCGAAGCCCGGCGAGATCAGCCTCGCCCATAACGGGGTGCTGTTCCTCGACGAGTTTCCCGAGTTTCCGCGCGCCGTGCTGGAAACCCTGCGCCAGCCCATCGAGACCGGCGACGTGGTCGTGGCCCGCGCCAACGCCCATATCCGCTATCCCTGCCGGTTCCTGCTGATCGCCGCGGCCAACCCGTGCAAGTGCGGCTACCTGCCCGACCCCGCCCGCGCCTGCGCCCGCGTGCCCCAATGCGGCGAGGACTATCTCGGGCGGATCTCCGGGCCGCTGATGGATCGCTTCGACCTGCGGATCGAGGTGCCGCCCGTGTCGATGGAAGATCTGGACATGCCGGCCGCGGGCGACGGATCCGGCGATGTCGCCGCGCGGGTCGCCGCCGCGCGCGCCCTGCAGGCCGACCGTTTCGCCGGGCGTCCGGGCACGCGGGTGAATGCCGATGCCGAGGGGGCCGCGCTGGAAGAGATCGCCACCCCGGATGCCGAGGGACGCGCGCTGCTGACCAGGGCGGCGGACCGGTTCGGGCTGTCGGCGCGCGGCTATCACCGCGTGTTGCGCGTCGCGCGCACCGTCGCCGATCTCGACGGCGCCGGGTCGATCCGCGCGCCCCATATCGCAGAAGCCATCGGCTACCGCATCGTCACTCAGGCGTGAGGCGCCCGTCGACGAAGCGCGCCACCCGGGCCAGCGCGGCGTCGGCCTCGGGCAGCGTGCCCTGGAAGATCGGCCAGACATGGGGCAGGTCTTCCCACAGGTCGAAGGTCACCCGCGCGCCTTCGGCCCGCAGCCGCTCGGCCATGCGGGCCACGTCGTCATGAAGGATCTCGGTGCGCGCGGCCTGCAGGAAGACCGGCGGACAGCCCGGATAGCGGCCGAAGAGCGGGGAGGCCCGCGGATCGGACGGATCGGCCGCGCCGACATAGTAGTCGCGCAATTCCGTCACGCGGTTGGCCGGCAGCAAGCGGTCGATCTCGGCGTTCCGGTCGAGCGAGGCGCCCGACAGCGTCAGGTCGGTCCAGGGCGACAGCGCGAAGAGCCCCGCGGGCAGGTCCCCGCCAGCCCGGCAGAGCATGCAGAGAAGCGCCAGCGCAAGCCCGCCGCCGGCGCTGTCGCCGCCCAGCACGATCCGTGCCGGGTCGTAGCCCCGCGCGAGCAGCGCCTCCCAGGCCGCCCGGGCATCCTCGACGGCGGCGGGAAAGGGGGTCTCGGGCGCCTTGCGGTAGTCCGGCAGGCAGGCCGCCCGGCCCGTGAGCCGCGAAAGCTGCGCCAGCATGGCCTTGTGGGTCTGCGGCGAGCCCATCACGTACCCGCCGCCGTGGAAATAGAGGATGATCTCCGGCCCGCCGGTCCCGCATCCCGCCGAGGCCCAGAGCGCCGGGATGGCGCCAAGGCGATCCTCAAGATAGAGCGCCCCGGGCGGGTCGGGAAACAGGAGCCGTGCCGCCCGTTCGAAGGAACGGCGCGCCTCGGCGGGTTCGGGCACGCGCGCGAGCCAGGGCTTCTCGACCCGCTGGAGCCAGAGGTTGAGAAGCCTCAGGCGCAGGGTCATGCGCCGCCGCGCCGGGACTCGATCGCCTCCCAGATCCGGCCGGCCACGTTGGTGCCGTCGAACCGTTCCAGTTCCTGGATGCCGGTGGGCGAGGTCACGTTGATCTCGGTGAGCCAGCCCCCGATCACGTCGATCCCGACGAAGACCTGGCCCTTCTCGCGCAGCATCGGTCCGATGGCCGCGCAGATCTCGCGGTCGCGGTCGGAAAGCTCGGCCTTCTCGGCGCGCCCGCCCACATGCATGTTGGACCGGGTCTCGCCCTCGGAGGGCACGCGGTTGATGGCCCCCACCGGCACGCCGTCGACCAGGATCACGCGCTTGTCGCCGGCGCTGACGTCGGGCAGGAATTTCTGCGCGATCAGCGGTTCGCGATTGATGCCCTCGAAGAGTTCGTAGAGCGCGTTGAAGTTCCGGTCGTTCGGGTCGAGCCGGAACACGCCCGCGCCCCCGTTGCCGTAGAGCGGCTTCAGGATGATGTCGCCATGGGTTTCCTTGAACTGTTTCAGCGTGGCGAGATCGCGCGCGATGGTGGTGGGCGGCGTGAGGTCAGGGAACCGCAGCACCAGGAGTTTCTCGGGCGAGTTCCGCACCCAGAACGGATCGTTCACCACCAGCGTCTGCGGATGGATCATCTCCAGCAGGTGGGTCGTGGTGATGTAGCTCATGTCGAAGGGCGGGTCCTGGCGCAGCCATACGACGTCCCATTCGGCCAGGTCGATCTCTCGTTCCTCGCCGAGCGTGAAGTGATTGCCATGCGCACGCCGCACCTTCAGCGGCCATCCCCGTGCGGTGATGCGCCCGCTCTGGAAGGCGATGCGGTCCGGCGTGTAATAGAAGAGCTCGTGCCCCCGCGCCTGGGCCTCCTCGGCGAGGCGGAAGGTGCTGTCGGCGTCGATGTCGATCGGCGCGATCGGGTCCATCTGGAAAGCGACTCGGAGCGGCATGGTCGAACGGTCCTGCGGGTTTCGGTCCCGTCCTGTTTGGCCGACCCGGGCGCGGGTTGCAATCGGGATGCACGCCAGCGGGCCGCGCCGCTATCCCCAGATCGCGTTCTCGGTCACCACGATCCGCCCCACCCCGTCGACACAGGCGAGATCGAAGCGCATGTCGCTGTCCGCGCCTTTCGGACATGTCCCAAGATATTCCAGCGCCGCGGTCTGCAGCCGGGCGATCTGCCCGGGCGAGAGGCGCAGCGCCGCCGCGTCGAGGCTGCGGGCCTTCTTGACCTCGACGAAGACGATCAGGCCCGCGCGGGCGCAGACAAGGTCGATCTCGCCGCCCGCCCCGCGCCAGCGCCTGGCCAGCACCGCGTGGCCGCGCCGGGCGTAATGCCGCGCGACCGCCTCTTCGGCGGCGCGCCCGGACTCGTATCCCTCGATCCCGCTCATCCCGCTTTCCCCGCGCGCGCCCCGCGCGGGCCGGGGTCAGTCCCCCTTCGCCAGCGCCAGGGCCATCTGGTAGACCGCCTTGCGCGGTCGGCCATAGGCGGCGCTGACCGCCGCCACGGCATCCTTCAGGCTGCCCTCCGCCATGTGATCGCGCAGCGCGGCCGCGATCTCGTCATCCGAGGCCGCGGCCTCGGCGCCGGCCCGGTCGACCAGCACCACGACCTCGCCCCTGGGCGGTGTCCCGGCATACTGCGCCGCCAGGTCCTGCAGCGTGCCGCGGCGGGTTTCCTCGAACTTCTTCGTCAATTCCCGGCAGACCGCCGCCTGCCGGGTGCCGCCCAGAACCTCGGCCATATCGGTTAACAATTTCCCAACGCGCTTGGGGGACTCGAAGAAGACGAGCGTTCCGGGCACCGCCACGAGGCTCTCCAGGTAGCTCCGCCGCGCGCCCTGCGCGGCGGGTGCGAAGCCGGCGAAGAAGAAGCGGTCGGTCGGCAGGCCGGCGACGGTCAGCGCCGCCATCACGGCGGACGGCCCCGGCGCGGCGGTCACGTCGGCCCCCGCGGCGATCGCCTCGCGCGCCAGGACGAAGCCGGGATCGGAGACCAGCGGCGTGCCGGCCTCCGAGGCGTAGGCGACCGACTTGCCCTCCGCCAGCATGGCCAGAAGGCGCGGCCGGACCTTGGGCCCGTTGTGTTCGTGATAGGCGATGATCGGCCGGTCGCCGGCCGGGACGGCGTGGATTTCCATCAGCTTGCGCAGGGTGCGGGTGTCTTCGGCCGCCAGCACGTCCGCCGACGCCAGCACGTCGAGCGCGCGCAGCGTGATGTCGCGCGCGGTGCCGATCGGCGTCGCCACGAAATAGAGACCCGGCGCCAACCGGGCCGGTCGATGATCCATAAGGGTCTCCCGGTCACGGCGCCGTTTACTTGACGACGCCAACCCGGTAGGTTCTGCCACATCTTTTCCTGTTCTGGCCAGCATTCGAGGAGACCGGGATGACCGCAATGCTGAACCGCGCCACCGCCGGCCCAAGGCTTGTGGTCGCCATGCTCGTCGCCGCCTTTCTGGCCGCCTGCGCCGGGCCGATCGGCACGGGCGGGCCGCAGGTGAACACGCGCGACGCGGTCCCGGTGGCGCTGCTGGTGCCCTACGGCGCCGAGGACAGCCGCACGACGGCGCTCGCGCGGAGCCTCGAGAACGCGGCGCGGATGGCGGTGGACGATCTCGACGGCGCGGAAATCGACCTGCGCGTCTACGACACCGGCGGCGCGCCCCAGATCGCGGCCGATGCCGCGCGCCGCGCGGTCGACGAGGGCGCAAAGGTCATCCTCGGCCCGCTCTTTGCCGAATCCGCGCAGGCCGCGGGCGCAGCCGTCAACGTCAACCTGCTGAGTTTCTCCAACAATCCGCGGGCCGCGGGCGGCAACGTCTTCCTCCTGGGCAACACCTTCGAGAATACCGCCCGGCGGCTGGTCAACTACGCGACCGCGCAGGGCCGCAGCCGCATCATGGTCGTGCATGCCAACAACCCGTCGGGCCAGATCGGCCGGGCCGCGGTCGAGGACGCAACGATCCTCAGCGGCGCGACCCTGACCGGCGCCGGCACCTACGAGTTCTCGCAGCAGGGCGTCGTGGACGCGCTCGGACCCATTGCAGAGACCGCGCGCGGCACCGACACCAACGCCATCGTCTTCACCTCGGACACGGCCGGGGCGCTGCCGCTGCTGACGCAGCTGCTGCCCGAGAACCGCGTCGGCCCGCCGGAGATCCAGTTCATGGGCCTGACCCGCTGGGACATCCCGAGGGCCACGCTGGACCTGCCCGGCGTGCAGGGCGGTTGGTTTGCGCTGCCCGATCCCGGGACGCGCGCTTCCTTCGACGCGCGGTACGCCGAGACCTACGGCACCCCGCCGCACCCGCTGGCCGGCCTGGCCTATGACGGTATCGCCGCCATCGGGGCGCTGGTCTCGACGGGCCGGTCCGACGCGCTGACGACCCCCCAGCTGACCCAGGCCTCGGGCTTTGCCGGGGTGAACGGCGTCTTCCGGCTGCTGCCGGATGGAACCAACCGGCGCGCCCTCGCCATCGCGGAAATCCAAGACAGCGAAGTAACGATCATTGATCCTGCCCCAAGAAGCTTCGGCGGCCCCGGTTTCTGACCCGGCGGACGTCACGCCCAGCGCCGCGCCCGCGGCCCTGATCTGCCCCGCGCAGGAGATCTTCGACCCGGACGCCGTCCGGGCCGAGCTCGACGCGCGCTTCGCGAACGCGGCCGACGGCAAGGAGGTCCGCGCCATCGCGGTCGACGTTCTCGACACGGCCCGGAAACGGGGATTCGAGGCCATTTCCGCGGCCTTCCGGGCGCGCCCGCTCGAGGCGCGCCCGACCACCGGCGCCTATGCCTGGCTGACCGACCGCGTGGTGGAGGAGGTGCTGCGCATCGCGCGCGAGCGTCTGCATCCCCTACCCAACCCGACCGAGTCCGAGCGGATCGCGGTAATGGCCGTCGGCGGCTACGGCCGGGGTGAAATGGCGCCATTCTCGGATGTCGATCTGCTGTTCCTGACCCCCTACAAGATCACGCCCTGGGCCGAGAGCGTGATCGAGTCGATGCTCTACATCCTCTGGGATCTGAAGCTGAAGGTCGGCCATGCCAGCCGCACCGTGGCCGATTGCGTGCGGCTGGGCCGGCAGGACATGACCATCCGAACCTCGCTTCTGGAACAGCGTTTTCTCGGCGGGGACGCCGGGCTCGCCGCGGAGCTGGACGAGCGGCTCTGGACCGATCTCTTCCAGGGAACCGCGGCGGAATTCGTCGAGGCCAAGCTCGAGGAGCGCGCCCAGCGCCACAAGCGCCAGGGCGGCCAGCGCTACGTGCTGGAACCCAACGTCAAGGAAGGCAAGGGCGGGCTCAGGGACCTGCAGTCGCTGTTCTGGATCGCCAAATACGTCCACCGGGTGCGCGAGGCGCACGAGTTGGTTGCGCTCGGCATGTTCACGCAGGAAGAGTTCGACAAGTTCGTGCGCGCCCAGGGATTTCTCTGGGCAGTGCGGTGCCACCTTCACCTGAACGCGGGCCGGGCGGTGGATCAGCTCACCTTCGACATGCAGGTCGAGGTCGCCGCGCGCCTCGGCTACGAGGATCGCGGCGGGCGGCGGGCGGTCGAGCATTTCATGCAGGATTATTTCCGCCACGCCAACAGCGTGGGCGAACTGACGCGTATCTTCCTCACCGGGCTCGAGGCCCGGCACGTCAAGAAGACGCCGCCGGTCGTCGGCTTCCTGCGCCGCGCCGGGCGGCGGCGAAAGATCGCCCAGGGCTACGACATCGTGCATGGCCGGATCTCCATCGCCGACCCGACCGAGTTCCTGGCCGACAAGCTCAATTTCCTCCGCCTGTTCGAGGAAGCGCTGCGCACCGGTTACCTGATCCATCCCGACGCGATGCGCCTGATCGCCGCGAACCTGCACCGGATCGACGACGAATTGCAGAAATCGCCGGAGGCAAACCGCATCTTTCTCGACCTGCTGCTCAAGCACGGGAACCCGGAACGGGCGCTGCGGCGGATGAACGAGCTGGGCGTGCTCGGCGCCTTTATCCCCGAATTCCAGCGCATCGTCGCGATGATGCAGTTCAACATGTACCACCACTACACGGTGGACGAGCATACGATCCAATGCATCTCGAACCTGGCCGAGATCGAACGCGGCGAACTGATCGAGGATCTGCCGATCGCCTCGTCGATCCTGGAAGAGGGCGTGAACCGCAAGGTGCTCTACGTCGCGCTCCTGCTGCACGACATCGGCAAGGGGCGCCCGGAAGATCACTCCATCGTCGGCGCGCGGATCGCGCGCAAGGTCGCCCCGCGGCTGGGCCTGTCCAAGTCGGAATCGCAGACGGTGGAATGGCTGGTGCGCTACCATCTGCTGATGTCCGACATGGCGCAGAAGCGCGACATCAGCGATCCGCGCACGGTGCGCGATTTCGCCCGCCTGGTGCAGTCGCGCGAACGGCTGAACCTGCTGCTGGTGCTGACGGTCTGCGACATCCGCGGCGTCGGCCCCGGCACCTGGAACAACTGGAAGGCGGTGCTGCTGCGCGAGCTCTACAACGCCACCGCCGACATGCTCGAGGGCGGTCTCGAGGAAGTCAGCCGCGCCAAGCGCGTCCGCGAGGCCAAGCGCGCGCTGCGCGAGACGCTGTCCGATTGGGACAAGGCCGATCTCAAGCGCGAGACCCGGCGCCATTACGGCCCCTACTGGCAGGGGCTGGACACCGACAGCCAGGTGGTCTTCGCCAAGCTGCTGCGCGATATCGGCGATGACGAGATCCGCATGGACCTGACCCAGGACACCTATCGCGACGCGACGCGGGCCTGTTTCGCGCTGGCCGATCACCCGGGCATCTTCTCGCGGCTCGCTGGCGCGCTGGCGCTGGTCGGCGCGAACGTGGTCGACGCGAAGACCTTCACCAGCTCGGACGGCTATGCGACCGCGGTGTTCTGGGTCCAGGATTCCGAGGGGTCCCCCTATGACGAGAGCCGCCTGCCCCGCCTGCGCAAGATGATCGACAAGACCCTGAAGGGCGAGGTGGTCGCGGCCGAGGCGCTCAAGGATCGCGACAAGATCAAGAAGCGCGAGCGCAAGTTCCAGATCCCCACGTCGATCACCTTCGACAACGAAGGCTCGGAAATCTACACCATCGTCGAGGTCGACACCCGCGACCGGCCGGGGCTGCTCTATGACCTGACGCGGGTGCTGGCGGCGAACAATATCTACATCGCCACCGCCGTGATCGCCTCCTACGGGGCGCAGGCGGTTGATGTCTTCTACGTCAAGGACATGTTCGGCCTGAAACTTCATTCCGGCGCCAAGCGCGACGCCCTGGAGAAGAAACTGCGCCAGGCCATCGACCGCGGCGACGAGAGGGCGCGGTCGTGACCTCGCCGATCCGGCTGGTCGCGGGGTTCTTCACCGTCGGTGCCTGGACGCTGGCGAGCCGTGTCCTGGGTTTCGTGCGCGACATCATGATCGCGGCCTTTCTCGGCGCCGGGCCGGTGGCCGAGGCCTTTCTGATCGCCTTTTCCCTGCCCAACATGTTCCGCCGTTTCTTCGCCGAGGGCGCCTTCAACATGGCCTTCGTCCCGATGTTCTCGAAAAAGCTCGAGGGCGACGGCACGGCGGAGGCCCAGCGCTTCGCCTCGGACGCGCTGAGCGGGCTGGCGGGAATTCTCATCGTCTTCACGCTGCTGGCACAACTCGCCATGCCGGCGCTGGTGGTGGCGATGGCCAGCGGGTTTCTCGCGGATGCGCGCTTCGACATGGCGGTGGATTTCGGGCGCATCGCCTTTCCCTATATCCTGTTCATCTCGCTGGCCGCGCTGCTCTCGGGCGTTCTGAACGCGATGGGCCGGTTCGTGGCCGCCGCGGCCGCGCCGGTGCTGCTGAACCTGCTGTTCATCGCCGCGCTGGCGGTCGGTGCGGCGTTGGGCTGGCCGCTGGGCGCGACGCTGGCCTGGACGGTGCCTGTTGCCGGGATCGCGCAACTCGCGCTGCTTTGGCGCGCGGCCGAGCGTGCGGGCCTCCGCATCCGCCCGCACCGCCCGCGGCTGACGCCGGAACTCAGGCGGCTGGCCGTGATCGCGGCGCCCGCGGCGATGGCGGGCGGCGTCGTGCAGATCAACCTGCTCGTCGGCCGGCAGGTGGCGAGCTTCTATGACGGCGCGGTCGCCTGGCTAAACTACGCCGACCGGCTCTACCAGTTGCCGCTGGGCGTCGTGGGCATCGCCATCGGCGTGGTGCTGTTGCCCGACCTGTCGCGGCGCCTGCGCGCCGACGACACGGATGGCGGACGCCATGCCTTCAACCGCGCGACCGAGTTCGCACTGGCGCTGACGGTACCGGCGGCGGTGGCGCTGGTGGTGGTGCCGGGGCCGCTCATCTCGGTGCTGTTCGAGCGTGGCGCCTTCACCGCCGACGACAGCGCGGCCACGGCGATGGCGCTTGCGGTCTACGGCGCCGGGCTGCCGGCCTTCGTGCTGCAAAAGGTGCTGCAGCCGCTCTATTTCGCGCGCGAAGACACGCGGACGCCGTTCTATTTCGCGGTCGTCTCGCTGGTCGTGAACGCCGCGGTGGCGATCGGGCTCAGCTACAGCCTGGGCTATATCGCCGCCGCGCTGGGCACGACCCTGGCAGGCTGGGCGATGGCGGTTCTGCTCTGGGTCGGCTCGCGCCGCATGGGCGACGCCGCCGCCCCGGACGACCGGCTGAAGCGTCGCCTGCCGCGGATGCTGCTCGCCTCGGCCCTGATGGCCGGGGTGCTCTGGGGCCTCGACAGCGCCATGTCCGGGCTTTGGGACGACCCGGTTCTGCGCGTCCCCGCGCTGGCCGCCCTGGTGGGCGCCGGGATGGGCGCCTACGCGCTCGCCAGCATCCTGACCGGCGCCTTTACCCGCGCCGACCTGAAATCGGCCGTCAAGCGGGGATAGGCCCTAGCGCCGGCGGGCCCGCGCCAGCCAGCCCCGCAGCCGCGCCGGACCGCCGGGACTGACCACGAAGGACATCAGGAACCCGGTGACGAACCCCGAGAGGTCGGCGACCCAGCCGCTATGCCCGCCGAAGAAGAGCTGGAACAGGAGTTGCACCGCCAGCAAGAGCCCGACCAGCGCGAAGGCCCGGTAGCGTTTCGCGCCGGCATCGCTCAGCCGCATCCACAGGATATAGGTGAAGGCCCCGATCAGCCCGTAGACGCCGGGAAACCCCCCGGCAAGCGCCACCCGGTCATCGAGCAGCAGGCCATAGGCGAGCGCACCGCCGACGGACGCCCCGAAGAAGACCGCCAGCACCGCCCAGCCCCGGAACGCCTCGCCCACCATCTTGCCGAGGGCGAGAACGAAGACCACCACGAAAAGCGCATGGCTGAACCCCACGTGCAACAGCGGGTAGGTCACGAGCCGGGCCACGTCGCCCGGCGGGAAGCGGCGGTTCTGGATCATCCAGTCGAAGACCACGTCGACGAAGCCCCAGGCCTGGATCGCCGCCAGCCGCCAGCCGATGGCACCGGGGCCGCCGATAAAGCCGCGTTCGGCGGCCGCGAAGAGCAGCTCGATCCCCGCGATCACCACGGCCAGCGCGATCACCACGGGCGGCAGCGGGTTGAAGGGATTGGCGTTCGGGTCGCTGTCCTGCACGGGCAAAGCTCCGGTTGACGCCCGCCGGTGCGGCGGCGATAAGCGCGCGTGACTTTCTTTGACGGAGATACAGAAGATGACGGGAGCGGTCCACACGCCTCGTGACGGCGGCGGCGCGAACCGGCGCACGCCGCGGGTCTTTTCGGGAATCCAGCCCTCGGGCCACCTGACGCTGGGCAACTATCTCGGCGCGATGAAACGCTTCGTGGACATGCAGGAAAGCGGCACGGAGACGATCTACTGCATCGTCGACCTGCACGCGATCACCGTCTGGCAGGATCCTGCCGCACTGACCCGCGCGACACGGGAACTGGCGGCGGGCTTCATCGCCGCCGGCATCGACCCGAAACGCTCCGTCCTGTTCAACCAGAGCCAGGTCCCGGCCCATGCCGAGCTCGGCTGGATCTTCTCCTGCGTGGCGCGGATCGGCTGGCTGAACCGCATGACCCAGTTCAAGGACAAGGCCGGAAAGAACCGCGAGGCCGCGAGCGTCGGGCTTTACGCCTATCCGACGCTGATGGCCGCCGATATTCTGGCCTACCACGCCACGCATGTGCCGGTGGGCGAGGATCAGAAGCAGCATCTCGAGCTGACCCGCGACATCGCGATCAAGTTCAACCAGGATTTCGGCGTGGATTTCTTCCCCGTCGTCGAGCCGGTGATCGAGGGCGCGGCCACGCGGGTGATGAGCCTGCGCGACGGGTCCAAGAAGATGTCGAAATCCGATCCCTCGGACATGAGCCGGATCAACCTTACCGACGACGCCGACACCATCGCCAAGAAAATCCGCAAGGCCCGCACCGATCCCGAGCCGCTGCCCGACAGCGTCGAGGGGCTCGAGGATCGGCCGGAGGCGCGCAACCTCGTCAATATCTACGCCGCACTGGCCGACACCACCCCCGGGGCGGTGATCGCCGACCATGCCGGCCAGCAATTCGCGACCTTCAAACCGTCGCTCGCCGACCTTGCGGTGGCCAAGCTCGCCCCGATTTCCGAAGAAATGGGCCGGCTGATGGAAGACCCGGCCGAGATCGACCGGCTGCTGGGGCACGGCGCCGACCGCGCGGCCGAGATCGCCGAACCGATCCTGGCCCGCACCCGCGACATCATCGGGATGGTGCGCTCGCGTTGAGCGGCGCGCGGCGAGCCTGCGCCGGCGCACAGCATCTGCGCTTTCAGCGGGGACGCATTTCCGGGGCGACGGGCTTACCCTGGCGTCGAGACGAACAGGAGAGCGCGCCATGACAGCCCCGACCCACCCCGAAACCCGCATCGGGCATGTGCACCTGAAGGTCGCCGATCTCGACCGCGCCATCGCCTTCTATTCCGGCGTTCTCGGCTTCGAGCTGCAGCAACGCTACGGTCCCGGCGCGGCTTTCCTCTCGGCCGGCGGATATCATCACCATATCGGGCTCAACACCTGGGAGAGCCGTGGCGGCACACCGCCGCCGCCGGGACATACAGGCCTGTACCACACGGCCTTTCTCTACCCGTCGCGCGCGGCGCTGGCGGAAGCGGTGCGGCGCGTGACCGAGGCGGGCATCCCGCTCGACGGCGCGGCCGATCACGGCGTCAGCGAGGCCGTCTACCTGCGCGATCCGGACGGCAACGGCGTCGAGCTCTACCGCGACCGGCCCCGGTCGGACTGGCCGCGCGATGGCGACGGGCATTTGGCGATGATCAATGCGCCGCTCGACGTCGCCGCGCTTCTCGCCGAAGCGGAGGCATAGGTCCCGGCGGCTCTGGACCCTCCCGCCCGGCGGTGGTTAGATGCCGGCGATTTTCGGGAGGACAGCATGGCAACGGGACAGAACATCCGCACCTGGTATGACGGGCGCTGGCATGACGGCGACGTGAAGGTCATGAACGCGGCCGATCACGGCGCCTGGCTCGGCACCACGGTCTTCGACGGCGCGCGGCACTTCGAGGGAATCACGCCCGATCTTGAGGCCCATTGCACCCGTGTGAACCGCTCGGCCGAGGCGCTGATGATCACCCCGACCACCGGCGCCGCCGAAATGGCCGAGATCGTGCGCGAGGGCCTGACGGCCTATCCCGCCGGAAGCGCGGTCTATATCCGGCCGATGTACTGGGCGCTGCACGGCGGCGACCTTGGCGTGGTGCCGAAACAGGGCGCCACCGGTTTCTGCATCTGCCTCGAGGAAATCCCGATGGCCCCGGCAGAGGCCACCACGACGCTGACCACGACCCGCTTCCGCCGCCCGGTTCTGGAAGACGCCGTCGTCAATGCCAAGGCGGGCTGTCTCTATCCCAACAATGCCCGGATGCTTGCCGAGGCCCGCGGAAAGGGCTTCGGCAACGCGCTGGTCGCGGACGCGCTCGGCAACGTGGCAGAGAGCGCGACGGCCAACGTGTTCATGGTCCGTGACGGCGAGATCTTCACGCCGGTGGCGAACGGCACCTTCCTGGCCGGGATCACGCGGGCGCGGCACATCTCGAACCTCGGGGCAGAGGGCGTCGCCGTGCACGAGACGGTGCTGACCTTCGACGACTTCCGGGCCGCCGACGAGGTCTTCCTGTCCGGCAACATGAGCAAGGTCACCCCGGTCACCCAGTTCGACGACACGCATTACCAGGTTGGGCCCGTCACCCGCCGGGTGCGCGAGCTGTACTGGGACTGGGCGCATTCCGCCGGCTAAGCACAAGGCTTGCCGGACGGCACGCTTTCCGCAATCATGCCGCGGGCAACCGGAGGCCACCCATGCGCAAGTTTCTCGTCGTGCTCGACGACAGCAAGGAATGCCTGAATGCCATGCGCTTCGCCGCGATGCGCGCGGCGCGCACGAAAGGGGGCGTCCAGATCCTGGCCATCATCCCGCCCGAGGAATTCCAGCACTGGATCGGCGTGGGCGACATCATGCGCGAAGAGGCGCGCGAGCGCATCAACGCCCATTTCGAGGTGTTCGCGAAATGGATGCGCGACCGTCAGCAGGTGGACCCGGAACTGGTCATCCGCGAGGGCGAGGCGGTGCCCGAGATCCTCGCCCAGATCGAGGAGGATCGCGACATCGGCGTGCTGGTCCTGGGCGCGGGCGTGTCACGTGACGGGCCCGGCCCGCTTGTCAGCCAACTGAGCCGGACGTCGGGAACGCTGCCCATCCCGATCACGATCGTGCCCGGCGGGCTCAGCAAGGACGAGATCGAGGCAGTTGCCTGAGCCGCTTTTAGAATTGTTCTAAATCTTGACACCATGCGATGCGGCGCGCATATCCTGTTCATACCCAGGAGGCGCACATGTTCATCCAGACGGAATCGACACCGAACCCCGCAACGCTGAAATTCCTGCCCGGCCAGGCCGTCCTCGACGGCGGGACAGCCGATTTCCCGACGCTCGACGCGGCGCAGAAATCGCCCCTCGCCCGGCGTATCTTCGCCAATGACGGCGTGACGGGCGTGTTTCTCGGGCATGATTTCGTCACCGTGACCAAGGATGACGCGGTCGCTTGGGAGCATGTGAAGCCTGCCATCCTCGGCGCGATCATGGAGCATTTCCAGTCCGGTGACCCGGTTCTCGAAGGCGAGCGCGAGGAAAGCGCTCACGCCGCCCATGACGGCCCGGATTCCGAGATCGTGAACCAGATCAAGGAACTGCTCGACACCCGGGTGCGCCCGGCCGTGGCGCAGGACGGGGGCGACATCACCTTCCACGGTTTCGATCGCGGCATCGTCTACCTGCACATGCAGGGCGCCTGCGCCGGGTGCCCGTCGTCGACGCTGACGCTGAAGATGGGGATCGAGAACCTTCTGCGCCACTACATCCCCGAAGTGATCGAGGTCCGCCCGGTTGCCGCCTGAGCCGCTCGTCCTGGGCTTCGATACATCGGCCGCGCATTGCGCGGCCGCTTTGCTTTGCGGTGACGATCCCGTTGCGCGCCGGCACGAGGAGATGGGGCGCGGACAGGCCGAACGGCTCTTCCCGCTGCTCGAGGAGCTGCTCTCGGAGGCGGGCGCCGGCTGGCGCGATCTCGCCGGTATCGGCGTCGGGATCGGCCCCGGGAACTTTACCGGCGTGCGCATATCCGTCGCCGCGGCGCGCGGGCTCGCGCTGTCGCTCGGGATCCCCGCGATCGGCGTGGCGGGCTTCGATGCGCTGGCCGAAGGCCAGCCCGGCCCCGTGCTGGCCAGTCTGGACGCACGGCGCGGTCTCGCCTACCTGGCGCTCGCCGGGGACGACCGGCCGCTGGACCCGGTGCTGGGCGCGCCGGACACGGTCGCGTTGCCGGCGCCGGCCGGAACCCCCTGCATCGGCCATGCCGCCGAAACGCTGGCGGCACGGCTGGGCAGCGCGGTCCGCGCGCCGGCCGACCCGTGCGCCGTCGCCATCGCCCGGGTCGCCGCGCGGCGGCTGGGGCGCAGGCAGCCGCGCCCGGCACCGCTCTATGTTCGTCCCGCGGACGCGGCGCCGCCCGCCGAGGCGCCGCCCGTGATCCTGCCATGACACCCGCGGCGCTGGCGGCGCTCCATGCCGCAGCCTTCACCACCTCGCGCCCCTGGAGCGCGGCGGAATTCGCCACCCTTCTCGACAGTCCCGGCATCCTGCTCGTGGGCGACGCCGAGGGCATCGCGCTTGGCCGGGTGACGCTGGACGAGGCCGAACTCCTGACCATCGCCGTGCCGCCGTCCCTGCGACGCGCGGGGCGCGGCCGGGCGGTGCTGGCTGCCTTCGAAACCGCCGTGGCGGCAAGGGGCGCGACCCGCCTGTTCCTCGAGGTCGCAGACGACAACGCGGCGGCACGGGCGCTCTACGCGGGGGCGGGCTATGAAGAGAGCGGCCGCCGGCCCGATTACTACACCGCCCCGGACAAGCGGCGCAGCGACGCGCTGGTGCTGACGAAATCGCTCAGCGGAGATTGACGCTGGGTCACCTCCCGCGGCGCGTCGGCGGTGCAAAAAGCTGTTGACCCTTTCGCTGGCCTCGGTCCTAAACTGCTTGTGATCCGGCGCCTGTGCGACCGGACTCCGGCGCGCCGCCACCGGCGCCGCCAGACAACACAACCGGGAGTGTGGTATGACCTTCATGAAAACATGTCTTGGCGCCATGGCGGCGCTGGCGATGGGTGCGGTCGGCGCCGTGGCGGAACCGGCGCTTATCTTTGATCTGGGCGGCAAATTCGACAAATCCTTCAACGAGGCGGCCTTCAACGGCGCCAAGCGTTGGGGTGACGAAACCGGCGAGAGCTATCGCGAGATCGAGCTGCAGTCCGAGGCGCAACGCGAGCAGGCGCTGCGCCGTTTCGCCGATGGCGGCTCGAACCCGATCGTCATGACCGGTTTCGCCTTCGCCTCGGCGGTCGAGAACGTGGCGCCGGACTTCCCCGACACCAAGTTCGTCATCATCGACATGGTCGTCGACCAGCCGAATGTCCGCTCCGTCGTCTTCGCCGAGCACCAGGGCTCGTACCTCGTGGGCAAGATGGCCGCGATGGCCTCCGAGTCGGGCACCGTGGGCTTCATCGGCGGCATGGACATCCCGCTGATCCGCAAATTCGCCTGCGGCTTCGTGCAGGGCGTCAAGTCGGTGACCCCCGACGCCACGGTGATCCAGAACATGACCGGCACCACGCCGGCTGCCTGGAACGACCCGGTCAAGGGCGCCGAGCTGACCCGCGCGCAGGTCTCGCAGGGGGCCGACGTGGTCTATCACGCAGCCGGCGGCACCGGTGTGGGCGTTCTGCAGGCGGCGGCCGACGAGGGCATCCTCGGCATCGGCGTCGACTCGAACCAGAACTACCTGCATCCGGGGTCCGTCCTGACCTCGATGCTCAAGCGGGTCGACGTGGCCGTCTACAACGCCTTCGCGGCCGGTCCTGACGTCGAGACCGGCATCCACGTGCTGGACCTGTCGAACGACGGCGTCGGCGTGGCCGTGGACGAGCACAACCAGGCGCTCGTCTCCGACGAGATGATGGCCGCGGTCGAGGACGCCAAGGCAAAGATCATCTCCGGCGACGTCGCGGTGCATGACTACATGTCGAATAACGAGTGCCCGGTGAAGTAAGGGACGGTTCCCGTGACAATGGAACAGGATCCGGGGCGGCAGGAAACTGCCGCCCCCGCCATTGAACTGAAAGGCATCTCCAAGGCCTTCGGCCCGGTTCAGGCGAACAGGGACATCTCGCTGTCGGTCGCGCCCGGGACGATTCACGGGATCGTCGGCGAGAACGGCGCCGGCAAGTCGACCCTGATGTCGATCCTCTACGGTTTCTACAAGGCCGATGCCGGGGAGATATGCGTCAATGGCCGGCAGACGCCGATCCCGGACAGCCAGGCGGCGATCAGGGCCGGGATCGGGATGGTTCACCAGCATTTCAAGCTGGTGCAGAATTTCAGCGTGCTGGAAAACGTGGTGCTGGGCGCCGAGGACGGCGCGCTGCTGCGCCCATCGCTGGCGCGGGCGCGCGGGCTGCTGAAGGAACTCGCCGCCGAGTACGAGCTGAACGTGGACCCCGACGCCAGGATCGAGACGCTCAGCGTCGGGCACCAGCAGCGGGTCGAGATCCTCAAGGCGCTCTTCCGCCAGGCCGAGATCCTGATCCTCGACGAACCCACCGGCGTGCTGACCCCGTCGGAGGCCGATCACCTCTTCCGTATCCTGCGCAACCTCAAGCGCGAGGGGAAGACGATCATCCTGATCACCCACAAGCTGCGCGAGATCATGGACGTGACCGACACGGTCAGCGTCATGCGCCGCGGCGAGATGACGGCGACCCTGCGCACCGCGGAAACGAGCCCCGAGAAACTGGCCGAGGCCATGGTCGGGCGCCGTGTCCTGTTGCGGGTCGAAAAGCCGCCCGCGCGCCCGGGGAAAACCGTGCTCGAGGTCGACGACCTGCGCGTGACGGACGCCGACGGCGTCGAGCGGCTCAAGGGCATCTCGCTCGAGGTGCGGGCCGGCGAGATCCTCGGTATCGCGGGGGTCGCCGGAAACGGCCAGTCGGAACTGCTGGAGGTTCTCGGCGGCATCTCCCCGGGCACCGGCGACGTGCGCGTGAACGGGCAGAGACTCGACCTCAGCACCGGCGCCAACGGCCAGGAACGCCGCGCGCGCGGCATCGCCCATGTGCCGGAGGACCGACAGCGGCTCGGGCTGATCATGGAATTCTTCGCCTGGGAGAACATGGCCTTCGGCTATCACAACGACCCGGCCTACAACCGAAACGCGCTCCTGATGGACAACGCCGCGATGCGCGGCGAGACCGCCGACAAGATGGCCCGCTACGATGTGCGCCCGCCGAACCCGGAACTCGAGGCCAGGAACTTCTCGGGCGGGAACCAGCAGAAGATCGTGCTCGCCCGCGAGATCGAGCGAAACCCGGACCTGCTGCTGGTGGGCCAGCCGACGCGCGGCGTCGATATCGGCGCGATCGAGTTCATCCATCGTGAAATCGTCCGGCTTCGGGACACCGGAAAGGCGATCCTGCTGGTCAGCGTCGAGCTGGAGGAGATCTTCTCGATCAGCGACCGGGTCGCGGTGATGTTCGACGGGCGCATCATGGGCGAACGGATCACGGCCGAGACCGACGAACGCGAGCTTGGCCTGCTGATGGCCGGTATGCAGTCCGACGCCGGGGAGGTCGCCTGATGGACAGAATGCCCCGCTGGGCCGATATCGTCCTCGTCCCGCTCATCAACCTGGTCCTGGCCTTCTTCGTCTCGGGGCTCGTGGTGCTCTCGATCGGCGAGAACCCGGTCGAGGCGATGCAGATCATGCTGCGCGGCTCGGTCGGCAGCGCGACGGCCTGGGGATATACGCTCTTCCACGCCACCAACTTCATTTTCACCGGGCTCGCGGTCGCGGTGGCCTTCCACGCGCGCATGTTCAACATCGGCGGCGAAGGCCAGGCGCTGGTCGGCGGGCTCGGCGCGGCGCTCGTGGCGCTCTCGGTGCCCTGGCCGCACTGGGCGCTGGCGCTGCCCGCGACGATCCTGGGCGCCGCGCTGTTCGGCGCGGCCTGGGCGGCGATCCCGGCCTGGCTGCAGGCCCGGCGCGGCAGCCATATCGTGATCACCACGATCATGTTCAACTTCATCGCCGCGGCGCTGCTGGTCTACCTGCTGGTCAACGTGATCAAGGTGCCGGGCTCGATGGCCCCCGAGACCGCGCGCTTTCCCGAAGGCGCGCACCTGCCGTCGGCCCATGACATGCTCGGCTGGATCGGCATCCCCTACTCGAAATCACCCCCGGTCAATATCAGCTTCCTGCTGGCGATCCTGGCATCGGTCGGGGTCTGGGCGCTGATCTGGCGCACGCGGCTCGGCTTCGCGATCCGGGCCTTCGGGCACAGTGAACCGGCGGCGGTCTATGCCGGCATCTCGCCCACCCGGATCATCATGGCGGCGATGCTCATCTCCGGCGGGCTGGCCGGGCTGATGGCGGTCAACACCGTCGTCGGCGAGGGCGAGCGTCTGGTGATCGATCACGTCCAGGGCGCGGGCTTCGTGGGGATCGCGGTGGCGCTGATGGGGCGCTCGCATCCCTTCGGCGTGTTCCTGGCGGCGGTGCTCTTCGGGATGCTCTACCAGGGCGGCGTCGAGCTTCAGTTCGAGATGCCCGCCGTCTCGCGCGAGATGATCCTCGTCATCCAGGCGCTGGTGATCCTGTTCACCGGCGCGCTCGACAACATGGTCCGCATCCCGATGGAGAACCTGTTCCTTGGCCTGCGCCGCCGGCGGAAAGGGAAAGCGTGATGGATTTCGCCACGATCCTGCAAATCCTCGACTCCACGCTGCGGCTTGCCGCGCCGCTGCTGCTGGCCTGCCTCGCCGGGCTCTTCTCGGAACGTTCGGGCATCTTCGACATCGGCCTCGAGGGCAAGATGCTGGCCTCGGCCTTCTTCTCGGCGGCGGTCGCGGCGGTGACGGGTTCGGTCTGGCTCGGCCTCCTGGCGGGCACGGCGGCGTCGCTGGTTCTGGCACTCATCCATGGGCTGGCCTCCATCACCTTCCGGGGCAACCAGCTGATCTCGGGGGTGGCGATCAACTTCCTCGCCTCGGGACTCACGGCCTTCATCGGCCAGAGCTGGTTCGGGCTTGGCGGACAGACGCCGGCGCTGTCCGGCGACGGGCGCTTCGCCCGGCTCGAGTTGCCCTTCGCCGAGACCCTTTCGGGCGTTCCCGTGATCGGCCCGGTCTACGCCGAGCTGATCTCGGGGCACACGCTGCTGGTCTATATCGCCGTCCTCGCGGTCCCGGCGACCTGGTGGGTGCTGTTCCGCACCCGCTTCGGGCTGCGTCTGCGGGCGGTGGGCGAGAACCCGGCCGCCGTCGACACCGCGGGCGTATCGGTCACCGGCCAGCGCTACTGGGCGGTGATGATCTGCGGGCTTCTCTGCGGGCTCGCCGGGGCTTACCTGGCGACGGGCATGGCGGCTGGCTTCGTGCGGGACATGACGGCGGGCAAGGGCTACATCGCGCTCGCCGCGCTGATCTTCTCGAAATGGCGGCCGTGGTACGCGCTCTGGGCCTGTCTCCTCTTCGGCCTGCTCGAAGCGATCGGCATCCGCTACCAGAATATCGACGTCGCCGGGATCGGTACCATCCCCGTGCAGTTCATGCAGGCCCTGCCCTACATCCTGACCGTGGTCATCCTGGCCGGTTTCGTCGGCCGCGCGATCCCGCCCCGCGCCGGCGGCCAGCCCTATGTGAAGGAACGGTAACCGCCGAGTTAAGAGGAAGTTACGCGAACGCCGCGCCGCGGAAAATTTTCGCGGCGCGGCAGCCTCTGGCCCGTGCTAACCCTTGTCTAAAGGGGTCGGCCCTGCTTCAAATGGGTCATGCAGATCTACCTCCCGATCGCCGAAGTTTCCGTGAACGCCTTTCTCCTGCTGGGGCTTGGCGGTCTGGTCGGCATCCTGTCGGGCATGTTCGGCGTCGGCGGCGGCTTCCTGATGACGCCGCTTCTGTTCTTCATCGGGATTCCGCCAGCCGTGGCGGTCGCCACCGAGGCCAACCAGATCGTCGCCTCGTCCTTCTCCGGGGTGCTGGCGCATCTCAGGCGAAAGACCGTCGATCTGAAGATGGGCTCGGTGCTGCTCGTGGGGGGGCTTGTCGGGGCGGCGGCGGGCGTGCAGCTCTTCGCGATGCTCAAGGCGATGGGCCAGGTCGAGTTGCTGGTCAAGCTCTGTTACGTCGCGTTCCTCGGCATCATCGGGACCCTGATGTTCACCGAGAGCCTGCGGGCCATCACCCGCTCGCGCAAGCCCGGCGCCAAGCCCACGCGCCGCCAGCACAGCTGGGTGCACAAGCTGCCGCTGAAGATGAAGTTCCGCACCTCGGGGCTCTATATCAGCGCGATCCCGCCCGTTCTGGTCGGGGCCTCGGTCGGCGTGCTGGCCGCGATCATGGGCGTCGGCGGCGGCTTCATCATGGTGCCGGCGATGATCTACCTGCTCGGCATGCCGACCAAGGTCGTGGTGGGCACCTCGCTCTTCCAGATCATCTTCGTGACCGCCTTCACCACGCTGATGCATGCCACCACGAACTACACGGTGGACATGGCACTGGCCGTGCTGCTGCTGGTCGGCGGCGTCATCGGCGCGCAGATCGGCACGCGGATCGGCGTCAAGATGAAGGCCGAACAGCTGCGGATCCTGCTTGCGCTTCTCGTGCTCGCGGTCTGTCTCAAGCTGGGGCTCGACCTGCTGCTGCGCCCCGATGAGCTCTATTCCCTCGGCAACGGGGGGCACTGATGCGCCGGCTGCTCCTGTCCCTGGCGCTGCTGGCGGCCGCCACGACCCAGGCCCCGGCCGAGGAGGTCGTCGCGGGGTTGAGCCAGAACCGGGTCTCGATCACCGCGAATTTCGACGGCTCGGAGATCATGATCTTCGGCGCGGTCAAGCGCACCGCCCCGCCCCCCGATGCCGGTCCGCTCGAGGTGGTGGTCAAGATCACCGGCCCGCTCACGCCCGTCGTCGTCCGGCGCAAGGAGCGCGTGCTCGGCGTCTGGGCGAACACCGCCGCGGTCGAGGTCGATGCCGCGCCCAGCTTCTATGCCGTGGCGACCACCGGTCCGCTGCGCGAGATCCTTTCGGATACCGAGGATCTGCGCCACCGGATCAGCATCGAGCGGATGATCCGGTCGGTCGGCGCGCCCATGGACATCACCGACTCCCAGGCGTTCTCGGAGGCCATCGTCCGCATCCGCGCCGACAAGGGGCTATACCGCACGTACGAAGGCGCGGTGGAACTGACTGAGGAGACACTGTTCCGGACCGCCATCGGCCTGCCCGCCAACCTGGTCGAGGGCGACTACACGGCGCGCATCTTCCTCATCCGCGACCGGGGGGTGGTCGACATGCGCTCGGTCTCGATCGAGGTCAGCAAGGTCGGGCTGGAACGCTGGATCTACGATCTCGCCCACCAGCGGCCGCTGGCCTACGGGATGCTCTCGCTGGTGATCGCCATCGCGGCGGGCTGGATCGCCTCGGCGGTGTTCGGCCGCTTCCGCACCTGAGATCAGCCGCGGCCCATATAGGGCATCTTCGTCGCCATCACCGTCATGAAAGGGATGTTCGCCTCAAGCGGTATCCCGGCCATGTGCGATATCGAGCGGGCGATCTAGGCCACGTCGATTGTCGCCTCGGACGCCGCGCCGTCGGTGGCCCGGCCGCTCCCCCAGCCCGCTCCGGTGATCGCGAGTCTTCGCGACACGGGCTCAGAAAGCCTTGAAGGTCATCGTCGTCAGCGATCGGGTGATATTGGGGATATTGATGAGGTTCTCGTTGATGTAATGGCCCACATCCCGGTCGGCGGGGATGTAGACCTTCGCCAGAAGGTCGAAATCGCCACTGGTGGAATAGAGTTCCGAGACGATCTCGCGCTCGTAGATGGCGTCCGCCACCTCGTAGGTGGTGCCGGGAGTGCAGCGGATCTGGACGAAGACACATTGCATGGCACGGATTCCTTCTTTCGGGTCGCGGGCAGTCTAGGAAGCTCCGCGGCCCGCGGCCAGACCTATTCGGCCCCCGGCGCCGCGTCGGCGTCAAGCGCGAGCGGCGCTGCGGGCGCGCGGAGATCCGCGGTGTCGAGCGGCGCCGTCGGGCGCGCCAGGCGGTAGCGTGTCACCCAGTGCAGCCGGTGCTCGGCCCGGGTGATCGCGACATAGGCCAGCCGCTTCCAGAGCGGCTGGCCCGCCTCGCTCCGCCCCGAGCGCGCCGCGGCATAGAGATCGGGCGCGAAGACCTGCACCTCGGGCCACTGTGAGCCCTGGGCCTTGTGCACCGTCACCGCGGCCCCGTGCAGGAAGGCCGCCCCCATGTTCGCCGCGAAGGGGATGAAGGGCTCTTCCTCGCCGGGCATCTCGATCTTGACGATCGAGGCGGCAGAAACCTGCGGATCCTCTGCCCCGATGACGTGAAGCCGCGAGAAACCCGGTTTCTTGCCAGGGCCGAGATAGATCACCTGCGCCCCCTTGATCAGGCCGCGCGCCTCCAGGTCGATCCGTTTCTTGCGATGCTTGAGCGGCAGTTCGATCCCGTCGCAGATCAGCGGCTCGCCGGGCAGGAGCGCATCGTCCGGCGCGCCGTAGGCCGCGCGAAAGGCGTGGATCAGGCGGATCCGGGTCGCGTTGCGCCAGACCAGCACCGGCGAGCGTGCCATGAGGCCGGCATCGACGCGCGGGGCCACGACGACCCGGTCGTCCTGGCGTGCGGCCTCTTCGACCAGCTGTTCGAACCGCTCGAACCCGACCTCCGGGTCGCCCAGCGCGTGGGCGAGGTCGAGTATCGGGTTGTCGTGTGCCTGCCTGTGAATGCGATGCAGCGTCAGCTTCGAGTCTGCCGGCAAGCCGTCGAAGACCATCTCGCCCGACTGGCCCACCGGCGCGAGCTGTGCCGGATCGCCGAACAGCAGGAGCGTCGGAAAGATCTCCTTCAGGTCGTCCAGTTGGGTCTTGTCCAGCATCGAGGATTCGTCGACGAAACCGATATCGAGGGGATCGTCGCGCCGTTTCCACCCACGAATGAAGTCAGAGCCGCGAAGCCCCGCCGCCGCCAGCGCGCCGGGAACCGATTTGTGGATGGCATAGAAGGCGGCCGCCCGGTCGAGCGCGGCCTCGGTCAGGCCCTCGATCACCGGCTTCTCGCCGTTTCCGGCCAGCCACTCCGCGATCTTCTCGTATTCCGGATCGTAGACGGGCGTGTAGAGGATCCGGTGGATCGTGGTGGCCGGAACGCCGCGGGCGCGCAGCACGCTGGCCGCCTTGTTGGTCGGCGCCAGAATGGCGAGCGTCCGGCGCTCCTTGCGCCGTCGGCCTTCCCAATCGCCCGACACGGTTTCGACGCCGGCCTCCGTCAGGGCTTCCACCAGCCGGGCCAGCAGCATGGTCTTGCCGGACCCAGCCTTTCCGATCACCGCCAGGACAGCGGATTTCGCGCTGCCGGGATCCGGCGTCAGCGTGCCCTCGACAAGGTCGATCCCGGCCGCGGCCAGGGCGGAACTTACCCTGTCATAGGCCTCCGCCTGATCCTCCGAGAACTGCATCCTGCCTCCGCCTGTCCGGGTCGCGGGCACCCTACCGGCCCGCGCCCGCCGGCGCCAGACGGATCAGGCGCTGCGCGCCGGGCGATCGGTCGCGCCGAAGGCCCGCGCACACCAGAGCGCCGAGAGCGCCCGGCTGATGCCGGCCCGCTGCGCCAGCCGGTCACGGATGGCCACGGAGAAGGGCCAGAGCCCGGCGCTGATCGCCGCGGCGCCCTGCCCCTCCTGGCCGAAGATCTGCGGGGGCCAACCGAGGCGGCGGTAGATCCGCACCATCCGGGCATCGAACACGCCGACCGCATGAGTCAGCCCGAAGATCAGGCCGATTTCGGCGCCCGCGAGCATCAGCGCCGCCGGCACCTGCGGCGTCGCCCGCCCGCCGGGCGCGAGACAGAAGCGGGTGCATTCCCAGACGCGCGCCGAGCGGATCCGGCGCCCGCCCGTCAGCTGCGCGAAATGGTCGTCCAGCATCGTGGGGCCGTCGGTCGGAAGGAACCGCATGGATCCGCCATGCCCCCCGTCGTGGCGCTGCCAGATCACGTAGAGCGGGTCCAGATCGTCGTAGCCGTCGCGTTCCAACCCGCCGGCATCCACGCTGACCGCCCAGCCGAGCCGGTCACGGAATTGCCGGGCGCGGTCGCGGAACATGCCATCGCGCAGTTTCGGGTAGCGGGCCAGGTCCGACCCGCGAAGATAACGGAGCATTCTGCCTCCTGTCGCGAAAATCGGCGCGGAGGCTAGGATCGGACGGTTAAACGGCGCTGAAGGTGCGTCGACAAAAACTTTCCGCAACGCGCTCAGAGCAGCACCTGGCCGCGGGTGACGGCCAGGGCGACGGCATGCGTGGTGTTGGCCGCCCCCAGCTTGTAGCGCGCGGATTCCAGGTAGGCGCGCAGCGTATGCTCGGAAATGGACAGCGCATCGGCGGCCTGGGCACGGCTCCGGCCGAGCCCGAGCAGTCGCAGCGCATCGATCTCGCGCGGCGAAAGCGGGCTGGACGGTTGCGTTTGATCCACCCCCTCGAGGCGGAGCGCGACCTCGTTGACGTAATGGGCGATCAGGATCAGGTCCTGCAGAAAGTTCGACGTGAAAAGCGCCCAGCGGCGATCGTCGCAGCGGTGATTGACCGTCAGCAGCGCAAAACGCCCGTGCGGCCCGCGCACCGGCACCGAGAGCCCCTGCGCACCGAGACCGGCGTCAAGCGCCTCCCCCAGAAAGCGGCGCGCCGCCCGCGGGGACCAGTCGAGCGCCTTCCAGTCGACCGGGTTGAACCGCCGGTAGCAGCCGAGGACGACAGGGTCGATCCGGTCGTAATCCTGGTCGAGATAATGGGTGACCCAGTCATGGTCGTAGGTTAGCGCCGCGTACTGACCGCCCGCGGCGTTGACGGCATGATAGGCGACGTGATCGACGTCGTAGAGATCCCGCAGGTCCTGGATGCCGGCCTGGAGGCCCTCAAAGCTGTCGACCGCCGCGATACGATCCAGGGCCCGTGTCAGCCGTGTGTCCATGTCCCGCCCCCGCACGGTCATGTTCACGCGCCGTCAGGTCGCTTTCCGCGACGAGGATCGTATCCTCAAGCTGCTCGGCCAACGCGATCAGACCGTTCTTGTGCGCGAATGTCCTGAGGTCGGTCAGAACATCGATCATCCATTCCTGAGACATGGTCACACTCACACGCGAACGGTTAAAGAATCATTAATACAACCCTAGCATGTGTGCTGGTTCAGCCTCTACTCGCTGATTTCAACCCCCCGAATTCGGTGGGGGCGCCTGCTCCAAGCCCTTGATATCTCTCGCTCGCCGCAAAACGAAACGCCCCGGACCGAGGCCCGGGGCGATGGCGCGGCGTCGATGTGATCCCCGGCTTCAGCCGGTGGGGCCCGCCTCGAGCGCGTCCTCGAAGGTGCGCAGGCCCGTGCGCGGCGCGGACACCAGCACCGCCATGTTGCCCGGCTTGTGCTGGTTGCGCAGCATCGCCATGTGGGCCAGCGGCAGCTCGTCCCAGGGGAAGACCTCGGACATGCAGGGATCCAGCCGACGCTCGACCATGAGCTTGTTGGCGGCCGAGGCCTGCTTGAGATGAGCGAAATGGCTGCCCTGAAGCCGCTTCTGATGGCTCCACATGTGACGGACGTCGAAGGTGCAGTTGTACCCGGTGGTGCCGGCGCAGATCACCACCATGCCCCCGCGCTTGACCACGAATGTCGACACCGGGAAGGTCGCCTCGCCGGGATGTTCGAAAACCATGTCGACGTTGTTGCCCTTGCCGGTGATGTCCCAGATCGCCTTGCCGAAACGGCGCACCTCGGCGAACCACTCCTTGTATTCGGGCGTGTTGACCTCCGGCAGACGGCCCCAGCAGTCGAAATCCTTGCGGTTGATGACGCCCTTGGCGCCAAGCGCCATGACGAACTCGCGCTTGTCTTCTTCGGAAATGACGCCGATCGCATTGGCGCCGGCCGTGTTGATCAGCTGGATCGCGAAGGATCCAAGCCCGCCCGAGGCCCCCCAGACCAGCACGTTCTGGCCGGGTTTCAGGTCATGCGGCTCGTGACCGAAGAGCATCCGGTACGCGGTGGCGAGCGTCAGCGTGTAGCAGCCCGACTCTTCCCAGGTCAGGTGCCGGGGGCGGGGCATCAGCTGCTGGGCCTGCACGCGGGTGAACTGCGCGAACGAGCCGTCGGGGCTCTCGTAGCCCCAGATCCGCTGGCTCGGCGACAGCATCGGGTCGCCGCCGTTGCATTCCTCGTCGTCGCCGTCATCCTGGTTGCAATGGACGACCACCTCGTCGCCCACCTTCCAGCGGGTGACCTTGTCGCCGACTTTCCAGACGATGCCGGCGGCGTCGGAGCCGATCACCGCGTAGGGGGCGCCGTGCCCCCGGAAAACCGATGCCGGCTGGCCGAGGCAGGCCCAGACGCCGTTGTAGTTGACGCCGGCGGACATCACCAGCACCAGCACCTCGTGGCTGTCGATCTCCGGGACGTCCACGACTTCCTTCTGCAGCGCCGTGTCGGGCTCGCCGTGGCGTTCCTGCCGCAGCACCCAGGCATGCATCTTCTTCGGCACGTAGCCCAATGGGGGGATCTCCCCCATCTCGTAGAGATCCTTCTCGGGCGCGTCGTACTCGATGACACCGGTTGGCGCGTCCAGGGCCATGGGCTCCTCCTGCTGATCGTTCGTTTCGCCGCGACGCAGAATCGCGCGCGGTCGCGCGTGCTCCTTCAATCTCACCTCCCAACGAAGGGTTCAAGAGCAATAATGCGCCAAAATGGTGCGCTTTGGCGAAATTTTATGACGAGACTGCCCTCAAATCGAGCCCAATCATGCGCCCTCGAGGCAGTCGGACCAGTCGGTCTCTGGCAAGAGGTGGATGATCGAGTTGCCGTAGTAGGCCAGCAGCGGGGCTTCTTTCGCATTTGCAGAATAGCCCGCGGGAGCCTCAAGGACGAGATGGCGCCGGGTCAGCATGCGCAGACCGGTGCGCGCCAGTTCGACCGCCCCCTCCTCGGGCACGTGCACATGCGCGCCCACTGCCGCGAGCTTCGCCTGGGCGCGCGTCACCGCCGTGACCAGGCCGGTCTCCGTAAGCGGCCGGTCGGCACGCGTGATCAGCGCGGCGACCAGCGGCACCGGCAAGACCGGCACGGCAAGGCCGACACGCCGCATCAGCGCCGTGCCGAGATGGTCGATCGCCGCATCGTCCCGCCCTTCCGCGGCGACGAAACGGCTCAGATGCAGGGGGTCGCCGAAGCCGACGCTTGCATAGCCGCGGTGGAACCGCCGCATGAGCCGCAGCCGGATCTGCCGGGCGGCAAATTTCACGAAGGCCCAGGGGCGGAACAGGAAACGCCGCTCGGGCGCGGCGGCGCTTTCCAGAAGGATGCGGTCTTCGAGAACGCGGTCGTAATTCACGCCGACCGGCACGAAGATCACCTCGCGCGAGCGGCCGGGTTCGAAATCCTCTAGAATATAGGACAGCAGGCCCAGTTTCGGGGTTCTCAGCCGTCCGTCCAGCGTCAGGCCGCCCTCGGGGAAGACCGCCTGGGTCACGCCGCCCTCGGTCGCCATCTGCACGTAGCGCGCAAGTATCCGGCGGTAGAGCGCGTTGCGATAGCGGCGGCGGATGAAATAGCCGCCAAGCGCCCGGATCAGACCCTGCAGCGGCCAGACCCGCGCCCATTCGCCGACCGCGTAAGACAGCGCACTGCGTTCGGCCACGAGGTAGGTCACCAGAACGTAATCCATGTTGGAGCGATGGTTCATCACGAAGATGACCGTCGCGCCCGGATCCAGTCGTTCCAGCACCTCGCGGTCGTAGCGGCCAAGCTGCACCCGGAAAATGCCGCGCGACAGCCACTTGGCCGCGCGGGTGGCGAAGCCGAAATACGCGAACGCGGAAAAGGACGGCACGATCTCGCGGGCGTGCCGCTCGGCCTCGCGCATGGCGACGTAGAGCGGGACTTTCTGTTCCTCCGCCCGTTCGACCACGGCTTCCATCACCTTGGGATCGTGGGTCAGCCGGTCGATCATGTCGCGGCGGCGCATCAGCTTGAAGGGCTGGAGCTTGAGCTGAAGGCGCTTGTTCAGCCGATCCACGGCGCGCAGGAAGCGCCGCCGCAGAAACCAGCGCACCGACGGCGCCAGGATACGGTCGAGCACCGCGACGACGGACAGCCCCGCCATGATCACTGCGCCCCAGACGGGGATTTCAATTGCCGCGAGCATCGGCGCAGGTTTGCAGCTTTCCCGCGGTCGGTAAAGCGTTTACAGCGTCCATGCTGCGGCGGCTACGCTGCGACGCGGCGAATTGACATCGACACAAAGTTCCACTTATCTCGAGCGCGAAGAAATTTTGTTGCATGCCGATTCCGGCCGGAGATGACATGACCGATCGAACCAAGGACCGCCCCTGGCTTTTCCGGACCTATGCGGGCCATTCCACCGCCGCGGCGTCGAACGCGCTTTACCGCGCGAACCTCGCCAAGGGGCAGACCGGTCTTTCGGTGGCCTTCGACCTGCCCACGCAGACGGGATACGACAGCGATCACAAGCTGGCACGGGGCGAGGTTGGCAAGGTCGGCGTGCCGGTGGCGCATCTGGGCGACATGCGCGCGCTTTTCGACCAGATCCCGCTCGAGCAGATGAACACCTCGATGACGATCAACGCGACCGCGCCGTGGCTGCTGGCCCTCTACATCGCGGTGGCCGAGGAACAGGGCGCCGACGTCACGAAACTGACCGGTACGGTCCAGAACGACATCATCAAGGAGTATCTCAGCCGCGGCACCTATGTCTGCCCGCCCGAGCCGAGCCTGCGGATGATCACCGACGTCGCGGCCTATACCCGCCAGCACCTGCCCAAGTGGAACCCCATGAATGTCTGCTCCTACCATCTGCAGGAGGCCGGCGCGACGCCGGAACAGGAGCTGGCCTTCGCCCTGGCGACCGCGACCGCGGTGCTGGACGACCTGAAGGGCAAGGTGGAACCGGCCGACTTCCCCGAGATGGTCGGCCGCATCTCCTTCTTCGTGAACGCCGGCATCCGCTTCGTCACCGAGATGTGCAAGATGCGGGCCTTCGTCGAGCTCTGGGACGAAATCTGCCGCACGCGCTACGGCGTCGAGGATCCGAAGTTCCGCCGTTTCCGCTACGGGGTGCAGGTGAACTCGCTCGGGCTCACCGAACAGCAGCCCGAGAACAACGTCTACCGCATTCTCCTGGAGATGCTGGCGGTCACGCTCAGCAAGAACGCCCGCGCCCGCGCGGTGCAGCTGCCGGCCTGGAACGAGGCGCTCGGGCTGCCGCGCCCGTGGGATCAGCAATGGTCCCTCCGCATGCAGCAGATCCTCGCCTACGAGACCGATCTTTTGGAATACGGCGATCTCTTCGACGGCAACCCCGCGGTCGAGGGCAAGGTCGAGGCGCTGAAGGCCGGGGCCCGCGCGGAGCTGGAGACCATCGACGGCATGGGCGGGGCCGTGAACGCCATCGATTACATGAAATCCCGCCTCGTCGAGAGCAACGCCGAGCGGATCGCCCGGATCGAGTCGGGCGAGACCGCGGTCGTCGGCGTCAACAAATATGTCGAGGCCGAAGACAGCCCGCTCACGGCCGGCGAGGGCTCGATCATGACGGTCGACGCCGCCGCCGAGGCCGACCAGCTGCAACGCCTCGCAGACTGGCGGGCGGAGCGGGACGATGCGGCGGTCAGCACCGCGCTCGATCGGCTGCGCAGCGCCGCGCGGTCCGGCGAGAACATCATGCCGGCCTCCATCGCGGCGGCCAGGGCCGGCGCCACCACGGGCGAGTGGGGCGAGGTGATGCGCACCACCTTCGGCGAATACCGGGCACCGACCGGCGTGTCTGCCAGCCGCTCGAACCGGACCGAGGGGCTGGACGATATCCGCGCGGCGGTGGACGCCGCCTCCGATCGGCTCGGGCGGCGGCTCAAGCTGCTCGTGGGCAAGCCCGGGCTCGACGGCCATTCGAACGGCGCCGAGCAGATCGCGGCCCGCGCCCGGGACTGCGGCATGGACATCACCTATGAGGGCATCCGCCTGACGCCGGAGCAGATCGTTGCCGCCGCGGCCGAACAGGAGGCCCATGTGGTGGGGCTCTCGATCCTCTCCGGCAGCCATGTGTCGCTTGTCACCGAGGTGATGGAGCGGATGCGCGCCGCGGGGCTCGGCCACGTTCCGGTCGTGGCCGGCGGGATCATCCCCGAGGCCGACGCCGAGAAGCTGCGCGCCGCCGGCGTGGCCCGGGTCTACACGCCCAAGGATTTCGAACTCAACCGCATCATGTTCGATATCGTGGCGCTGGCCGATCCCGAAGCGGCCGCTGCCTGACGCTAAACACGCACACGGCCTGACGGGAAACGCCCGCCGGAATTCCCGGCGGCGTTTAAATCTTGTTTTCCAGAATCGGCTAAGGCAAACTTTGTCCGTTATTAGTGCGAAAGCGTAAAGGTGACCCCATGCTCGATCTGGACTCCATGTCGAAAGACGATCTCGAGAACCTTCTGAAAGACGTACAGAAGGCACTGGCGTCGGTGGAAAAACGCCGCAGGGCCGAAGCCCGTGCCGCCGCCGAGGAAGCCGCCAAGCAATTCGGCCTCTCGCTGACCGACGTGCTCGGTGGCGACAAGGGGGCCGGGAAAAACCCCCCGAAATATCGCAATCCCGACAATCCGGACCAGACGTGGAACGGTCGCGGGCGTCAACCGAACTGGCTCAAGGAACGGCTGGCGAATGGTGAAACATTCGAAGATTTACGCATCTGAGGCGCCGGGACGAAACGGCGTCGAATTGGAAATGACATGACGATCCATATTGGCGCCGATCCCGGCGATATCGCCGAAACCGTCCTCATGCCCGGCGACCCGTATCGGGCCCGGTGGGCCGCGGAGACTTTCCTGGAGTCTCCGCGGCGCGTCAACGAGGTGCGCGGAATGTTCGGCTATACCGGCACCTGGCAGGGCCATCCCGTCACGATCCAGGGATCTGGGATGGGGATGCCGTCACTCTCGATCTACGCCAACGAGCTGATCCGGGATTACGGTGCCAAAACCCTGATCCGCATCGGCTCCTGCGGGGCGATGCAGTCCCACGTAAAGCTGCGCGACGTGATCCTGGCCATGACGGCATCGTCCATCTCGACACCGTCGCGCGGCATTCTGCGCGAGCTTGCCTTCGCGCCCTGTGCCGATTGGGGCCTGCTGAAAGCCGCCTGGGATGCCGCGCAGGCCAAATGGACCATGGTGCATGCCGGCGGGATCTATTCCTCGGACGTGTTCTACGACGAGCGTCCGGACCTGAACGAGCAGATGACCCGCCACGGCATCCTCGCCGTCGAGATGGAGGCCGCGGAACTCTATACCGTCGCCGCCCGACACGGCGCGCGGGCGCTGGCGGTCCTGACGGTCAGCGATCATCTGCTGACCGGCGAGGCTCTGCCCGCCGCCGACCGGGAAAACAGCTTCGGCGAGATGGTCGAGATCGCGCTGGCGGCGGCCTTCGCCTAGCCGCCCCGCGGTGGCGGCCCGGTCAGGCCGCCTTGCGCTGACCGCCGGAGCGCGACCGCGACCGCCGGCGGCCACCACCGCCATTGCCGCGTTTCTGCGCCTGCTGTTTCCGGGGGGGCTCGACGGCCCAGGGCGTTCCGCCCGCGACCTCGATGCCCCGCCCCATGACCTTCTCGATGTCGCGCAGGGCGCCCATCTCGTCCTTGGTGCAGAAGGCGATCGCCGCGCCATGTGCCCCGGCCCGCGCCGTGCGCCCGATACGGTGCACATAGTTCTCGGCGACGTTCGGCAGGTCATAGTTGTAGACGTGGCGCACTTCGGGGATGTCGATGCCGCGCGCGGCCACGTCGGTGGCCACCAGCACGCGCGTCCGGCCCTGGCGGAACGCCGCGAGGGCGCGGTCGCGCTGGTTCTGGTTTTTGTTGCCGTGGATCGAGTCGGCGGCGAAACCGGCCGCGACGAGCGATTTCATCAGCCGCTCCGCCCCGTGCTTGGTGCGGGAAAAGACCAGCGCCAGCTGGTTGGGATGCCCGGAAAGCAGTTCCTTGAGCAGCGCCGATTTCTCGCCCTGGGGCACGAAATGCACCGATTGGGCAATCTTGTCGGCGGCCCGTCCCGGGGGCGCCACCTCGACCCGGACCGGATCGGTCAGGTAGGCGGCCGCGATCTCGGCCATCTGCTTGGGCATGGTCGCGGAGAAGAGCAGCGTCTGGCGCTTGCGCGGCAGAAGCCCGGCAATCCGGCGCAGCGCGTGGATGAAGCCCATGTCCAGCATCTGGTCGGCCTCGTCGAGCACGAGGAACTGCGTCTGTCCCAGATCGATCGCCCGGCGGTCCAGCAGGTCGAGCAGCCGCCCCGGTGTCGCCACCAGGATGTCCGTGCCGCGGCTCATCCGCTTGACCTGCGCGTTGATCGAGGTGCCGCCGACCACCATCGCCGTGTTCAAACGCGTCTGGGCGAGAAAGCCGTTGAGCGTGTCGCTGATCTGGCGGGCCAGCTCGCGCGTCGGCGCCAGGATCAGCGCCTTGGCGCTTTTCGGCGCCGGGCGCCGCCCCGCGGCATTGAGAAGCTGCACGAGCGGCAGGCCGAAGGCCGCCGTCTTGCCGGTGCCGGTCTGGGCGAGACCCATGAGGTCGCGGCCGCGCAGGACATGCGGGATTGCCTCGGTCTGGATCGGTGTGGGCGCGGTGTAGCCCTGCTCGGCTACGCGGGTCAGCAGGTCGGGCGTAAGCCCGAGGGTGTCGAATGACATCGGAGAGTTTCCTTTCGGGAAGCGGCCGTCCGGGCCGCGAATAACAGGATGCGCTGCGACGCGGACATGCCGCGACGGCGCATATGGCGCAAAGGATGTCAGCCGCGCCTCGCCCCGGGCCGGATTGCCCGATGGCCGGCGCTGCCGGCGGACCCCCTGCGTGATCGTGGGAACCTGGTGTGCCGTGCGTCTGCACGGCTTTCCCGGCTGGCGGGCGCCCACCCTTCGGTGGCGCGGCCTCTCCGCTCACGCGGCGGAGCCAGTCGGGTCCGTGTTACTTGGGACGCCGCGCGCCCCAAGTCAACATGTTTTACCTATCTCTGCGCAGATCAGAGCGTGCGCTCCACCATTTTCTTCTTGATCTCCGCGATCGCCTTGGCGGGGTTGAGCCCCTTGGGACAGGTCTTCGCGCAGTTCATGATGGTATGGCAACGGTAGAGCTTGAACGGGTCTTCCAGGTCGTCGAGCCGCTCGCCGGTGGCCTCGTCGCGGCTGTCGATGATCCAGCGATAGGCGTGCAGCAGCGCGGCCGGTCCGAGATAGCGGTCACCGTTCCACCAATAGGACGGGCAGGACGTGGAACAGCAGGCACACATCACGCATTCGTAAAGCCCGTCGAGTTTCTCGCGGTCCTCGATGGTCTGGCGCCATTCGGTCTGCGGCTCGTTCGTCGTCGTCTCGAGCCACGGCTTCACCGCCGCGTGCTGGGCATAGAAATGGGTGAGATCCGGGATCAGGTCCTTGACCACCGGCATGTGGGGCAGCGGATACACCCGCACATCGCCCTTCACCTCGTCGATGCCATAGGTGCAGGCCAGCGTGTTGCCACCGTCGATATTCATCGCGCAGGACCCGCAGATGCCCTCGCGGCAAGACCGGCGGAAGGTCAGGGTCGGGTCGATCTCGTTCTTGATCTTGATCAGCGCGTCGAGAACCATCGGCCCGCAATCGTCGAGATCGACATGGTAGGTGTCGATCCGCGGATTGTCCCCGCTGTCAGGGTCCCAGCGATAGATGCGGAACGCCCGCACATTCGTGGCGCCCTCGGGCTTGGGCCAGGTCTTGCCCGTCTTGACCTGCGAATTCTTGGGGAGGGTCAGTTGAACCATGTTGCCAATTCCTTTCCGCGTCCTCAGCTGCCAAGCGGTTCTGTCGGCCGCTGGCCGGTCAGGTTGATGACGCACTGGATGTAGACCTGCTCCGGGTCGCGCCCGGCCAGGAAATCGCTGCCGATGGTCACATCGAAGGTGGTGATCGGACCGTCGCTGCCGACGCCCATGCCGACGCGGCCGCGCGGGCTCTCCGCCAGGCGTGCCCGCTCGCGGCAGCGCTCCATCGCATCGTCGAGCGGCACCCTTTGCGGGCCACAGGCCGACGCCGCGAGGGCGGAAACCCCCGCGACCGCCAGGCCGATATGACGCCCGGTGCCGCGCATGATCAGTACACGCGCGCCTTCGGGGCGATCTTGGCGGTATCGATCCCGCCTTTCTCCTGCGGCGTCAGCGGGTCGAGATGCACCGGGCGATAGTCGAGCTTGACGCTGCTGTTGCCCTCCACCCAGGACAGGGTGTGAACGCGCCAGGTCTCGTCGTCGCGATCCGGGTGATCCTCGTGGGCGTGGGCGCCGCGGCTTTCCTTGCGGGCCTCGGCGCTGACGATGGTGGTCAACGCGTTCGGCATGAGGTTGGTCAGCTCCAGCGTCTCCATCAGGTCGGAGTTCCAGATCATCGACCGGTCGGTGACCTGCAGATCGTCGAGCTTGTCCGCGACGGCCGCCATCTTCTTGCAGCCCTCGGCGAGCGTCTTTTCGCTACGGAACACGGCGGCATCGTCCTGCATGGTTTTCTGCATCTCGAGGCGCAGTTCCGCCGTCGGCGTCCCGCCATCCGCGTGGCGCAGCTTGTCGAAGCGGTCGAGCGCCGCATCGACCGACGCCTTGTTGAGCGCTGGGGCCGGTGCGTTCGGATCGACCACTTCGCCCGCGCGCAGCGCCGCGGCGCGGCCGAAGACCACGAGGTCGATCAGCGAGTTCGACCCGAGCCTGTTCGCCCCGTGCACGCTGGCACAGCCGGCTTCGCCCACGGCCATCAGGCCGGGCGCGATGCGGTCCGGGTCGTCCTTGGTCGGGTTCAGCACCTCGCCCCAGTAATTCGTCGGAATGCCGCCCATGTTGTAATGCACCGTCGGAAGCACCGGGATCGGTTCCTTGGTCACGTCGACGCCCGCGAAAATGCGTGCCGATTCCGAGATGCCGGGCAGCCGCTCGGCCAGGGTCGCGGGCGGCAGGTGGCTCAGGTTCAGATGGATGTGATCCTTGTTCGGGCCGACGCCGCGGCCCTCGCGGATTTCCATCGTCATGCACCGGCTCACCACGTCGCGCGACGCGAGGTCCTTGTAGGTGGGCGCGTAGCGTTCCATGAAGCGCTCGCCCTCGGAATTGGTGAGATACCCGCCTTCGCCGCGCGCGCCCTCGGTGATGAGGCAGCCGGCGCCGTAGATGCCCGTGGGGTGGAACTGCACGAATTCCATGTCCTGCAAGGGCAACCCGGCCCGCGCGACCATGCCGCCCCCGTCACCGGTGCAGGTATGCGCGGAGGTGGCCGAGAAATAGGCCCGGCCATAGCCGCCGGTCGCCAGCACGGTCATCTTGGCGTTGAAGACGTGGATCGTGCCGTCGTCGAGCTTCCAGGCCACCACGCCCTGGCACTGGCCGTCCTCGGACATGATCAGGTCGATGGCGAAGTACTCGATGAAGAATTCCGCCTTCTGCTTCAGGCTCTGGCCGTAGAGCGTGTGCAGGATGGCGTGGCCCGTCCGGTCCGCGGCCGCACAGGTGCGCTGCACCGGCGGACCCTCGCCGAACTCGGTCGTGTGGCCACCGAAGGGGCGCTGGTAGATCTTGCCCTCTTCGGTGCGCGAGAAGGGCACGCCGTAATGCTCGAGCTCGTAGACCGCCTTCGGCGCCTCGCGGGCGAGGTATTCCATCGCGTCGGTATCGCCCAGCCAGTCCGACCCTTTCACGGTGTCGTACATGTGCCATTGCCAGTCGTCCGGCCCCATGTTGCCGAGCGAGGCCGCGATGCCGCCCTGGGCCGCAACGGTGTGCGAGCGGGTCGGGAAGACCTTGGTAACGCAGGCGGTGCTGAGGCCCTGTTCGGCCATGCCCAGCGTCGCGCGCAGGCCGGAGCCGCCGGCGCCCACCACGACCACGTCGTAATTGTGATATTCGATATCGTAAGATGCCATGTCCGTCTCCGATCAGGCGCCGAGCGCGATCTTGACCACCGCGAAGACGCCGGCGATGGCAAGGGCCCAGCAGAGCAGCGTGTTCGCGATCAGCAGGACCACGCCGGCCTTGCCGTGCACGTAGTCCTCTATCACCACCTGCAAACCCATCATCAGGTGATAGAAGGCGGTGATGATGAAGAGGATCGCGATCACGGCGTTCCAAGGGTTCGTGTAGGTCTCGACCACGGCGTCGTGACCGGCGCCGAGATTGCTCCCGAACGGCACCACGAAGAAGATGGTCAGGGGTACCAGCGCGATTGCGGTCAGGCGCTGCATCCACCAGTGATGGGTGCCTTCCTTGGCAGACCCCAGCCCGGCGACGCGCTTGTAACTTGTCAGGATGCTCATGTCTGCCTCACCACGTTGCGGCCAGAAGAAGGGCGGCGATGACGACGGCCAGCACCAGGCCGATGATCCCGCTCTGCTGCGTCGACTCGTTGTCGAACCCGGCGCCGGTGTCCCAGATCAGGTGCCGCACGCCATTCATCAGGTGATATGACAGCGCCAGCAGCGACAGGAACAGCACGAGATCGCCGATCCAGGATGTCAGCACCCCGTCGACGGTGGCGAAATACTCGGCCGAGGTCGCCGCGGCGAGGAACCACCAGACGACCAGAACGGCGCCCAGCGCCATGGCCGTGCCGGTGATCCGGTGCAAGATGGACATGATCGCGTTGAGCGGCCAGCGGTAGATTGTGGCGTGGGGCGACAGCGGGCGGTTTCCCCGGTTCACGTCAGCCATGGGGCGTCCCTTCTCTTTGCAGTCTCTGCATCTGGCTTACTGCTTAGCCCATTTGCGGCGGTTGTCACATAGTCAGAGCCGCGGCAGGGCGGAAAAATCGCATCTGATTGCGCGCATTTCCAGTTTCGTGATCACGCTTTCTGATCACGTGATCACAAATTCGAGCCCTGTGGGGACATCATCGCATACGACAGTATGCTGATCTGCGACTCACCTCGAACACCCCAAAATTGGCTAGCCGGATGTTCACGGGACCCCTCAACGCGGCATCAGCGCCCAGTAATCGAGGTCGAGCAGCACATGGGGAAGATACTTGCCCTCGGCATTCCTGAGCCCCGCCTCGGGGCCCTCGCCCTTCGTCGCGACCAGCCGCAACCGCAGCGCCCCTACGCCGGGCGCGTCCGTCTCGGCGGTCTCCAGCACTTCGGTCCAGGCCCGGACCGTATCGCCGGCGAAACACGGATTGGCATGCGCGCCGCCGTTCAGCGCCACGATCATCTGCGCGTTCGCCAGCCCGTTGAAGCTGAGCGCGCGCGCCAGGCTGATGACGTGGCCGCCATATATCAGCCGTCGGCCATCTTCGCGCAGGGTCGCGTCGAAATGGACCTTCGCGGTATTCTGCCATAGCCGTGTCGCCATCATGTGCTCGGCTTCCTCGACGGTGACGCCGTCGACATGGTCGATCACCTCGCCCACGGCATAGTCCGCCCAGCGATGCGGCTCGCCGGAGAGGGCGAAATCATAACCCGTGAAATCGAGCCCGGGCGGACTCACGAGGTCTTCGGCCGAAACGGCATCGGCCAGGTCCGGGATCGTGGTCTCGGGGGCCGGTGCGTCGAGCCGCAGCTTCCGAACCATGACCCAGCGGACGTAGTCCAGCACAACCTCGTCGCGCTGGTTGAGACCACGGGTCCGCACCCAGACCACGCCCGACCTGCCGTTCGAGTTCTGCTTCAGCCCGATCACCTCGGACTCCGCGCGCAGCGTATCCCCCGGCCAGACCGGCGCCCGGAAACGGCCCTCGGCGTAGCCCAGATTGGCCACGGCGTTGAGCGAGATGTCGGGCACGGTCTTTCCGAACACCGTGTGAAACGCGATCAGGTCGTCCAGCGGCGCGGCGGGCAGCCCGCAGGCCCGCGCGAATTCGTCCGAGGAATGCAGGGCATGACGCGCCGGGTAGAGCGCGTGGTAGAGCGCGCGCTCCCCGCCTGAAACGGTGCGCGGCACGGCGTGGGCAATCACCTCGCCCAGGCGGTAATCCTCGAAGAAGCGGCCGGGATTGGTCTTGGTCATCGGCTCAGAGGCTCCCCAGTTTCACGTCCGGGTCGTAGTCACCGGCCACGTCTTTCACGACGGCTTGCGCGCAACGCATCACGCCGTTGGCCGCGTCATAGGCATAGGACGGATCGCCATAAAGCGCCCAACCCCTGTCGAGCGCGGCGGTCACCTTGTGACAGAAGGCCGAACCGTCTTCGCCCGTCAAAAGCCGGTACGCCCGCATCACATGCCCCCGCCCGGGAAGGGCCAGTAGCCCAGCCAGCCATGGACCATGCCGATCAGGCCGTAGACCACCACGGCCGCGACGGCCACGCCGATTTCCTTGCCGATCGGGGCCGGCGCGGGGCGTGCCGGCGCCGGCTCGGCTTTGTTGATCAGGATCACGCTGACCACGGCCCAGGCCAGCAGCCCGCCGAAAAGGATCACCGAGGCGAGATCGCCGTTCACCAGCAGATGCGCAACCGCCCATGTCTTCACCGCGGTCAGCTGCGGATGGCGGATGATGCCGCTCAGGCGCGTCTTCGCCCCCGAGACCGCGAACAGGTAGACCGCCAACAGCATCAGGAGATTGTTCAGATGGGTCAGGAAAGGCGGCGGAAACCACAGGAACACCGGTTCGGCGGCGCGGTACCCGATCACCATGAGCACGATGGAGGCCAGGATCGCGACGGCGACGAGGCCTTTGCCCTTGTCGCCCATCTCCGCCCGCGCATCCGGCATGAGCCGCTTGAAGAGATGCGCGAAAATCCAGAGCGCAAGGCCGAGAACGAGAAGGATCATGCCGCGGACTCCTTTTCCAGTTTCAGGATCGCCTCGGCGCGGGCGATCGTTTTGCGGGCCGTCTCGACATGAAGGTTCTCCACGATCCGGCCGTCAACCACCGCGACCCCCTCGCCAGAGGCCTCGGCCGCTTCGAAGGCGGCGATCTGGCGGCGCGCAAGGTCGAGTTCGTCTTCGGCCGGGGCGTAGACCGTGTTGGCGATTTCCAGCTGGGCGGGATGGATCAGGGTCTTGCCGTCGAAGCCCATGTCGCGGCCCTGAACGCACTCGGCGCGCAGGCCGTCGGCATCCTTGAAAGCGTTGTAGACCCCGTCGACACAGACCAGGCCCCGGGCCCGCGCAGCCAGCAGACAGAGCGACAAAGAGGTCATGAGCGGGCCGCGGTCCGGCACCAGCCGCGCCGTCAATTCCTTGGCCAGATCGTTGGTGCCCAGCACGAACCCCGCCATCCGCGGCGAGGCGGCCGCGATCTCGCGCGCGTTCAGGACACCCTCGCAGGTTTCCATCATCGCCCAGATGCGGGTGTCGCGCGCGGCCGGGATGCCGTCGAGCCGCGCCTCGAGGCGCATGATGTCATCGGCGTCGTTGACCTTGGGCAGCAGCACCGCCTGGGGCGCGGCGGGACCGATCGCGGCGAGGTCGTCCTCGGCCCAGTCGGTGTCGAAGGCGTTGATGCGCACGATCTGCGCGCGCGGCCCGTAGCCACCATCTACCAGCGTCTTCGCCAGGAGATCCCGCGCCGCGTCCTTCTCGCCGGCGGCGACCGCGTCCTCCAGGTCGAAGATGATCGCGTCCGTCGGCAGCTGCCGCGCCTTGTCCAGCGCCCGGGACTTCGAGCCCGGAATGTACAGGACGGACCGGAACGGCCTTGAAGTGTAGTCCATCGATTCTCGCCCTCCCCTGTTCGTGCCGCAATGCAGCACAGCCCCCGCCCCCGCGCAAGCGCCCCGTGGCCGCACCCGCTCGGCGCGATTTGCTTCAAAGCCGCGTCAATCCCTCCATCCGGCGCACGGCGGGTTAACCCCGCCTTCGTGATTTCGCCGCGAGACTGTCCGGCAGCGGCGATGCGGGGGGCATCTGGGGAAAGGGACCAACATGCGGGACAACCTGTTCGCGCTCTCCTTGGGGTTCGGGGGGCTAATTCTGGCAACGCTTTGGGCTGCGCAGTCCGGCACCGCCGGTGTGATGGCCTGTGGCGACCGCCAGACCGTGATCGACCGGCTGGAGACCCGTTTCGGCGAGACGCGCCAGTCGATCGGTCTTGGCCGCGGCGACCGGGTGGTGGAGCTGTTCGCCTCGACCGAAACCGGAAGCTGGACGATCATCGTCACACGCCCCGACGGGGTGAGCTGCCTGCTGGCGACCGGTGATGCCTTCGAAGACATCATCGTGCCGCAGGGCGACCCGGTCTAGGGACGGACCGCGGGGCGACTCGCCCCGCGGACAGCCCCCGAGAGTGGCGTCCGGGCGGCCGCGCTGCGCCGCAGCGGCAGATATCACAGGGGCCGCGCAGGGGCCGGCGGCGCCAGTTTTCCAATGTTTCTCCGGGAGTTGAACCGCCATCGCCGCAGTCCGCGCGGCGCCGGCCCGCATCGCACCGCGGCGGGAAAGCTTGCGCGGACGGGTTTCCGAGAGTAGGCAAGCGGCGATTTCTAACCGACCGGAGATGGAAACGATGGCTAGACCCAAGATCGCGTTGATCGGCGCAGGCCAGATCGGCGGCACGCTGGCGCACCTCGCCGCGCTGAAGGAACTCGGCGACGTCGTGCTGTTCGACATTGCCGAGGGCACGCCCCAGGGCAAGGCCCTTGATCTCGCCGAAAGCGGCCCCGTCGCGGGCTACGACGTGGCGCTGAAGGGCACCCAGGACTATGCCGACATCGCCGGCGCCGATGTCTGCATCGTCACCGCCGGCGTGCCGCGCAAACCCGGCATGAGCCGCGACGACCTGCTGGGGATCAACCTCAAGGTCATGAAGGCGGTTGGCGAGGGCATCAAGTCCAATGCGCCGGACGCGTTCGTGATCTGCATCACCAACCCGCTCGACGCGATGGTCTGGGCGCTGCGCGAATTCTCGGGCCTGCCGCATGAAAAGGTCTGCGGGATGGCAGGCGTTCTGGACAGCGCGCGCTTCCGCCACTTCCTTGCCGACGAGTTCAACGTCTCTATGCGGGACGTGTCGGCCTTCGTCCTCGGCGGCCACGGCGACACCATGGTGCCGCTGACCCGGTATTCCACCGTCGGCGGCATCCCGCTGCCCGATCTGGTGAAAATGGGCTGGACCAGCCAGGACAAGCTGGACGCGATCGTGCAGCGCACCCGCGACGGCGGCGCCGAGATCGTCAAGCTGCTGGGCAACGGGTCGGCTTTCTACGCCCCCGCGACCGCGGCGATCGAGATGGCCGAGGCCTACATGAAGGACCAGAAGCGCGTCCTGCCCTGCGCGGCCTATGTTGACGGCGCCTACGGCCTGAACGGCTTCTATGTCGGCGTGCCGACCGTGATCGGCGCCGGCGGCGTCGAACGCATCGTCGAGATCGAGTTCAACAAGGACGAGAAGGCGATGTTCCAGAAATCCGTCGACGCCGTGAAGGGCCTGGTCGAGGCCTGCAAGGGCATCGACGAGTCGCTCGCCTGACCCGAACATGGCGAATCCGCGGGCTCCGGCCCGCGGGTTACGCCCCGACAGTTTTGTGATCACACCTAGAAATTGCGTGATCACAAACCGCAGAAAATACGTCGAATAGGCGGGTTTTCAGCGGGTTTTCCTTCTCAGCCCCAATCGTCTGTGCTTAGGTCGCCGTCAACGCAAGAAAGACGGGACAGTTTTCATGAACATTCATGAATATCAGGCGAAAAGCCTTCTGCGCGACTACGGCGCCCCGGTGTCGGACGGCCGCGCGGTGACCAAGGCCGAGGAGGCCAAGACCGCCGCCGGGGAACTCGACGGCCCGCTCTGGGTCGTGAAGGCACAGATCCACGCCGGCGGCCGCGGCAAGGGCCACTTCAAGGAAACCGACGTCGGCGACAAGGGCGGCGTAAGGCTGGCCAAGTCGGTCGAGGAGGCCGAGACCGAGGCCAAGCGCATGCTGGGCCGCACCCTCGTGACGCACCAGACCGGCCCGGCCGGAAAACAGGTCAACCGCATCTACATCGAGGATGGCAGCGACATCGATCGCGAGCTTTACCTCGCGCTGCTGGTCGACCGTGTGACGAGCCGCATCTCCTTCGTCTGCTCCACCGAGGGCGGCATGGACATCGAGGAAGTCGCCGCGTCCACGCCGGAGAAGATCCTGTCCTTCTCCGTCGACCCGGCCACGGGCTACCAGGGCTTCCACGGCCGGCGCATTGCCTTCATGCTGGGCCTCGAGGGCAAACAGGTGAAGCAGTGCGTCCAGCTGATGGGCATTCTCTACAAGCTTTTCGTGGACAAAGACTGCGAGATGCTGGAAATCAACCCGCTGATCGTGACGCCCGCGGGCGACCTGAAGTGCCTCGACGCGAAGATGGGCTTCGATTCGAACGCACTTTACCGGCACCCCGATATCGCCGCGCTGCGTGACGAGACCGAGGAGGATCCCAAGGAACTCGCCGCGTCGAAATACGACCTGAACTACATCGCGCTCGACGGTGAGATCGGCTGCATGGTCAACGGCGCGGGCCTTGCCATGGCGACGATGGACATCATCAAGCTCTACGGCGCGGAACCCGCCAACTTCCTCGACGTCGGCGGCGGCGCCACCAAGGAAAAGGTGACCGAGGCGTTCAAGATCATCACCTCCGACGACAACGTCAAAGGCATCCTGGTCAACATTTTCGGCGGGATCATGCGCTGCGACATCATCGCCGACGGCGTGGTGCAGGCGGTCAAGGAGGTCGGCCTGCAGGTGCCCCTGGTCGTGCGGCTCGAAGGCACGAATGTTGAACAGGGCAAGAAGATCATCAACGAAAGCGGGCTGAACGTCATCGCGGCCGACGACCTGAGCGATGCGGCCGACAAGATCGTCAAAGCGGTGAAGGGGTAAGGCAAATGGCAGTTCTCGTAGACGAAAACACCAAAGTCATCTGCCAGGGCTTCACCGGCAGCCAAGGCACCTTCCACTCCGAGCAGGCGATTGCCTACGGCACCAAGATGGTCGGCGGCGTGACCCCCGGAAAGGGCGGACAGACCCATCTGGACCTGCCGGTCTTCAACTCGGTGCACGAGGCCCGGGCGAAGACCGAGGCGAACGCCTCCGTGATCTACGTCCCGCCGCCCTTCGCGGCCGACTCCATCCTCGAGGCCATCGACGCCGAGATGGAGCTGATCGTCTGCATCACCGAGGGCATCCCGGTGCTCGACATGATGAAGGTCAAGCGCGCGCTGGAAGGCTCCAAATCGGTGCTGGTCGGGCCGAACTGCCCGGGCGTCATCACGCCGGATGCCTGCAAGATCGGCATCATGCCGGGCCACATCCACAAGCGCGGCTCCTGCGGCGTGGTCTCGCGCTCCGGGACGCTGACCTACGAGGCGGTCAAGCAGACCACCGATGTCGGCCTCGGCCAGTCGACCTGCGTGGGTATCGGCGGTGACCCGATCAAGGGAACCGAGCATATCGACGTGCTCGAATGGTTCCTCGCCGACGACGAGACCGAGTCGATCATCATGATCGGCGAGATCGGCGGCTCGGCCGAAGAAGACGCCGCGCAGTTCCTGGCGGACGAGAGGAAAAAGGGCCGCTGGAAGCCCACCGCCGGCTTCATCGCGGGGCGCACGGCGCCGCCGGGCCGGCGTATGGGTCATGCGGGCGCGATCGTCGCGGGCGGCAAAGGCGGCGCCGACGACAAGATCGAGGCGATGAAATCCGCCGGGATCGTGGTGGCCGACAGCCCCGCGGGTCTCGGCGAAGCCGTGCTGAAGGCGATCGGCTGAGACGACTTCCGATCCCGCGCGCCACGGTGGCGCGCGGGCCAACACGATGGGTGCGACCATGACGGACCAGAGCCCGAACGATCAGTTCCGCTCCTCTTCCTTCCTCCAGGGCCATAACGCCGAATATGTCGAGCAGCTCTACGCGCGCTACGCGAGCGACCCGGCCTCGGTGGACGAAGCCTGGGCAGCGTTCTTCCGGTCGCTCGGCGACGACGAGATGGACGTCAAGCGCGAGGCCAAGGGCCCGTCATGGGAACGCAAGGACTGGCCCCCGACGCCGAACGACGACCTGACCAACGCGCTGGACGGCATGTGGACGACCGAGCCGGCGATGGCAGGCGAGATCGCCGGCAAGATCAAGGGCAAGGCGGCCGAGACCGGCGTGTCGGTCACCGACGAACAGGTCAAGCGCGCGGTGCTCGACAGCATCCGGGCGCTGATGCTGATCCGCGCCTACCGGATCCGTGGCCACCTCGCCGCGCAGCTCGATCCGCTGGGAATGCGCAACCCTGACCCGCACCCCGAGCTGGAGCCGCAGACCTACGGCTTCGCAGAGGCGGACATGGACCGGCCGATCTTCATCGACAACGTGCTGGGCCTGCAAGTCGCGTCGATGCGCGAAATCCTCGCCATGGTGAAGCGCACCTATTGCGGCACCTTCGCGCTGCAGTACATGCACATCTCCGATCCCGAGCAGTCCGCCTGGCTGAAAGAGCGGATCGAGGGCTACGGCAAGGAGATCACCTTCACGCGCGAGGGGCGGAAGGCGATCCTGAACAAGCTCGTGGAAGCCGAGGGCTTCGAAAAGTTCCTGCACGTCAAGTACATGGGCACCAAGCGCTTCGGCCTCGACGGCGGCGAGGCGCTGATCCCCGCGATGGAGCAGATCATCAAGCGCGGCGGCGCGCTGGGCGTGAAGGAGATCGTGATCGGCATGCCGCACCGCGGCCGGCTCTCGGTTCTGGCCAACGTGATGGGCAAGCCCTACCGCGCGATCTTCCACGAATTTCAAGGCGGCAGCTTCAAGCCCGAGGACGTGGATGGATCGGGCGACGTGAAATACCATCTCGGCGCCTCGTCGGACCGCACCTTCGACGGCAACGAGGTGCATCTGTCGCTGACCGCCAATCCCAGCCACCTGGAGGCGGTGAACCCGGTGGTGCTCGGCAAGGCGCGGGCCAAGCAGGCCCAGCACAACGACGCCGAGCGCAAGCGGGTCCTGCCGATCCTGCTGCACGGCGACGCGGCCTTCGCGGGCCAGGGCGTCGTGGCCGAATGCTTCGGCCTGTCGGGTCTCCGGGGCCATCGCACCGGCGGCACGATCCATGTCGTGGTGAACAACCAGATCGGTTTCACCACCGCGCCGCACATGTCGCGATCCTCGCCCTACCCGACCGATATCGCGCTGATGGTCGAGGCGCCGATCTTCCACGTCAACGGCGACGATCCAGAGGCCGTCGTCCACGCCGCCAAGGTGGCCACCGAGTTCCGCCAGAAATTCGGCAAGGACGTGGTGATCGACGTCTTCTGCTACCGGCGCTTCGGGCACAACGAGGGCGATGAACCGATGTTCACGCAGCCCACGATGTACAAGAAGATCAAGAGCCACAAGACGACGCTGCAGCTCTATACCGAGCGGCTGGTCAAGGACGGCCTGATCCCCGAGGGCGAGATCGAGGACATGAAGGCCTCGTTCCAGGCGCATCTGAACGAGGAGTTCGAGACCGGCAAGAGCTACCGGCCCAACAAGGCCGACTGGCTGGACGGCCGCTGGGCCGATCTCGAAGCCCACAGCGGCAAGTACGAGCGCGGCAAGACCGCCATCGCCGAAGAGACCTTCCGCGACGTCGGCCAGGCGCTGACCCGCCTGCCCGAGGGCTACAGGCCGCACAAGACGATCACGCGCCTTCTCGATACCAAGAAGGAGATGATCGAGACCGGCCAGGGGCTCGACTGGGCCACCGCCGAGGCGCTCGCCTTCGGGTCGCTGATGCTGGAAGGCTACCCGGTGCGCCTCGCCGGGCAGGACTCGGCGCGCGGCACCTTCTCGCAGCGCCACTCGGCCATCGTCGACCAGGAAACCGACGAGCGCTACCACCCGCTCAACCACATCCGCGAGGGCCAGGCGAACTACGAGGTGATCGACTCGATGCTCTCGGAATACGCGGTGCTGGGCTACGAATACGGCTACTCGCTGGCCGAGCCCAACGCGCTGGTGCTCTGGGAGGCGCAGTTCGGCGACTTCGCCAACGGCGCGCAGATCATGTTCGACCAATTCATCAGCTCGGGCGAACGCAAGTGGCTGCGGATGTCCGGCCTGGTGATGTTGCTGCCGCATGGCTTCGAGGGCCAGGGCCCCGAGCACAGCTCGGCCCGGCTGGAGCGGTTCCTGCAGATGTCGGCCGAGGACAACTGGATCGTCGCCAACTGCACGACGCCGGCCAACTACTTCCACATCCTGCGCCGGCAGCTCCATCGCAGCTTCCGCAAGCCGCTGGTGCTGATGACGCCGAAATCGCTGCTGCGCCACCGGCTGGCGATCTCGGACATGGAGGATTTCACCAACGGGTCGTCCTTCCACCGCGTGCTCTGGGACGATGCCGAGAAGGGCCATTCGGACACCAAGCTGGCCAAGGACGACAAGATCCGCCGCGTCGTTCTCTGCTCGGGCAAGGTGTATTACGACCTGCTGGAGGAACGCGACGCCCGCGGCATCGACGACATCTACCTGCTGCGTGTCGAGCAGTTCTACCCGTTCCCGGCGCTCAGCCTGATCAAGGAACTGGAACGCTTCCCCAAGGCCGAGATCCTCTGGTGCCAGGAGGAACCCAAGAACCAGGGCGGCTGGACCTTCATGGAGCCGAACCTCGAATGGGTGCTGGGCAGGCTCAAGGCGACGCATAACCGCCCGCGCTATGTCGGGCGCCAGGCCGCGGCCTCGCCGGCCACGGGCCTGCTCAAGCAACACAAGGAACAGCAAGACGCCATCGTGAACGAGGCGCTTACCTTCGAGAAGGAATAACGGAATGGCTACCGAAGTGCGCGTGCCGACGCTCGGCGAGAGTGTCTCCGAGGCGACCGTGGCGACCTGGTTCAAGAAGCCGGGCGACCCGGTCCAGCAGGACGAGATGCTCTGCGAACTCGAGACCGACAAGGTGACGGTCGAAGTGCCGGCGCCCGCGGCCGGCACGCTGGGCGAGATCGTGGCCGAGGAAGGCCAGACCGTGGGCGTCGACGCCCTGCTTGCCACCGTCGAAGAAGGCGCCGGCGCCGCCGCGCCCGCGGCGCCGAAGGCCGATAAGGCCGAGGCCGCCCCGGCGGACGACGACACCGGCGGCGGAAAGACCGTCGACGTGATGGTGCCGACGCTCGGCGAAAGCGTCTCCGAGGCGACCGTCGCCACCTGGTTCAAGAAACCCGGCGACGCCGTCCAGCAGGACGAGATGCTCTGCGAGCTGGAGACCGACAAGGTTTCCGTCGAGGTGCCCGCCCCCGCGACCGGCACGCTGTCCGAAATCCTGGCCGCCGAGGGCGAAACCGTGGAAGCCTCCGCCAAGATCGCCACGATGACGACCGGCGCGGGCGCCGCGGGCGCCAAGCCCGCGGAAGCCGCCGAGGCGCCGGCCGCGCCTGCCGCCGGCGGCAGCGCCAGTGCGGATGTCGAGGACGCCCCCTCTGCCAAGAAGATGATGGAAGAGCACGGCCTGAGCGAAAAGGACGTGAAAGGCTCCGGCCGCGACGGCCGCATCATGAAGGAAGACGTGCAAAAGGCGATCGCCGCCGGCACCAAGGCCAAGCCCGCCGAGGCACCGAAGCCCGAACCGGCCCAGGCGCCCCGCGCCCCCGTCCCGGCCGAGGATGCGAGCCGCGAGGAACGGGTCAAGATGACCCGCCTGCGCCAGACCATCGCGCGCCGGCTGAAGGATGCGCAGAACACCGCCGCGATGCTGACCACCTACAACGAGGTGGACATGACCGCGACGATGGAGCTGCGCAAGGAATACAAGGATCTCTTCGAGAAGAAGCACGGCGTGAAGCTGGGCTTCATGTCCTTTTTCACCAAGGCCTGCTGCCACGCCCTGAAGGAAGTGCCGGAGGTCAACGCCGAGATTGACGGCACCGACATCGTCTACAAGAACTTCGTCCATATGGGCATCGCCGTGGGCACGCCGACCGGGCTCGTCGTGCCGGTGGTGCGCGACGCCGATCAGATGTCCTTCGCCGCGATCGAGAAGAAGATCAACGAGCTTGGCGCCCGCGCCCGCGACGGCAAGCTGTCGATGGCGGAAATGCAGGGCGGCACCTTCACGATCTCGAACGGCGGCGTCTACGGGTCGCTCATGTCCTCGCCGATCCTGAACCCGCCGCAGTCGGGCATCCTCGGCATGCACAAGATCCAGGATCGCCCCATGGTCGTGAAAGGCGAGATCAAGGCCCGCCCGATGATGTATCTCGCGCTCAGCTACGATCACCGCATCGTCGACGGCAAGGGGGCGGTGACCTTCCTCGTGCGCGTCAAGGAGGCGCTCGAGGA
>CAJXYS010000008.1 GCA_913063035.1 uncultured Maritimibacter sp. | reverse complement strand
AAACGGTGCTTGTCTGGCCCCATAGTGCCCTCAAGCGGCAATATCGGCGCAGCCGAGGCCGTTGATCAGACTTTCCTCAACTAGTTCACTGCACGGCGCGAGTGCTGCGTTGACCAACACATTAGCGTCTCCGGAGAACGTGTGTTTGACTGGATATAAAATAACCAAGCATAGCCACGAACCGAAAACCGAGACCGGCGCCCACGTCAATACCGCAGAGGCCGTAATCTCCCAAGTGCAGCGCGCCCTTGTCGGTGTCTATCATAACTTGGGCCGCAAGCACCTTCAGAGATACCTCAACGAAATACTCTGGCGTTGGAACCACCGCACTCCCGTCAAGGAGGTGGTTAAGCAATGGACGACGAGTGCCGGAGTTCACCGGGAAAAGACAATAAAAATCTGGCGACCCATCCCCGTGGTCGGCCAGATGAGGGTTCTTCTCCAAGGGGCTGTCGGAAAGCAAATGCGACGGTCAAAAGAATACGGACTATGCTGGCCTTAAATCATCTTGCTTTCTTTGGTGGATAGGCGGGTAAACCAATCATAGGCTTGATTTCCAGACACAGCAGACGCAGCATATCATCTGAAAACTTTATGGACAGAGCTTTGCTCAAGAGAGTTAGATAATGAAAGGAAATGGTGGATACATTTACGTTTTGGGCAACAGCGCCTCATCATCGATTTGCAAGGTTGGTCGTACAAACAACCTTCAACGTCGCTTGAATGAGCAAAATTCCGCGTCCAACAGCATTGGAACTTGGAAGATTCATTGGTGGTTAGAAGTACCTGATGCTGTGATGGCGGAGCGCATGGCTTTGGATTCGCTACGGCCCTGGAAGGTTACAGGGAAACGCGAACAATTCCGCATTGGGCCAAAGCGTGCTGCCAAAGAAGTAGCTGTTGCACTGCAAGAATGGAGTTCCTGGGGAAAAGACGAGGCAAAAAAGCGATCGAAGTTAAAAAAAATCGAGTACGAGAAAAAGCTGTATGAAATGCAAAAAGAGCGAGATGACAATGATTTTGTGAAAGCAAAAGCTGAAATTGAAGTTTGGGCAAATAGGAGTTCTAGTATAAAGAGAATATTTTTCGTCCACGTTCTTGGCGGCGGCCTCCTTGGTTTCTTTTTATTTTTACTGGTTTTTAATGTTATCGGCATGGGACAGTGGAAAATTTTTAAGGAAAACGATATTTGGTTGGCCTACCTTTGCCTTTTATCCATGGTAACAGCGATTTTATCATTTTACGTGAGAAACCGAAGAATTCTTGCTGAGGCTCATCAAACAATATGCAGCTATGAAGAAAAGTACGGAAAAACAGAAATCAACGATCAACATGGGACACTTAACAAGCCATCCTAACTGGCCCAATTCCGCGCTTATCTCCTCAGCTTGGCACTATCAGTGATAGATTTTACCAACGGATTAGGCTCGAGGCAAAAGCTAACGCTTTAAGCACGCATACGAAAGCTAGCATTGGGGTGGTTGCTGCAAGGATCTAAAAAGTCCTGCAAAACTGACCTCCATGCAAACCGCAGAAAATGCCTACTTCCTACCATCGCCGTGTAAAACTGCTCCACGAGAGGACCGTTTGCTGAAATAACCGTGCTGGCTAACCTGATCGCTACAGCTTGCCAAACCAGCTTTTTGCGCAAGTGTGTGCCAACACTGTGTTGCAAAAACTATGTTCAAACACTGTGTTCGACATAGCAACCGCAAACACTGTGTTCAACACAGCAAATCACCCAGCCCCACCCGCTCAAACGCGCAACAAAACTGTGCGATGAGTGTGCAACACATTTCATAAAAATGTGCTATGGCTAAGTTATTGATTTTGTTTGTTTAAATGGTGCCCGGGGGCGGAGTCGAACCACCGACACGAGGATTTTCAATCCACTGCTCTACCACTGAGCTACCCGGGCGAGCGACCGGGGCGCAGCCCGACCGTCGCGGTTTACTAGGACAGCTTTCCGGGCGTGTCCAGACCGGAATCGCGGGTTTTTTCGCCGCGCCGCGACCGGGGTGTCAGTGCAGCTTCCGGCTCTCGGTCGCGATCTCGTCGGCGGCCTCGTCCAGGTCTTCGGGGGTATCGGCGGGCACGGCATAGGACCCGGTCAGCCACTTGCCCAGGTCGACATCCGCGCAGCGTTTCGAACAGAAGGGCCGGTACTTGGGGTCGGTGTCCTTGTGGCAGATCGGGCAGGTCATCCGGGCAGCGCCTCCTTGAGCGGCAGTCTCTCGCGTTTCCTCTGCAGCTCAAGATGGCCAAGCGGCGTCCAGCCGACAAGGGCGGTTTCGACCGGATCGGTGCGCAGCGCGCCGCGCGCGGCCTGTTCGATCTGGCGGCGGTCCTTCTTGGGGCTGGGGGCGAGGTCGAGCACCACCTGCCCGCCCAGCCCGCGCAGGCGGAGCTGGCGCGGCAGGGCGCGGAGCGCCGCGAGATTGGCCTTGAGTCCCGCCGCAGGCGAGGTGTCGCCGCCCGTGTTGACGTCGACCGCAACCAGCGCGCGGGTGGGTTCCACCGCCATGCTGAACCCGCCCCTGAGCGCCACCACGGGATCCGCGAGCGCCGCGATCTCGTCGAGCACGCCATGCGCGACGAACGCGCCTGCCTCGTCGATCACGGCGTCGGGGTCGGGATCGGCCCAGTCGCGCCAGGCGAGCAGCTCTGCATCCGGCGCATCGAGCAGGGGTGCGGGCGCGCCGGCGCCGGCGCCGTCCTCGGCCATGATCTTCCGCGCAAGATCGGTCATGGTGCCGATATCCTCTGCTATGGCGTCCCCATCGACCCCGGCGCAGGCGGAGCGAAGGATCAGCCCGAGGGCCGCATCCATCTCGGCCCGCGCCGCGTGGGCGATCTCGAGCAGCCGGTCACGCTCCGCCTCGTCGCGGATCGAGCGCGCAACGTTGAGCCCGGGCGCGCCAGGCGTGACGATGGCGTAGCGGCTCTTGAAGAGAAGGCGTGTCGTGACCGGGGGCGCCTTTCCGGGCTCGGCATAGCTGTTGACCTGCACCAGCAGGCTCTGCCCCGGGGTCAGGCCCCTGGCCTGGCGCAGGAAGCCGCGCTGCCCGTCGCCGAGCTGCAGGATGACGCCGCCCTGCCCCTTCATCTGGCGGTCGACCCGGGCGCGGTAGATCGCGCCCGGGCCGGGCGGCGCGCTCTCGGGCGGGTCGATCAGCAGGTCCTCGAGCCGGCCGTCGACCATCAGCGCCGCCGCGCGGCGGCCCGCGATCTCATCGAGCAGGATGACCCGCCCCTTCATGACGCCGGCCCGTCGGGAATCGTGTAGCCCGCGCCCCGCAGCAGGTTGGCCGTCTCGGCCAGCGGCAGGCCCACCACGCCCGTGAAAGAGCCGTTGATCCAGGGGATCAGCGCCCCGGCCGGGCCCTGGATGCCGTAGGCCCCGGCCTTGCCCTGCCAGTCGCCGGTGCGGATGTACCAGGATATTTCCATGTCCGAGAGCCGCTTCATCTGCACGGTGGTGACGACGTCGCGCGCGCGGATCGTGTCGCCGTGGCGCAGCGCGACGGCGGTGATGACCCGGTGGCGCCGCCCCGAGAGCATCATCAGGAATTCCACCGCCTCGGCGGCGTCGGCGGGCTTGCCCAGGATGCGCCGGCCGAGCGCCACGGTCGTGTCGGCGGTCAGCACCAGCTCGTCCGGACCGGCCGCGACGGCGACCGCCTTCTCGCGCGCCATGCGCGCGCAATAGGGGCGCGGCAACTCGCCGGGCGCTGGCGTCTCGTCGATATCGGCGGGTCGGATGGCGTCGGGCTCGACCCCGATCTGCGCGAGCAGGTCGCGCCGCCGGGGGCTGGCCGAGCCCAGAACCAGTCGCATCTGGATTACTTGAAGCGGTAGTTGATGCGGCCCTTCGTCAGGTCGTAGGGCGTCATCTCCACCTGAACCTTGTCGCCTGCCAGAACCCGGATGCGGTTCTTGCGCATCTTGCCTGCCGTGTGCGCGATGATCTCATGGCCGTTCTCAAGCTCGACCCGGAATGTCGCGTTCGGCAGGAGTTCTTTCACGACACCAGGAAATTCGAGCATTTCTTCCTTGGCCATGGTCACTCCTTTGTTCGTTGCACGTCGCTTCTCGCGAAGCGCCCCTTAAATGCGCCCAATTGGACAGGTTTTCAAGGCCGTATCGCGGCGAAGGGCGTGATTGTGACGTTCCGGACGCGGCGGGCCTGTTCGGACCAGTGGGCATGATTCAACACCTGCCCCCCGCCGCGCACCCGGGCGATATCGTCCCGCGCCACGGTTGCATAGACCCATCCCGGCCGGTCCAGGGCGCCCTCGGCGATCACGCCGGTCGCCGGGAAGCCCCGGTCGGGCGGGCCATAGATCGCGGCCGCGCCGACATTCTCGTCCACGGGCGGACACCAGCCGGCCGGGCCCACGGTCGGCGCCTGCACGACGATGCACTGGCTTTCCAGCGCGCGGGCCATCGCGCCGATCCGCACGCGCCAGTACCCGGCCAGGCTGTCCGTGCAGGACGGCACGAGCAGGATCTCGGCGCCAGCCTCGACCAGCGCGCGGGCGAGCAGCGGGAACTCGGCATCGTAGCAGATCAGGACGCCGATCCGGCCGAGCGCGGTATCGAAGAGCGTCAGCCCCCCGCCCGGCGCGACATCCCATTGCTCGCGCTCGAAGCGGGTCATGATCTGCTTGTCCTGGTGGCCCGCCTGCCCCGGCGCGAAGAGCCGCGCGCGGTTCACCGGGCGGCGTCCGCCCGCGAAAACCGGCGCGCTCGCCGCCAGGATATGGACGCCGTGATCGGCGGCCAGCCTTGCGTGCAGCGCATCGGCCTCGGGGATCAGCGCCGAGACCGCATGGAGCGCGCGTTCGAGATCACCCGCCGCCTCGGCCCCGGCGATCATGGCCAGTTCCATCGCGCCGTATTCCGGAAAGACCAGCAGGTCGCCCCCCTGCCCCGCCGCCTGGGCCACCCAGGCGGACAGCTTGTCCTGGTAGGCCCCCCAGCTCTGCAGCGGTTCCAGCGGATAGGCGGCGGCGGCGATGCGCATGCTCAGAGCTCCCGGATCCAGAACTGAAGCGGCTTGGACGTTTCCCCGTCTTCGTCGATGTCCTTCCAGCGAAACCGCGCCGTCACGCCGTCCAGCGGGCGATAGCCGCGCTTGCGCCAGAACCCGTCGAGCGGGCGGTACCCGGCGGGCCGGCGCGGGTGATCGGCCGGCCGCACCACGCCGCAGAAGGCCGAGTAGCGCCGCCCGAGCGCGCGGGCATGGGCCTCGCGCAGATCGAAGAAACGATGCCCCGCCCCCTGACCGCGATAGTCCGGCAAGAGCACCGACTCGGCGCAGTAGAAGATCTCGTCGAGCGTATACCCGGTCCCGGCGAAGGCCGCGGCGAAATCGCCGGCATGGTCTTCCATCGGCGTGCCGGTCGCGGCGCCGACCAGCCGGTCTCCGTCGAAGGCGCCGACGAGGATGGCCCCGGCGCTTTCCCGGTAGACCGACAGGTAAGCCCGCTCATAGGCGGCGTCGCCGTCGTAGAGATAGGGCCAGTCCCGGAACACCCGGACCCGCAGCTCGGCCACCGCGTCGAGGGCGGCCTCGAGCGCGGCGCCGGTCAGCGGCGCGATCCTGAGCGTCATGCGCCCGCCTCGGTCACATCCGGCGGGCCGAAGCGATCCATCATGCGCGCCACGATCTGGTCGCGGGTCTGCCGGTAAGCGGCCAGCTTGTCCTCGCGGTGTTCCCCGAGACCGGCCGGGTCGAGGATCGGCCAGTATTCCACCTCGATCGCGGCATAGCGCGTCAGTTCCAGCGCCTGGCGCTGCGAGGCCGGGGACAGCGCGACGATCAGGTCGAAGCCCGAGAGATCGTCGCCCCAGTCCTGCATGTCGTCGAAACTGCGCGAGCGGTGGCGCGAGAGCTCGACGCCGATCTCCTGGCAGACGGCGACGGCGAAGCCGTCGATCTCGAGATCGTTCTTGACGCCCGCCGACTGCACATAGGCGCGGTGGCCGTACAACTTCTTCATGATGCCCTCGGCCATCGGAGAGCGGATCGCGTTATGGTCGCAGCAGAAGAGCACCGAGGAGGGAAAATCTTCTGCCACGACCCCGTCAGCCCCCGAAATGCAGCACGCAGATCAGCGTGAAGAGACGGCGCGCGGTGTCGATATCGACCCTGACCTTGCCCTCCAGCCGCTCCTGGAGGATGCGCGCGCCCTCGTTGTGGATGCCGCGCCGGCCCATGTCGATCGCCTCGATCTGGCTGGGCGGCAGTTTTTTCACCGCGTCGAAATAGCTTTCGCAGATCTGGAAGTAGTCCTTCACGACCTGCCGGAAGGGCCCGAGCGACAGGTGAACCTCGCCGGCCGGGCCGCCCGCCTCCGTGCGGATGTCGAGCACGAGCCGCCCCTCGCGGATCGAGAGGTTCAGCCGGTAGGGACCGGGCGGCACCGCGCGATCCTCGCGCATCTCGGGGACGAAACTGTTGTCTTCCAGCAGGTCGAAGATCGCGACGCGGCGCTCCTGCTCGATCTCGGGCGTCGGCGCCGGCAGGCCGGTATCGTCGATCTCGACATGGGACAGGCGGCCGGTCTCGGTCATCGGGCGCCCTCGTTCAGCTTGTCGAGCCGCGCGCGCACGGACAGGCCGTGCGCCTCGAGGCTCTCGGCGATCGCCAGCCGCTCGGCCGCCGGGCCGATGGCTGCCAGCGCGCCCGGCGTCATCTTGGCCAGCGTCGTTCGCTTCATGAAGTCCAGCACCGAGAGACCGCTGGAGAAGCGCGCCGAGCGGCCGGTCGGCAGGACGTGGTTCGGCCCGCCGACATAGTCGCCGATCGCCTCCGGCGTCCAGCGGCCGAGGAAGATCGCACCCGCATGGCGGATCTTCGCGGCCAGCGCGTCTGGGTCGGCCACGGCCAGTTCCAGGTGCTCGGGCGCGATCCGGTCGCAGAGGGCGGCGGCCTCGTCGAGGTCGCGCACGGTGATGACCGCGCCGAAATCCCGCCAGGACGGCCCGGCGATGGCGCGGCGGGCCAGCCTCTCGAGCCGGGCCGCGACGGCCGCCGCGACAGCCTGCCCGAAGGCCGCGTCATCGGTGATCAGGATCGCCTGGGCGCTCTCGTCGTGCTCGGCCTGGCTCAGCAGGTCGAGCGCCACCCAGTCCGGATCGTTGTCGGCATCCGCGATCACGAGGATCTCGGACGGGCCCGCGATCATGTCGATTCCGACCTGCCCGAAGACACGGCGCTTGGCCGCCGCGACGAAGGCGTTTCCGGGGCCGGTGATCTTGTCCACCGGCGCGATGGTCTCCGTGCCGTAGGCCATGGCCGCCACGGCCTGCGCGCCCCCGATGCGGTAGACCGTCTCGACCCCGGCGAGGCGGGCGGCCAGCAGGACCAGCGGATTGGCCACGCCGTCGGGGGTGGGCGCGCAGATGACGAGCCGCCCGACCCCGGCGGCGGCGGCGGGGATGGCGTTCATCAATACCGAGGACGGGTAGGAGGCGAGCCCGCCGGGCACGTAGAGGCCCGCGGCCTCCACCGGCGTCCAGCGCCAGCCGAGCGCCGCGCCCGCCGCGTCCGTCCAGCCCGCGTCTTCGGGGCGCTGGCGGGCGTGGTAGGCGCGGATGCGCTCCGCCGCCTGCTCGAGCGCCGCCCGGTCCCCGGCGTCGACCCTGGCGATCTCGGCCTCGATCTCGTCCGGGGTGAAGGCCAGCGTCGCGGGCGTCAGGTCGAGCCGGTCGAATTTCGCGGTCAGCTCGATCACCGCCGCGTCGCCCCGCCGGCGCACATCGGCGATGATGCCGGCCACGGTCTCGTCCACGTCGATTTCCGCCTCGCGCTTGGCATCGAGGAAATCGGCGAAGCGGGCCTCGAAACCGGCCTCGGCAGTGGAGAGGAAGACGGGCATGCGGCAACTCCTTGATCAGGCCCCGACATAGCGCCGCCGCGCCGGGGCCTCAAGCGTCAAGGCGCGTGGCCGGCGGCAGGGCCGGGATTCCATGCCTCCGGCGGGGATATTTCCACCACCTGGACGGGGTCAGTCCAGGGGATGCTCCGGCGCCCGGCCCGAGGGCGCGCCGTAGGGCCGCGTGACGTCCCTGAGCAGGACGTCGAGGCATTCCACGTCCAGTGCGATCGCCCCGTCGCCGGCCAGCGTCAGCGTCAGCCGCCCGGTGCCGTCCGCGCCCGGCGCGAAACCGATGGACAGAAGCGAGAAAACCATGTCCGGATCGTCGCGCGCCACGCCCTGGCTGGCCACGGCCCGGACGTCTTCGATCACGAGGAGGCTCTGGACGCGTTCGGGCGCATGGTTCCGGGGCGCCGTGCGGGTGCGGTCTTCCCAGCGGAACCGGTTGATCAGCAGCGCGAAGCGCCGGGCGCCGGGCTGCCAGGTCATCTCGCGCGCGGGGAAGACCGCGTCCTGGGCCAGCGCGGAGATCACGGAGAGATCCTCGGCGTCCAGCGCCTTGAGCCGCAGGGGCCGTTCCGCCCCGTCCTCGAAGCGCGCATCCTCGGTCATGTCTCGGGCACCCTTTCGATCGTCGCGCCGACGGCGGAGAGCTTTTCTTCCACCCGCTCGTAGCCGCGGTCAAGGTGATAGACCCGGCGGACCACCGTTTCGCCCTCGGCGGCGAGCGCGGCGAGGATCAGCGACACGCTGGCCCGCAGGTCCGTCGCCATCACCGGCGCGCCCCGGAGACGCTCGACCCCCTTGACGGTCGCGACGCCGCCATGCACGTCGATCTCGGCGCCCATCCGCATCAGCTCGGGCGCGTGCATGAAGCGGTTCTCGAAGATCGTCTCTTCCAGCCGGCTGGTGCCCTCGGCGGTGCACATCAGCGCCATCATCTGCGCCTGCAGGTCGGTCGGGAATCCCGGGAAGGGCGCCGTCGTCACGTCGACGGCGCGGACCGCGCCGTTCCGGCGGCTGACCCGGAGCCCCCCGGGCGTCTCGGCGATCTCGATCCCGGCCGCCTCGAGCCTGTCGGCGAAGCTTGCCACGAGGTCCCGGCGACCGCCCGGAAGCTCCACCGTGCCGCCGGTGACGGCGGGCGCCAGCATGTAGGTGCCGAGCTCGATCCGGTCGATCACCACCGGGTGGGTGGCCCCGTGCAGGCTGTCGACCCCCTCGACGGTGATCGTATCGGTGCCGGCGCCTTCGATCCGGGCGCCCATCCGCACCAGGCAGTTCGCGAGATCCACGATCTCGGGTTCGCGCGCGGCATTCTTCAGCACGGTCGTGCCGCGGGCCAGCGTCGCCGCCATGAGCACGTTCTCGGTCGCACCGACCGAGACCAGCGGGAAGTTCACCTCGGCCCCGGTAAGCCCGCGCGGCGCGCGGGCATGGACATAACCATCCCTGAGGTCGAGTTCCGCGCCGAGCGCCTCGAGCCCCTTCAGATGCAGGTCGACCGGCCGCGCGCCGATCGCGCAGCCGCCGGGCAGCGAGACCACCGCCTCGCCGTGGCGCGCCAGGAGCGGGCCGAGCACCAGGATCGACGCCCGCATCTTGCGCACGATGTCGTACTCGGCCTTGAAGCTGCGGATGTCGTGCGAACTCATGGCGAGCACCTGGCCGTGCTGCAGCGTCGAGACCTCGGCACCGAGCGAGCCGAGCAGCTCGGCCATGGTGCGGATGTCCGAGAGGCGCGGCGCATTGGTCAGCGTCAGCGGTTCGTCCGTCAGCAGCGTCGCCGGCATCAGCGTGAGACAGGCGTTCTTGGCGCCCGCGATCGGGATCCGGCCGTCGAGCCGCGCGCCCCCTTGGATGACGATGGAATCCATGTGCCTGCCTCAGTCCTTGTCCCCGGCCCCGTCGGCCGGCTTACGTGCGCGGGCCTGCGCCTTGCGCCGGCGCAGATTGGCCCGGAGCGCGGCCTTGAGCCGCGTCTCGCGGTCCGTCGCCGGTTTGCCGGGCTTGCCGTCGCCACTGCCGGATTTGGGGGGTGTTCTTGTCATGGGGGATGTCTAGCGCAGGCAGCGAAAAGGGTCCAGATTGCGCTTGCGTCCCGGCGCGAATGCGCTTAAACGCACCCGCACGAATTCGGGCCGCAGTAGCTCAGTGGTAGAGCGCACCCTTGGTAAGGGTGAGGTCGGGAGTTCAATCCTCCCCTGCGGCACCATTGCCCCCTTTTCCACCTGATACCCGGTCACCGGACCACCGGCGATCCCTGCATGGAGCAGCGCTGCGCGCCTGCGGTTTCCACGGGTGGGGCCGTTTCAAAAATGCTTATAATTCCAGCACTTTAATATCACACTCGCATTTCGAATTGTTGCCAAATTTGAAACAAATCGATTTTTCAACTATATATTAACCATAAGAAGCAAAAAACATCGAGCAGCAACAGTGAGGCAGGTCATGTCATCTGCAGACCTATATACCCGCCGTGGCGCATGGCGCGCGGATGCGCGTCAGAAGCTGCGGGTCGCCCTGGAGGAGCTCTCCGCGGGCCTCCAGGAATATGGCCCCGTCGCCGGGGTGATGCTTGGGCTGGGCGCCCTGCTCTACCAGGCGGACCAGCCCAGCTACCAGGATCATCCGGGGCGCATCGCCACGGTGGTCGAGACGCCGGGCATGCCCGCCTGTGCGGGCGCGGCGGAGTGCGCGGGCAACAGCGTGGCGGACCGCGAAGAGACGATGCGCAAGATGCGGCGCGACGCCGTGCGCAACATCCTGGGCGGCCCCGCAGGCTGACCTGGCCGCCCGGCGACGCCTGACGCCGCTTGCGCCTTTCGCGGGGCGTGGCAGTGTGGCCCCATGACATCCATCGCCCCCGACGCCGCGCGGCTGCTCGGACAGGCCCCGGTCCGGCTCGCGACGCTGGCCGGCGGCGCGTTGTCGGACGTGCTGGGCCTCGAGCTTGCCGACGGGCGCGCCGTGGTCGCGAAGTCCGGCCCCGCCCCCCGGACCGAGGCCGCCATGTTGCGCGCGCTCCGGGCCGCCGGCGCGCCGGCGCCCGCGGTGATCGCCGCCGACCACCGCGTTCTGGTGATGGAACGCCTGCCCGACAGCGGCGGAATTTCGGCCGCGGCCTGGGGCGCGCTCGGCGCCGTCCTGGCCGGGATGCACGCGGCCACCGGGCCGCGATACGGCTGGCCCGAGGACTACGCCTTCGGCGCGGTGGCCATCCCCAACGCCGCCACGCCGGACTGGCCCGGTTTCTGGGCCGAACGACGGCTTCGCCCGGAGATCGCGCATCTGCCGGCCGACCTGGCCGTCCGGATCCGGCGCCTTGCCGCGCGGCTGCCGGGGCTGCTGCCGGCGACACCGCGCCCGGCGCTGCTCCACGGCGACCTCTGGACCGGGAACATCCTGGTCGACGGGGACCGGATCGCGGGCCTCGTGGACCCCGCCTGCTACTACGGCGATCCCGAGGTGGACCTGGCGATGCTGAGCCTGTTCGCCACCCCGGCGCCCGCCTTCTGGGCGCGCTACGGCGCCCCGGACGCCGGCTGGCCCCGCCGCCGCGCGATCTACCAGCTCTGGCCGGCCATCGTTCACATGCGCCTCTTCGGGCAAGGCTATCGCGGGCTGGTCGAGCGGAGCCTCGCCCAGGCCGGGGCCTGAGCGGGTTCAGGGGGCCGGGGCGGTGTCGACGGCCCATTCCCAGGGCCGCGTGAAATTGCCGAGGCAATGCGACACGCCATCCGCATCGACATCCGCCGCGGTCCTTTCGACCCGCGCAACGAGGCCACGCTTCTTGTCCTCGTAGACCTCGATCACCTCGGCGGCGAGCCCCTCTGCCGCGAGGGCCTCGGTATAGACGCGGCGGATCGCGCTCTTGCGCAGCTCGTTCTTCAGCACCTTGCCGACCGCCGTCTTGGGCAGTTCGCCGATAACCTCGACATGCTTCGGGATGGCGGCGCGTTCATGGATCCTGTCGCGGGCATAGGCAAGCAGGTCTTCGCCGGTCGCCCGACCGCCCTCGACCAGTTCCACGAAGGCGCAGGGCAGTTCCCCCGCGACCGCGTCGGGCTGGCCGATCGCGCCGACGAAAGCCACGTCCGGGTGCGAGACCAGCGCTTCCTCGATGATGGCGGGATCGATGTTGTGCCCGCCGCGGATGATGACATCCTTCGCGCGGCCGGTGATCCAGACGTACCCGTCGGCATCCACGCGGCCCAGATCGCCCGTCCGCAGCCAGTCGCCATCCGCGAAAAGCCCGGCATTGCGATGATCCTCGAGATAGGTCCGTCCGGTCAGGACGCCCGGGTTCCTCACGCAGATCTCGCCCACCTCGTCGGTGGCGCATTCCGCCTCGACCGTGCCGTCCTCGGCGCATTTGAGGATGCGGACCTCGGTATAGGGAAAGGGCAGCCCGATCGAACCGACCTTCTTCTCGCCGTGATAGGGGTTGCAGGCGACGAGGCAGGTGGCCTCGGTCAGGCCGTAGCCCTCGAGGATCTCGACCCCGGTGGAGTCGCGGAACTTGGTGTAGAGCTCGACCGGCAGCGCGGCAGAGCCCGAGATCGCCGTCTTGAGCGTCGAGACGTCGGCATCGACCGGGCGCTGCATCAGCGCCGAGACCGCGGTCGGCACGGTCACCAGGAAGGTGACCCGCCAACGTTCGATCAGCTGCCAGAAATTGTCGAAGACGCCGTCGCCGCGATAGCCCGCGGGCGTGGGAAAGACCACATGCGCCCCCGAGGCCAGGCTGGACATCATGATCGGATAGGCCGCGAAGACATGGAACAGCGGCAGCGGGCACATCAGCACGTCCTGCTCGGTGAAGAGCAGTTCATGCGCGCACCAGCCGTTGTAGATCATGCCGGCATAGGTGTGCTGGGCGATCTTCGGCATGCCGGTGGTGCCGCCGGTGTGGAAACAGGCGGCGACGCGATCCCCGGCCGCGTCGGCGAAGTCGAGCCGATCGCCGCGCTGGCGGCGCATCTCGGCGGCGAAATCGAGCACGCGGGCCGCGTGGCCCGGCCGCACCCTGGGCCGGACGAGCGGCACGATCCAGGACTTGGGCGGGGTCAGGTAGCGGTTCAGATCGACCTCGAGCACCGTCTCGACATTCGGCGCCATCGCCACCGCCTCGGCCGCTTTCTGCGCGACATCGGTCTTCGGAAAGCCCTTCAGCGTGACCAGGACCTTCGCACCGGTCTCGCGCAGCAGCGCGCCGATCTGCTCGGCGTCGAGCAGCGGGTTGATCGGGTTGACGATCCCCGCGACCGACCCGCCCAGAAGCGTGACCACCGTCTCGTTGGCGTTGGGCAGCAGGTAAGCCACCACGTCCGTCTCGCCGATGCCGAGGCTGCGGAAGAGGTTGGCCGCCTGCGTGACCCGCCCGTGCAGGTCGCGCCATGTCAGGGTCTCGGCCTTGTCGCGCGCGCCGGACAGGATCTGGAAGGACACCGCGTCGCGGTCGGGGAAGGCGTCGCGCGTCCGGGTCAGGAACTCGTACATGGTGCGGGCGGTCAACCGCTCCGACCATGGCTTCTCGTTCTCGATCGCCCGCTTGTCGGCGAGCGTGGCCATACGCGCCATCGTCATCCTCCCCGTTGCGCCGTCTTCCGCGGCGCCGATCTCCCGTTAGTCGTGGAGGATGTGGTCAAAACCGTCGCCGCGCAAGTGTGACGCCACGGTATTCGGCCCGCCGCGGGCGGCCGCGGGCGCGGTCTCTCACTCTGCCGCGAGCCCCTCGGTGAACTGCAACCGGGCGAGGCGGGCATAGAGTCCCCCCTGGGCCACCAGCTCGTCATGGCTGCCCTGGGCGACGATGCGACCGGCCTCGAAGACCAGGATGCGGTCGGCCTTCTTCACGGTCGCGAGACGGTGGGCGACGATGATCGTGGTCCGTTCCTGCGCCAGCGCATCGACCGCGTCCTGCACCGCGCGTTCGGATTCCGCGTCGAGCGCCGAGGTCGCCTCGTCCAGCAACAGCACCGGGGCGTCGCGCAGGATCGCCCGGGCGATCGCCACCCGCTGTTTCTGCCCGCCCGACAGCATCACGCCCCGCTCGCCGACATAGGTGTCGTAACCCTCGGGCAGCGCAGACAGGAAGTCATGTGCGTGGGCGGCCCGCGCCGCGGCCTCGACCTCGGCATCGGTGGCTTCGGGCCGGCCGAAGCGGATATTCTCGCGCGCCGTGTCGGCGAAGATCACCGGGTCTTGCGGCACCATGGCGACCGCACGCCGGAAGTCAGCGCGCGCCATGTCACGCAGGTCGGTGCCGTCCAGCGTGATCCGCCCCGACGCCGGGTCGTAGAACCGCAGAAGCAGCTGGATCACCGTGGTCTTGCCCGCGCCGGAGGGGCCGACCAGCGCCACGGTTTCACCCGGCCGGATCGACAGCGACACGTCGTTCAGCGCCGCCGTCTCGGGGCGCGCGGGATAGTGGAAGGTCACCTCGTCGAAGGCGATCCGCCCCTGCGGCGCCGCCGGCAGCGGCACCGGCGCCTCGGGATCCGTCACCCCGTCCTCGGCGCCGAGAAGCTCCTGCAGGCGCTCGGTCGCGCCCGCGGCGCGCTGCAGCTCGCCCCAGATCTCGGTCAGCGCGCCCACGGAGCCGGCGACCATGACCGCGTAGATGACGAACTGCACCAGCTCGCCGGCGGACATCGACCCGGCCTGCACGTCGCGCGCCCCGATCCAGAGCACGCCGACCACGCCGGTAAAAATCAGGAAGATCACGATCACCGTCATCAGCGCCCGCGTGCTGACGCGGCGCAGCGCGACGTCGAAACTGTTCTCGGTCACCTTGTCGAAGCGGGCGCGGCTCAGCGCCTCGTGGGTGAAGGCCTGCACCGTCTGCACCGACAAGAGCGCCTCGGAGGCGTTGCCGGAACTGCGCGCGATCCAGTCCTGGTTCTCGCGGCTCAGCACGCGCAGGCGGCGGCCCAGCACGATGATGGGCACGATCACCAGCGGCACGATCAGCAGCACCAGGCCGGTCAGCTTGGGGCTGGTCACCAGCATCAGCGACATGCCGCCCAGGAGGATCAGCGCGTTGCGCAGCGCGATCGAGACCGAGGACCCGATCACGCTCAGGATCAGCGTGGTGTCTGTGGTGATGCGGCTCAGCACCTCGCCCGTCATGATCTTCTCGTAGAAGGCGGGCGACAGGAAGATCACCCGCGCGAAGACGGCCTTGCGGATATCCGCGACCACCCGCTCGCCCAGGCGCGTCACGAGGTAATAGCGCAGCCCCGTTCCCAGGGCGAGCAGCCCGGCGATGGCGAGCGCGGCCGCGAAATACTTGTCGAGCAGCGCCGCGTCTCCGGCGCCGAACCCGTCGACGACCCGACGCACGGCCATCGGCAGGATCAGCGACACCGCCGCGGTCAGGACCAGCGCCAGGGCGGCGGCGGCAAGCAGGCGCCGATAGGGGGCCAGGAACGGCACAAGGGCCCGCAGCGCGCCGATGCGCTTGGACTTGTCACGCTCTTCCGTCACGGTCTTGGGCTGGCGAGCCATGCGCGCTGTTCCTCCCGGGGTCCGAAGCCCCAATTAGGACAGCCCGCGCGCAGGCACAAGCCCGCGGGTGCCGCAGGGCCGGCACCGGGCCGCGATCCAGCCTCGCGGCGGTCCGAAGGGACCGCTCCCGCAAGGGCCTCGGGGCCGGTGCGACCCGCGGGACAGGAGGGCGTGGGAAAAAGGCTGGAGCGGGTAGCGGGAATCGAACCCGCACGACCAGCTTGGAAGGCTGGGGCGCTACCATTACACCATACCCGCTCGATGTCGGCCTTGTACTCAAGGCATCAAGAGCGGTCAAGTTGCCCGAGGCCCCGTGACCCGCGTTCGACGCGCCGGAAAGATCATCCGCCGCCTGGACGGACCGGGTGTCGCGACCCCGGTCCTGGCGCCACGCGCGGCCCCGGAAAACGGGCGCGGCAGCCATGCCCGGACATGGTCGCGCCGGATCTCACTTGGCTTTCGGCCTCAGGGATGCGGCGCTCTGGCCGAAGAGAACCGTGTTGTTGTCCACCCGGTGCCGACCGCTGTTCTGCTCGGATTTGTGCAGATCAATCGCGCGTTGCACGGCGGGGCGGGTTTTGATCCGCGCGCGCCAGTCGGCGACACGCGGGAAAGCGTCCAGCGAGGCGCCCAGCGGTTTCGCGATAAAGGCCCATGGGAAGGCCAGCATGTCGGCGATGGAGTATTCCCCGAGAATATAGTCGCGGTCCTGCAGGCGGTTTTCGAGGACACCGAGGTTGCGATCGTATTCGCCCAGGTAGCGTTTGAAACCGTAGTCACGATCCGCCTCGGGCGCATAGTTCCGGAAATGGCTGAGCTGTCCACCCATCGGCCCCTGGTTGCCCACCTGCCAGAAGAGCCATTCCATCAATTCCTTGCGGGCGCGCAGATCGTCCCTGCCCGGGGCGAATTGCCCGGTCTTGTCGGCAAGGTACAAAAGCACCGCGCCCGATTCGAACACTGGAACGGGATCGTTCCCCCAGGCTGGATCCGGCGCATGATCCACGATGGCCGGCATCTTGGCGTTGGGGCTGATCTCCAGGAACTCCGGCGTGAACTGGTCCCCTTCGCCCAGCCGCATCAGTACCGGACGGTAGGCGAGGCCCGTCTCCTCGAGCATGATGGCGGCCTTCCAGCCATTGGGCGTCGGCGCGTAGTACAGGTCGATCATGAGAACGCATCCTGGGTGTCGGTGGCGATGCCTTGCGCGATCATCCCGTCGATGGTCGCGTCGTCGTAGCCTGCCTCTGCGAGCACGGCGCGCGTATCCTCACCCAGCTTGCGGGCGGGCTGCGGGGCGTCTGGCGGGGTCGCGGAAAAGCGGGCGGGCGTTCGGGCCTGGCGTATGCGGCCTGCCTGGGGATGATCTTGCTCGATCACGGTGCGATTGGCCTGCACCTGCGGGTGCTCGCAGACCTCGGCGCGGGTCAGGACCGGCGCACAGGGGACATCCTGCGCGCTCAGCCGGCGCATCCAGTTGTCGGTCGTGTCTTTCAACAGTTCCTCCTGCGTCAGCTCCAGCCGGGCGGGCTTGTTTTCTTCGCGGGCGGCCACGGTGGCAAAGCGCGGATCCGTAAGCCAGTCGGGCCGGCGGACCGCGGCCGAGAGCCCTGCCCATGTGCTGTCCGTATGCGCCGAAACCGCCATCCACCCGTCAGCGGTCTGGTAGATGAGCTCGACAAAGCTTTGCGCCTCGGCACGCTCGGCGGGCTTGGCTTCGTCGCCCACGAAGGTATAGCCGGCCATGTCCGAGCTCCATAGAAACGCCAGCACGGTGTCCAGCATCGAGATCTGCACGTGGCTGCCAGCACCCGTGCGGGCCCGCGCCAGGAGGGCCGCGGTTACGGCCTGGGCGGTCTGGATCGCGGTCAGCTTGTCAGGCAGGATCGTGCGCACCAGCCGCGGGCGCGCCGTATCGGCCCCGCCCTGGATGCTTGCCAGCCCGGACAGGGCCTGGATCAGCGGGTCATATACCGGCTTGCGCGCCCAGTCGCCTTCGAAGCCGAATCCCGCGATCGACGTGTAGATGATGTCCGGCCGAACGGCGCGCACGGCATCCTCGCCCAGGCCGATCCTGTCCGCCACGCCCGGGCGGAAATTCTGCACGAACACGTCCGCGCCTGCGCAGAGCCGCAGCGCCGCTTCGACCCCGCGCGGATCCTTGAGGTTCAGCGTGACGGATTTCTTGCCGCGGTTGTTGTTCAGGAAAGACGCCGAGAAGCCTCCCCGCCGTCCCGTGACCTGCCGGCTGTGGTCGCCGCCGTTCGGATGCTCGATCTTGATCACCTCGGCGCCCTGGTCGGCCAGGGTCATCGTGGCAAGCGGACCCGAGATCATCGTGGTCAGGTCGACGACCCGAATTCCGTGTAAGGGGCCTGGCATCAGATCGGTCTCCGGATCGGGTGGAACGGTACGCGGGCTGGCCACGACACTGCGGCGCCCGTTTTCCCCGGCATTCTCGCCGCTCTGGGGTGGCGGTGCAAACCATCTTGCGGCGACGTGACGAAAAGGAAAGCCGCCGGTGACCGCCTGCCCCGTCACCGGGCGTTTTCTCTCGGCGCCCCGGACGTCTCGGCCCGGCGGGGATCTTGCTAATTCTGCATGGGGATATCATCGTCCCAGCGAAAGCCCAGGCCTCCGCCTTGCCAGACGCCCTCGCCGAAGGGGCTGGCCGCACCGATGTCGAGGTAGAGCGGCAGCTCGAAGCCCGGCGCCAGGTCCTTTACGCCGCGAACCGTGCTGCGATGCATGATCCGCAGGCCCTGTTGCGCGGCCGGCATGTGGGCCTCGGGCGCAGCGCGATGGGCAACGGCCAGGTTGTCGATGAAGACGCAATCGTTCTCCTCGTATTCGTAGGCGACCGCGTATCCCTGCGCCAGACCCGCATTCAGAATGTCGTTATACGCGTGACAGAGCTGCTTCAGCTCGTCCGTCTGCAAGAGGCGGAAACCGGGCGCATCGGGCAGTTTCTCGATCACCGCGCCGGTCATGCCCAGGTGCAGCCAGATGCACTTTTGCCTGGATACGGGATGCTCGTGGACCAGCGGATGGACCACGCCCGACGCGGAGTTCACGGAGGACAGGCGCCCCCAACGCTCCTTGCGCGCGTCCGGGAGCATATCGTAGGCGATGCCCTGATGGGCGAAATACGTCCCGCCGCCATGCTCGGCCGGCCGGATGATGTGATAGCCCGAATGCGAAAACGTGGCCGGGGTGAAACTGCCGTCATTGTGCCATTGCGGCCCCACATCCGGAATCCCGTGCCGGCGATCATTCGAGAGCCGGAAGATGTGGCGATTGCCTCCGGGCGTTGCCGGGTGGACGCCATGCGTGCTGTGCAGCTCCCGTCCGCCCCACCAGCAGCTGGCGCGCAGGAAGTCCTCGGGTTCGATTGCCTTCCGGTTCTTGAAGGCCAGGAAACCGCGACGCGCCATTTCAAGTTCAAGGGCGTCCAGGACATCGCGCGGCGGCGTCTCGCCGGACGCAAGGTCGATGCCGCTGACCTGCGCGCCGATCGGGTCCAGCGGGGTGATCGTGCCGCCAATTCTTTCCACGGCGGCGACGCATGCCGGGTCAACGGGGGGTAGCTTGGATGCCTGTGTGTTCAAACCGGGCCTCCTTTCCTCTTGCAGACCTAAGCCGCGCGGGGGCCCGGGAAAAGGGGGACCCGGTCGGCGGGGCCTGAACGCGCCGGTTTCTGCGGCGATCGGTCAGGACGGCCGGCCGCGCCCCATGCGATGTCCGGGACAGCTGTCCCGGCCTTCGACCGGACCAGCTTGCGGTCGTGACCGGCGGCCGTCGTCGTCAGGTGCCAGGATCGGCTGACCCCACCATCGAGCCGGGATCCGGAACCTTCCGGTCCGCCGCCCAGCTTTCGAGCGCCATCCGCTCGATACGGCCTGCAATCTCTTCCGGAACGTCGATCTCCGTGTCGCTTGTGGTCGGGTCGTCGTGGAAAAGATACAGCCGCGAGACGAACTGCTCGAACGGCAGCGATCCCTCGCCATGGCGCTCGCCGTTGCCGCTGGTGGACACCACGACCCCGGCCCCCCAATCCTGGCCGCTGTCATTGTTCGGATTGAAGAAATAGACCCGGTGTGCGCCGGTCTGATCGGTCTCCACACGCAGGATCGCGATCGCGTGCCACCCGACGAAACGCGCCGCCGAATCCGTGACCGCGATACCGGCTGGCTGCGGGTGGATGACCGGGCGCCCGCCGTTGAAGGCGGGATGATAGCCCCTGCAGAACCGCTCTACGAAGCCGGTGTAGTCGCTGAGCAGGCCGGTCGCGATATCGACCGCGACGACGCAATCGCGCGCGACCCACCATCCATGGAACTCGGGATTGACCCAGCGATGCGGATCGCCGGCCCGACCGACACAGCGCCGCCCCATCTCGGCGTAGATCCGGTCCAGGTGGGGCACGAGCGCCACGGAAACCGGATCGGCATCGATCGGGGCCCCGGCCGCAAGGCCGGCCGGCATGTCCCGCGACTCGATCGGCTGGCCTTCGAAATGCATCAGGATGCTGTCGACCTCGCTGACCTGCCGGATCAGGTGCAGGACGAAGTCGGGATCGTTGAACGACCACATCGCGATCGCACGTGCGGACTGGCAGGTCGGGTTGGCGCCCTGCCCCAATCCGAGCGGCTGCCCCAGGACCGAAAGCGTCCCGGCCAGCAATAGCCTTTCGGGCGCCACCAGATCCCCGAAGGCAAGCCGGATACGCTCGGCGACCGGCGCTGTCAGGCGCGTCCGGAGCTGGCGTTGCAGGGCCGGGACGATCGGGGGGGAATGCAGGATCCCACGATCGAGCAGCAGCGCCAGCCCGTAAACCGACTGCGGCGTGTGCTCGGAAACCGCCGTTTCGATGAGATCGCCGACCAGCCCCCGCCAGCGACGCAGGGAATCCTTGCCCGTCGGCCCCAGGCCCAACGTATCGGGCAGAAAGTCGGCGTCGGTCTTGGTCGCAATCCAGCGCAGGAACACCGCGTGGTAGTCGGAGACGAGGCCCGTGTCGTGCATGGCCCTGGAAAAGCCAAGGGCCTCGCGCTGCAGTCCGCTTTCATCGAGCGCGGCGATACGGTCGAGAAACAGGTCGACCCCGGGATCGTCGATGCAGGCGGAAGTCGGCCCGAACAGGGCGCTCACAAGCCGGTCGGCACCAAGTCGCTCTTGCCCCGGATCCACGCCCTGGCCGCTCATGGCCAGCGAGATCTGCATGATCATCTCCTTGACCGGCCCGACCTCGACGGGGCGCTGGTCGAGGATCCGCCAGATTTCCTCGACAAGGGTCCCGAGCACGTCGCCGAAGCCGATCCGCGCGACGATGAAGCCGAAAACCCGCCGGCGAAGGCCATCGGGGTCGGTGTCCCGGTCGGCCTCGTTCGCGGCCTCGAAAAAGTACCGCAGGTTATGCGCGAGGACCTGGGTCAGGAAATGCCGCGCGGCATCCGCATGGAGATTGCGATGGGTGCCGTCCCCCGTGGCGATCGCCAGGAACCGCAGCAGGCTCGCCACCTCCAGCGCGATGAGGGCGCGATCGCCGCTCTCCAGCGTCTGCCCCACCAACTGCGGCAGCAGCGCTTCGGGCGCATCCCAATCCGAACCGCCGAACAGGCCCGCCCGGTCCATGCGGGACGCTTCCCCGAAAACGACCTCCAGTCCGCCAGGTTCGGCCAGCAGCCGGCCGACAACGTCCAGAACGGCCGGCTGGTGACGGTGTTTCGCGAAAGGACGGGCCTGCTCCAGACGCGAGACCACCACGTCCAGCGTGCCCGCGAGCCTGCTCGACTGATCTTCAGTCGTCACCATGAATTCGGCCTCCGAGGCTGCGCATCTCGGCGCAGCAATACACCACGGGCATCGCGCCCGAAAGTTCAGACGTAGAAGTCCAGCTCTTCCTGGGCTTTCAGCAGGTCGCGCAATTCGTGCGGATCTTCGCCGAAGAAGAAGGCGAGCCCCCAATGCGTGCCGAAGGCCGTGCGCTTCGTGACCTTCTGCTCCATGGGCTCAGAGAGCTCGTGGAATTCGAAATAGGGATGCTTCTGCGTGTTTTCCGGCACCTCCAGCCGGCTCACGACACGCCGGCGCGGATAGACGCCGAAGCAGCCCGCGTGGCCCGCGGCGCCCGTCACGGGCTCGGGGAAGAAGGCGTCGAGCTCTTCCTGCGTTGTCTTCGGATCGAAGGCGACGATGAGACCCTGGTAGCCGTTGAACCCGTAGGCGCGCTCGATCAGTTCCAGTGCCTTGAAGCCGGGCGGGCGGTAGGCAACCTCGCCGAAATAGAGCTTGCCGTCATTCGTCAGGAAGTATTCCGGGTGGATGAACCCGAAATCGATGTCGAAGGTCTCGATCAGCTTCTCGATTTCCTCGGTGACCCGCGCGCGGTGCGCCTCGAGCTCGGGTGTCGCGGGAACGAAGACCGAGTAGCCGAGCGTGACATACTCCGAAATGTTGAGGAACTGGATCTTGCGATCCTTGATCCACGCCTCGACCGCGAATTCCCAACCGTCGAGATGGCTCTCCAGCAGCGCCGGAAATTCCTCGTCGGGAATGTTGTCCACGTCTTCGGGGGTGCGGATCACACGGTGTCCGGCGGTGCCCGACTTGTCGAAAGCCTTGAAGTGGATCGGATCGTTGGGGTCGCCATCCAGCTTCAGAAGGGTCTGGTTCACCCGCATGAGGAACCGGGTCACGTCACCCCTGTCATGGGCTTCCTCGAACACGCCCACACGGATCCCGCCAAGCTGCGCCCGGCGCTTCATAAGGGACTTGTCGCGGAAGAGCATCGACTGGCCGAGCAGGCGCGGATTGTCCATCAGGACGGCGTTGATGGCGCCGGCCCATTCAACCGTCTCCTCGTATAGCGGGATGGCAACGTCGACGCCCTCTTCCTTCAGCCGGGTCGCCAGCTCGTGCGAGCGTTCGTTGAGCCGGTCGAAATCCCAGCCGATGAAGGGGATCTCGTTCTCTTCGCAATATGCTTCCGCCCAGGCAGGTGCGACCACGACATAGCGCCGGTCGAACCTGTCGGCCGCGTCGATTGCGTTGAGGCTCCAGCCAAGAAGGGCCACGTAGCCTTTGTCCGGGTCGTAGGTCTCCATTGTTTTCTCCTTTCGCGGCTCGAAGCACGCAACGCCCCCGCGATCCGGTTGTTCCACCGGTCCGCTACCGTTTTCGAACAGGCAAGCCGTGGGATGGAGCGGTCGCTCTTTGCCGAATGCCGCGCGTGGTTAACTCATTCCGAGGATCTTAGTTCGACAAATTTAGTTTGCAATAGCGAAGTATTTTTCCCGGGAGATACGCCATTAATCCGATGTTTTATTGCTATTATTTCCAGAAGCTCAGAAATACTATTACGCCCTTCTAAGCAAAAGAGTCCTGGCAGACGCCCACCCCAGCCCGGATGGATTGGCGTTCCCCCGGCCCCGGCACGCGGAAGGCGCCCGCGATCTGTCCAGGGGCCGGCAGACCGACGCCACAGGCGCGGCCGGGGCGCCGATCCCACGCGCCACCTTTCCCCAGCGGGCGCACGCAATAGGTTCAGGCGGGGCCGGCCACCGCGTGGCGGGGCCGGGAGATCAGCAATGCCACGGGCATGACCGCCACCTCACCGCGTGGCGTCCATGTCCGGAAACCGGGACCATGGATCTCGACGGCACAGGCCCCGGAACCGATCCGGACCCGGGCAATTTCACCCGCAACCGCCCGCGGTGGCGGCGCGTCGCCCCTGCAGGACGCCCCCCGGCGCCACGGGCACGGGCTTAACAACGAGGACACGAAGCGATGGACGGACCAATCGTAGTTTTCGGCGCCACCTCTGGCATCGGTGCGCGCTGTATCGAGGAGGCGGCCTCTCGCGGGCTAAAGGTCAGGGCCTTCGCAAGGGGTGCCGGCTCAATTCAGGCGACAGACTTGATCGACCCGGTTCCCGGCGACGCGCTCCGTCCAGGGGACGTTGCGCGTGCGCTCGAGGGCGCCCGGGCCGTGATCTACACGCTGGGCATGAAGACCCGGCCGCCCGCCACGTCCCGGGTGAGCGTGTTCTCGGAGTCGACCGAGGTGCTTCTTCGCGAAATGAGCAGGGCCGGCGTCAGCCGCCTCGTGGCGGTCACCGGGTTCGGCGCGGGCAGAAGTGCCGACGCCATGAGCCTGCCCGAGCGGGTTGCGCAGCGTGCGGTGCTGGGCAGGGCCTACGCGGACAAGGGGCGGCAGGAGCGCCTCATAATGGACAGCACCGTCGACTGGACGATCGTCCGCCCGGTAATCCTGATAAACGGGCGCAACTCCAGGCGCGTGCGCGTCCTCAAGCGACCGGAGACCTGGCGCAACGGTCTCGTCGCGCGCGCGGAGGTCGCGGCATATCTTGTCGATGCCGTCGAACGCGATCTCGATATCCGGTCTGACGTGGTCATATCACGCTGACCCTGACCCCGTCGCAACGCGTGACCGATGCGGCTTTCGGACCGACGCAGCCCACAGCCCCGGGGCGCGCAGGATCAGCCCGCCCCGCGCCGGCGCGGGGCCGCGCCGATCAGGGCGCAGCCCAGCGTCACCTGCAAGGCGCGGGTCAGCTCGTCGACCGTATCGGTGGAGACGAACATGCCGCCGGTCGCGTCGGCGAGACACTTGGCGACGGTCTCGCCGCCGTCGTAGCTGTCCGCCTCGGGGCTGTTCCAGCTGAAGTAATCCTCCACCACCTTGAACCCGATCACGTGCACGCGCAGTCCCGGACGTTCCGCCGCCAGCCGGGCGCCGAGCGCGCAGGGCCGGCCGCCACAGGTCTCGTTGCCGTCGGTGACCAGCACGACGATGCCGGGCCCGCCGCCCGCCTCCAGCACCGCGGCCGCCCGGTCGACCGAGGCCGCCAGCGGCGTCAGGCCGGCCGGCTCCAGCCCCTCGACGGCCGCGATCACCGCCGGGGCCGCGTCGGGCGCCGGCGGGAAACGCAGATCTATCCCGCTACAGGCATCCGCGGCGCCGGGGCCGTAGATCAGAAGCCCGACATCGCGGAACGGGGTGATATCCGGCATCGCGCGGCGCACTGCGGCGCGGGCGTCGACGATGCGCGGGTTGGCCGAGATGTCGTGCCCGACCTCGGCCATGCTGCCCGAGCCATCGAAAACGAGGATCGCATCCTCGGCGCAGCCCGTGGCGCCGCCCGCGTCGGGCGCGCCGGCCGCCAGGCCCGCGGCGCAGACGCCGGCAAGCAGTCGTTTCAGCCTCGGTGCAGACATGCCATCCCCCCTGCTCTGCAGAGAGCTTAGCGCGGGCGCGGCGCCGCGCCAACGGCATGCGTTTCCAGTATAAGGGCTTGCCACGGCGACGGCGTCCGTCGCAGGATCACCCAATTGGATGCGAATGACATTGATGTTGACCGACCGCCTCAAGACGGCCCTGGCCTTGCCGGTGACGGCCCTGCTCATCCTCGTGCCCGCCGTTGCCGCCGGTGCCGAGACCTGCGCGCCGTGGAACACGCGGGACTTCCTGTCCGCGGCCGGCGCCGACGAGATCGCCGCCTGCCTCGAGGCCGGCACCCCGGCCACGGCACGGGACGCCGAGGGGCGCACGCCGCTGCACTGGGCCGCCGCCTACAATCCCGATCCGGCCGCCTCCGCGGCCCTGCTCGCGGCCGGAGCGAACCCGGATGCCCGGACGCTGACCGGCATCGCGCCGCTGCACATGCTGGCCGAGGCCGGCGGCGCGCCCGAGGTCGTGGAGCTGCTCGCCGCCGCCGGCGCCAAGCTGGCGCCGCGCAGCGAGGAACTCGCCACGCCCCTGGCCGAGGCCGCCCGGCGCGGCCATGTCGAGATCGTCCGCACCCTGCTCGAGGCCGGCGTCGCGCCGGATGACGGTGAAGGCACGCAGATCCCGCTGCACGTCGCCGCGGGTCACGGGCGGGCGGGCGTGGTGGAGGTGCTGCTCGACTACGGCGCCGACCCGGCGCTGCAGAACGTGCTGGGCTCCACCGCGCTGCATGACGCGGTGCTGGGCAACCACCTCGAGATCGTGGAGCGCCTGCTCGCGGCCGGCGCACCGGCCGATATCGCCTATCCGGGCAACGAGACGATCCTTCACATCGCGGCGGCCTATTCCAAGGACGCCGGAATCATCGAGGCGCTGGTCGCGGCCGGGGCGAACCCGAATGCACGGCTGAAGGCCGAGTCCGTGATCTACGATCCCGAAAAGGCCTTCGGGGACACGGATTTCGCGGTGCGGCCCCCGCCCGGGTCGACGCCGCTCCATTACGCGGCGCGGCTCTCGCGCGCGCCCGGTGTCATTGACGCCCTGCTCGACAACGGGGCACGGACCGATCTGCTCGACAACAACGGCAAGACCGCCTGGGACCTGATCGCCCCCCGCGAGGCGATGAAGGCGCATGAGGTCTACTGGCGGCTGAACGATCTGCGCTTCGAGTGACCCGGGTCAGCGCCGGGCAACCTGTGCGGCCGGCATCTCGCCCGAGATTTCGAGGATCAGCTTGCGCTTGATCGCGTCGGCGAGGTCCGCCTCGTTCGCGGCGGTCACCACGAAGGCACCCGGACCGCCGATGATGCGTTGCTCGTAGATCGCGCCGAGGTCGGGGTAGCGGGCGGGCGTGTCGCAGAACCGGCAGAGGATCGGCAGGCCGTTGATGGTGATCCCGGCCGCCACGACCTCCGTGCGCGCCGCTTCGATGGACGGACCCGAATAGCTGTTGGGGCTGTCGCCGGAGAAATCGATCACCTTGCGCCAGCCCTCGAACCCGTTTTCCTCGATCATGCGCTTGCCGTCCAGCAGCGCCGATCCGATCGCGTTGCGTCCATAGGCCTGCCGGGGCGGGGTCACCAGGGACGCGGCGAAGGCGGCCGCGCTCTCGGGGCCGTCGATCCGGGTCCAGTCGACGACCACCGCGGTGTTGGCCGCCCATTCCACGTAGGTCACGGCGATCACGCCATAGGCGGTATTGGAAATGGCGGACAGCACGCCGGGATCGGTCATGGCCTCGGCATAGCCTTCACGCTGGAACTGAATCTCCTGCGCGGTGATCGATCCCGAGGCGTCGGCCAGCAGCACGAGTTCGAGTTCCACGTCTTCCGCGGCGGCGGGGGACGCGAGGAGAGCGAGGATCAGAAAGAGCGCGCGCATACGCAATACCTAGTCCGGTTTCGTCTCCGGACCATTCATAGCACGCGCCGCCACACGCCTGAGCGCCGGATCGGCCGCCGTCAGGGCGCCCCGGCGGACGCCATCACGCACAGCAGCTCGAACATGATCGACACGCCGAGAAAGGCCGTGTTCCCGCTCGGGTCGAAGGGTGGCGAGACCTCCACCATGTCGGCGCCCACGATATCGAGGCCCGCCAGCGCGCGGACCACCTCGAGCGCCTCGAAGGAATTCGGACCGCCCACCTCGGGTGTGCCGGTGCCGGGCGCGAAGGCCGGATCGACGAAATCGATGTCGTAGGACACGTATGTCCGCCCCGTGCCGGCAATGGCGCGGGCCTCCTGCATCACGTCGGCCACGCCACGGGCGTGGAATTCCTCGATCGGAATGACCCGGATACCGACGCTGTCCGCGAAATCCCGGTCTTCGCGGTCGTAGGCCGTCCCGCGGATGCCGATCTGAACGACACGCTTCGGGTCGAGAAGCCCTTCTTCCACCGCGCGGCGGAACGGCGTGCCGTGGGTATACATCGTGCCGCCGAAATAGCTGTGAAACAGGTCCGTGTGGCTGTCGAAATGCACCATGCCAAGCGGTGCGTCGGCGGCGAGCGCACGCAGGATCGGCAAGGAGCAGAGATGATCGCCCCCGGCGGTAAGCGGCCGGATGCCCGCCGCGCGCAGTTGGCCGTAAAAGGCGGCGATCCGGTCCATGCTGTCCTGCAGGTCGGCGGGGTTCGGCCCCACATCGCCCAGATCCGCGCAGCGCGCCGACTCGAAGGGGCGGATACCGGTCGCGCCGTTCTCGGCCCGGATCATCGTCGAGAGATCGCGCAGCTGCCGCGGGCCGTGGCGGGGCCCGGGGCGGTTCGTGGTGCCGCTGTCCCAGGGCACGCCGACCAGCCCGATCTCCACCTCGGGAAAGCGCGGATGATCGGGCGGCACATGCGGCAGGCGCATGAAGCTGGGCACACCGGCAAAGCGCGGCAACTCGAATCCCGAAACGGGTTGGAAGAAGGTATCGCTCATCTGCTCTCTCCTCGCGCCGGACCCGGTGGCGGTCAGCCGGCGTCGTTCAAAATACGCGCCACCGCGGCGCCCAGGTCGTCGGCCAGGTGTGAGGGCGGCGGGTCCACCGCCGTCTCGTCGCCGGTGCGGTACTTGCCTGTCCGCACGAGTATCCCCTGCCCGAGCCCCGCGCGGAGCGCCCCGGCCACGTCGTTCTCGGCGTCGTCGCCGATCATGGCGACGGTTCCCGGCGGGCAGCCGGTGCTGGCGACCGCCGCCGCGAAAAACGCCGGCGCGGGTTTGCCCAGCACCTGCGCCTCGGTCCCGCTGGCATATTCCAGCGCCCGGACGAAGGCCCCGGCATCCAGGCTGAGCAGGCCATCGGCGTCGCGGAACACCCGGTTCGCCGCCAGCGCGAGAAACGGCGCGCCTTCGGCCAGCAGCCGGAATGCGGCGTTCAGCCGGTCATAGGTGAAACCTGCCCCCGCATCGCCGAGAACGACCGCCGGCGGACCCTGCCAGCCGTCCCCCGCGAAATCCTCCTCGAGCGCCGGGTGCACCAGCAAATGGGCCCGGTGACCTGTCGCGTCCAGCCAGGCGCGGGCGGCGGCGACGGGGGTGAACAGCTCGTCCGGGGCGGCCGCGATCCCGAAACGGGCAAGCTTTTCCAGAACGGCCCGTTTCGGGCTGCGGGACGAGTTCGTCAGGAACCGCACCGGCAGGCCGGCCGCCCGCAGCCGTGCCACGGCGTCCGCCGCGCCGGGAACCGCCGCATCGCCTTGGTAGAGCACACCCGCTATATCGAGACAAACCGCCCGGATCATGCCCCGAAGGTGCGCCGACGCCCCATCGGCGTCAACGCCCGCCTTGAACCCGCGCCGTTTGGGCCCATCCTAGGAACAGTTCCGACGAGAAAGCGATCCATGTCAGACCCGATTCTCCACGCTCCCGCCCCGGATGTCGCCGAACGCGAGAAGCTCGAAGGCGGCAAGCGCTTCGTGATGCAGACCGAGTTCCAGCCGGCCGGCGACCAGCCGACCGCCATCGCCGAACTTGCCGGCGGCGTCGCCGAAGGCGAACGCGACCAGGTGCTGCTGGGCGCGACGGGCACCGGCAAGACCTTCACCATGGGCAAGGTGATCGAGGAAACCCAGCGCCCGGCCATCATCCTGGCGCCCAACAAGACGCTGGCCGCGCAGCTCTACGGCGAGTTCAAGGGGTTCTTTCCCGACAACGCGGTGGAGTATTTCGTCAGCTACTACGACTACTACCAGCCCGAGGCCTACGTGCCCCGCTCGGACACCTATATCGAGAAGGAAGCCCAGATCAACGAGCAGATCGACCGGATGCGCCACTCGGCCACCCGGGCGCTGCTGGAACGCGACGACGTGATCATCGTGGCGTCGGTCAGCTGCATCTACGGTATCGGGTCGGTCGAGACCTACGGCGCCATGACCCTCGACCTGGTCGCGGGCAACGACTACGACCAGCGCAAGATCATGGCCGACCTGGTGGCCCAGCAATACAAGCGCAACGACCAGGCGTTCCAGCGCGGCACCTTCCGCGTGCGCGGCGACGTGCTCGAGATTTTCCCCGCCCACCTCGAGGACCGGGCCTGGCGGCTGTCGTTCTTCGGCGAGGAACTCGAGACCATCACCGAGTTCGACCCGCTCACCGGCGAGAAGACCGGCACCTTCGACCGTATCCGCGTCTACGCGAATTCGCATTACGTCACGCCGAAGCCGACGCTCAGGCAGGCGATCACCAACATCAAGAAAGAACTGCGCCAGCGGCTGGATCAGCTGGTCGCCGAGGGCAAGCTGCTGGAAGCCCAGCGGCTGGAACAGCGCACCAATTTCGACATCGAGATGATGGAGGCAACCGGCGCCTGCAACGGGATCGAGAACTACTCGCGCTACCTGACCGGGCGCGCGCCGGGCGAGCCGCCGCCAACGCTGTTCGAATACATCCCCGACAACGCCATCGTCTTCGCCGACGAGAGCCATGTCACCGTGCCCCAGATCGGCGGCATGTACCGGGGCGACTACCGCCGCAAGTTCACCCTGGCCGAGCACGGCTTCCGCCTGCCCTCCTGCATGGACAACCGCCCCCTCAAGTTCGAGGAGTGGGACGCGATGCGCCCGCAATCCGTGTTCGTCTCGGCCACGCCCGGCCCGTGGGAGCTGGATCAGACCGGCGGCGTCTTCGCCGAGCAGGTGATCCGGCCCACCGGCCTGCTCGACCCGCCGGTGGAGGTGCGCCCGGTCGGCACCCAGGTCGACGACCTGCTGGACGAGGTGCGGCGCGTCAGTCAGGCGGGGTACCGCACGCTCTGCACCACGCTGACCAAGCGCATGGCCGAGGATCTGACGGAGTACCTGCACGAACAGGGAATCCGCGTGCGCTACATGCATTCCGACATCGACACGATCGAGCGGATCGAGATCCTGCGGGACCTGCGCCTCGGCGCCTTCGACGTGCTGGTGGGGATCAACCTGCTGCGCGAAGGGCTCGACATCCCCGAATGCGGGCTGGTGGCGATCCTCGATGCCGACAAGGAGGGTTTCCTGCGCTCGGAAACCTCGCTGATCCAGACCATCGGGCGGGCGGCGCGGAACGCGGACGGCCGGGTGATCATGTATGCCGACCGCGTCACGGGCAGCATGGAACGCGCCATCGGCGAGACCGACCGCCGCCGTACCAAGCAGATCGCCTATAACGAGGAACACGGCATCACCCCCGAGACGATCCGCAAGAACGTCGAGGACGTGCTGGCCGGGCTCTACAAGGGCGACACGGACATGGCCCGCGTCACCGCCGAGATCGAGAAGCCGATGGTCGGGCAGAACCTGCAGGCCCATCTCGACGGGCTGAAGGACCGGATGATGAAAGCCGCCGAGAACCTCGAATTCGAGGAGGCCGCACGGCTCCGCGACGAGGTGAAGCGGCTGGAGGCGGTCGACCTGGCCGTCCACGACGACCCGCTGGCGCGGCAGTCGGTGATCGAGGAGGCGGTGGAGGCGGCGCAGAAGGTCAAGGGCCGATCGACCGCCGGGCGCGCGGGATCACGGCCGCAGCGGGGGAAGCGGGGGCGGTAATAACCGGCCGCAATTGTGTACGAGTGGAGAGAAATGGCGAGTACAAACAAGTTTGGCCTGAGTCGAAACATCCCCGAAAACATAAAACGGCAAATTCGCCGGGAGGCGGGCTTCGGCTGCGTCGTTTGTGGAAACGCAATCTTTCAGTATGAACACATCGATCCAGTATTCTCGGAATCAAGAGAGCATGATCCGACAAGAATGACACTCTTGTGCGCGGCCTGTCACGACAGGGTAACCCGCGGCTTTCTCTCGAAATCCAGCGTGTTGCGCGCCAAGAAGAACCCCGAAACCAAGAAGCGTGGGTATTCCTTTGGCATGTTTGATTTGTGCCGTGTACCCCCGATCGTCAAGCTGGGTGCGATTGTGGCAAGAAATAGCCGCAGCATTATCAGCGCCGGTGGGCAGTCTCTTCTCCAAGTTAAGCCACCAGAAGAAACTGGTGCCCCATTTCGGCTTTGTGCAAGGTTTCCTTCCTCCAACGGGGCGGAAGCCATGATCATTGAGGACAATGAGTGGAAGGCTGGAGTTCAGAATTGGGATGTCGACGTGGTGGGCCGGACAGTCACTATACGCGAACGACATCGAAGGATTGTTCTTCAGATCACAACAACGCCGCCAAGACTGTTCGAGATAACAAGGGCTGAAATCAAGTTCGCAAAGGCAGCCCTTAAGGTTTTTGATGGCAGCTACGAACTCACCAATGGCGATGGAAGCTCGATTCGCAACGTCCCTATGGAGAGAATTGGCGTCTACGAGCACCCAAATTTGATTAGCTTTGAAAAAAATGGAACTCTAGTTGTTGAAGAAGGCGACCCAAATGGCGTGAGTTTTATGTGGACTCGAACCGACGCCAACTACTTCCCCCTGCATCTTGATTTTGCGTGGGCCGCAATCAATCCGTGCGCGAATTGCCCTTGCAATAGCGGCATGAAGTTTTCTTCATGTCACGGAAGATTCTTGAGGACGTACAATAGCTCTTGAAACTGCTTTAGAATCCCTCGCAGCTTAAGAACTTAAGTTTCCCTCAAAAAACCGCCGCCACCTTCACCATCATCGGCTCGAACCGTGACCAGAGCACGGCGACCATAGCGCTACGCCACCTGCCCCACCCCGCCCATGTCGCCCCGGCCCGCCAGCAGCCCGGCGACCGAGATATCCTCGTCCAGCGCTTCCCAGTGCAGGCCGAAGGGGGAAATCGTGACGGCCGCGCGCTCCTCCTCGCTGGCGCGCAACAGGCGCGGGAACCATGCCAGCGGCACGCCGATCACGCGGCCGTCGCTGAGCGTGACCCACATCGCGTCGTCGTCGAAGCGCACCGTCTCAGCGGAAATGCTCATGCCATGCCCTCTCGATCTCGTCCCGCCGCGCCTCCGCGACCCGAAGAAGCCGCCGCAGGTGGCGCGCGTCGAGCCCCGCGCTTGTCGCGACGGAAACCTCCGGCCGCAGCCAGAACTTCGCTTCGCCGCCCTCTCCCATCACATGCACATGGGGCGGCTCGCGCGGGTCTCCCTCGTTCGAATAGAAGAAGAAGCGGAAACCAAGATACCGGAATACCGTCGGCATGTCGCCCTCAAAAACACCGCCGCGACCTCCACCATCACCGGCTCGAACCGCGAACACAGCGCGGCGATCTTGCGGTTCCGCTCGCGCATCTCGGGGGTGCGCAGCATCGCCTGGAAATCCTCGCGCCGGCGCCATTGCAAATAGTTCACGATCCGGGTCTGCGCGTCGTTCACGTGCAGCCCGGCGCCGAGGAAGCCGGGCTGGTGGCTGATCAGTTCGTCATAGGCGCGGGTCAGTTCCTCCAGCAGGTCCTGGCAGGTGCCGGGCGTCATCTCGAACGTGGTGATGACGGTCTGCCCGTCGAAACCGGTCGATATGCTTGGCATGGCGACTCCTTTCGGCCTGCCGCCTCAGCGTACCACATGTACCGCGCAGGGCGCATGACGGACCACCCGGGCCGCGGTCGAGCCGATGAAGTAATCCTGCACGCCCGGGCGGTGCGAGGCGATGACGATGCAGTCAATGCCGTGGTCACGGGCGTAGTCGACGATGGCCTCGCCGCCATGGCCGGTGACGACCGCGACCTCGACATCCTCGGCATGGCCGATGCGCGCGCGCAGCGCCTCGGTGATCGCCTCGCGGCTGTCGGCGCGGCTGTCCTCGGGGATGTAGCGCGCCACGAATTGCGGCACTTCCTCCTCGACGTTGAGCGCGGTGATATGCCCGCCCGACGCGCGCAGCTGGCGCGCGACCGCGAGGGCCGCGTTCGTGTCACGCTCGTGATCGAAGGCGATGGGAACGAGGATGTTGCTGTACATGGGGCGGACCTCCTTGCTGTCCGGGTCACCCTGCCCGTCCGGCCCGCCCTTTGCCTTGACCTATATCATGCGTCGCTTTGCCGGTCTCAGGATCCCGGCACCGTCACGCTCAGCCCCAGCACGCGCCAGGACTGCATTCCACCGCGATAATAGAAGATCCGGTCGGCCGGGTAGCCCGCCTCGATCATGTTGCGGATCGCGGTGGGCGACTGGCCACACCAGAGCCCGTTGCAGAACAGCGCGACCCGCCTGGCCTCGTCGCAGATCCAGCCGTCGAAATCGATTTCGCAGCCCAGCCGGGCCAGCTCGTCGTTGATGCGGGTATAGGGAATGTTGATCGCGCCGGGGATCGTGCCGTCGACATACCAGTCGGTGGTGCGGCTGTCGATCACGATGGCCTCAGGGTCTTCCAGCATGTCGAGCAGTTCCAGCTCGCCGATCGTGGTGACGCCCTCGGCCGGCGTCATCGGCTGGATGCAGAACGGTGGACAGGGCCGCGATGTCCGCGCGAATTCGCCGGTGATCTCGTGGTCGGTATCCTGGATCCGCTGGATCGTGACCTCTCCGCCGCCGGTGTCGACCGTGACGGTGGGCCGGTCCTTGGCGATCTTCACCTCGACATCGTCCTGCGCCGCGGCCGCACCGGCGCCGAGCCCAAGGATCGCCGTCATCGCGAGTATCAGTCGCATGTAATCTCCTCCTCTCGTTACATCCGAGAGGAGAACGCAGCGCGGCGCCGCTTGCAAGGGCACAGAACGCCGCCGGGTCAGAGCGCCGCGGCGATCTCGTCGGCAAGCGCCGTGATCTCTACCGCGGCCGGTCCCTTTCGGCCGGCTTCCAGCACGCCAAGACCCTGCCCCAGCGTCTCGGCATAGGCGACCCGGTTTGCCAGGACCGCCACGGCGACATCGGCATCGAGCGCGGCGGCCTTCTCCGCCACCTCCGCCGCGAGACGCGTGCCCGCGCGGGTGCGGTTCAGCACCACACGGACCGGGCGGCCTTCGCGCCGGGCAAGGTCCAGCACCCCCTCGGTGGCCCAGAGATCCACCTGGCTCGAGGCGACCGGCACGAGCACCAGGTCGGCCGCCCTGAGCGCGGGACGCAGGTCCGCGTCGGCCTTGGGCGGCGTGTCGACGATCACGACGTCATGGGCCCGCGCGAGCTTGTCGCATTCATAGGATACCCCCCAGGCCGACGCCGTGGAGAACTCCATCCCCTCTTCCGCGCCAAGGGTCGCGCGACGTGTCATGAACCAGCGCCCGAGGCTGCCCTGCGGGTCGGTGTCGAGAAAGGCCACGCTCCGTCCCGCCTTGTGCCAGGCGAGCCCGAGATTGACCGCCAGCGTCGTCTTTCCGGACCCGCCCTTTTGCTGGGCGATGGTGATGATGTTGCCGGGCATTCGGGACCTCCAAGGCTTATGCTGCGGCGCAGCATGGCACAGTTGCCGACCGATTGCACGTCCCCTGACGCCGCAGGCGGGGCTGGCGGGATCCACGGGACCGGGCTAGCTTTGGCGCATGGTCGATCCGTCCCCCATCCGCCCCGCCGACGCCGAGGCGAAAGACACCGCCCGCGCCCTGCTGGCCGCGGCCCGGCATGCCGCGCTGGGCGTGCTGGACCCCGCGAGCCGGGCGCCCATGCTCTCGCGCATTGCCCTGGCCCGCGCGCCCGACGGGCGACCGATGAGCCTGATCTCCTCGCTCGCCGCGCATACTGCCGCGCTGGCCGAGGATCCACGCTGTTCGCTGCTCGTCGGCGAGCCCGGGGCCAAGGGCGATCCCCTGACCCATCCGCGCCTCACGATCCAGGCGCGGGCCGCCATCGTCCCGCGCGAGAGCGACGCCCATGCCGGGCTGCGCGCGCATTACCTGGCGGCGCGGCCCAGGGCGGCGCTCTATGCCGACTTCACCGATTTCGCCTTCGTGGTCTTCGACGTCGACACGGCCTTCCTGAACGCCGGTTTCGGAAAGGCCTTCACCCTGGCCGCCGCCGACCTGGCAGGCTGAGCCGCGGCGGCGGGCGCGGGCCGCGCCGCACGGCATGTCGGGGCCGCATGGCCGGATCAGGCGGGATTGTCCATCCGCACGGTGACGCGGACGCGGCCCTCCACCGGCTCGGGCCAGGTCAGCTGGACCTCGTCGCGGGCGGTGCCGGTCTCGGTCGCGACCCAGGGCATGGCATAGACCGCCTGCCCGCCGCCGCCACGCATCTCGCCCTCTGCCACCACGGCAGAGACGAGCCGCGCACGCCCGCCGAAAGGCAGCTTGCCGTCGAAACCGATGGTCCAGACGCGGTCCGGGCTCGCGGCGCTGTGGTCCTGGACGATGGGATTGGCGATGAACTGCCCCACCCCGTTGAAGGTGTTGCCGCTGACGGTCACGTTGCGCGCCCGGCCCATGTCGAGCGTTGCGAAGCTCTCGTCGACGGTCTCCACCCGGTCGACCTGCGCGTTGAACGTGCGGAACACGTTGTCGCTGACCGACAGCCCGTGGATGAAGTGGTCCGGACCGTAAGGCTTCACAACCAGCCAGCGGAACCAGGGTCCGACACGGGCCGCGACAAAGGTGTTGCCGGTGATCGTGAGCCCGCCGAAGGAGTACTCGTTGGACATCTCCGGCGCGGGATCATGCTCGTTGCCCCACTCGATGAAACTGTTGTCGATGTAGTTTCCGGTGATCGTGGTCTGGACATTGGTGTCTGTCAGCACGAGACCGGCCTGGCGCACGCCGTTCTGCTCGTCGTCGCCCTGGAAGAAATGGTTCCCGCTGACGAGATGCCCGGTGCCGTGCATCACCCCGAAATGAGCGAATTTGACCGCCCGGTTGTCGCGCAGCTTCACGTCGTTTGCGTTGACGTTGAAGGCAATCGACGTCCGGTCCTGGGCGCGGACCGGTTGTTCGCTGGACAGGAACTGGTTGCGGTCGATCAGCATTCCCTGGCAGCCCGTCCCGATCGAGGTGATGCCGCGATCCTTGGGCTTGGTGACGAAACTGTCCCGCAGATGGAAGGCCAGCCCCGCCGGCGCCAGCAGGATCGCGCTGCAATGGCCGTTGCACTGGATATCGACGTCGTCGATCACGAAGGAACTGAGCGACGAAAAACCGCTGAAATCGAGCACGTATTTGAAGCGACGGAAGGTGAACTCCTGCGTGCCCGAGACCCCGTGGAGCGCCTGGCTGAGCTGCAGGATCCCGGCGCCGACGTTCTTGTCGCGCACATAGACCTCGCGCCCGACGCCGTCGCCGGTGACCAGCGCACCGACAGGGATCTGCGCGGCATTGGCGACGTCGCGCAGCTCGAGGGGTTTCGTCCGGTCGTACCGGGCCGTTGCGGTGACGACCGTATCGTCCCAGGCGGGGTCCGGCTGGGCGTCGAACTGGCCGTTGCGGATCGCGCGGCGGACGGCAAAGACCTCCTTGTTGTCGACCGCCGCCTGCACGTCGATCGGTTCGGAAAGCTGGACGCGCCGTCCGCCCATGTCGAGACAGGCGTGGTCGGTGAAGTTCATGAGGGCCTGAAGCGCCTTGCGAACGGCCATCGGCTCGTCGCCGCCGAAAGCCGAGATATAGCTCGGCAGGTCGAAGTTCTGCATCAACGACAGCCGCGCTGCCGCCGGCATGTCCAGCCGGCCCTCGAAACGGACCCGGTTATGCAGGGTGATCGACTCGGCGATCCTGTAGCGTCCCGCCGGCACGAGGATCTCGCGCCCCTCGGCCGCCGCGTCGGCCGCGAGGAAGGCCGAATGATCATCGGCCGCCCCGTCGCCCGCGGCCCCGTAGTCGCGCACGTCCACCCAGTCCATCATGTCGCGCAGGAAGACGCCGGTCACGTCCTCGATCTCGATGGCGTCGATCCGCACCACGCCGCCGGTCTCGCCGGTCATGTCGAGGCCGAAATGCCCGTAGATCGCGCCGGTGCCCCATGGCATGTCGACGCCGGTCCGGGTTCCGGTGCCGACGATCGCCTCCACCGTGACCACCTGGCCGTAGCCGGTCAGCGCGACCGACGGCCCGGTTTCGGGCACACCGCTCACATGGGCGCCGCCCGGGCCGCCGGCCCAGGCCGCGATCCGCACCGACGGCAGGGTGCCGCTCACGGCCTTGACCCGGGCGCGGATACGCAGGTAGCAGCCCGGCAAGAGCGGCGTTTCGCCCGTATAGCGCAGTTTCTGCACGGGTTCGGTCTTCAGCAGTTCGAGGCAGTGGCCGAAATCCTGGTCGGCCGGCACCAGCGCCGCACTGCCGGTGCCCGCGTAGCTGGCCGAACCCGGGGTGCCGTCGCCCCGCGACCAGATGTCCAAACCGTCTGCGAAGGCGGGCGGCATCAGGACCAGCCCGTCGGTGATCGCCTTGTTCATGACCTGTCCTTTTACAAGTCCCCGCCCGGCGGCCGGACGCGGCCTGCCACCCGGACCGGCCGGGCGAGGATCAGTGAGACTCTCCGAGATACGCGACCGCCGCCACGCCGGGCGGAGGATCGCGCAAAAGGGTCAGGGACAGGTCTTTCGCAAGGGTGAACCGACCGCGCGGTGCGCGTGCCCCCCTACGCCACGGCCGTCAGACGCCGACCTCCGGCGCCGGCAGGATCTGCACACCGGCGATCCGCCAGCCATCCGCGGTCTCGGTCATGGCATAGTCGAGAACGTGCAGCGCCCCGTCGTCATCGGTGATCAGCACCTTCTGGTACCAGGTGCCGGCGATCCGGCGCAGCTCGAGATACCGCAGGTCCTCCGGCGCCCAGACCATCGGGTATCCCTGCCGGACCATGCGGCCGAAAACCTCGGGCGTGCCGAAGCGCCGCTTGATGTTCGGGGCGGCGAAGGCAAAGGCGGCATCGGCATCCTCGGCCAGAAAGGCCTCGATCTGGGACGAGATGATCCCCTGGATCGCCTGCGGATCCGGCTCTGCCCGGAGCGGTCCCGCGACCGCCACGAAGAGCGTAACGACAAGGGCGAGGCGGCGCATCGGGTTTCCTTTCGGTTCAGACCAGCTACCTGACATACGGATCAAAGGGGCAGGCGGTTTCAATTTCGGCCCGGGGCGCCGGGGCAAAAGAGCTGGGCGCCTGTCTCGGCCACCGCCACGAGCCGGCGGTCTATCGTGCTGTCCGGGGATCCGCCGGCCGGCCTGAAACGGGCCGCGCGCCGCGTGCCGCATCGCCCACGGACCCGATGCGCCGCCGGCACGCCGGCAGATCCGATGGATGGTCCGGGACGCGGCGCGGCGCCGGCTCAGCCCAGCTCGCCCGCAAGACCCCTTTCGATCAGCGCGACGGTCTCATCGATGCCGTAGAGGGCGATGAAGCCGCCGAAACGCGGGCCCTGGCTGGCCCCAAGAAGCACCTCGTAGAGCGCCTTGAACCAGTCGCGCAGCGGCTCGAAGCCATGCTCCTTGCCGACCGCGAAGACGACGCTCTGGAGCGCCTCGGCGTCGAGCCCGTCCTCCCAGGCGCGCAGGCGCCCGGCAAGATCCTCCATCGCGGCGCGCTCCGCGTCGCTGGGCGCGCGGAATTCGCGCGTGGGGGCCACGAAATCGCGGAAATAGCGCACTGCGAATTCGGCCGCGGCGTCGAGATCGGGATTGGCCTCGGGGCTCGCGTCGGGGGCATAGCGCTTGATGAAGCCCCAGAGCCGGTCCTTGTCCTCGGCGCCCGAGACCGCGGCAAGGTTCAGCAGCATGGCGAAGGGCACGACCATCGTCGATTTCGGCGGCCGGCCCTCGTGTATGTGCCAGGCCGGGTTGTTCAACTGGCCGGCCGCATCCTGGGTCTCGAAGGCGCGGAGATGCTGGTGATACTCGTCCACGGCCTTCGGGATCACGTCAAAATAGAGCCGCTTGGCCGTCTTGGGCTTCTGGTACATGAAGAGCGACAGGCTCTCGGGGCTGGCATAGGTCAGCCATTCTTCCATGCTGAGGCCATTGCCCTTGGACTTCGAGATCTTCTGCCCGTTCTCGTCGAGGAAAAGCTCGTAGTTGAACAGTTCAGGCTGCGGCGTGCCCAGCGCGCGGCAGATCTTCGAGCTGAGTTCCGCCGACGGGATCAGGTCCTTGCCATACATCTCGTAATCGACGCCGAGCGCGGCCCAGCGCATGCCCCAGTCGGGCTTCCACTGAAGCTTCACATGGCCGCCGGTGACCGGCACCTCGATCTTCTCGCCGTCGGGCTCCTGGTAGACGATGGTGCCTTTCTCGACGTTGCGCTCCAGCGTGGGCACCTGAAGGACGTGGCCGGTCTTGGGGCTGACCGGCAGGAAGGGCGAATAGGTCTTGACCCGTTCGGCCTCGACCCCGCCGAGGCTCGGCAGCATGATCTCCATGATCTTGTCGAAGCGTTCCAAAACGGTCATCAGCGCCGCGTCGAACCGGCCGGAGGCATAATATTCGGTCGAGGACGCGAACTCGTACTCGAAGCCGAACCGGTCGAGGAAGGCCCGCAGCCGGGCATTGTTGTGATGGCCGAAACTGTCATGGGTGCCGAAGGGATCGCGCACCCTGGTCAGGGGCAGGTTCAGGTCTTGTTGCATCTGCTCCTGGTTCGGCACGTTGGTGGGTACCTTGCGCAGCCCGTCCATGTCGTCGGAAAAACAGATCAGCCTGGTCGGGATGTCCGAGATCGTCTCGAAGGCGCGGCGCACCATCGTGGTGCGCGCGACCTCGCCGAAGGTGCCGATATGGGGCAGCCCCGACGGCCCGTAGCCCGTCTCGAAGAGAACATAGCCCTTCTCGGGCGCGGCCTTCTGGTAACGTTTGAGGATGCGGCGGGCTTCCTCGAACGGCCAGGCCTTGGACTTCATCGCGGCGTCGCGCAGATCAGACATGTCTCTACTTCCGGGTTGATTGGTGGGCGCGGCCCCTGCCGCGCGGTCAGGCCCGCTACCTATTGCCCGCCCAGCGCGCCGTCAATATTGTGCAGCTGCAGAGACGCATGGAGAACGCCGTGACCAGAGACCTTCCCACCCTGACGCCGCAGGATGCGCTGATCGCGGTCATGATCGGCATTTCGGCTTCCGACGAGGATATCCGGACCTCGGAACTGGTCACCATCCAGTCGATCGTGAACCTGCTGCCGGTCTTCGCGAATTACGACATCGACCGGATGCGCTGGATTTCCGAGACGGTGTTCGACCTGTTCGAAGAGGAGGACGGGCTCGACGCCTATTTCGCCCTCATCCGCGAGAGCCTGCCGGAGCGGCTGAACGAGACCGCCTACGCGCTGGCCTGCGACGTGGCGGCGGCGGACGGGCGCCTCGGCGAAACGGAACTGCGCCTGCTCGAGGAAATCCGCTACCAGCTCAACATCGACCGCCTGCACGGCGCGGCCATCGAACAGGGCGCGCGGGCGCGTCACCTGACGGTCTGACCCGGCTCACGCCCCGTAAAGCTGCGCCCAGCGTTCGATCAGGTCCTGCTGCAGCGCGCGCGCCCGCACCGCCCAGGGCCGCGCACCCGGCGGGCGTTCGCGGTTCTGGGGCGGGATCGCCGCACGCCGCGGCAAGTCCGCGGCAAAAATGGCAAAGGCCATGCGGCGCCCGCCGGGCACCTGGAAGTATCCCGCGAGCCCGCTGACGAAATTCAGCGTCCCGGTCTTGGCGACCGCCTCGACCGGATGGTTCCGCATCGGCCGGCCGCGCTCGTCCTTGAAACGCACCGGCTTCAACAGCGGCCGGAGTGGCCCGTCCCAGCCCGAAGACAGCAGCATCTGCAGCATCGCGCGCGCCGACACGCGCGAGTCCGGGCCTAGCCCCGAATGATCCACCAATGCCATGTGCCGGACAGCGTGGCGTTCGATGGCCCAGTCCGACATCGCCCGGGCCGAGGCCGCCAGCGACCCGTCCGGCGCCCCCCGGGCCCGCGTCGCAGTCAGCCCGACGGTCTCGGCGGTCAGGTTTGTGGAATACTTCAGCAGGTCCTGCAGGATCACCGAAAGCTCGGCGCTCGAGTGCTGGGCCAGCACGGCCCCGCTGCCCTGTCCCGGCGTCGGTTTCGACAGCGCGATCCCCTCGGCGCGGGCGATGGTGTGGAAGACCTCGCCGGCATAGCCCCCGGGCCGGCGGACCGGCAGCCAGCGCCCGCCACCGCTGCCCAGCGCCTTCTTGGAGACGGTCCAGGCATCGCGGCCGGCGCTCTCGGAATAGGTGTAGACCGGGTGGGCGCGGTCGACGACCTCCATCTGCGCGATGCTGACGCGCGGGCGATAGCGGGCCGAGCGGGCATCCATCGTCAGGTCGTAGCCCCCCGCGCCCCGCTTCCATTCGAAGAAAACGCGGTTGAAGTTCAGGTTGAGCCCCGAGATCGCCGGGTTGTAGCCGACATGATCCGGCTGGCCCGGATCGATATGGGGCAAGTCCGGCAGCGCGCTGGCATCGACGAGGAAGCGCCCCGCGACCCGCTCGATCCCGTATGACTTGAGATCGCGGGCGAGTGCCGCCAGCGCATCGGTATCGAGCGTCGGGTCGCCGCCGCCCTGCAGCACGAGGTCACCCTTCACGGCGCCCTCTTCCACCGGCCCGGTCGCCACGAGCCGGGTCTGGAAGCGGTAGGCCGGCCCCAGCGTCTCGAGCGCGTAGAGCGTGGTGACCGTCTTGGCGACGCTGGCCGGGGGCTGGCGCAGAAGCGGGCTGCGCGTCTCGAGGATTTCGCCGGTATCGGCATCGGCCACCGCGAAGCTGACCTGCCCCGAGATCTTGGCCTGCTCTATCAGGGTCTCGGGCGCGGCGACCGCGCGGCGCGGCAGAAGCCGCCCGCGCGGGCGCGGCCGCAGCGAGGTCGGCGGCGCCCCGGCCATGGCCGCGCTGCCCACGCCGGACAAGAGCCCGCCGAGAACGGCGCGGCGGATCGGATCGAAGGAGTCGCGGCCCTGTGCCATGGGCCGAGTTAAACCGAGGAACCGGGCGCGCTCAACCCTGCGACTGCCACGCGCCCGCACGCCGGATGGCGGTCGACGAGATATCGACCATCGGCACATTGAGGAAACACCAGGCCGGCGGCCTGCAAAAGGCCAGCCGCGGAGCCATCGCCGCCGGTACCTTGTAGCGCGCAAAGGCCCGCGCCGCGGGCGAGAGCCGGGCGGAAATCCGCTGCCCCGGCCGGGCCAGCACACCGACGGGCACGGTTTCCATGATCCAGTCCCAGCGCTGCCAGCGATGAAAACTGGCCAGGTTGTCGGCCCCCATGAGCCAGACGAAACGGACGCCCGCGTAGCGCGCCATCAATTCGTTCAGCGTCTCGGCCGTGTAGCGCGTGCCGATCCGCGCCTCGATGTCCGTGACCGCGACCCGCGGGTGGCGCATCACCTCCCGCGCCACCGTCATCCGGTGCGCCAGCGGCGCGGGGCCATGACGCTTGAGCGGGTTGCCCGGGCTGACCAGCCACCAGACGCGGTCCAGCGCAAACCGCTTGAGCGCATGGCGGGTGACATGGACATGGCCTTGATGGGCCGGATCGAAGGACCCGCCCAGCAACCCGATCCGCATGCCGGGCTCGGCTTTCGGAAAGCCCTCGCGCAAAATCGTCCTCCGTTCCCTGGACGGGCAGAGCGTATCCATCCGCACATTGCCCTTGTCCAGCGGAATCGGTATCTACCGCCTTGATCCGAAACACCAGACCAGAGGCGGTTCCTTCATGGCATCCTACCAGTACGTCTACCACATGGACGGGGTTTCCAAGACCTATCCGGGCGGCAAGAAGACCTTCGAGAACATCCGTCTCTCGTTCCTGCCCGGCGTGAAGATCGGCGTCGTGGGTCCGAACGGCGCCGGCAAGTCGACGCTCCTGCGGATCATGGCCGGGATCGACAAGGACTTCACCGGCGAGGCCTGGGCGGCCAAGGGCGCCCGCGTCGGCTACCTGCCGCAGGAACCGGAACTCGACCCCGCGCTCGACGTGCGCGGCAACGTCATGGAAGGCGTGGCCGCCAAGAAGGCCAAGCTCGAACGTTTCAACGAGCTTGCCATGAATTATTCCGACGAGACGGCCGAGGAGATGGCCACGCTGCAGGACGAGATCGACAGCGAGAACCTCTGGGATCTCGACGCCCAGATCGACGTCGCGATGGAGGCCCTGCGCTGCCCGCCGGACCACGAGAGCGTCGACAACCTCTCGGGCGGCGAGAAACGCCGGGTCGCGCTGTGCCGGCTGCTGCTCGAAGCGCCGGACATGCTGCTTCTCGACGAGCCGACCAACCATCTCGACGCGGAGACCATCGCGTGGCTCCAGCAGCACCTGATCGACTACAAGGGAACGATCCTGATCGTCACCCACGACCGCTACTTCCTCGACGACATCACCGGCTGGATCCTGGAACTGGACCGCGGCCGCGGCATCCCCTACGAGGGCAACTATTCCAGCTGGCTGGAACAGAAGGCCAAGCGGCTGGAGCAGGAGGCGCGCGAGGACAAGGCGCGCCAGAAGACCCTGGAACGCGAACTCGAATGGATCCGGGCCGGGGCCAAGGCCCGGCAGGCGAAATCCAAGGCGCGGATCAAGGCCTATGATGAACTGGCCAGCCAGTCCGAGCGCGAGCGCGTGGGCAAGGCGCAGATCGTCATCCCGAACGGCCCCCGTCTCGGATCCAAGGTCATCGAGGCCGAAGGCCTGCGGAAAGGCTATGGCGACCGGCTGCTGCTCGAGGATCTGAGCTTCTCGCTGCCGCCCGGCGGCATCGTCGGCGTGATCGGCCCGAACGGCGCCGGCAAGACGACGCTCTTCCGGATGCTGACCGGGCAGGAACAGCCCGATGGCGGATCGCTGGAATACGGCGACACGGTGCAGCTTTCCTATGTCGACCAGTCGCGCGACGCGCTGGACGCGGACAAGACCGTCTGGGAAGAGATCAGCGACGGGCTCGACGTGATCCAGCTGGGCGACGCGGAGGTCAATTCGCGCGCCTATGTCTCGGCCTTCAATTTCAAGGGTGGCGACCAGCAGAAGAAGGTGGGTCTCCTTTCGGGCGGCGAGCGGAACCGGGTTCACATGGCCAAGCTTCTCCGCTCCGGCGGGAACGTGCTGCTGCTCGACGAGCCGACCAACGATCTCGACGTCGAGACGCTTCGCGCGCTCGAGGACGCACTGGCCGAGTTCGCGGGCTGCGCGGTCATCATCTCGCACGACCGTTTCTTCCTCGACCGCCTCTGCACCCATATCCTCGCCTTCGAGGGCGAGGCCCATGTGGAATGGTTCGAGGGCAATTTCGAAGCCTACGAGGAAGACAAGATCCGCCGTCTCGGCCCGGACTCGGTCGAACCGAAGCGTGTGAAATACAAGAAGTTCACGCGCTGAGGGATCCGGCCGGCGCCCCGGGCGCCCAACGCGAAAGGGCGCCCGCGGCCTGGCCTGCGGGCGCCCCTGGGACGCGTTGCGAGGGAAATCGCGACGCCTGGACCGGCGTTCAGCCCGGGAGGATCTCGCCGCGGCCGGACCCGCGGGACGACACGAAGGACAGGCTGCGCACCTGGCGCTGCATGCGGAACCGTGCCTCGGCGCCGGTTCCGAAGGGGGTTTCGCCGGCGCGCTCGCGGCAGCTTTCCAGGGCACTCACACGACCGTTGCGGGCTTTCTGAAGAAGGTGCGACATGGTTTTGATCCTCTGATGCGTTGGTGGCTCGCGGCGGGCTGTCGGACCGCCTTTTTGTGTTATGATGACTCAACCATGCGCTGCACCCGTGTCCAAATCGAGGCGCGAAAGCGCCCATATCGCGCCATTTTTCCGTCGAAAATTGGACATTCTTCCACGGCGGCCCGCCAGGCTGCTGGGCGGGCCGCCGCGGCGCCTGTCAGCCGTCCATCCGGGCGGCGAGCATCTCGCGGATACGCGCGCCGAGTTCGGCGTCCTCGGTCGCCTGCTGACCGATCTCGACATACTGATCGACGGTCAGATCCGGGGCCGCCTCGACCACGGCGATGGCCTCCGACTGGAAGGCCTCCGCCAGCTTCTGTTGCTCGGCTTCGCCGCCGGCCTCGGCCATCTGGACCTCGTATTTCTGGCGCAATTCGGCGATGTCGATGACCGCCTGCACGAATGAATCGAGCCGCGCGTCGCTGAAATCGGCCTCCTGTGCCGCGACCGGCATTGCGGCGGCCGCGATGGCGAGTCCGAGCGCCGCGGCGGCGCCGGCGGTCTTTCCTGCGAGTTTCATGAAATCTCCTTTTTCCATCTCCAGCCGGGTCCGGCCCGCGCGCGCGAACCCCCGGCCTTGCAGGCCAGCTATGCGTGCAGGCCCGGTGCTGCAACCGGCCGGCCGCGGATCGGCAGAGAAATGCCGGGGTCCGGGGGCCAACCCGAGGACAGCATAGGGTGATTCCCCTTGCAATGCCCGCCCTGTTGGCCCATATGAGCGCTGCGACGTTACTCTCTATCGACCTGCTGTCTCCCTTACCGGCCACAGTGACTCGATTAAGCACTGACTGCGCCGAGCTGCCGCAATACCGTGGGCAGTGAAAAATATGGAGACATATCAAATGGCTAATGGCACCGTGAAGTGGTTCAACTCCACCAAAGGCTACGGCTTCATCCAACCCGAGGGCGGCTCCAAGGACATTTTCGTCCACATCTCCGCCGTCGAGCGCGCCGGCCTGACCGGCCTCGAGGACGGCCAGAAGGTCACCTTCGACCTGGAAACCGGCCGTGACGGCCGCGAGTCGGCCGGCAACCTCGCCCTGGCTGACTGATCTCGATCGGACAAGCCGGGTTTCGGCCCGGATTGATCTGCCTCAAGGCCCGCCGGAACCCGGCGGGCCTATTTTCGTTTCAGGTCCGGACGCCCGGATCGAAAACGAAGGAGGAGCGAGATGACCCAGAAGATCCTTGTCGCGACCGACGGATCCGACACCGCGCGGAAAGCGGTCGACATGGCCGCCGACATGGCCGCGGCCTTCGACGCGAAGCTGACCGTGCTGCATGTCCTGATGCACGGCCGCGAGGCCGAGGAGATGGACCGCCTCGCCGAAGCCGAACACCTGGTCCGCCACACGGCCGAAAAGACGATGCCCAAGCTCGACGACATGCCGGGATCGATGACCGATCTGTTCCGCCTGACCCAGAGCACCGACGAAACGGCGCGGGTCGTTTCGGCCCTCGGCGACCGGCTTGCGCAGGATGCCGCCGACCGCGCCGAGAGCCGCGGTGCCAAGGATGTGAGCGTCCGGGTTCTGCCGGGCGACTATGCCGAGACGATCCTCGACTCGGCGAAGGATATCGGCGCCGACATGATCGTGATGGGCAGCCGGGGGCTCGGCGGTCTGAAGGGCCTTCTGCTGGGCAGCGTCTCGCACAAGGTGAACCAGCACGCCAACTGCACCGTGGTGACGGTGCGCTGAGATCCTGAGCCTGGGAATCTGGTGGAGCCGAGGGGAATCGAACCCCTGACCTCGTCATTGCGAACGACGCGCTCTCCCAACTGAGCTACGGCCCCGACGGCGCCTGATGTGGCTTTTTTCGCGAGCGGTGTCAAGCGCGCTTGTGGCGGCGCCGCAGGCGCGCCCGCCGGTCATGCGTCTGTCTTCACATGCGCGCGGACGAAGGCCGCGATGCCCGCCGCCGGCATGGCCCCGGCCTTGCGCGCGACCTCGCGCCCGCCCCGGAACAGGATCAGTGCGGGAATGCCCCGGATGCTGTAGCGGATCGCCGCGTCCGGGTGCGACTGGGTATCGATCTTGGCGAGCCGGACCCCGGGCGCGAGCATGTCGCCGGCTTTGGCGAACTCCGGTGCCATCATCCGGCATGGGCCGCACCAGGGCGCCCAGAAATCGACGAGAAGCGGCACGTCGTCGGTCCTGACGCTTTTCTCGAGGGTCTTGAGATCGAGCTCCCGCACCTTGCCCGCCGTCAGCTTCGTCCCGCAGGTGCCGCATTTGGGGCCTGCCCCCAGCCTGGCCGCGGGAACGCGGTTCACCGTGCCACAGTCGTGGCAGACCATTTTCATCGCGCCGCTCATCTTGCGCTGCTCCTGCGATTAAATATGTTTGCATGTATATTGTGAAAACACGGCGCAGGTTCAAGCCGTGCAGCACGGAAACGGAGCACGCCATGACGCCCTGGGCCAAGCTGGACACCGCAACGCAGACCCAGCTCAGGCAGGCATACGCGGATGACCCGTCCTGCCTGACCGGCACCTGTTCGCTCGAGGCGAAGACGGCGCATTTCGCCGCGTGGCTGGCCGAGCGCGGGATCCACTTCGACGCGGCCGACTTGAAACGCCGCTGACGCACGGGGCTGGACCCGGACCCGGGAAACCGCCAGACTCCGTCACGTGCCATCGGAACGGCCAAGGGCGGACCTCGTGTTCTCGAAGACCTTCTGGCGCCTGCTGCGTCTCTCTCGCCAACTCGGGGTGCGGATCACCCTGATCGCGGTCCTCGCGATCGTCGCGGCCGGGGCTGCGGCCGTGATCGATCCGCTGATCCCGGACCGGCTTGTGGAGCGGCTCGGACCGGAGTCGGTGATGCCGATCCTCGACATTCTCTCCACCAGCATGCTGGCCGTGACCACCTTCTCGCTCAGCGTCATGGTCTCGGTCCACCGGTCGGCCTCTTCGCAGGTGACGCCGCGCTCGCATCGCGTCCTGCTCGAGGACACGACCACGCAGACCGTGCTGGCCACCTTCATCGGGGCCTTCATCTTCGCCCTGGTTGCGAGCATTCTCTTCCGGGCCGGGGTCTACGAGGGCGGCGCGTCTGTCGTGGTCTTCGCGGTCACCGTCGGGGTCGTGGGCCTCGTCATCCTGGCGATCCTTCGATGGATCGACCATCTCTCGGATCTCGGCAGCATGGACGAGATGATCCGCGTGGTCGAAAGGCGCGCCGAAAACAGCCTGCGGTTCTGGCGCAAGCCCCCGCATCTGGGCGGCAGCCCGCTCAATGACGGGATCGACGCGATCCCGTCCGACAGCGCGGCCGTCCCGGCGGACGCCACGGGATATGTCCAGTTCATCGACATGGCAGCGCTGAGCCATGCCGCGGAAGCCGACGATCTCGACATCTATGTCAGCGCCCCGCCGGGCCATTTCGTGCTCAAGGACGGACCGGTCGCGCATATCGTGGGCACCCCGTCCGACATCGAGAAGACGTCCGCGCGTATCGCGCAGGCTTTCACCATCGCGGACGTCCGCAGCTTCGAGCAGGATGCGCGTTTCGGCTTCGTGGTTCTGGCCGAGGTGGCGACACGTGCCCTGTCCCCCGGCATCAACGACCAGGGCACGGCGATCGACGTGATCGGACGGCTGGAGCGGCTACTCTGGCGTTTCGGGGCGGAGGTGGTGCCGGACGAGGATATCCGGCATCCGCGGGTCTGGGTGCCCCCGACGCGGGCCGCCGACCTGGTGCACGACGCCTACGCGGCGATCGCGCGCGACGGCGGCGCCAAGATCGAGATCGCGATCCGCCTGCAGCAGGCCCTCGCGCGGCTCCAGAAGGCGCAGGACACGCGGCTTCGGACGGCGGCGCGGGACATGGCGGAGACGGCCCATGCCTATGCCGAGGGCGCGCTGCCGCTGGCGGCGGAACGCGAGGCGCTCCGCCGGATGCGCGGCCTCGGCTGAGCCTATTCGGCCGCTTCGGCGTAGCTCTCGACCGGCGGACAGGTGCAGACGAGGTGACGGTCGCCATAGACGTTGTCGACCCGACCGACCGGCGCCCAGTACTTGTCGACCCGGAAGGAGCCCGACGGGAAACACCCCTGCTCGCGGCTGTAGGGCCGATCCCAGTCACCGACGAGATCCTCGACCGTGTGCGGCGCGTTCTTGAGCGGGTTGTTCTCGCGGTCCAGGCGCCCTTCCTCGATGGCGCGGATTTCCTCGCGGATGCCGAGCATCGCGTCGCAGAAGCGGTCCAGCTCGGCCTTGGTCTCGGACTCGGTCGGCTCGATCATCAGCGTGCCGGCGACGGGCCAGCTCATCGTCGGCGCGTGGAAACCGCAATCGACGAGCCGCTTGGCAATGTCGTCGACGGTCACGCCGGCCGACTCGGCGAAGGGCCGCGTGTCGATGATGCATTCATGCGCCACGCGCCCGCCCGGGCCGCTGAACAGCACGTCATAGGCGCCGCGCAGCCGGGCCGCGATATAGTTGGCGTTCAGGATCGCGACCTTGGTCGCCTGGGTCAGCCCCGCGCCCCCCATCATCAGCACGTAGGCCCAGGAAATCGGCAGGATCGACGCCGACCCGAAGGCCGCCGCGGCGACCGGCCCCTCGCCGACACCGGACAGCGGATCGCCCGGGAGATAGGGCGCGAGATGAGCCCTGACCCCGATCGGCCCCATGCCCGGCCCGCCACCGCCATGCGGAATGCAGAAGGTCTTGTGCAGGTTCAGGTGGCTCACGTCGGACCCGATCTCGCCGGGCTTGGCCAGCCCGACCAGCGCGTTCAGGTTCGCACCGTCCATGTAGACCTGTCCGCCATGCTCATGGGTGATCTCGCAGACCTCGCGCACCGTCTCCTCGAAGACGCCGTGGGTCGAGGGATAGGTGATCATGCAGGCCGCGAGATTCTCACCGGCGGCCTCGGCCTTGGCGCGAAAATCCTCGACGTCGATATCGCCGTTCTCGGCCGATTTCACGACCACGACGTCCATCCCGACCATGTGCGCCGAGGCCGGGTTCGTCCCGTGCGCCGAGGTCGGGATCAGGCAGACGTTCCGATGCGACTCGCCCCGCGCCCGGTGGTAGGCGGCAATGGTCAGAAGCCCCGCATACTCCCCCTGCGCGCCGGAATTGGGTTGCATCGACATCGCGTCGTAGCCGGTGATGGTGCAGAGCTTTTCCGAGAGATCGTTGATCATCTCGAGATAGCCTTCCATCTGGTCGGCCGGCGCATAGGGATGCGGCAGGGAGAACTCGCGCCAGCTGACCGGCATCATCTCGGCCGCGGCGTTCAGCTTCATGGTGCAGCTGCCCAGCGGGATCATGGCACGGTCGAGCGCGAGATCACGGTCGGCGAGCCGCCGCATGTAGCGCATCATCTCCGTCTCGGCCCGGTTCATGTGGAAGACGGGATGGGTCAGGAAGTCGCTGTTCCGCAGCAGGCCCTCGGGCAGCCGGTATTCCGGCGACAGATCGTCGTCGGAGCGGTGCAGCCCGAAGGCCCGCCAGACGGCCTCGATATCGGCCGGGCGGGTCCGCTCGTCGAGCGTGATGCCGATCCGGGTCGTACCGACCCTGCGCAGGTTGATGCCCTCCTCGCGGGCCGACTTGAGCAACACCTCCTGCATCGGCCCCACATCCACGGTGATCGTGTCGAAGAAGGTTTCGGGTTCGATCTTCAACCCGATACTCTCGAGCCCCCGGGCCAGGCGGACGGTCTTTCGGTGGATGCGCTGCGCGATCGCCTTCAGGCCCTCGGGGCCGTGGAAGACGGCGTAGAAGCTCGCCATCACCGCCAGAAGCGCCTGCGCCGTGCACACGTTGGAGGTCGCCTTCTCACGGCGGATATGCTGCTCGCGCGTCTGCAGCGCGAGGCGATAGGCGCGGTTGCCGTGGCTGTCGACCGAGACCCCGACCAGCCGGCCCGGAATCGCCCGCTTGTAGGCATCCTTGGTCGCCAGGTAGGCGGCGTGCGGCCCGCCATAGCCGACCGGCACGCCAAAGCGCTGGGTGGAACCGACGGCGATATCGGCCCCCATCGCGCCGGGTTCCTTCAGCAGCGTCAACGCCAGGGGGTCGGCCACGACGATGCCGATGGCCTTCTCGGCATGCAGCGCCGCGATTTGGTCGCTGAAATCGGAGAGATGGCCATGGGTGCCCGGATACTGGAAGATCGCGCCGAAGACCTTGTCGGCCTCCAGGTCGGCCGCTGGGTCGCCCACGATCACCTCGATGCCCAGCGGCGCGGCGCGGGTCTGCATCACGGCAATGTTCTGCGGGTGACAGTTCTCGTCGACGAAAAAGGCCTTCAGTTTCGACTTGGCCACGCGCTGGGCCATGGTCATCGCCTCGGCGCAGGCCGTCGCCTCGTCGAGCAGCGAGGCGTTGGCGATCTCGAGCCCGGTGAGGTCGGAGATCATCGTCTGGTAGTTCAGCAGCGCTTCCAGCCGGCCCTGGCTGATTTCGGGCTGGTAGGGCGTGTAGGCCGTGTACCAGGCCGGGTTTTCGAGCACGTTGCGCTGTATAACCGGCGGCGTGACCGTGCCGTGATAGCCCTGCCCGATCAGCGAGGTCAGGACCCGGTTCTTCGAGGCCGTGATCCGCATGTTGTGAAGCATCTCGCGCTCCGACTGTGGGCGGCCCCAGTCGAGGCTGTCCTTCTGGCGGATGCTCGCCGGGACCGTCTTGTCGATCAGGTCGTCGAGATCCTCGACCCCGATGGCTGCGAACATCTCGGCCATTTCGGCCGGCGACGGCCCGATATGGCGGCGATTGGCGAAATCATAGGGCAGGTAGTCCGTCGGCGTGAAGGTCATGCGCGCACTCCGTGGCGATGTCAGTCGATGAGTTCCTTGTAGGCGTCCTCGTCCATGAAGGCGTCGAGGGCTTCCATGTCCTCCACCTTCATCTTGAAGAACCACGCGGCCCCGAGCGGGTCTTCGTTGACCAGCGCCGGTTTGTCGACAAGCTCCTCGTTGACGGCGACGATCTCGCCATCGACCGGCGCGAGGATGTCCGAGGCTGCCTTGACGCTCTCGATCACGACCGCGTCGTCGCCCTTCGCGACCTTGGTGCCCTCCTCGGGCAGTTCGACGAACACGACGTCACCCAGCTGGGTCGAGGCGTGCTCGGTGATGCCGACGACGACAAGATCGTCTTCGACGCGGAGCCATTCGTGATCTTCGGTGTATTTCATGGGGGACACTCCCGTTGGTCAGCGTTTGTAGGTTGCGGGTCGGAAGGGCATCGCGGCCACGATCGCCGGACGGCGCCGTCCGCGCACCTCGCCGAAGACCTGCGTGCCCTCGGCGGAAAGCTCGGTGGGCAGGTAGCCCATGGACATCGGCTTCTCGATGCTGGGACCGAACGCGCCGGAGGTGACGTGGCCGATCGGCTGGCCGCCCTCGGCATCGGCGAAGAGTTGCGTGCCCTCGCGCATCGGTGCACGGCCATCGGGCAGCAGGCCGACGCGGCGGCGGGCGGTGCCCGTCTCAAGCTCGGCCAGGATACGCTCGGCGCCCGGGAAGCCGCCTGCGCGGTCCCCGTCCTTGCGGCGCACCTTCTGGATGGCCCAGTCGAGCGATGCCTCGACCGGCGAGGTCGTCTCGTCGATGTCGTTGCCGTAAAGGCAGAGCCCGGCCTCGAGCCGGAGGGAGTCGCGGGCCCCGAGCCCGATCGGCGCGACCGCGTCCATCTCCAGAAGCGCCCGCGCGAAGGCCGGGGCCGCATCCGCCGCAACGGACACCTCGAAACCGTCCTCGCCCGTGTAGCCCGAGCGCGAGACCCAGACCTCCCCGTCGGGGCCGTCCAGAACGGCTATGTCCATGAATTTCATCTCCGCCACGCCCGGCACCAGCCGTTCCAGCGCGCCCTCCGCCGCGGGACCCTGCAGCGCCAGCAGCGCACGGTCTGTCACCGGCACCACGGCGCAGTCCGCGCCGAGGCGTTCCTGCATCAGCGCGATATCTGCCGCCTTGCAGGCCGCGTTCACGACGAGAAAGAGATGGTCGCCGCGATGGGCGATCATCAGGTCGTCGAGGATGCCGCCGGCCGCGTTCGTGAAAAAGCCGTAGCGCTGGCGGTTCTCCTTGAGCCCCAGGACGCTGACCGGCACCAGGGTTTCCAGCGCACGCGCCGCATCCGCCATGTCGCCGGAGGCCGACCGCAGGATCACCTGCCCCATGTGGCTGACATCGAAAAGCCCCGCCGCGGCGCGGGTATGCAGATGTTCCTTCATCACCCCCATGGGATACTGAACCGGCATCTCGTATCCGGCGAAGGGCACCATCTTGCCCCCCAGTTCCATGTGCAGATCGTAGAGCGCCGTGCGCTTCAGTTCGGACAAACCCGTCTCCCGTGTCAACGCCGGCGTCCTGCGGGAAAACGTCGGCACCGCGTCAGGGCGGCCCACTGGCGGCCACCGGCGATGCCCCCTCTGTCCTTCCGCCTGAGATCGTTATCCCTTCGGCGCCCCGGACCAAGTCCGGGATCTCTCCAGAGTGTCGTGCCGGATTCGGTCCTGTCGCCTGAGAGTTTCCGGGGCGGTTGCTCCTTCGGCACCGGCAGAGCCGGTTCTCCCGTATCCAACAACCGCGATGGTAGACCAAGCCCCGCCGGCGGGCAACACCTTGCACCGGGAATTCGCCGGAGGCACATAGAGGCCATGACCCGCCCTGTTCGAAATCCGGATCCGTTCTTCTTCGGCTACGGATCGCTCGTGAACCGCAAGACCCACGACTACCCGACCGCCCTGCCCGCCCGCGCCCGGGGCTGGCGGCGCGTCTGGCGCCACACCAGTCGGCGCCCCGCCGCCTTCCTTTCCGTCCGCGAAGCGCCGGGCCACCAGATCGAGGGCCTGGTCGCGGCCGTTCCGGGCGGCGACTGGGCCGCGCTCGACGCGCGCGAGGCTGCCTACGACCGGCTGCCGCTGGCCGCACCCGACGTCGCGCATGATCACCCGCACCCCATCACGGTGTCGATCTACCGCACCAGCCCCGCGCATGAGGCGCCAGAGGCCGCCCATCCGATCCTGCTGAGCTATCTCGACTGCGTCGTGCAGGGCTTCCTGCATGTCTTCGGCGAGGCGGGCGCGGACCGTTTCTTCGAGACGACCGACGGTTGGGACGGAACGATTCTCGACGACCGGGCCGCGCCGCGATATCCGCGCCACGTGGACCTGACGACGTTCGAGCGCGACTTCGTGGACGACCGGCTGGCCCGGCTGCCCGCGCGGATCGTCCGCGATTGAGCGGGCTCAGTCCTTGGCCCGGACCTTCTGCAGGAGCGGCATGACCTTCGACATGTCCGGCCCGTGCGCGCGCCCCGTGAGCGCCTTGCGCAGGGGCATGAACAGCCCCTTGCCCTTGCGGCCGGTTGCGTCCTTCACCGCGGCGGTCCATTCGGACCAGGTCGCGTCCGTGTAGGGCGGCTCGGGCAACAGCCCCATCGCCTGCGCGACGAAATCGCGATCCTCCTCGGCGATGTCGGGCGCGGCCCCGTCGCGGTAGAGCGCCCACCATCCCCCGAGGTCGTCCAGCACGGTGATGTTCTCGCGGGTGACCTCCCAGAACCGCGGGGCGATTTCCTCGGGCACGCCGAGCGCGGCGATCCGGTCCGCGACCGCCGCGTAGGGCAGGCTCGCCAGGTAGCGCGCGGTGAGCGGGAACAGATCGTTGACGTCGAACTTGGTCGGCGCGGCGGAAAAGCGCGAGATGTCGAAGCCCTCGACGAGGTCGTCCACCGATCCCCGCAGCTCCACCGGATCGGCCGACCCGATCCGTGCGAGGAGCGACAGGAGCGCCATCGGCTCGACCCCCTGGGCGCGCAGGTCGCGCAGGCTGAGCGTGCCCAGGCGTTTCGACAGGGCCTCGCCCTGCGGTCCGGTCAGCAGCGAATGATGCGCGAAGTCCGGCGCCGTGCCGCCCAGCGCGCCGATGATCTGGATCTGCGTGGCGGTGTTGGTGACGTGGTCGGAGCCCCGCACCACATGCGTGATGCCCATCTCGGTGTCGTCCACCACCGACGCCAGCGTGTAGAGCACCTGGCCGTCGCCCCGGATAAGAACCGGGTCGGACACGCTGGCCGCATCGATCGACACGTCGCCGAGAATGCCGTCCACCCACTCGATCCGTTCATGGTCGAGCTTGAAGCGCCAGTGCGGCGCCCGTTCCCGGCGCAGCGCCGCCTTCTCGGCCTCGGACAGCTTCAGCGCCGAGCGGTCATAGACCGGCGGGCGGCCCATGTTGAGCTGCTTCTTGCGCTTCAGGTCCAGTTCGGACGGGGTCTCGAAACACTCGTAGAGCCGCCCGTCGGCGCGCATCCGGTCCGCGGCCTCGGCATAGCGGTCGAGCCGTTCGGACTGCCGCTCCACCCGGTCCCAGCCCAGCCCCAGCCATTCCAGGTCTTCCTTGATGGCGTCGACATAGGCCTGCTTCGACCGCTCGGGATCGGTGTCGTCGAGCCGCAGGATGAAGGTGCCCCCCGATTTCCGCGCGATCAGGAAGTTGAAGAGCGCGGTGCGCAGGTTGCCGACATGCAGATAGCCGGTGGGGGACGGGGCGAAACGGGTCACGGTCATGGGCAGTCTCCTTGGCGCCTGCTCTTTCACAAGCCGCCTGTTTTGTCCATATCCACGGGGAGGCGACAGGAGACCCCGCATGCCGTTGCACTGGAAAGACCGCACCGCCGCCACCGCCGACGAGATCGCCGAGATGGCCCGCGCCGCCGCGGATGCGCTGCCGCCGCCTTTCCGGGACGGGGCCGCGGCGGTGGCCATCCGCGTCGCGGACTTCCCCGGCGACGACATGCTGGCCGAGCTCGGCATCCAGGATCCGTTCGAGCTGACGGGACTCTATGACGGCATACCGATGACCGAGAAATCGGTGCTCGACCAGCCACAGGGGCCCGACACGGTCTGGCTGTTCCGCCGCCCCATCCTCGACGAATGGGCGCATCGCGGCGACGTGGCGCTGGATGCCCTGGTCGCGCATGTTCTGGTCCACGAGATGGCGCATCACTTCGGCTGGTCCGACGACGACATCGCCGCCATAGACCGCTGGTGGGAATAGGCGGGCGAACCTTTCCCGGCCCCGCTGCGTTGGTGTCCGACGCAACCGTTCACACCAAGGAGGAGACAGCATGAAACGCAAGGGTTCCGCCGTCTGGAAAGGCGAACTGAAAAGCGGGCGCGGGCGCCTCTCGACCGAGAGCGGCACGCTCGACGGCGTATCCTACGGCTTCGACAACCGCTTCGAGAACGCGCCCGGCACCAACCCCGAAGAGCTGATCGGCGCCGCCCATGCCGGCTGTTATTCCATGGCGTTGTCGATGATCCTGGGCGCGCGCGGCCTGACGCCCGAGATGATCGCCACCGACGCCGAGGTGACGCTGGCGCAGGTTGAGGACGGGTTCGCGATCACGGCCGTGCATCTCGACGTCACCGCCAAGGTCCCGGGCGCCTCGGAGGCCGATTTCCAGGAAGCGGCCGACAGTGCCAAGACCGGGTGCCCGGTGTCGAAGCTGCTGACCGCCGACATCACGCTCGACGCCCGTCTCGGATAACGCCGCCGCGGGATGCGGGCGGCGCGCTTCAGCCGCCGTCGCGCCAGCGGTTGACGACCGGGTACCGCCGGTCGAGCCAGAAGGCGCGCTCGGTCAGGCGGGTGCCCGGCGCGGCCTGGAACCGCTTGTATTCCGAGATGTAGACGAGATGCTCGATGCGCTTGACCGTCGCGAGGTCGAACCCTGCGGCGACGATCTCGTCGACCGACCGCTCCTCGTCGACCAGCATCTCGAGGATACGGTCGAGCGCGTCATAGGGCGGCAGGCTGTCCTCGTCCTTCTGGTCGGCGCGCAGCTCCGCCGAGGGCGGCTTGTCGATCACGCGCGGCGGTATCACCGTGCCGTCGGGGCCTTTCATCCAGTCGCGGTGATTGGCGTTGCGCCAGCGACAGGTCTCGAAGACGCGGGTCTTGTAGAGATCCTTGATCGGGTTGTAGCCGCCGGCCATGTCGCCGTAGATCGTGGCGTAGCCGACCGCGACCTCGGACTTGTTGCCGGTCGTCAGCAGCATTTCGCCGAACTTGTTCGAGAGCGCCATCAGAAGCAGCCCGCGCAGGCGCGACTGGATGTTCTCCTCGGTCACGTCCTCGTCGCGGCCGGCGAAAAGCGGTGCCAGCGTCTCGGTGACCGCGGCGCGGCCCTTGTCGATCGGCACCGTGTCGCAGCGGCATCCCAGCGCCGCCGCCACGGCGGCCGCGTCCTCCAGCGACGCGGGCGAGGTGTATTCCGAGGGCAGCATCACGCAGCGCACGTTCTCCGCCCCGATGGCATCAACGGCGATGGTCGCCACCAGCGCGCTGTCGACACCGCCCGAAAGCCCGAGAAGAACCTTGTCGAACCCGGATTTCCGAAGGTAGTCGCGCAGCGTCTCGACCATGACGCGGTAGTCGGCCTCCCACGCGTCCGGCAGCGGCGCCAGCGCGCCCGGTACCGCCCGCCAGCCGTCGGCGGTCTGCTCGAAATCCACATGGGTCAGCGCCTCCTCGAGCGGGGGCATCTGCACCGCCAGCCGTCCGCCGGGGTTCAAAACGAACGTGCCCCCGTCGAACATCTGGTCGTCCTGCCCGCCAACGAGGTTCAGGTAGACGAGCGGCAGTCCGGTCTCGATCACCCGTGCCACCATCAGCCCGGTGCGCGTATCGTGCTTGCGGCGGTGATAGGGCGATCCGTTCGGCACCAGCAGGAGCTCGGCGCCGGTTTCTTCCAGCGCCTCGCAGACATCCTCGAACCAGGCGTCTTCGCAAATCGGCGTTCCGATCCGCAACGGGCCGACGCGGTAGGGCCCGTTGATCGGCCCGGAGTCGTAGATCCGCTTCTCGTCGAAAACCCCGCTATTGGGCAGGATGTGCTTGAAGATCCGCGCCACCACGCGGCCGCCTTCGAGGATATGGTAGGCGTTGTAGAGGTGCCCGTCCCCCGAGAACGGCCCCCCGATCCCGATCACCGGCCCGTCGGCGCAGTCGGCCGCCAGCCGGTCGATCGCATCCATGGCCTGGCGCGCGAAGGCAGGGCGACGCACGAGGTCCTGGGGCTGGTAGCCGGTGATGAACATCTCGGGCAGCGCCAGCATGTCGGCCCCGGCGGCCCTGGCCTCGGCATGGGCGGCGCGCGCCTTGGCGGCGTTCTCCTCGAAGGCGCCGAGCGTCGGGTTAAGCTGCGCCAAGGTCAGGCGGAATGTCGCTGACATGGGATGTCCTCTCGGGCCCTGCGGATCGGGCAGACTCTTTAGCAGAACCCGCGCCGGGGGAAAGGGCCGTCTCGTGAAAAGCGTTGTCTCCGCATGACCGCTCAAGTAGGTTTTGGCCCACATGGATCAACAACGCGCAGCAATCGCGGACCAGGGGGCACACGTGCATCATCCCAAGACCGGCGCAGGCGGCGCGCCGATACATTTCCGGGGCGCCACGGTCGCAATCGCATTGGCCCTGTCAGCCGGCCCGGCCGCCGCGCAGGCCGATGGCGAGGTCGTCACCAAACAGTATGACGACGGCGGCATCTACGAGGGCACCTTCCGGAACGGCAAGCAGCACGGCACCGGCACCTACCGTCTGCCGAACGGCTACGAATACAGCGGCGAGTGGGTCGATGGAGAGATCCGCGGACAGGGGATCGCGCGGTTTCCCGACGGCTCGGTCTACGAGGGCAGCTTCGCCGAGGGCAAGCCGCACGGGTTCGGGCAGATTACCTTTCCCGACGGCGGCATCTACGAAGGCGACTGGGCCGAGGGAAAGATCACCGGCAAGGGCGTGGCGATCTATGCCAACGGGGTGCGCTACGAGGGCGAGTTCCAGAACGCGCTCCACCACGGCTTCGGCGTGATGCGCAGCCCCAATGGCTATGTCTACGAGGGCACGTGGAGCCGCGGCGTCAAGGAAGGTCGCGGCACCATCACCTACCCCGACGGCGCGGTCTACGAGGGCGAGATCGCGCAGGGCGTCCGCGAAGGCCAGGGCACGCTGGTCATGCCCGACGGCCTGGAATATGTCGGCGCCTGGAAGAACGGGCAGATCAACGGGTTCGGCACGCTGACCCAGCCCAACGGCGACGTCTACGAAGGCACGCTCGTCGACGGGCAGCGCCACGGCAACGGCACGGTCCGCTACGCCAACGGCGATGTCTACGAAGGCGAGTTCCGCAACGACAAGCGCCATGGCCAGGGCACCTTCCGCGGCACCGACGGGTATGTCTACACCGGCGAATGGGCCCAGGGCCGGATCGAGGGGATGGGCACGGTCACCTATCCGGACGGATCTGTCTACGAGGGCGCATTCCGCAACGACCTCGCCCATGGCGAGGGGCGGATCGTCTACGCGGACGGCTCCTCCTACGAGGGTGAGTGGGTCGAGGGCGTGATCGAGGGCAAGGGCCGCGCGGAATACGCCAACGGGCTCGTCTACGAGGGTGAATTCCGCGATGCCAAGAACCATGGCCAGGGCACGATGACCTACACCGACGGCTACAAGTACGTCGGGGAATGGAAAGAGGGCCAGCGCGACGGCCAGGGCGTCGCCACCTATGCGGACGGCACCGTCTATACCGGCCAGTTTCGCGACGGCCAGCGCCACGGGCGCGGGACCATCGTCATGCCCGACGGGTTCGAATACAGCGGCGCGTGGCGCGACGGCGAGATCCACGGACAGGGCACCGCGAAATACGCCAATGGCGACGTCTATGAAGGCATGTTCGTCGAGGGCAAGCGCCAGGGCCAGGGCGTGATGACCTACGCCTCGGGCGAAGTCTACGACGGCCAATGGATCGACGGCCGCGAGGCCGCCGGCGACGGCGATGGGGCTACCCCGGCCGAGACGCCGGCGGTGGACGACGCCGCGGCCGCGGGAACCGAGTGACCTAGACCGTCTCGCCCGCGTCGAGCCGGGCGAGCCAGTCCCCGGCCTCGGACAGGATCGTGCGACGGCGCGCGTCGTCCATGCGGTCCCAGGTTCGGTACATCTGGGCCATGCGCGGATTGCGCGCGAACCGCGCGCGGTGGCGATCGAGGAAATGCCAGTAAAGCAGGTTGAAGGGGCAGGCCCCGGGGCCCGTCTTGTCCTTTACCTTGTAGGCGCAGCCCCGGCAGTAGTCCGACATTTTCGAGATGTAGTTGCCCGAAGAGACATAGGGCTTCGACCCCACCACGCCGCCATCGGCGAACTGGCTCATGCCGATGGTGTTGGGCGCCTCGACCCATTCGAAGGCGTCGGTGTAGACAGCGAGATACCATTCGTGCACCCGGGCGGGATCGATCCCCGCGAGCAGGGCGAAATTGCCGGTCACCATCAGCCGCTGGATGTGATGCGCATAGGCGTCCTCGCGCGTCTGGGCGACGGTGTGGGCGATGCAGTTCATCCGCGTCTCGGCGCCCCAGAAGAAGGCGGGCAGGTCCCGGTCGTGGCCCAGCATGTTGGAGGCCGTGTAGTCGGCCCCCTGAAGCATGTAGATGCCGCGCACGAATTCGCGCCAGCCGATGATCTGGCGGATGAACCCCTCGGCGGCGTTGATCGGCACATCCCCGGCCTGCCAGGCCTCCTCGACCGCGCGGCAGACCTCGAGCGGGTCGAGAAGGCCGATATTCAGATACGGCGAAATCACCGCATGGTAGAGCGTCCGGCTGCTTTCCAGCATGGCGTCCTGGTAGTCCCCGAAGCGCGGCAGCGCCCCGGAGACGAAATGCGCCAGCGCGCGGCGAGCCTGGCCGGGCTCGGTCGCGAAGGCGAAGGGGCGGAGATCCCCGAAATTGCCCCCGAACCGGGCCTCGACCAGGTCGAGCACCTCTTCGACGACCGCGTCCGGGGTGAATTGCATCGGCCCACCGTAAGCGACCTCGCCGGGTGCCGGCTTCCGGTTCTCGTGGTCGAAGTTCCACTGCCCGCCGGCCGGCTGCCCATCTTCCATCAGCAGCCCGGTCTTGCGCCGCATCTCGCGATAGAAGAACTCCATCCGGAGGCTCTTGCGGCCCTCGGCCCAGCGCGCGAACTCGGCGCTGGAACAGACGAAGCGGTCATCGGGCAGCTGGCGCACCGTCAGCGGCAGCGCATCCAGCAGCTGGATGAGCCGCCATTCGCCGGGCTCGGTCGCCAGCACCTCGCCCGCGCGATGTTCCTCGGCCCGGCGCAGCAGCTCGCCCGCGATGCTGCCGGTGTTTTCCGGATCGTCGAGGCGGGTATAGGCGACATGCCACCCGTCATGGCGCAGGCGCTCGGCATGCTTGCGCATGGCCGCCAGGACCAGCGCGATCTTCTTGGGATGGTGCGGGACGTAGCCGGCCTCGTCGGCCACTTCGGCCATGACCACGACATCGCGGTCCTTGTCCGCCGCCTTCAGCGCGGCGACGCCCGGCGACAGCTGGTCGCCCAGCACCAGGACGAGACGCGGATTCACCACTCCACTCGCTTGCCGGCCCAGTCGAAGAACAGCCCGGTCTCGGCGGGGGTCAGCCCGTCGATGACACCAAGCAGGTGCCGCGCGGCCTGGTCGGGCGTCACGGTCGGATGGTTGCCTGCATACTTCGCGGTGAGGGGCGTCTCGACCGTGCCGGGGTGAAGCGCCACACAGATCGACTCGCGATGGCTGCGGGCCAGTTCGATCGCCGCGCCATGCACGAACTGGTTCAGCGCCGCCTTCGCCATCCGGTAGGCGTACCAGCCACCCCGCCGGTTGTCGCCGATGGAGCCGACCCGCGCCGACAGCGCGGCGAAGACGGCCCGGCGGTCGCGCGGCAGAAGCCGGGCGGCGTGCTTCATGATCAAGGCCGGGCCCATGGCGTTCACCGCGAACTGCTCCATGAAGCCCGGGGCCGACACCTGCCGCAGGGCCTTCTCGGGCGCGTGCCCGTTGATCTCGAGCGCGCCGGTGGCGACGAAGACCAGGTCATGGGGGCCGTCGAGCCCGCCGAGCACCGTCTCGACCGACTGCTCGTCCGTCACGTCGAGCCCGTCACGGCTGCGCGAGAGGGGGGTGACGCTGACGCCGCGGGCCGCGAGCGCCTTGCAAAGGGCCTGCCCGATACCACCGGAGGCGCCGATCACCAGAGCGTTTTCAATAACCATGCGTGGCAGATATCCTGCCCGGGCCACCCGTCAAACAGCTATCGCGCAGGAAACCCCTCATGAAACGGCCGATCATCTACCACATTCCCGTCTGCCCCTTCTCGCAACGGGTCGAGATCCTGCTGGACTTGAAGGGACTCGGGGATGCGGTGGACTACCACGTGGTGGATATCACGCGGCCCCGGCCGGCATGGCTGCTCGAGAAATCGCGCGGCACCACCGCCCTGCCGATCCTCGAGACCGAAGACGGCCGCATTCTCAAGGAAAGCCTCGTCATCATGCGATATGTCGAGGAACGCTTCGCGACACCGCGGATCGCCCGGAGCGACCCGTTCGAACGCGCCGTCGAGCGCCTCGTCATGTCACGAGAGGGCCCGTTCGGCATGGCAGGATACCGGTTCGTCATGAACCGCGACCGCGCGCGCACGGCCGAGCTGCGCGACGCGCTGCTTGCCGAATACGCCTGGCTCGACGACGCGCTGCGCCACCACAACCCCGATGGCACCTGGCTCTTCGACCGCTTCGGACTGGCGGAACTGGTCTACACGCCGCTGATGATGCGCTTCTGGTTCCTGGAGTATTACGAGGATTTCACGCTGCCGGATGGTCTCGGTTTCGCCCGCGTGCGGCGCTGGCAGGAGGCCTGTCGCGCCCACCCCGCCGCGCAGCAGGTCGGGTTCGAGCGGATCGTGAAGCTCTACTACGATTACGCCGTGGGCGCCGGCAACGGCGCGCTGCCCGAGGGCCGCGCGCGCTCGAGTTTCGTGTTCGACCCCGACTGGCCGGCCAGGCCGATGCCCCCGCGTGACAAATACGACCGTATCGCCGGCGACGCGGAACTCGGGCTGGTCTGAAAAAACGGGGTTTTCCTCGCCGCATGAAGGCGTATAGTGCGGCCCCATGACGCGCATGACCGCACAGCCCTCGACCCTGCCGGCCGCTTTCCGTGGCCCGGCCTGCGCTGCGCTTCTTCTACTTAGCCGCCTCTGAGCGTGCCGTCGGCCGGCGCGTCCGCTCAGGGGAATCGTGACCGCGCCGGACAATCGCACGAGAGCTGAGTACAGACAGAGAGATTTCCGATGGCCCAGAACACGAACACGGAACAGGATCGCGTCCTGATCTTCGATACGACCCTGCGCGACGGCGAACAGTCGCCCGGGGCGACCATGACCCACAACGAGAAGCTCGAGATCGCGACGCTGCTCGACGAGATGGGCGTGGACATCATCGAGGCGGGCTTCCCCATCGCCTCGATCGGCGATTTCGAAGCGGTGCGCGACATCGCCAAGCTGTCGAAGACCGCGGTGATCTGCGGGCTGGCCCGCGCCAACCCGACCGATATCGACCGCTGCTGGGAAGCGGTGAAGCACGCGAAGCGCCCACGCATCCATACCTTCATCGGCACCTCGCCGCTGCACCGGACCATACCCAACCTGACCAGGGACGAGATGGCCGACCGCATCCACGAGACGGTCAGCCATGCCCGCAATCTCTGCGACAACGTGCAGTGGTCGCCGATGGATGCGACCCGAACCGAGTGGGACTACCTCAAGCGGGTCGTCGAGATCGCGATCAAGGCCGGCGCCACCACGATCAACATCCCCGACACCGTGGGCTACACCGCGCCCGTCGAATCCGCCGACCTGATCCGTCGCCTGATCGCGGAGGTGCCCGGCGCCGACGAGATCGTCTTCGCCACCCATTGCCACAACGACCTGGGCATGGCGACGGCCAACGCGCTGGCCGCGGTCGAGGGCGGCGCGCGACAGATCGAATGCACCATCAACGGACTCGGCGAGCGCGCCGGCAACACCGCCCTCGAAGAGGTGGTGATGGCGCTGCGCGTGCGCAACGACATCATGCCCTACCGGACCGGCGTCGACACCACCAAGATCATGCAGGCCAGCCGCATGGTCTCGACCGTCTCGGGCTTCCCGGTGCAATACAACAAGGCGATCGTCGGCAAGAACGCCTTTGCCCATGAATCCGGCATTCACCAGGACGGCGTGCTCAAGAACGCCGAGACCTTCGAGATCATGAAGCCCGAAGATATCGGCCTGTCCGACACCAACCTGGTGATGGGCAAGCATTCGGGGCGCGCGGCGCTGCGCGCCAAGCTCTCCGAGCTCGGCTACGAGCTGGGCGACAACCAGCTCAAGGATGTCTTCGTCCGATTCAAGGAACTGGCCGACCGCAAGAAGGAGGTCTATGACGAGGACCTGATCGCGCTGATGGCCGACAGTTCGACCACCGCGGCGAACGAGCGCATACAGCTCAAGTTCCTGCGCGTGATCTGCGGCACCGAGGCGCCGCAATCGGCCGACCTGACGCTCGTCATCGACGGCAAGGACCAGCAGGTCACGGCCCAGGGCGACGGCCCGGTGGACGCGACCTTCAACGCGGTCCAGGCCCTCTATCCGCATGGCGCGCGGCTGGAGCTTTACCAGGTGCACGCGGTGACGGGCGGCACGGACGCGCAGGCCACCGTCAGCGTCCGCATGGAAGAGGACGGCCACATCGCCACGGGCCAGTCCTCGGACACCGACACGGTCGTCGCCTCGGCGAAGGCCTATATCAACGCGCTGAACCGGCTCATCGTGCGGCGCGAGAAGACCAAGCCGGGCGCCGACCTGCAGTCGGTCTCGTGATCAGGGACCGGGGGGCGGGTGCCGCCCCCCGGCGAAACCGCCGGTCCGGACCGGCGGAATCATGCGGGCCGCGCGTCGCGGACCCTTTACCCCCGTTCGGCTCCCGCCCTATAAGAGCCTTCGGCGCGCAAGAGACTCGCGAGACGCGCGCTCGCGCATAACAGGACAAGGCATTCATGCTGGGCGAACTATCGGGCCTCTTCTCGGCGGACATGGCGATCGATCTCGGGACGGCCAACACGCTGGTCTACGTCAAGGGGCGCGGGATCGTCCTCAACGAACCTTCCGTCGTGGCCTACCACGTCCGGGACGGGCGCAAGCAGGTGCTCGCCGTCGGCGAGGACGCGAAGCTGATGCTCGGCCGCACCCCCGGCTCGATCGAGGCGATCCGCCCGATGCGCGAGGGCGTCATCGCCGATTTCGACGTGGCCGAGGAGATGATCAAGTACTTCATCCGCAAGGTCCACAAGCGCACCACCTTCACGAAGCCCAAGATCATCGTCTGCGTCCCGCACGGCGCGACCCCGGTGGAAAAGCGGGCGATCCGGCAATCGGTGCTCTCGGCCGGGGCCCGCAAGGCCGGCCTCATCGCCGAGCCGATCGCGGCGGCCATCGGTGCGGGCATGCCGATCACGGACCCGACCGGCAGCATGGTGGTCGATATCGGCGGCGGCACGACCGAGGTGGCCGTGCTGTCGCTGGGCGACATCGTCTATGCCCGCTCGGTCCGGGTCGGCGGCGACCGCATGGACGAGGCGGTGATCTCCTACCTCCGCCGACAGCAGAACCTGCTGATCGGCGATGCCACCGCCGAGCGGATCAAGACCTCCATCGGGACGGCGCGCATGCCGGATGACGGGCGCGGCGCGTCGATGCAGATCCGCGGCCGCGACCTGCTGAACGGGGTGCCGAAGGAAACCGAGATCAACCAGGCGCAGGTCGCCGAGGCGCTGGCAGAGACCGTGCAGCAGATCTGCGAGGCGGTGATGATGGCGCTCGAGGCCACCCCGCCCGACCTGGCCGCGGACATCGTGGACCGGGGCGTGATGCTGACCGGCGGCGGCGCGCTTCTGGGCGAGCTGGACCTGGCGCTGCGCGAACAGACGGGGCTGGCGATCTCGGTCGCGGACGAAAGCCTCAACTGCGTGGCGCTCGGCACCGGCAAGGCGCTGGAGTATGAAAAACAGCTTCGTCATGCGATAGATTACGAGAGCTGACAGGCGAGTCATTCCGCCGCGAAAAGGACCGTTCATGGCCCGGGACAGGAGCTCCGAGGAGACCTATTCCCGTCCGATCCGGCGCATCCTGATCGGGGTGGTCCTGCTTGCCCTCTTCGCCGTGTTCCTGGTCTGGCGGGTCGACAACCCGCGCATGGAACGCTTCCGGGCGGCGGTCGTGGACCGGGTCGTGCCCAGCATGGACTGGGCCATGGCGCCGGTGACGCGGACGGCGCGGATGATCGAGGATTTCCAGTCCTACGCCCGGATCTACGAGCAGAACCAGGAGCTTCGGCGCGAGTTGCAGCAGATGAAGGCCTGGCGCGAGGCGGCGCTGCAGCTGGAACAGAAAAACGCGAAGCTGCTCGACCTGAACAACGTGCAGCTCAACCCGCAGCTCACATACGTGACCGGCGTGGTGATGGCCGATTCGGGCTCGCCTTTCCGCCAGTCGGTGCTGCTGAACGTCGGCGCGGTCGACGGGATCCGCGACGGCTGGGCCACGATGGACGGGCTCGGGCTGGTCGGGCGGATCTCGGGGGTCGGGCGCACGACCTCCCGGGTGATCCTGCTGACCGATTCGAACAGCCGCATCCCGGTCACCATCCAACCCTCGGGCCAGACGGCCATGCTGACCGGGGACAACACGCCCAATCCGCTGGTCGACTTCGTCGAGACGCCGGAGCTGGTTCAGCCGGGCGACCGGATCGTGTCGTCGGGCGATGCCGGGGTGTTCCCGGCCGGGCTGCTTGTCGGGCAGGTCGCCTTCGGCTCGGACGGACGGATGCGCGCGCGCCTCTCCGCCGATTACGGGCGGCTGGATTTCCTGCGCGTCCTGCGCAGCCAGCCTGCCGAGCGCATATCGGACCCCGGGGGGCTCGTGTCCACCCGCCCGGCGGCCCCGGCGGCCCCGGAAGAGGCGCGGTCCACCCCCGCGCCCGATACCGCCCCGGAGACCGGCGCCGATGATTGACCCGGTCACGACACGCATCTGGATCTACCGCGCGGCCTTCCTCGGCCTGTGTTTCATGGTGCTGTTCCTGCGGCTTCTCCCGCTGGGCGACGGCGCCGACCCCCTGCCGGGACCAGACCTGATGCTCTGCCTGACCTTCGCCTGGCTGGTGCGGCGGCCGGAATTCGTGCCGGCGCTGCTGATCGTGGCCGTGTTCCTGCTGGCGGATTTCCTCTTCATGCGCCCGCCGGCCCTGAAGACCATCGTGGTGCTGATCGCCGCGGAATTCCTGCGCGGCCAGGTTCACCGGATCCGCGATACCGCCTTCACCTTCGAGTTCATGCTGGTCGCGGCCACGATCCTGGCCGTGGTCACGGGCGAGCGGCTCCTGCACGCCCTCACCTTCACCGGCCAGCCACCACTGGGCGGCGCGGTCCTGGCCGCGCTCTTCACGATCCTGGCCTACCCGGCGGTCGTACTGTTTTCGAACGTGCTTTTCGGGGTTAAGAAGGTGACCCTGGGAGAGGCGGAACTGCTGGGGCACAGGCTGTGAAACGACCGGGCCGCGATACCGAGGAAAGCACCCGCCGCATCAGCCGGCGCGGGCTGATCCTGGGCGCGGCCCAGGTTGGCTTCGTCGGGCTGCTGGCCGCGCGCATGCGTCACCTGCAGGTCAACCAGGCCGACCAGTTCCGCCTGCTGGCCGAAGAGAACCGGATCAACATCCGGCTGATCCCACCGGCGCGCGGCCTGATCTTCGATCGCAACGGCGTGGCGCTGGCGGAAAACCGGCAGAACTACCGCATCGTGATGGTCCGCGAGGAAGCCGGCGACGTGGACGAGGTGCTGGCCCGCGTTCAGAAACTGGTGGCGCTACCGCCCGCGGATATCGAGCGCGCACGCCGCGAGATGGCGCGCCGCAGCCCCTTCGTGCCGGTCACGCTCGCCGACCGGCTGGAATGGGAGGAGGTCGCCGCGGTCGCCGTCAACGCCCCTGCCCTGCCCGGCGTCACGGCCGAGGTCGGGCTCTCGCGGCACTACCCGCTCCAGAGCGATTTCGCCCATGTCGTGGGCTATGTCGGCCCGGTGAGCGACTACGATCTCGAACGGCTCGAAGATCCCGACCCGCTCTTGCAGATCCCGAACTTCCAGATCGGCAAATACGGTGTCGAAGCCAAGCTCGAGACACGGCTTCGGGGCCAGGCCGGGACCAAGCGGATCGAGGTCAACGCCGTGGGCCGGGTGATGCGCGAACTCGATCGCAAGGACGGCATTCCCGGCGACGACGTGCAGTTGACGGTGGATCACGGGCTGCAGAATTTCACACAGGCCCGGATGGGCGCGGAAAGCGCCGCCACAATCGTGATGGACGTCAACAATGGCGACATCCTCGCGATGGGCTCCTCGCCCAGCTTCGACCCGAATAAGTTCGTGCGCGGCATCTCGGTGCCCGATTACCGCGCCCTGACCGAGAACGAACGCCGCCCGCTCGCCGGGAAGCCGGTGCAAGGGCTCTACCCGCCCGGCTCGACCTTCAAGATGGTCGTGGCCCTCGCCGCGCTGGAAGAAGGGCTCGTCGACCCCGAGGAAACCGTCTGGTGCCCCGGCCACCTGGACCGCGCCGGACGGCGTTTCCATTGCTGGCGGCGGGGCGGGCACGGGCATGTCAGCCTGATCGACAGCATCAAGCAGTCCTGCGACGTCTACTACTACGACATCGCGGAACGTGTCGGCATCGACAAGATCACCGCGATGGCGCAGCGGCTCGGCCTGGGCCTGCGCCACGACCTGCCGCTGTCGGGCATCGCCGAAGGCCTGACGCCGACGAAATCCTGGAAGGAGCGGCGCCGCGGCGCGGCCTGGGTCGTGGGCGACACGCTCAATGCCGGGATCGGCCAAGGCTTCGTGCTGGCCTCGCCCCTGCAACTCGCGGTCATGACCGCGCGACTGGCCTCCGACAGGGCCGTCGTGCCGCGGCTGGTGAAATCCGTCGACGGCGTGGAGACCCCGGTCTCGGCGCCGCCGCTCGGCCTGCAGCCCGAGGCGCTGGCGCTGGTCCGCCAGGCCATGTTCGCCGTCTCGAACGAGCGGCGCGGCACGGCCTATGGCTCGCGGATCGATGCGGAGGCCCTGCGCATGGCCGGCAAGACCGGCACCAGCCAGGTCCGCAACATCACCACCGAGGAGCGCCGGCAGGGCGTCTTCCGCAACGAGGACCTGCCCTGGAACAGGCGCGATCACGCGCTCTTCGTCGCTTTCGCGCCGCATGACGCGCCACGCTACGCGGTGACGGTGGTGGTCGAGCATGGCGGAGGCGGCTCGACCGCGGCCGCGCCGATCGCGCGCGACGTGCTGCTCTACGCGCTCCATGGCGGGGTGCCGCCGCTCGAGTCCTATCCAAGCGGGCAGCGCCGCGAGATCGGCGATATGCTGGACAGCCTCGAGCTGCGCGCGCCACAGCGCCCATCGCCGGTTCGGAGCCGCGCATGAGTTACCTCGAATACAAGGTCAAGACCGTCCCGAGCGGGCTGCGCAAGGTGCTCTACCTCAACTGGGCGCTGATCCTGCTGATCGCGGCCGCCGCCGGTTTCGGGTTCCTGATGCTCTACTCCGTGGCGGGCGGCACGATGGACCCCTGGGCCGATCCGCAGATGAAGCGCTTTGCGCTGGGGCTGGTGCTGATGCTGATCGTGGCCTTCGTGCCGATCTGGTTCTGGCGGAACATGGCGGCCCTTGCCTACGGTGTCTCGATGCTGCTGCTGCTCGCGGTGGAGTTCATGGGCTCCGTCGGCATGGGCGCCCAGCGCTGGATCGACCTTGGCTTCATGCGGCTGCAACCCTCGGAGCTGACCAAGATCACGCTGGTGATGATCCTCGCGGCCTATTACGACTGGCTCGACATCAAGAAGGTGTCCCGCCCCCTCTTCGTGATGCTGCCGCTGCTGCTGATCGCGCTGCCGATGGCGCTGGTGCTGCGCCAGCCCGACCTCGGCACGGCGCTGCTGCTGGCGGCGGGGGGTGGCACGATGATGTTCCTCGCCGGGGTCAGCTGGATCTACTTCGCCGCGGTGATCGCGCTCGGCGGGGGGGCGGTTGCGGCGGTTCTGATGTCGCGGGGGACCCCCTGGCAGCTGCTGAAGGACTACCAGTTCCGCCGGATCGACACGTTCCTCGACCCGGCCTCGGACCCGCTGGGCGCCGGGTATCACATCACCCAGTCGAAGATCGCGCTCGGGTCCGGGGGATGGACCGGCCGGGGCTTCATGCAGGGTACCCAGTCGCGTCTGAACTTCCTGCCCGAAAAGCACACCGATTTCATCTTCACCACGCTCGCCGAGGAGTTCGGCTTTCTCGGCGGCATCTCGCTGCTGTCGCTTTACGCGCTGATCGTGGTGCTCTGCTTCGTCTCTGGGCTTCGGAACCGCGACCGCTTCGCCTCGCTGCTGACGCTGGGGCTCGGCACCACCTTCTTCCTGTTCTTCGCCGTGAACATGTCGATGGTGATGGGCCTCGCACCGGTCGTCGGCGTGCCGCTGCCGCTGATCTCCTATGGCGGCTCGGCGATGCTCGTGCTGCTGGTCGCCTTCGGCCTCGTGCAGAGCGCCCATATCCACCGCCCGCGCTAGGCGCCGTCCACAACCGCCCCGAAGAGAGGAACCCGCATGACGGTTACCGTACTGTTCGCCGCCCCGGAGGATAACTGGGACGCCTACGAGGCCCCGCTTCGGACGGCCTTCGCCGAGACGGGCATCGACGCGCGCCTTGTCCGCGACGCCGCGCCGGAGGCGGTCGACTACATGGTCTACGCGCCCGGCGGCGCGGTGCAGGATTTCCGGCCCTACACCCGGCTCAAGGCGGTGTTGAACCTCTGGGCCGGGGTGGAGAACATCGTCACCAACGACACGCTGACCGCGCCGCTCGCCCGCATGGTGGACGAGGGCCTGACCGAGGGCATGGTCGAATGGGTGACCGGCCACGTCCTACGCCACCATCTCGGGATGGACCGCCACATCCTGGGCCAGGACGGCATCTGGCGCAGCGGCACCGTGCCGCCGCTCGCCCGGGACCGGACGATCGGCATGCTGGGGCTCGGGGAACTCGGCGGTGCCTGCGGTCAGGCGCTCGCGCGGCTCAACTTCAACGTCATGGGCTGGGCCCGGTCGCAGAAGTCCATCGCGGGGCTCGATTGCCGGGCCGGGGCGGACGGGCTCGACGCCGTTCTGTCGGCGGCAGAGATCGTGGTGCTGCTCCTGCCGCTGACCGACGCGACCGAGAACCTGATGAACGCGGCGCGGATCGCCCGGCTGCCCGCGGGCGCCGTGATCGTCAATCCCGGCCGCGGTCCCCTGATCGACGACGCGGCGCTTCTGGCCGCGCTCGATACGGGCCAGGTCGGCCATGCGACGCTCGACGTCTTCCGCGAGGAGCCACTGCCGCCGGCGCACCCGTTCTGGGCGCATCCCAAGGTGACCGTGACGCCGCATATCGCCTCCGAGACCAGGCCGAAAAGCGCCGCCCGGGTCATCGCCGAGAACATCCGCCGCGGCGAGGCCGGCGAACCCTTGCTGCATCTCGTGGATACGGCCGCGGGCTACTAGGGCGCCCGGCTCAGCGCAGGATCGGCGGCGCGTCCGGATCGCTGCCGGGCGGTTTCGGCGCGGATGCGGGGGGAGTGCCGGCTTGCGGCAGGTCGAAGCGCAGCCCGACGCGCGCCAGCCGCGCGGCGATCGGGTCGCTCGGCGCGAAGAAGGCGACGTCGAGCGTTCCCGCCTCGATCCCAGAGAAGGTCAGCGCCTCGCCGACGATCCGCGTGAGCGCCGGCTCGGCGCCCGGCGCGGCATCGATGAAGGCCAGCATGTGACCGCGCCCACCGCCGCGATACCCGACCGCGGCGAGGTAAGCGCAGCGCGCGCGCCCGCCAGCTGCGGCGAGGCCCGCATCGAGCCCCGTCAGCAGGCGGTCGGGCAGGCCCCGCGGCGCATCGAGCGTTTCGGGGTGGTCTTCCACCTGGTCCGGGTCTGCACCGAGGGTCTCGGACAGCCAATCGACGGCCTCGGCGGGGAGCAGCGTTTCCGACGGCGCGACCGAGAGGTTCAGCCCCAGCCCCAGGCCTTGCCCCGCCAGCATCCCCGCCAGCCCCCGCCCCGAGAGCGCCGCGTATGGCGCGGCAGCACCGGTGAAGGCGGTCAGCCGATCCTCGCGGTCGAAGGCCAGTACGTACCGGGCGTTTTCGACCGGAAACACCTCGGGCTCGACGGTCTCGTCGCCCTCCGGCTCCCGGCTCAGCAGCAGGAACAGCTCCGAGGCCGCCAACGTGCGGTAGAACGCCAGCCGCGCCGGGGTGTCCTCCGGCGCGCGGTCCATTGCCGCACGGGCGGCGTCGAGGGGGGTCGTTTCGGTCATCCATCCTCCAGCGCGGCGCGCACGGCCCGGCGCAGCTCGGGCACCAGATCGGCCTCGAACCAGGGATTCTTCTTCAGCCATGCGGTATTGCGCCAGGACGGGTGTGGCAAGGGGAAGAGCCGCGGCGCGTGGTCCCGCCAACCCGCGACGGTGCGGGTCACCCCACCGCGCGCGGCGCCGCCGAGATGCCATTTCTGGGCATACCCCCCGACCAGCAGCGTCAGCCGCGCCGCGGGCAGTTCCGCGAAAACACGGTCCCGCCAGGTCCGCGCGCATATCGGCGGGGGCGGCAGGTCGCCGCCCCTGGCGTCATAGCCCGGAAAGCAGAAGGCCATCGGCAGGATCGCGATCCGGTCACGGTCGTAGAACTCGGCCTCCGCGATATCCATCCAGCGGCGCAGGCGGTCGCCGGACGGGTCGGAAAACGGCACGCCGCTTTCGTGCACGCGGGCGCCGGGGGCCTGGCCGACGATCAGGATACGGGCCCCCGGACGTGCCCAGAAAACCGGGCGCGGCGCATGGGCCGTGGCGGTCGCGGAAAATGTCTCTGCGCAGAGCCGGCAGCCACGCACGGCGCGGGCGAGGTCGTCGAAACGTTCCGTCATGGGCCCAATCTAGGCGCGGCGCGGCCTGCCGCCAAACATCGCGGGCGGCCCTGCCACCGTCCCAGGCGGCAGAGCTTTGGATCCGCCCCATGTTGCCTCGACCGGCGGCCTGCTCTATCCCGCGGGAAATGGCAGGTGCAGGGGCTCGCATGTATCGCGTCTGGGACGTCGTCACGAACTCCTCGGCTCTCGTGGTGGCGGGGGCCATCCTCGCGCTCGTCTGGGCGCAGGTCGATCCCGCGGGGTACCGCGCCTTCGCCGCCGCCCCCCTGCCCGGCACGGAGAGCGGCCCGACCATCCGCTTCCTCGTCAACGGGGTCCTGATGGCGCTGGTTTTCGCCTTCGCCTTCAAGGAAGTCTGGGAGGCCCTGGTGCTGCAGCACGGCGCCTTCCGGGGGCGCCGGGGCGCCGCGCCGCTGCTGGCCGCGACAGGCGGGGTGACGGCGCCCGTCCTCGTCTACGTCGCGCTGGCCGCCGCGCTGGCGCCGGCCCAGTGGGACGCGCTGGCCGCGGGGTGGGCGGTGCCCGCGGCGACCGACATCGCGATTTCCTACGTGGTGGGCCGGGCGATCTTCGGCGCCGGGCATCCGGCCCTGCGGCTCATCCTGCTGCTGGCGCTGGCCGACGATGCCGCCGGGCTGGCGATCCTCGCCCTGGCCTACCCGGCCGCGCCAGTCGACGGCGGCTGGCTCCTGCTGCCGCTCGGCGCGGGGCTCGGCGCCTACCTGCTCTTCAACCGCCTGCCGCGCCGGCGCGATGGCGACGACCCGCTGCAACCGCGCGCGACGCGGATACGGATGCGGTTCGGGCTCTGGCCCTACGCGGTGGCCGGGGCGTTCAGCTGGTACGGTGTCTACAAGGCCGGGCTCAACCCCGCGCTCGGTCTTCTGCCGATCGTGCCCGCGATTCCGCATTCGGATCACGCCTTCGGTGTCTTTGCCGAGGCAGAGGGCCGGCTTGCCGATCTCCTCAATCGTGCAGCCCACCTGGTGAAGCTTCCCGTCGAGATCAGCCTGTTCCTTTTCGCGCTGGTAAACGCCGGCGCACCCCTCGGCGCGTTCGGCACGGCAAGCTGGTTGGTCCTGGCCGCGCTTCTCCTCGGCAAGCCGCTCGGCATCCTGGCCGGGGGCTGGCTCGCGGCGCGTCCGCTGGGTCTCGGCTGGCCGGCCGGGATCGGTCCGAGGACGCTGATCGTGGTCGGTCTGGCCGCGGCCGCCGGGTTCACCATGCCGCTCTTCATCGCGGCCTCCGCGTTCGGCCCCGGGCCAACGCTCGAGGCCGCGCGGCTCGGGGTCTTGCTCAGCCTCTGCGCTGCGGTGCCGGCCTTCCTGCTGGGGCGTGGGCTCGGAGTGCATGGGCGGCGGTGACCGGACCAGCCGCGGACGGCCCCGCCGATCGGGCCTGGGACCGGGATTATTCCGGCATTAAAACTCTCATGCCAAAAAGGTTCTAACCCGGCGCTGGCCGTGGTAAATACCGGTTTGGCGCGGTGTTACGGCCCGTCGCCGGTCCTGCCACGAGGATCGTGGCCAGTGCAGTGTGAGTGGCATGCTCGAGTTCGAGAGCGTCAGCAAGTCCTTCTGGACGGGAACCCAGCGCAAGGTCATCCTCGACCGTGCGTCTTTCCGCGTGGAGCAGGGCCGCAGCCTCGGCATCCTCGCCCCGAACGGTACCGGCAAGACCACCGTGGTCAACATGATGGCCGGGCTGGAGAAGCCCGACGAGGGCCATATCCGCCGCAATTGCCGCATTTCCTTCCCGCTCGGCTTCATGGGCGGGGTCGTCAACCGTCACACCGGCACCGAGAACGCGCGTTACATCGCGCGGCTCTACGACCTTGACCCCGATTACGTCGAGGCTTTCAGCCGCTACGTCTGCGGGATCGCGGAGTATTACGACATGCCGGTGGGCACCTATTCGCAGGGCATGCGGGCACGGTTTTCCTTCTCGTTGCTGCTGGCGCTCGATTTCGACGTCTACCTCATCGACGAGGGCATGCCCGCCACCACCGATGTCGGCTTCAACAAGCGGGCCGGAACGATCCTGCAGGAAAGGCTGCGGAACGCCACGGTGGTCATCGTCTCGCACGACGCCAGGACGCTTGAGAAATTCTGTCGCTCCGCCGCGGTGCTGAAGGACGGTCAGATGCTCATGTTCGAGACCCTTGAAGAGGCCAAGAGGCTCTATGACTACGAAACCAACGGCTAGGAACTACCGCGTCAGGCGGCCGTCGCTTCGCGACGCGATGCCGGGGCCGGAAGCCGGACCGGCGGACGGACGGACGCAGGAAACGGCTGGTCCGTCGGCGTCGCCCGGGCCGGATGCCTCGCCGGAACAGGAACTCGAGGCCATCCGCCGCGAGAACCTTACCGGGCGCCAGCTGCGCATGGCCCGGCGGATCGCACAGAAGCACGGGCTGGAACCCGCGTCGGACATCGACGCGGTGCGGATTCTGCGCCGCAAGGGCATCGACCCGTTCAAGCCGTCGGACGTGATGAACCTGATCGCCCCGGGCGCCGATACGGCGCGGGACCGCCTCGCCAACCAGCCCGGGGCGCCGAAACAGCCCGCCCGGCCGACACCGGCGGCACCGCAGCCCGATGCCGAGATCGCGCGGGCGCAGGAAATCCGGCGCATCCAGAGGGACATCGCCCGGCGCAGGCGCCTGCGCGTGGCTTTCCTCGCGGCGCGGCTGGCGGTATTCGTCCTGCTCCCGACGCTGGCCGCGGCCTATTACTACTTCAAGGTGGCCACGCCGCTCTACGCCACGCAGAGCGAGTTCGTCATACAGCAGGCCGACGGCGGCGGCGGCGGCGGACAGCTGGGCGGGCTCTTCGCGGGAACCCAGTTCGCCACCACGCAGGATTCCATCACGGTCCAGAGCTACCTCCTGTCGCGCGAGGCGATGCTGCGGCTCGACCGGGACAAGGGCTTCAAGGCGCATTTCAGCCAGCCCGGGATCGACCCGGTCCAGCGCCTGCCCGAGGGGGCCACCAACGAGGCCGCCTACCGTCTCTACAAGCGGCACGTCACGATCGGCTACGACCCGACCGAGGGCCTCATCCGCATGGAGGTCGCCGCCACCAGCCCCGAGAAGAGCGCGGAGTTCTCACGCGCGCTGATCTCCTACGCCGAGGAACAGGTGGACAACCTGACCCGTCGGCTGCGCGCCGACCAGATGGCCGGCGCCCGGGACAGCTACGAGGAGGCCGAACGCAAGATGCTGGCGGCGCAGGACCGGGTTCTGGAGCTGCAGAAGAAACGCGGCGTCCTGAGCGCCGAGATGGAAGTATCGGCGCAGATGAACCAGATCTCCACTTTCGAGGTCGAGTTGCGCAACGAACGCCTGAAGCTCGAGCGCCTGCTCGACAACGCCGCGCCCAACGCCACGCGCGTCGAGGTCGCGCGCGCCAACATCGCGCGGCTCGAGAATATGATCGCCCGCATGCGCGACGAAATGACCGGCAGCGCCGGTGGATCGGCCTCCCTCGCCGAGATTTCCGGCGAGCTTGTCGTCGCACAGGCCGATCTCGAGACGCGACAGGCCCTGCTCGCCCAGGCGCTCCAGCAACTCGAGACCGCCCGGATCGAGGCCAACCGGCAGGTGCGCTACCTGTCGCTCGGCGTCAGCCCGGTCGTCCCCGACGAGCCCAGCTATCCGCGCGCGGCCGAGAACACGCTGCTGGCGTTCCTGATCTTCGGCGGTTTATACCTGATGCTGTCGCTTACGGCCGCCATTCTCAGGGAACAGGTAACCGCCTGACATGACCACCATAGACATCGGCGATTTCGCCGTCGGAAACGACCAGCCGCTGACCGTGATCGCCGGCCCCTGCCAGCTGGAAAGCGCGGATCACGCCCAGATGATCGCCGGCGCCATGCAGGACGCCTGCGCCGCCGCGGGCGCGCGCTTCGTCTTCAAGGGGTCCTTCGACAAGGCCAACCGCACCTCGCTGTCCGGCAAGCGCGGGGTCGGCGCCGAGGCCGGGCTCGCGATCCTTGCCGGGGTGCGTGACGCGATCGGCTGCCCGGTCCTGACCGATGTCCACGAGGCCGCCCACTGCGCCGAGGCCGCCGCCGCCGTGGACGTGATCCAGATCCCGGCCTTTCTCTGCCGCCAGACCGACCTGCTGCTGGCCGCCGGGCGCACCGGCGCGGCGATCAACGTCAAGAAGGGCCAGTTCCTGGCCCCCTGGGACATGCCCAACGTGGCCGCCAAGATCGCGTCCACCGGCAACGAGCGGATTCTCCTGACCGAGCGGGGCGTCAGCTTCGGCTACAACACCCTCGTGACGGACATGCGAAGCCTGCCGATCATGGCCCGCACCGGCTACCCCGTGGTCATGGATGCCACCCATTCCGTGCAGCAGCCCGGCGGGCTTGGCGGCGCGTCGGGCGGGCAGCGCGAGTTCGCGCCGGTGATGGCCCGGGCCGCGGTCTCTCTCGGCATCGCGGCGGTGTTCATCGAGACCCACGAGGCTCCCGACAGCGCCCCCTCAGACGGACCCAACATGATCCCGCTCGACCAGATGCCGGGGCTGATCGCGTCGCTGATGGATTTCGACCGCCTCGCCAAGGCCGCGCCCCTGCGGGTCTGACATCGCGGCCGGCCCTCTTGGAAAATCCACGGATTTCCGCCGAATTTTGACTTGAAGCCGACGCCGCGGCGGCGTATCTAACCGGCCACGTTGGGGTGTAGCCAAGTGGTAAGGCAGCGGTTTTTGGTACCGTGTATCGTAGGTTCGAATCCTACCACCCCAGCCATCGTCCAGAAAAATGCGCCTGGGATCGACGGCCGCCCTCCGGGTCCGTTCGGCATCTGCCCGCCCCTGGCCTCCTGGACCGACGGGAAGGATCAGGACTGTTTCAGGTATCGACCGGGCCCCGTCGAGAATTTCGGGCGTGCCTGGGCCGCTCGGGCGTGGCCGGAGGCCATGGCGCACGGCCGGCTCCGCGCAGGAATGGCCGGCCGTCGCAGGGGCAGGTCACCCCGCGTCATGTCCGCCAGCCCAGCAGGCGCTGTTCCATGAACCCGATGGTCATGCTGACCAGAACGCCGAGGATCGACAGGATCACCACGCCCGCGAACAGACGCTCGAGATCGTAGAGCGACCCCGCCTCGAGGATATAGGCGCCGATCCCGTATTGCGCGCCAAGCATCTCGGCCGCCACCAGAAGGATGATGGCGATGGCAAGGCTGATGCGAAGCCCCGAGAGGATGCCCGGCATCGCCCCCGGCAGGACGATCTTGCGCACGATCGACAGCCATGACAGTCCGAAGCTTTGCCCCATCCGGATCAGCGTTCGGTCGACATTGTCCACCGCGCCGTAGGTCGCCACCACCGTGGGCGTGAAGGTGCCAAACGCGATCAGGGCGTATTTCGACCCCTCGTCGATCCCGAACCAGATCACGAAGAGCGGCAGAAGCGCGATTTTCGGGATCGGGAAGATGGCGGCGATCACCGGCACGAGCGCCGCGCGCATGTAAGAGAAGAGGCCGATCAGCATACCGGTCGCGATCCCGACACTGGCGCCAAGCGCCGCACCGACCGCGAGCCGGGTCAGGGACGGCACGAGATGGGCGAAGAACAGGCCCGACTCCCAGAGCTCGCCGAAGGTCGCCAGCACCTCCGAGGGCCGCGGCAGGGTCAGCGCCGAGATCCACCCGGCCCGCGTGCCCCATTCCACCAGGCCGATCACCAGCACGAAGACCGCAACGCCGATCCAGCGGCGGCGCTCGGGCTGGAAGCCGCCGCCGCGGAACCGCACTTCGCGCATGGGGCGCGTTTCGAGACGGGCGTCAGACATCGATCAATTCCTCGTCGGCGGCGCGAGCCTCCTCGCGCATGAGAGACCAGAGATGCTGTTGCACCCGGTCCAGGTCGGGATCGGCATAGCCCCGCTCGGCAAGCGGCTTCCCGATCTCGACGATCTCGCGGATGCGGCCCGGGCGGCGCGACAGCACCACGACACGATGGCCGAGGCGCACGGCCTCGGCGAGGTTGTGCGTGACGTAGACGGCCGTGAACGGTTCCCGCGTCCAGAGCGAGATCAGGTCGTCCATGAGCAGTTCGCGCGTCTGGCTGTCCAGCGCCGAGAGCGGTTCGTCCATCAGCATCACGGCCGGGTTGACGGCGAGCGCCCGCGCAATGGCCACGCGCTGTTTCATCCCGCCCGACAGCTGCTTCGGCAACGCGTCGGCAAAATCGGAAAGGCGGGTCCGTGCCAGCACGTCCGCGATGATCGGCGCGGCCTTGCGGCCCCGGATGCCGTGATCCTCGAGCACGAGCGAGACGTTGCCCCGGACCGTGCGCCAGGGCAGCAGCGCGAAATCCTGGAAAATGTAGGTGAGCGGGTTCAGGCAGCCCTCGGGCGGCGCCCCTATCTGGAGCACCCGCCCCTGTGACGGACGCTCCAGCCCGCCGATGAGCCGGAGAAGCGTGGACTTTCCGCAGCCCGACGGACCGACGAGACACACGATCCGCCCCGTGTCGATATCAAGCGACACGTCGCGCAGAACTTCGGTCACACCGTAGCTGTGCGCGATCCCTTCGAGCCGAATATCCATCATCCCCCCGCCGGTTGCGAAGGGCGGCCGCGGCCGCCCTCCGGCGTCGATCAGCTGCCGATGGTCTCGACGTAGCTGCTGTCCACGAGCGTCTCGAGCGTGATGTCGGCATCGACGAGGTTCTCGGACTGGAACCAGTCCAGCTGGTCGCGCACCGAAGCCACGTTCAACGCCGCATCCGCGTTGAGCCGCATCGAGCCGTTGACGATCGATGGCGCCGCCTTCTCGAGCGGGCGGTCGGTATAGACATAGGTGTGGATCAGCCTGACCATCTCGTCCATCGCCTCCTCGCCGGCGCTGCGGTCCACCATGGCGGCGTTGTAGTCCGCCACGCCCCGGCTGAACCCGCCGAGGAAGGCCGAGGTCAGCTCGCGTTCCGAACTGGCATTCCCCGTCGAGGTGAAGACCGTGGTCACCTGGTAGTCCGGCAGGTAGTCCGAGACGTTGCCGATCATCTTGACCGCGCCCGCGCCGGCGAGCGGCTTGGCGATATGGGGCACGATCGACCAGGCGTCGATCTGCCCCGACTTCAGCGCACCGATGATCGCGCCCACCTTCTGGAGCGGCACGAAGGTCGGCGCGACGCCTTCGGCCGCGGCGATCTTGGACCCCATGTAATGGAAGGACGAGCCGGCCGTTGTCATGCCGTAGCGGGCCTCGCCCAGAGCGGCCGGCGAGGTCAGCCCCGCCTCGAAGGCGGCATTCGAGGCGAGGATCTTCTGACCGTCGATCCCCGGCTCCTCGCTGAGGGCGCCGCCGATAACCTTCACTGCGCCCTTGTCAGCCAGCGAGATGAGCCCGCCCGAGATCGCCGTGACCCCGAAATCGACGTCGCCGGAGGCGATGGCCACGGCCATCGGCTGCGCGGCCTGGAAGAACTTGAGCTCGACGTCGAGCCCCGCCTCTTCGAAGTAACCGCGCTGAAGCGCGACGAAACTGCCGGAATGGCTGGTGAAGGGCAGCGCGCCCACCACCACCTTGCCGCGCTGCGCCAGCGCCGGGGCGCCCAGCCCCGCCGCCGCCGCGGTCGCACCCATCAGGCCCAGGGCCTGCCGTCTGCTGAATGTCGTCATGATCTCCTCCCTTTTTGTTGTGGATGACGATGTGCCGCCCCGGCGCAGGCGCCGGGGGCGATGTCTTCGCGGATGCAACCGTCGGGCGCGCCGCACGCGCGCGCCGCGTCACGGTCCGGCATCGCGGCCCGCAGGCCATGCCGCCGGACCGCGTGGCGGTCGAAATCGTTCCGCCGCCCGCGCCGCTGCGCCGAAGCCAGCATGGCGACGACGGTCTCGTCGGCGTCTTTACGCGGTCGGAAAATCACGATCGGCCCCTTCGAATACTGGATATTCCTACCGGTTGTCCAAGGCATGTCAATCACGGGCGCGGCTGCAGCTTGACCGACATCATGGTGTCGGCACGCCGCAAGGCCTAGGCTTTCGACGAGCGCATATTTCGGGATGGGGATTTGGCTGATGTCGTCTGAACGCCGCGCGGACCGCGCGCCGGTTCCATCCCGGGCGCTTGCCTTCTTTCTGCTGGGCACCTTCGCCATCACCTGGGGCATCATCGGCAGCTACATCCTGGCGCCGGGGCCGACCGTCGCGATCTTCGGAGAGATCAGCGGCGGCCATCCGCTGTACTTCGTCGCCACCTGGGCGCCGGCGATCACCGGGCTGACGCTCGTGCTGGTCCATACGGGACCGGGCGGGATGCGGCTGTTCCTGTCGCGCCTTCTCCTGTGGCGATGCGCGGTGGCCTGGTGGCTTTTCATCCTTGCCGGGATCCCGCTGGTCTTCATGGCCGGATCGCTGCTCAAGGGTGGCCCGCTGCTCGCACCGCTGCCGCCCGGCGGCGCGGCGCCGATGCTTGGCCTGATGGGCATGATGCTCTTTCTCGGCCCGATAGAGGAATTCGGCTGGCGCGGCGTCGCGCAGCCGCTGCTGCAACGACACGTCGCCCCGTTCTGGGCCGGCGCCCTGATCGGTGCGGTCTGGGGGGTCTGGCACCTTCCCGTCTTCTACCTTGCGGGGGTCGTCTACGAGAACTGGAGTTTCCTGCCCTTCTTCATCGGGAACGTGACCCTCGCGATCCTTGTCACGCCGATCCTGAACGCCGGGCGCGGCAGTCTTCTGTTGCCGATGCTGTTCCACTGGCAGCTGATAAACCCGTTCTGGCCCGACGCGCAGCCGTGGGACACCTGGATCCTGGTCGCCGTGGCGGCCGTCGTCGTCTGGTGGCAGCGGGACCGGATGTTCACCCGCGCCGGGGCGGTGACGCGCGTGGTGCCCCCTGCGCCGCGGGACAGGACATAGCGGCAACGCGGATCGGCGCCGGCGTGTGGCGGCGGGACCATCGACGGCACCGGACCCAGCCGGTGGCGCCCGCGCGGCTCGAGGGGCGGGCGGGCTGGCAGACGTCGCAGATGTCGGACAAGTGCCACAATTTTCCACACAGCTGCACATAAGACCAACAATTTAAACGTGTCCTGAAAACCACAGCCCACGTTTAGCGATAGTCCCGCGGGATAATGCCATTCCCCGGAGGTTCATCGTGCTCCGCCTGTTGAGCTGTCTCATTCTCGGAATAGGCCTGCTTGCGTCGATCGCCGCGTCCGCAACCGCGACGCGGGCACAGCAGGCCGCAATGCCCCGGCACCTGCCGCTGGGCGAAGCGGTTCCACCCCCCGAAGGCGCGGTGGACCTTTGCAACCGGTTCTCCTGGGCCTGTGCGAGATCATCGAACCGGGACGGCCGCCTGGACGACATGCTGATGATGGCCCACCGGGTCAATCGGGACGTGAACCGCAGTGTCCGCCCGATATCCGACCTCAAGCAGTACGGCCGGGAGGAGCTTTGGGCCCTGCCGACACCACGCGGCGGCGATTGCGAGGACTACGCGCTCCGGAAAAAGCAGATCCTCTACGCCAGTGGCGTCGATCCGGCGCGGCTCCTGCTCGCGACGGTTCTCGACACCAACATGAGTCCCCATGCGGTTCTGGTGCTCCGCCACGAGACGGGGGATTTCGTGCTCGACAACCTGAACAACAAGCTGCTGGGCTGGGCGAAAACCGGCTACATCTTCATGCGGGTTCAGAACCCGGGCGCCCCGCACGGATGGAACATGGTGCTGCGCGGCGGCGTTCTCGACGATGGGCCGACATCGTCCATCACGAAATGCGTGCAACCCTACTGACACCGGGCGGCCCGCCCGGAAGTGACCGGATCATGACCCACACCGCGATCCTCCCGGCAAGATCCCTGCCGCGCCTGATCCTGGCGGTCGCCTTCGCCCTGGGCGCCCTTGCCCCGGGCGTGGCCAGCGATCACGGCGCGCACCGGTTCTCGCCCGCCTGCACCCTCCTGGGACAGGCCGCCTACACGATGATGGAAGCCCGGCAGAACAGGCTCGCCATCGGCATGGCGACCGACATGGCCATCGAGAGCATGGGCTGGTCAGCGGCCTACATGTCCGGAACCAGGGACATGTTGCGGAAAATCGCCGTGTTCGCCTATCGCGAACCCCGCGGAAAAACCGAGCGGCAGAGACGGCAAGCCGCCGAGGCGTTCCGCACGCGGGTCGCCGATGCCTGCCGCGGCTCGTTGCCCTGAGGCATCCGGGCGGGCCGCCCTGCCCCGCGCCGGGCGCTAGCCCTCGCACATGGAAGACAGCGTGTCTCCGAAATCCTCGGACACCCGCTTCCGTTCCTGAAAGTCCTTCACCCGCGGCACGCGCTCGGTGAACTTCACGATCTCCCGGATGAGCGCCCGGGTCTCTTGCACCAGGATGGAATCCCGCGGAATCCAGGCTTCTCCCTTTTCGATCAGAAGGCTTGTCGAGGCGCCCTGCTGGCGTGCGAACATGATTTCCTCGCCGAGCTCCTCGAGGGGCTCGCACGCGATCTCATCCCATGCCGGGGTGTCACTGGCCGCCCCCGCGCTTGCCACGCCCAGCATGGCGCAGCACGCGGCGACACCGAGCAGTCGCAGGACACCCGCGGGTCCCGGCACGCGCTGCGCTGCACAATCACCGCGGCCAGCGGCGCGGCGACCCCGTGAAGAATGAAAGAATGACACGTATCGAACCCCCGTGAACGTTCATGGTCGTGGCGAAAGGCCTGCGCTAGGGTGGAAAGTCGGACGGGCGCTCGAGCAATCTGAAGCGCTGCGCCCCGTCACTCGAGCGCGGCTCTTCCTCCGGCGCGGCCCCGGGCTCGCGCGGGATCCCCGCGTCACCGGCATCGGCCGCGGTGGATGCCGCGCCCGTTCCCGCTGCCGCGGCGTCTTCGGCCACGGGCGCGGATACGCCAGCCGGGCCTTGCGTCGCGGCCGGGTCCGGCTCCGTGTTCACGAAAAGCAGCAGGATCAAGATCGCGAAGGCCAGACCGACGCCCAGGATCAAAACCGGGACGAGGTCGAAGATATCTTCGATTTCGTGCTTGATGAAGTATCTCAAGCTGGGAGGCAGCATCGGGAACCTGGCCATTTCATGGGAATTCGGGTGCGCATTCATGTTCTACCGATAATTGTATCAGGAAAAGCCAGGCCGGTAAAACTTTGGACAAACCCGAATTAGATACCGTTCACAATTTCAATGGATTGTTGCCGTAATGTGTGAGCCGCGTGGAATTCTGTGCAGGGCGCGTGCACCCCGGCCTCGGGCTCCCGGCCATCAAGACTTCCCCTTAAGGGCGAAGGCCTGCATGTGCCGACGCGCCGCCGCGCTGGGGTGGAAACGTTCCCCGGCCACCGGCCCGCCCGGACGCTCACGTCCGAAGCGATGCCCGGCCGGGGCGGCGCGGCGCCATGCGCGGCGTCGCCAGCCACGGCAGCAATCGCCGCACGGCCAGCGCGAAGCCCGCCGTCCAGAGCAGCGCGGCGAGATGAATGCCGTCCAGCCCCGGGAAGAACGTATCGGCGCCATAGAGCCGGACCAGGGCGGCGAGCGCGACCGCCACGAAGCCGACGGTCAGCGCCGGCCCGGCGACGAGCGGGCGCCCCGTGTGCCCGAGCGTCGCGCGCATCATCACGGCCAGCGTCATGCCGCCGATCCCGCCGATCCCGAAGAGATGCGCAGCCTGGTCCGGCCCGGCCCATCCGAAAGCCCCCAGCGCCGCCGCCGCAAAGCCTGCCGGCAGGAAACCGTAGGCGATGTGCAACATGACCAGCAGCGGCGCACCCACGGTCAGAACCCCCAGCCAACGCGCCAGCCGCACGACATGCATCACCGCGGCCAGCGCGAGCGCCACGCCGGTCGCCGGCGCATCCGGGACCGCCACCCACCCGGACAGGGCGACACCGCCGGCCAGGAGGCTCGCCACGTCATAAGGGCCGAACGGCACCGGCCGGCTGGGCGAGCCGCTCCTTGCCAGCCAGTTGCGTGTGAAACTCGGCACGATGCGCCCCCCGATGAGCATGATGAGGAACACGAGCAGCGCGATCCCCAGACGGTGGCCCGTTTCCGCCAGCCCCGTGCGCATGGCCTCGAGATGAAAGAAGACATTGGCCGCGGCCAGCAGCGACACCGGCACCAAGACCTTGAGGTTGCGCCAGTTCCGCCCCGCCACGATCTCGCGCGCGATCATGCCGGCGACCGCCAAAAGGAAGGCGCCATCGGCGCACATGACAAGCACCGGGTCATCCCCGAACGCCCCGGCCATGGCGAGCCGTCCGGCGACCCAAAGCGCGAGCAGCACGGCCAGCGGCCAGCCGCGCGCCGGCATCCGGCCGGTCCAGTTCGGAACGGCGGTAAAGAGAAACCCCGCCACGACGGCGGCCCCGTAGCCGAAAATCATCTCGTGGACGTGCCAGTCGACCGGCGCCATGGCACCGCCCGGCATCAGGTCGCCGCGCCAGACCAAAAGCCAGACCGGGACCACGCCCAGCCCGAAAAGCGTGGCGGCCAGAAAGAAGGGCCGGAAGCCGTAGGAGAACAGCGCCGGGCCGGTGAAGTTCCGTCGGGTCTGCATCGGGGCACCTCCTGGAAAAGGGATCGGCGGGACGCCTGTCCGGGGCGCCCCGCCCACGTCGGACGATCCGTCCGGACGGGATCACTCGACCTTCGCGAAAAGATCACCGAAGACGGCGGCGGCCCTGCCCCGCTGTTTGACCGCGGCTGCCTCATCTTCGTTGACCGCGTCGCCGACCTGGATCAGCGCGACCATGCCCATCGCGTAGTGCGGGGTGCACTTGACGCCGTAGACACCTTCGGCCGCGACGGTCATCTCGAACACGTCGTCGAAGCGGGTCCTGAAGCTCTCGACGCCGGCGGGGAGCATCCCGTCGATGCTCTCGACGTTGTGCCCGCGATCGGTGGGCAGGAAACGGATCACGTCGCCGGGCGCGGCCTTCACGAAGGCTGGCTCGAACACCATCGCGCCCGTCTCGCCACGGTTGAGCATCTCGATTTCGAAGGTCTCGGCCTGGGCCGCGGCGGCCCCGAGCGCGAGGGCCGAGGCCATCACGAGGGTCTTGATCATCGGATCGTCCTTTCTGTCACATCCGCTTGTTTCGACTGCTGCCGGTATGCGATAGGCCAGGTCCCGGGACATTGCGTTTCCACAAACTCGCGGTGGTTTCTTGCCCAAGCTCGACGAAAGCCTTCTGACCGACCTGCCGCCCTTCAGCCGGCTGTCCCGTCCCGAGATCCGCGCGGTGCTGGACCAGGCGACGTCGCGGCGCTACCCGGAAGGCCGGGCGATCTTCCGCGAGGGGCATGACGCCGATCGTTTCTTCCTGTTGCTCGACGGCTATATCCGCGTGATCCGCACCACCGCGGACGGCGAGCAGATCATCGTGCTGCATATCGCGCCGGGCCAGCTGTTCGGCATCGCGCCGGCGCTGCGCCGCGACACCTATCCGGCCACGGCGATGGCGGCCGCGGAGTCGATCGCGCTGGAATGGCCGTCGCGGCTTTGGCACGACTTCGCCGCGCGCCATGACGGCTTCGCGACCGAGACCTACAAGACCTTGGGCGAGCGCCTGGGCGAGATCCAGGGGACCCTGACCGAGATGGCCACCCGCGCCGTGGAACAGCGGGTCGCCGGGGCGCTCCTGCGGATGGCCAACCAGAGCGGGCGCAAGAGCGGCGACGGGATCGAGATCGCCTTCCCGATCACCCGCCAGAACATCGCGGAGATGACCGGAACCACGGTGCATACCGTCAGCCGGCTGCTGGCGGCCTGGCAGAAGGACGGCATGGTCAAGTCGACTCGCAAGCATATCGTGGTCACCGATCCCCACCGGCTGGTGCTGCTGAGCGGCGGCCACGGCTGACGGCCCGCGCCACGATCATCCGACCGCGCTGCGGATCTCCAGCCGGAACGCATCCTCGTCCAGGTCGTATTCCTCGACAGCGTCGATGACGGTGTGAAACGGCGCGATCGGGCAGCCGGGGCAGAGCATCCGGCGCTCCAGGAAAGGCCGCATCGCCTCGGGCCAGTCCCGGAACAGGTCCGCCAGCGGCAGGTCGGGGTCGTCTATGTCGATGTAAGCACGGGGCATGCCGGTCTCCCTCCCAGGCCTACACACTGCCCCGGCTTTCCGCGCCGCACTTTGCGATTCCGCAAAAACCCGGGTCTGCGGCCGTCCTGGCAACCGCCAGCCCCGACGGCAAGCGGACCCGCGAGATGTCGGGACTGCGCATGAAAGCCCGGCCGGGCACGAGGTCCACGGGGCATGCAGGCGCGGCCCCCGGGGTTCGAGGGCCGCTTTAGAGCCGCGGAGCCTCGGATCCGCACGCGTTCTCTGCGCGGTTTCGCCGTTTCCGGCGCGAAGTTTGATCCGTCGCAAAGTTTGCGGCGAAGATTCCGGGCAATTCTAGCGCATGACACAGCATGACCGCCTCGAGACCCTCGGCCTCTTCAATGCCCGGGTGCCCCGCTACACCTCTTACCCGACCGCGCCGGTCTTCTCGCCCGCGACGGGCGCGACGTTCCAGCGCGGCGAACTGGCCGCGCTCGATCCGGCGGAGCCGGTATCGGTCTACGTGCATATTCCGTTCTGCGAGCGGCTCTGCTGGTTCTGCGCTTGCCATACCCAGGGCACAAAGACGCTCGGGCCGGTCGAGAGCTATCTCGCGACGGTCGAGCGGGAACTCGCCCTGCTGCGCGAGACGCTGCCGGACGGGATGCGTATGGGGCGGCTCCACTGGGGCGGGGGCACGCCGACGATCCTGCCGCCGGAGCTGATCCACCGGCTCGCCGGCGCGCTCAAGACAACCTTCACGCCAGCGGACGGCTGGGAATTCTCGGTCGAGATCGACCCCACCATGGTTGACCGGGACAAGGTGCTCGCCCTCGCGGACGAGGGCATGACCCGTGCCTCGATCGGGATCCAGGACTTCGATCCCGAGGTCCAGGACGCGATCGGCCGGCAACAGCCCTACAGCGTCACCGAAGCCTGCGTGGCCTGCCTGCGGGCGGCCGGGGTCGAGTCGCTCAATGCCGATCTCGTCTACGGTCTGCCACACCAGAGCCTCGCACGGCTCGAGGCGACCGTGCGCAAGGTGCTGACGCTGGGACCGGACCGCGTGGCCCTCTTCGGCTACGCGCATGTGCCCTGGGCCTCGAAACGCCAGAAACTGATCGACGAGGCCGCGCTCCCGGGGGACCGGGCCCGCGTGCGCCTGGCCGAGCGCGCCGCCGAGATGTTCCGCGGCGCCGGGCTGAACGCCATTGGCATCGACCATTTCGCCCGCCCCGGCGACGAGCTGGCCGAGGCGGCCGCCAGCGGCAGGCTCCGCCGCAACTTCCAGGGCTACACCGCGGACCACTGCCAGACCCTGATCGGGGTCGGGGCCTCGTCGATCTCGCGTCTGCCGGGCGGCTACGTGCAGAACGCCGCCGCCACGCCGGCCTATGTCCAGCGCATCGAGGCCGGCGACCTGCCCGGGGCCCGCGGCCATGCCCTGACCGACGATGACCGGCTGCGCGCCCGGGCCATCGAGATGCTCATGTGCGACTTCGCGCTGGACCGGACCGAACTGGCCGAGACCTTCGGCGCCGCGGCCGGGGCGCTGGACCCGGTCCACGCCGAGGTGGCGGCACGCTACGGCGATCTCGTGTCGCTCGACGCCGAGCGGCTCGCGATCCATCCGGACGGACGACCGCTGACCCGGATCATCGCCAGCGCCTACGACGCGCATCTCGACGGCGGCGCGCGGTTCAGCCGGGCGTCCTGATACCGACGCCGCCGCGCGCCCGGCCGCCACGCGGCCAGGTCGCGCCGCCGGGACTGGCCCTTTCGACAGGTCCGTGACCGTGCGCGGGACGCCTGTCGCCCCCCCGGCCACACAGCTCGATCAGGGCGACCGCCTGCGCGCCGGCGAACGCCATGATCCACACCGTCGCGCCGCGCTCTCAGCGCGCACGGAAGAGGCCGCCAAGGATACCGCGGACGATCCGCCGCCCGGTCGTGCCCTTCAACTCCTTCATCACGACGGATCCGATCACACTGGCGATGCCTTCGGGCTCGGCCGTGCGGCGGCGCGATGACGAGCGCGGAACCCTGGTCCCGGAATAGCGGCGCGCGGCGCGGTATTCGCGCTCCGCCGCCGCCATCTCTTCCTCTTCGGCCTCCGCCTGCGCGGCGGCGCGGGCGGCCGCCTCGGCGCGCCGGGTCAGGATTTCATGCGCCGAGTCGCGGTCCAGCACGGCCTCGTATTTCCCGGCGACGGGCGACGCGGCCACGATGCGGTCACGCAGCGCGGAATCGATCGGGCCGAGCTGGGACGACGGCGGGCGGATAAGGGTCCGTTCGACCACGCCCGGAACACCTTTCTCCATCAGCATCGAGGTGACGGCCTCTCCCACGCCGACCTCGCGGATTGCCTGCGCGGTATCGAAGCGCGGGTTCTCGCGGTAGGTTTGCGCCGCCAGCTTCAGCGCCTTCCGGTCCCGGGCCGTGAACGCCCGCAATGCGTGCTGGATCCGGTTGCCCAGCTGTCCCAGCACGTCCTCGGGCACGTCGGCGGGGTTCTGGGTGACGAAATAGACGCCGACCCCCTTGGAGCGGATCAGCCGCGCCACCTGCTCGACCTTGTCCACCAGCGCCTTGGGCGCGTCGTCGAAGAGCAGATGCGCCTCGTCGAAGAAGAACACCAGCTTCGGCTTGTCCGGATCGCCCACCTCGGGAAGTTCCTCGAACAGCTCGCTCATCAGCCACAGCAGGAAGGTCGCGTAAAGCCGCGGGCTGGCCATCAGCCGGTCCGCAGCCAGGATGTTGATCCGGCCACGCCCGGCCGCGTCGGTGCGCATGAAATCCGCCAGGTCCAGCGCAGGTTCGCCGAAAAGCTTTGCGCCGCCCTGGTTTTCCAGCACCAGGAGACGGCGCTGTATCGCCCCGATGGATGCCGGAGAGACGTTGCCGTAACGCAGCGAGAGATCGGCGCGGTTTTCGCCGACCCAGACCAGAAGCGCCTGCAGATCCTTCAGGTCGAGCAGCGGAAGCCCCTGCTCGTCGGACAGGCGGAAGGCGATGTTCAGCACCCCCTCCTGCGCCTCCGTCAGGTCCATCAGCCGGGACAGCAGAAGCGGGCCCATTTCTGCCACGGTCGTCCGAACGGGGTGCCCCTGTTCGCCCAGGAGATCCCAGAAGGTGACCGGGAAACGCGCGTAGCGATAGTCCGAGAAACCGATGGTCCCGGCGCGCTTCATGAAAGCCTCGTGCAGCTTGAACTCCGCGCTTCCGGCCGCGGCCAGGCCGGACAGGTCCCCCTTGACGTCAGACAGAAACACCGGGACCCCGGCCTCGGACAGCCCCTCGGCAAGAATTTGCAGCGTCACGGTTTTTCCGGTCCCGGTGGCGCCCGCGACAAGCCCGTGCCTGTTCGCGTATTTCAGCGCCAACCCCTGCGGCGTGGCATATCCCGCGCCGCCGCCACCGATGAATACCCTGTCCTGCATGTCCGGCATCCGTCGCCCCCTGTCCCGCCTTGTTTCCGGACCCCAAGGGTACCCGTCCGCGCGCGGCTGAGAAGAAAATTCTGCCGCCCACACATGCGACCGCCCGCCCCGGCCCGGCGCGCCGTGCGGAACGGGTCACAAATTCCTTGGCGTTTTCTCGGTTTGCGAGAATAGTATCGGGCATTGATATGGGCACATAGCAACCGGAAAAGTGGCATGGCTGGGAAATTCGAACTTTACACTGACAAGGCCGGGGAATTCCGCTTTCGGCTGAAGGCCGGGAACGGGCAGATCATTCTGGCGAGCGAGGGCTATAAACAGAAGGCCAGCGCCGAGAATGGAATCGAGTCGGTCCGCAAGAACGCCGCTGACGACGCGCGCTTCGACCGGACAGAGACCAAGAACGGCAAGTTCAGGTTCAACCTCAAGTCCACGAACGGCCAGGTCATCGGCACCAGCGAGAACTATGAAAGCGCATCGGCGCGCGACAACGGGATCGAGTCGGTGAAGTCCAACGCGCCCGACGCCAAGGTGGACGACCAGGCCTGACCCGCGCGGCCGGCGCCCCGTCGCCGGAATGACCTGTCGACGGCCCAGTCCGGTCGACGGCCGGCCGCGACAGACTGCCGGGCCGGACAACGCCCGGCACGCCGCCACCGCGCCGTGGCGGCCGGGTATCCCGTTTCATTTTCCCGACCGCGCGCATTTTGAGTCCGCGCGCTTTGCAGGTTAGGTCTGGGTCGGTACGGGACGGAGCCGGCGTTTCCGGGTGGACCGGTCGCGAAGCCGGGCAGGAACAGGAGCAGGTTGCGAATGCCGACAAGCGTGCCCCCGGGCGGATCATATCCGTTGCGCGGTCCGCGCATCCGGGCCGCCGGCGCCAAGGGACGCCTGTCATGCGTGGGCTGAGGCGGGGGAAGGCCGCCGCGCTGCTGCGGGCGCTCGCGCTGGCCGTGCTGTGCCTCGGCGCGCCGCCCGCATCGGCCCCCGCATCGGCGCAGGTCGAGGATCCCGTCCGGACCTGCCTCGCGCCCCCCTATGACGGCGCCCGGACGGATGCCCAGCGGCGGATCCGTTCACTGGCGGTCTGGCTCCGCTCCGCGCTCGCACCGCACCGGAGCCTCGAACGCATCCTCGAGGAGCGCCCGCCCGAGATCTGCCTCTCGGAACATCTCTTCGGCATCCAAGGCTATTTCGACCTCGAGGCCCATCGCATCGTTCTGCGCCGCGGCCTGTCCACGCCGCTGATGCGCGCGGTCGCGATCCACGAGTTGCGCCATGTCCATCAGACCCGGACGGGCATCTGCCCGGGCCCGAACCTGTCGATGGAAGCCACGGCGCGGGTCACCCTGGCCATGGAGGCCGACGCCAGCGCGGTCAGCCTCGCCGTCGCCTGGCAGCTGCGCGCCGCCGGCGATCCGTCCGTCTGGACGGCGCTCGAAACCTGGCCGACCCATGCAGACCTTGCACTGGCCTTCGAGGCGGAAATGCGTGCAAGCGGCGCCTTGGCGCTGGCGACGGCCCGCGCGTTCGGCACCTGGTACGAGTCCGAGTGGCGGCGCCAGACCTATTATGTCGCCGCCTGCAGCGACTACCTGGATCGCCAGGAACGAAGCCATGCCCTGCCGCGCTACGGGTCGCTCGACCAGGCCTATCTCGCGGAGTTGTGCCGTCTGCCGGACGGGCGGGTCTATCCCTGCGCCGAACCGAAAGACGCCGGAGGCGCGGCAGGCGCGACCGAGTGACCCGCCGCCCCCGCGCCGGGGGCAGCGCCCGTCAGCGCGCGCGGTCCGTGTCGAGCTCGCATGCCATGTAGTAGAGATAGGGCGCCAGTTCCGGATCGTTCTCGCTTTCCGGGTAGGGCGCGATGTGGCGGAAGCCGAGCGCCTCGTAGAGCCTGTGGGCCGCGGTATCGTAGATGCCTGTGTCGAGCAGAACCCGTGCCGCGCCCAGGCGGCGCGCATCTTGCAGGGCGGCGTCCATGAGTTGGCGCCCGAGCCCCGCGCCCCGCGCTTCCGGCCGCACATAGAGCCGCTTAATCTCGGCCGCATCGCCGCGGATCGTCTTGAGAAAGACACATCCGATCAGCCTGGCCGCGTCGTCTTCGGCAACCCGGATGGCCCCGCGCGGCGGCATGTACCGATCCATGTGATCGAAGGTGCCGGCCAACAGCGGCTCCAGCGCCGGGGCGAGTCCCGACACCTGCCTGAGCTGGGCCAGTTCATGCGCGAGGAAGGCCCGCACCAGGGCCTTGAGCCCGGTGATGTCGTCGACCACGCCGAGAGGCCGGATCCGAGTCATCGCGTTCTCCTCCGGCAGGGGCGCGCGCGGACCGCGCACAACCGGGCCACCTGCCCCCTGGCCGATCGGTCTCTGCACGCCGCGCGGCCGGATTGAAAAGGCCGGTCCCCGCGATCACGGGAACCGGCTGCATGGGAGTATGAAACGCACTCAACTAACACCCAAAAGGGTACATCCCGGTCCCAATTCTGCCAATACGCCCGCCCCCATTCCGGGGGCATCGCCGCGCAACCGTGGCCACGGGATCACAGCCCGGACGCCCCGGCTTCGATGCGGCGGGTCGGGAAAATTCCGCATGATTTCACAAGAGCCTCCCATGCGAGAGGCCTCGGAAACCGGCGTCCGGCAAACGGCGCTTGATCGGTTCGGATCATGGCCCTAGGCTGTCTGCAGCAAATTTTCCGCAAGGGCGTAAATTGTGCAAAGTATCGGGGAAGCCTTCACGCTCGCGCTCCAGCTCGTTCTCTCGGGCGACGCCGATCTGATCGAGATCGTTCTGCTGTCCCTGCGGGTGAGCCTCAGCGCCACTGCGATCGCCTGCCTGATCGGCCTGCCCGTCGGAGCGCTGGTCGCGATCAGCCGCTTTCGCGGTCGCAACCTCGTGCTGGTCGTCATGAACGCGCTGATGGGTCTGCCGCCCGTGGTGGTCGGGCTCCTGGTTTACCTGCACCTGTCGCGCTCGGGTCCGCTGGGATTCCTCGGGCTTCTTTACACGCCGACGGCGATGATCATCGCCCAGACCATCCTGATCGCCCCCATCGTCGCAGCGCTGTCCCGGCAAGTGCTGGAAGACCTGCATGCCGAATATGCCGAGCAGTTCCGCTCGCTCTGCCTGACGCGGTGGCAAAGCGTGCAGGCGTTGCTCTGGGACGCGCGGTATTCGCTGCTGACCGTGGGGCTCGCCGGCTTCGGCCGGGCGGTGGCCGAGGTAGGCGCGGTGATCATCGTGGGCGGCAATATCGACCACCTGACGCGGGTCATGACCACCGCCATCGCGCTCGAGACCTCGAAGGGCGATCTCGGGCTCGCGCTGGCGCTCGGCATCATCCTTCTGGTGATCGCGCTCGGCGTGAACGCGGCGGTGCAGACGGTACGCCTGACGGCAACGAGGCAGGCCTATGTCTGATGCCGCGGCCATGACCGGCCTGCCACGCGCCGCCTGCCCGGCATCCGCGCCGGTCCTGCCGCTGACCGCCCGCGGGCTTACGCTGCGCTTCGGAGAGACGACGGTGATCGACGGGCTGGACCTCGATCTTGGCCCCTCGGGCTGCACCATGATCCTGGGCCCGAACGGGTCCGGCAAGAGCCTGCTTCTGAAGTTGCTGCACGGCCTGATCAAGCCGACCGCGGGCCAGATCGCCTGGGGCGGCCAGCCGCCCGGGGCGGTTACCGCGCGCCAGGCGCTCGTGTTCCAGAAACCGGTACTGCTGCGCCGCACGGTCGCGGCCAATCTCGACTTCGTGCTCAAGAGCCG
>CAJXYS010000007.1 GCA_913063035.1 uncultured Maritimibacter sp. | reverse complement strand
TGCGAAACTGGCTGCGAAGTTGGGCATAAATACGGCCCAAAAAACGATATTATTGTGGAACGCGCATCTGTTTCCGGTCTGGAAATCCGCCCGCGCGGCAGCGGGTGCCGCCATCCCGCGAAAGTGGGACCGGCCGGCCACCAGCGGCCGGCCAGACAGCGAAGAGCCCGCCTTGCGGGGCGGGCTCTGGCTTGGGTCTGTCCGTGTCGCGATCCGCGATTCTGTCATGTAGTCAGTTATTTCAGAGCCGTGGTTCACGTGGTTGCCGGAGCTGGCTCAGCTGCCGTCCGGGCCGTCGCCATCCGGACAGGGGATCTCGATATCGACCACCTCGGTTCCGCGGCGGGTCCGGATTGAACAGGTCTTCGTCGTCGGCTCTTTCTTGACGATCTGCTCTTCGATGCCGAGCAGCTCCTGCTGGTCGATCTCGACCTGGCCGGTCGCGTTGTTGTCCTCCACCCCGCGGAGCGAGAGATAGAGCCGCCCGGTCGACTGGGCCTGGGCCAGCGTGCCGACGGCCTTGGGCGACACCTCGACGGTGACGGTGCGGGCCACGGTCGGCTGGTTGCGATCCTCGTCGGCGATCTGGTCAATGGCGATCAGGCGGACCTTGTCGAGGATCAGCCGGGTGACGTCGCCGCCGCCCGTCCGGCCGGACCAGTAGATGTCCACGTTGTCGCCCGGCCGCAGGAAGCCGGACACGCCGGTCGCCACGTCGACCCGGATCGCGAAGGCGCGCATGCCCGGCGCGAGCCGCGAGGTGACCCCGGCATCCGCGCCCGGCTCGGTGACCTTCACCTTCAGGACCGGCTCGTGCTTTTCCATCGTGCGCAGAACCGAGCGGACCTCGTCGCTGTTCTTCGGGAAAAGGTTCGAGTCGGCGAGGAAGGCGCCCTCGGGAATGGCGTTGGACGGCCAGGCCTGGAGACGCACGTCCTCCTTCGTCAGGCGTTCCCCGTAGCGCACCTGGCGGTTGACCACGAAGACCTGAGAGAGGGGCACGTTGTTCCGGAGCGCCTGTTGCTGGCGCTCCAGCGCTACCTGGTATTCGGTGAAGCGATCCTGTGCCATGTAGACGGCGAACCCGGCGAGGCCGAGGCCGATCATCAGCACCAAGGCGAACATCAGTCGCATCTCAATCCCTTTCCATCGTCTGGCACGCGCATGCGTGCCCGGTCGCCGTTTTCCGGCGATGTTTCTCTAGAGGCTGTCGCCCCGCGTCCCGGATGCCCATGCCCCGGTCCGGACCGGCGCGCAGTTTTGCCGATGAATGCGGCAAAAGAATGATCGCATGTTGATAATGCGGCGGCTGATCCGGGATTGCGCGATATCGATGAACAATGTGCCACCCGCGCCCCCGGTCTCAGAACGAGCCATTGATGGTCTGTTGCGAGAGGGTGCTTTCCAGGTCGGTGGAAAGATCGCCGACGCCGCCGGTGATTGCGCCGACGACGGCCAGCGACAGGCCGATGATCCCGGCGGTCAGCAGCACCCAGTCCGTGGTGACAGCGCCGCTGTCATCATGGATCAGGTGGGTTTTCGCGCGTTCGATCATGTCGATCATCCTCGATCATCGTTCTGCCGACGGCGAGGCGCCGGCAATGACAACACTATGAATTAAAATCGATAAATGCGGCCAAAGCGTGTTTCTGCATGGGTCATTCCGTGAACGGAAGCGGCGCCGCGGACGAAAAAACCGCGCCCGGAGCCGGGCGCGGTTTTGTGGCATCCCCTGTCTGCCCGTCCGTTCAGAACGAGTAGGCGGTGGTTCCGTAGCTCGACAGGGCGCTGTCGATATCGGTCGACAGGTTGCCCACGCCGCCCGACACCGCGGCGAGAACCGCGATCCCGAGGCCGACGATGGCCGCGGTGAGCACGACCCAGTCGACGGTGACGGCGCCGGACTCGTCGGCCTTGAAGGTTTTGATCGCCTGGATCAGTTTCATGTGTTCCTCCAACGTAAACACGCTCATGCGTTTCCACTCGATGTCGAGAGGGTGAGGGGTCCGAAAAGCCTCTGTCTTGGTCGGATCACCGCCTCGGCACGATCGCTATATGGCCGTTCAATTGGGGCAGGAGTTTGGCGCGGATCGTTCAATTTCATAGAAAATGCGAGGTCTTAAGGAGGAATTTTCATTTTTCGATTCTTCGGGGGGGTCCGGATTATTTGGGCGCAGGAACAGCGCATTATCATATCTGGTGGGCGCAGCGCCGCCCCGGCAAAGCCGGAATTGGTTTCCGAATGAAAACCGCGCTTCGCACTGGCAAACCGCCCGGGTTTTTGCGAATACGGATTGAATTGAAAACGAAATCTGGGGTGCCCCGGCCCGGCCGGGGGCGCCCGCCGCGGGGAGGCGCGCATGCCTGAGGGGAAGCCGCTGGTGGTCGATGCCGACGCGGCGCTGCTGCCGACCGGCCTGGCCCTGGAATGTTTCTGGTCGGCGCTCGGGCGGGCGCCGCTTGCGACGATGGGCGCGGTGTTGCGGAACCTGGGGCGGCCGGCCCGGCTGAAGGCGATCCTGTTCCGGCTTGCGTCGCTGCGCGCCGATCTTCTGCCGTCCCGTCCCGACGTGGCCGCCCGGATTGAGCAGGCCCGGGCCGCGGGCCGTCCGGTGACCCTGGTGTCCGCGTGCGATGCGCGCATGGCGACGGCGCTGCGTGACGCGATGGGACTGGATGCCGAGGTCATGGCCTCCGACGGCGCAACGCATCTGCGCGGGGCCGCGCGGCGCCGGGCGCTGGACGCCGCCTTCGGCCGCGACGGCTATGACTACATCGGTCCGCCGCGCCGTGATGACGGGCCTGGCCCTGCCCAGTCCGCCGGCTGGCAGTGGCGGGCTCTTCTCCGGGCGCTCCGGCCGCACCAGTGGGTCAAGAACGTCCTTCTGCTGCTGCCGCTGATCGCGGCGCATGACTTCGGGTGGAGCCTGCTCGGCCCGGTCCTGCTGGGGATGGTGGCGTTCTCCGCCGCGGCCTCGTCCATCTACATCGTCAACGATCTTCTCGACCTCGAAGCCGACCGGCTGCACCCGACCAAGCGCCACCGTCCCTTTGCGGCGGGGGCGGTTCCGATCGCCGTCGGCATGATCGCTGCCGCGTTGCTGGCGCTCGGCGCGCTGGGACTGGCGCTGGCCATCGGCCCGGCGCTTCTGGGGGTGCTCGCGCTCTATATGGGGCTGTCGCTCTCTTATTCCCTGCGGCTGAAACGCATGCGCTGGGTGGATATCGCGACGCTGGCGGGGCTCTACACCATCCGGGTGCTGGCGGGCGCCGTCGCGGCGGGCGTTCCGGCGACGGGGTATCTCATCGCCTTCATCTACCCGATCTTCATCACGCTGGGCTGCGTCAAGCGGCTGACCGAACTGACCCTCGCCACCAGCGACGAGAGGTTGCCGGGGCGCGGCTATGGCCGGCCCGACCGCGGCGACCTTCTGAACGTCGCGGGGCTCGGCACCTTCGGCGCGCTGCTGGTGTTTTTCCTTTACGGTTTCAGCGAGACGGGCACCGAACTCTATCCGCGCCGATGGCTGCTCTGGCTGGCGCTGGTGCCGGTGGCGGCCTGGTTGATCCGCATGGTCTGGCTGGGCTGGACGGGCAAGCAGGATTACGACCCGATCGTTTTCGCGCTGCGCGACCGCTACGGGCTGGCGCTGATCTTCTTCACGCTGACGCTCATGTTCTACGCCGCCGGGCTGGTCTGGCCCGACTGGATGCGGCCCTGACCCGGGCGCTCAGATCGAGAGTTTCTTGAAGATCGGCTCCGGGATGCTGCGGATCACGGCCATGATCCAGCGCCAGAAACGGGGCGTGTAGATCACGTTGCGCCGTTTCTCGACGGCCCGCCAGATGTCGTCGGCGACGGCCTCGGGTTTCGCGACGAGGAACATGCCCTCGATGCCCCAGGTCATGGCGGTGTCCGTGAAGCCCGGCTTGACGGTCACGACATGCCCACCGGCCCGCGTCAGCCGGTTCCGCAGACCCGAGAGATAGGTGTGAAACCCCGCTTTCGCCGCGCCGTAGACGTAGTTGCCGATCCGCCCGCGGTCCCCCGCGACCGAGCCCACGCCGACGACCGTGCCGCCGCCGCGCGCCTCCATCAGCGGCGCGAGGCCCTGCAGGAACCGGGCCGGCCCGGTGAAGCTGTCGGTGACCACGCCCTCGATCAGCGCCGGGTCGGCGTCGATCTCGGCCTGCGGGGGCATCGAGCCGACGAAAACGGCGGCGCTGATCTGCCCCTCGGTTCCGCCGAGCCGGTCGAGGATCGGCCCGAAGCTGTCCGCGTCGCGCGCATCGAAGCGCACGGCCTCCGCCGCGGGGGCGCCGCGCAGGCGGCAGTCCTCGGCCATCAGGGCCAGTTCCTCCATATCCCGTCCGGCCAGCAGAACGGCGCGCCCCTCTGTGGCAAGCCGCCGGGCAAAGGCGCGCGCCATGGACGAGGTCGCGCCGAGGATGATCCAGGTCTCACTCATGTCGCCTCCCTCAGCCGGAGCCGCCGCACCAGGTCGGTGGCGAAATGGCCCGCGGGATCGACCTCGGCCGCGGCGGCGGCGAAGTCGGGCAGGTCCGGGTACATGCCGACCAGGCGCTCGGGTGCGGCCAGCGCATCCTTGGCCAGGTAGAGCCGCCCGCCCGCGTCGCGTGCCAGTCCCTCCAGCCCCGCGATCAGGGCGCGCGCCGGCGCGCGGTTGGGAAAGTCCACCGCCAGCGTCCAGCCCTCCATCGGGAAAGAGAGGTGCCCGGCCCGGCCGGGTCCCATGCGTTTCAGAACTGCCAGCGGCGAGGCCAGGCCGGCCGTGCCGATCCGGTCCAGCATCTCGCGCAGCGTGTCGGTCGCCGCGGGCGGCACCACGCATTGAAACTGGTGGAAGCCCGGCTTTCCGTAAAGACGGTTCCAGTCATGCAGGCGGTCGAGCGGGAAGAAGAAGCGCTCGAGCGGGCGGGCGACGCTGCGCCCCCCTGCCGGCACGCGCCGCCAGTAGACGGCGTTGAAGGCCCGCACGACCGGGCCGGAGAGCAGCGCGCGCGGTGCGTCCAGCGGCATGCGGCGCGCGGCCCCGGGTGCGTGGCCGGCGTCGTGCGGGGCGATGCGGCCTTCCTCGAATATCCCGCGCCCGAGCGCCGCGCCGCGGGCGGTGGCGTCGATCCAGCCAACGGAGTAGGGCGCGTCCGAGTCCTCGAAATGGCCGAGGAACGCGTCCAGCGTATCGATCCGGCGCTCGCGCACCCGCATGGTGGTCGAGGGGCAGGGGATCAGCCGGATCCTGGCCGAGAGGATGACGCCGGTCTGCCCGACGCCGCCGATCGTGGCCCGCCAGAGCGTCGCGTCGCTGTCGGCCGTGAGCGTCAGGCGCCCGGCGGGGGTCAGCAGGTCGATGGCGACGACGTGCTGGCCGAAGCTGCCGGCGACATGGTGGTTCTTGCCGTGCACGTCGTTGGCGATCGCGCCGCCAAGCGTGGCAAAGCCGGTGCCCGGCATCACGGCCGGCAGCCAGCCGCGCGGGGCGAAGACGCGGGCGATCTCGCCGATGGTCGCACCGGCCTCGGCCTCGAGGATGCCGGTCTCGGGATCAAACCCGATCAGCCGGTCGAGCCGGGTCATGTCGATGCTGCGCCCGCCATGGTTCAGGGCCGCGTCGCCGTAGGACCGGCGGTTGCCCATCGCCGGGGCGGGGGTCTCGGCCACCAGGCGGTGCAGCGTCGCCCGGTTTTCCGGGCGCGCGATCTCCTCGGCGGCGCGGAGCGCCCGGCCCCAGCCGGTGGTTTCAGCGCGGTTCCAGCGCATGGGCTCCCCTCCTGGCATGGGCCTCGGCCAGCGGGAAGACCGCCATGCCGATCCCGATCGCGAACCAGAGCGTGGTGACGCGGATGATCGCCGTCGCGGGCAGGCTGACCTCGAGCGGGATGCCCTCGAGGCTGAGCAGCGCGATCATCGCCGCCTCGGCTCCGCCAAGCCCGCCGGGCGCCCCCGTTGCCCCGCCCGCGAGCGTGGCGAAGATGAAGATGGCCGTTGCCGTCCAGAAGCCCGTGTCGGCGCCCATCCAGACCAGCAGCAGGTAAAAGGCATAACCCTCGGCCGCCCAGCCCACGAGCCCGAGCGCCAGCGCCCCCAGCGCCACCGGGGCCGCGGTGAAGCGGTCGAGCGACAGCGCCGCGCGGCGGATCCGGCCAAAGATCCGGGGCCAGAGCCCCAAGAGCTTCCAGGCGCGGGTCACCGCCCAGCGGAAGAGCCGCGGGCGCGTGACCGTGACGGCCACCGCGACGGCGAGCAGCGCCACCGGCACCGCCCCGGCGATGCCCGTGGCCGAGAACGCCAGCGCCGCGCCCAGCATCAGCCCCATCGCGGCCAGGTCGGCGGCGCGGTCGACCAGCACCAGGGGCGCGGTGCGTTCCAGCGGCCAGCCGGTCTCGCGGCGGATCCAGCGCATCCGTACCAGCTCGCCCACGCGGCCGGGCGTGACCGTCATGGCGAAGCCGCCGAGGAAATGGCGGAGGTCCTGCATGAGCGTCGTCCCGAGCCCGAGTCGCCCCGCGTAGACATGCCAGCGCACCCCGCGCAGCAGGTAGTTGACGAGAGACAGCCCAAGCAGCGCGGCCATTTCCGCCGGGCCAAGCCGCGCCAGCTGGCGTGTGGTCTCTTCCCAGCCGGTGACGGCGGCAAGCCCCGCCAGCCCGCCCAGGAACAGCAGCGCCAGCCCGCCCAGCAGGATCGCGTCGCGGCGCGCGGTTCCGGCGGGCAGGGCGGCCGCGGGGGCGGCGGCGCTCTCGTCTCTGGTCTCGGCCTGTTTCATCGGCTCCCGGGTATCAACTGAATTGGGCGACAATATGATGTTGTTTCGGATTTGTGGACAATCCCGTGCCAGTGCCCGTGCCCGTGCCGGCGCGGGCCCGCGCGTGCTTGATGCAGATCAAGGCAGCATACATGCGCAGATGATTACATTGCCGTATAGATATTCTTGCGAATGTGGAGATGCACATGACTCTATCGTGGAAATCGGGCGGCGTCTTGCTCGGTGTCGTCTTCTTCCTTGCGGTGCTTCTCGTCAAGCCGATCGGGGTCTCGACCCAGTTCGTGATCTTCGACGGGATCCTGTGGAACGCCGTCGACAGCGCGGTGGTGACCCAAACGGCCGAGGGCGTCACCTCGTCCAACGCCTACCTGGCGAAGTCGGACGGAAAATACGCCAAGGCGGTCGCGAACCCGCTGAATTACAGCTTCGTCTTCGTGATCGCGATGATGCTCGGCGCGGCCGTGTCGGTCTGGGCCCGCGGCGGTCTCGACCGGGCCGAACGGACCATGCCCGCGCTCTGGCGGGCCAATTTCGGCGACGGGGCCGGAAAGCGCTATCTCGCGGCGTTCATCGGCGGTTTCGTGGTGCTCTACGGTGCGCGTCTCGCGGGGGGCTGCACCTCGGGGCACATGATGTCGGGCATGATGCAGACATCGATCTCGGGCTACATCTTCGCGCTCGGCGCCTTCGCCGCCGCGATCCCGACCGCAATGATGCTCTACAAGGAGGGCTAAGATATGGAAATCCTTCTCGCGATCGTGATCGGCGCGGCCTTCGGTGCGGTGCTGGACCGGATCGGGGCCTCGAACCCGACGGTGATCGGCAAGATGCTGAACCTGACCAGCCTGAAGCTGATGAAGACCATCCTGCTGGCGATCGGCACGGGCTCGATCCTGATGTTCGGCGGCCAGATGCTGGGCCTGGTCGATGTCGGCCACATGTCGGTCAAGACGGCCTATGTCGGCGTCTTCATCGGCGGTCTGCTGCTCGGCGCGGGCTGGGCGGTGGCCGGGTTCTGCCCCGGCACCGGGCTCGTCGCGGCGGCCTCGGGGCGCAAGGACGCGCTCTTCTTCATCGCCGGCGGATTGCTGGGCGCGGCCGCCTACATGGCGAGCTTTCCCTGGGTCGAGTCGACCGGCGCCCTGCAGGGCGTGCTGGGGGGCAAGGTCACCATCGGGGCGGTGCCCGGATCGGGCTATGATGGCCTCTTCTCGGCCCTGCCGGGCGATATCGCCGGGCTGGTCATGGGGGCGGCCTTCGTGGTCATCGCCTTCGCCCTGCCGGAACGGCTGAACCCGCGCGGCGAGAGGCTCGCCCGCGCGCACTGATCTCCCCGTCGCGCAAGCGACCCCTGGGGCCGTGCATGCCACGGCCCCTTTTTTCATGTGCCTTTCCGCTGGCGTCCGCCCGGCGCCGGCCCCATATTCCGGGGAGGGAGGCACATATGAGCACGGCAGATTTCGATCGGATTCCCGAGCAGGCGCTGGACTGGCACCGGGCCGGCGCCGGCGCGGCGCTGGCCACGGTGGTCGAGACCTGGGGCTCGGCGCCGCGGCCGGTGGGCAGCCAGCTCGCGATCTCGGGCGCGGCGGAAATCGCCGGATCCGTCTCGGGCGGCTGCGTCGAGGGCGCGGTGGTCGTCGAGGCGCTGGAAGCGCTGGAGGACGGCACCCCGCGCATCCTGGAATTCGGCGTCTCGAACGAGGAAGCCTTCGCCGTCGGCCTGGCCTGTGGCGGCACGATCCGCGTCCTGGTGGACCCCGTCGGCGGCGCCCGGGGACTGTCCGAGCGGATGCTGGCCGATCTGGTGGCGGCGCGCGCGGCGCGCCGCCCGGCGGCGCTGCTGATCGACACGCAAGGCTGGGACCGGCGCCTGACCGAGGGGCCAGGCGACCCGCTGGAGCAGGAGATCCGGTCCCGGTTCCGGTCCGACAGGTCCGGCTTCGAGGGCGACTGGTTCATCGGCGTTCACAACCCGCCGCTGCGGATGGTCGTCGTGGGCGCGGTGCATATCGCGCAGCCGCTCATGCAGATGGCGCGGCTCGCGGGCTACGACGCGACGCTGGTCGACCCGCGCGAGACCTTCGGGTCGGCCGAACGCTTCCCGGGCGAGACGCTGGTGGACGACTGGCCCGACGCGGCGCTGCGGACCCACGGGCTCGATACGCGCACCGCCGTGGTGACGCTGACCCACGACCCCAAGCTCGACGATCCCGCGATCATGGAGGCGCTGCGCTCCGACATCTTCTATCTCGGCTGCCTGGGCTCGACCCGAACCCATGCCAAGCGGGTCTCCCGCCTGCAGGAGGCCGGGTTCACGACTGCCGAGATCGCGCGCATCCACGCGCCGGTGGGCCTCGATATCGGTGCGAAATCCCCGGCCGAGATCGCGATCGCCGTGATGGCGGAAATCACGCAGACGCTGAGGCGCGGCTGATGGAGTTCGGCCCGGTCCCCGTGCGCGACGCGACCGGCGCTGTGCTGGCCCATTCGCTGATGCTGGAGGGCCGCAGGCTGCGTAAGGGCCGTGTGCTGGCCGAGACCGACATCGCCGCGCTCGCCGCCGCTGGCATCGCCGAGGTCACCGTCGCGCGGCTCGGCCCGGGGGATGTCGGCGAAGACAGCGCCGCCGGGCGCATCGCGGCCGCGCTCGCGCCCGCGCCGGCCGAGGCCGGGCTGCGCCTGACCGAGCCCTTCACCGGCCGCGTCAACCTGCATGCCGAGCGTCCGGGCGTCCTGGGGCTCGACCGGGCGGCGGTCGACCGGCTGAACGCGCTGGATCCGGCGGTGACGCTGGCCACGCTGCCGCCGCTGGCGCGGGTGACGCCGGGGACGATGGTCGGCACCGTGAAGATCATCACCTACGCGGTACCGGGCGACGTGGTGGCCCGGGCCGAGCGGCTGGCCGATGCCGCGCTGACCGTGCATCCCGTGACGCTGCGGAGCGCGACCCTGATCCTGACCGCGACGCCGGGCCAGCCGGACAAGCTTGCCGAAAAGGGACGCCGGGCGGTGGCGAGCCGGCTGGACGCGCTGGGCATCGCGCTGCTGGCGAGCCCGCTCGTGGCCCATCGCACCGCCGAGCTGTCGGCGGCGCTTGCCGCGGCGGAGGGAGACCTGGTGCTCGTGCTGACGGGATCGGCCACCTCGGACCCGAACGACGTCGGGCCGGCGGCGCTGGTCGCGGCGGGCGGGCGGCTGACGCGCTTCGGCATGCCGGTCGACCCGGGCAACCTGCTTTTCCTCGGCGAGCTCGGCGGGCGGCCGATCATCGGGCTGCCCGGCTGTGCGCGATCCCCGGCGCTGAACGGCGCGGACTGGGTGATGGAGCGGATCGCCTGCGGGCTGGACGTCACCGATGCCGATATCGCGGCGATGGGGGTTGGCGGGCTGCTGACGGAAAGCCCGGCCCGGCCGCACCCGCGCGACAAGCGCCCCGGCTGAGCCGCATGCGGACCTGATACGCGCGGCCGCGGCTCTGCGGGCCGTGGAGGGGCGAACGGCTGCGGCGATCGGCGCCGGACCACTCTGCCCGGCGGGCGTGTCAGGCGGTCCCGGGGCAGGGGTCCTTATCCGGCGATCCGGCGCGCGGCTGCCGCCGAACCCAGCCCATCGGGAAGGGCAGGTCCGCCTCGTTGCGGCCATGCGGCATCAGGTCCAGCAGGCCGTAGCCGGCATTGAGCGGCTCGAGCCCGCGCGCATAGGCGGAATAGCAATGGTAAACGCTGCCATCCGCGTCGCGCTCGAAGGTTGAGAAGCCGGGGGCCTCCGCCCCGGGGGCGCCGCCCCGCTGGTAATTGTAGGTCGCGTCGCCGGCCGCGATCTCGTCCGGGGGGAAGGTCACGCCCATGTCCCGGCTGAAGGCGCCGTCCACCGCCGATACCCAGGGCATGGCCCAGCCCATCTGCCGGCGATAGGCCTCGAGCTTGGAGACCGGCGCGTTCGAGACCAGCACCAGCGCCACGTCACGCGCCGCCAGATGCGGCACGAGCCGGTCGAGATTGTCGGCCCAGAAGGAACAGATCGGGCAGCCCTCGGCCCAGTCCGGGGCGAACATAAAGTGGTAGACGGCAAGCTGCGAATGTCCGTCGAAGAGATCGAACAGCCCGAGCGGCCCGTCCGGTCCTTCGAAGCGGTAGTCGGCCTCGACCCGCACCCGCGGTAACGCACGCCGCGCCGTCGCCACGCGGTCGGTCACGCGGGTCAGCGCCTTTTCCGTTTTGAGCAGTTCGGTCCTGGTAGCCAGCAAGGTCTCCCGGTCCACAGTCTCGCGTGACATCGGCATACTCCTTGCACTCACACCGGCCACGGGCCACGTGCCGTGCCACCCATCATGTTGCGCACGCCCCGAGGTAACGTCAACATGGACGGCCGGGGGCGCGGACCGAAAGCTGCGCCCCACCCCAAAAAGACCGGTTCTCAAGCCGCTCGAGCCGTGCTTAACTTCGTGCAAATCTCAAGGGAGGACTTCATGACATCCGTAACGATGACCGTGAACGGCAAATCCGTTTCCGGCGAGGTCGAAGGCCGCACGCTGCTGGTGGATTTCCTGCGTGAAGGCCAGGGGCTCACCGGAACGCATGTGGGCTGCGACACCAGCCAGTGCGGCGCCTGCGTCGTGCATGTGGATGGCGAACCGGTCAAAGCCTGCTCGATCTTCGCCGCCGAGGCCGATGGCGCCGAGGTCACCACGATCGAGGGCATGGCCAACCCGGACGGGTCGCTCGGCACGATCCAGCAGGCCTTCCAGGACCATCACGGCCTGCAGTGCGGCTTCTGCACGCCGGGCATGGTGATGTCCGCGGCCGCGCTCCTGCAGGAGAACCCCAAGCCGAGCGAGGCCGAGATCCGCGACTATCTCGAGGGCAATATCTGCCGCTGCACGGGCTATCACAACATCGTCAAGGCGATCATGGCGGCCAGCGGTCAGGACGTGAGCGCCGTCGCGGCCGAGTAAGGATTTTCGAGGAGAATTCTTGAGGCATCGGTTCCGGCAGGACTCCAGGTGCCCACAGGGAGGAGAAAAAAATGCCGAAAGATCATGGAATTGGTGCCAGTCCGACGCGCCGCGAAGATGTCCGGTTCCTGACGGGCCGAGGCAAGTATACCGATGACATCGCCCTTCATGGACAAACCTACGCGGTCTTTGCCCGCAGCCAGGTCGCCAATGGTGTCATCAAGTCCATCGACACGTCCGAGGCCGAGGCCATGCCCGGCGTGCTGGCGGTGTTCACTGGCGAGGATTTCGTCGATGTCGGCGGAAACCCGGCCGGCTGGCAAATCAACAGCCGCGACGGCCAGCCGATGAAGGAACCCAAGCGCCCCGTGCTGGCCCATGGCAAGGTGCGTCACGTGGGCGATGCTTATGCCGCCGTCATCGCCGAGACCGAGGAACAGGCCCGCGACGCCGCCGAGGCGATCGTCGCAGAGATCGACGAAGAGCCCGCCGTCGTGGATATGGGCAAGGCACTGGCCGATGGCGCGCCGCTGGTGCATGACGAAATCGGCACCAACCAGTGTTTCGACTGGGGTTGGATCGAGGACAACCGTGCCGCCACGGACGAGGCGATCAAGAACGCCCCGCATGTCACCACGCTGGAACTGGTCAACAACCGGCTGGTGCCCAACGCGATGGAACCGCGTGCCTCGACGGCCGACTACGACCCCGGAACGGGCGAGTACACGCTCTACACGACCTCACAGAACCCGCACCTGACGCGGCTGCTGATCTCGGCTTTCGTGCTGGGCATTCCTGAAAACAAGCTCAAGGTGGTGGCCCCCGACGTGGGCGGCGGCTTCGGGTCGAAGATCTATCACTACGGCGAGGAGGCATTGGTGCTGGCCGCCGCCAAGAAGATCGGGCGCCCCGTGCGCTGGACGGCAAGCCGCAGCGAAAGCTTCCTGACCGACGCCCATGGTCGCGACCACGTCACGAAAATCGAACTGGCCTGTGAAAAGGATGGCACATTCATCGCTTTCCGGACCGAGACCATGGCCAATGTCGGCGCTTACCTGTCGAACTTTTCGACCGCGACGCCGACCTTCCTGCACGGGACGCTGATGGCGGGCAACTATGCGGTGCCCAATGTCTATGTGAACGTGAAGGCGGTCTTTACCAACACGGCACCGGTCGATGCCTATCGTGGGGCCGGGCGGCCCGAGGCGACCTATTCGCTGGAGCGCGTGATCGACATGGCCGCGCGTGAGCTGGGGATCGACCCGCTGGAGATCCGGCGCAAGAACTTCGTTCAGCCCGACCAATTCCCGTTCACCAGCGCCGCCGGGCTGGAATACGATACCGGCAATTACGGCGCGCTGGTCGACAAGCTGGAAGAGATGATCGACCGCGACGGCTTCGAGGCGCGCCGCAAGGCGAGCGAGAAGAACGGCAAGCTGCGCGGCCTTGGCGTGAACACCTACATCGAGGCCTGCGGCATCGCCCCGTCCAACCTCGTAGGTGTGCTGGGGTCACGGGTCGGCCTTTACGACGCCGCGACCGTACGGGTGAATGCCACTGGCAACATCGCCGTCATGGTGGGGGCCCACAGCCATGGGCAGGGGCATGAAACCGCCTTCCCGCAGGTGGTGGCCGACATGCTGGGCATTGATGAAAACAGCGTCGAGATCGTCCATGGCGACACGTCCAAGATCCCCTTCGGAATGGGCACCTACGGGTCGCGGTCGCTGGCGGTCTGCGGCTCGGCCGTGGTGCGCGCGACCGAGAAGGTGATCAACAAGGGCAAGAAGATCGCCGCGCACATGCTGGAAGCCTCCGAGGCGGATATCGAATTCACCGACGGCCAGTTCAGCGTGGCCGGCACGGACAAGTCGGTGGGCTTCGGCGAGGTGGCGCTCAAGGCCTATATCCCGCATGACTTCCCGCTCGAGGATCTCGAGCCGGGGCTGGAGGAAACCGCCTTCTACGATCCGGCGAACTTCACCTATCCCGCCGGCGCCTATGCCTGCGAGGTCGAGGTCGATCCCGAAACCGGCAAGGTCACGGTTTGCAGCTTTGCCGCGGCGGATGATTTCGGCAACGTGATCAACCCGATGATCGTCGAGGGCCAGGTTCATGGCGGGCTTGCCCAGGGGATCGGGCAGGCCCTGATCGAGGGCACGGTCTATGATGAGAACGGGCAGCTTCTGTCCGGCACCTACATGGATTACGCCATGCCGCGGGCCGACGACTTCCCGATGTTCAAGGTGGACCATTCCTGCCAGACACCCTGCACCCACAACCCGCTCGGGGTGAAGGGCTGCGGCGAGGCCGGCGCCATCGGGTCGCCGCCGGCGATCGTCAACGGGGTGATCGATGCGCTGCAGCGCGGCGGCATCGACGTGACCCATATCGACATGCCGCTTTCGCCGGGCCGGGTCTGGCAGGCGATCAACGGCGCGCAGTAAGGAGGAGCTGACCCATGTATAACTTCGATTTGATACGGCCCTCCACGCTGGAGGAGGCGGTCAAGGCGCTGGGCCAGGACGAGGCCCAGGCGCTGGGCGGCGGCCAGACGCTGATCCCGACGCTGAAGCAGCGCCTCGCCATGCCCGAGACCCTCGTCAGCCTGTCCGGCATCGACGCGATCAAGGGGGTCTGCGTCCATGACGATGGACGCCTGTCCATCGGGGGCGGCACGACCCATGCCACCGTCGCCCGCGAGGCGGCGGCGCATTACCCGGGGCTGGCCGCGCTGGCGGCCAGTATCGGCGACCCGGCGGTCCGCGCGCGCGGCACCATCGGCGGCAGCCTGGCCAATAACGACCCCTCGGCCTGTTACCCGGCGGCGGCGCTGGGGTCCGGCGCGACCATCGTGACCAACGCGCGCGAGATCGCGGCGGACGACTATTTCCAGGGCATGTTCACCACGGCGCTCGACGACGGCGAGATCATCACCGAAGTGCGTTTCCCGGTGCCCGAGGCCGCGGCTTACCAGAAGTTCGAACAGCCGGCCTCGCGCTTCGCGCTGGTGGGGGTGTTCGTCGCCAGATACGCCGACGGCGTCCGGGTCGCTGTGACCGGGGCCAGCGAGGAAGGCGTCTTCCGCTGGTCCGAGGCCGAGGCGGCCCTGTCGTCGAATTTCGCCGCCGACGCGCTGAAGGACCTGTCAGTGCCCGCCGACGGCATGATCGGGGACCTGCACGGAACGCCGGATTACCGGGCGCATCTCGTGAAAGTGCTGACCGGCCGCGCGGTCGCGGCCGCGTCCTGAGACTCGGGTTCGGGGGCCGCCCAGGCGGCCCCCGGCTGACCGGACGGCCCGGCAGGATCGGGCTTACAACCTGCGGGCCGCCCCTTTACGGGAGAGGCCCATGCGCTTTGTGATTTCCGTTTTCCTTGCCGCGCTGCTGCTCGCGGCGCCCCCCGCCCGGGCCGCGGACCCGGTGCCGGGCCAGGACGATGCCGGGTTCGTTTCCGCCGTCGAAACCTGGCTGGAGGGCGACGAGGCCGCGGCGCTGCCGGTGCTGGCCGATCTCGCCGCCGAGGGCAACACGGCCGCACAGATGCTGCTGGCGCTTGTCGACAAGATGCCCGAGCTGCAGGGCCCCTGGCTTTCCGACCGCTCGCGCGACGAGCGGGTGGCGCTCCTGCGGGCGCCGGGCGGCATGTCTGGCAAGAGCTGGATGCGGGCCGCGGCGGCAGAGGCGCCGCTCGCCCGGCTCTGGGTGCAGCTCTGGTCGCCGGACGCCCCGGCGTCGCTTGCGCTGGGGTTCGCGCGGGCGGGCGAGGCGCGCGCCGCGCGCGAGGCGCTCGTCTTCGCGGCCGCGCGCCAGGCCGGCGGCTTCGACGCGATCGCCGACGATCCGGACTACCCGGCCGGGATGCGCTACCTGGTCTGGAAGGACTGGCGCGCGGCCGGGCAGGGGGACCGCGTGGCCGATGACGCGGCGCGGCTGTCCCCGGGAGATCCGCAGCGGGTCGTGGCCGGGCTCGACTGGGATGCCGGCGCCTGGCCGGACGGGCACGTGCTGGCGGCCCCGCTCGAGGCGCTCTGCGCCGGGATCTGTCCCGATGCCGCGGCGGACTGTGCGCGCGCGGGGCTCGCGCGTCTCGGCGGGTACGAGGTGCTGGCCCAGCTCGGCACGCCGGCGGCGGCGCTGATCCCCCGGGCGCGCTTCCTCGACAGCGCGAAGGGGCGCGAGACGGTGCTCAGGCGGATGCTGCTGTCGGGCCGGGAGCGTCCCGCGCCGGGCGAGAGCTGTCTCGACGGGCGCCTGGCCGCCGAGGCGGCCAGGTACTGAGGTGGTTCAGGCGGGTTTTGCCGCGGTCATGCGGGCCTTGACCGGGACCGCGATCAGCATGCCCGCGATCATGGAGCCGACGAAGACGAAGCCGTCGATCCCGTTATAGGACAGCGCCGCGAGCGACGGCCCCGGGCAGAGCCCGGCCAGCCCCCAGCCGGCGCCGAACATCACCGAGCCGAGCACGAGGTTGCGCCCGACCCGCGGCTCGGGCCGCTCGGGGATCAGGTTGCCGAGGGCGGAGCGGTGGCGCCGCTCGGCGATCTGCCAGGCGATCAGCATCGGCAGGATCGCGCCGCCCATCACGAAGGCCAGCGTCGGGTCCCAGTTGCCGAACACGTCGAGCCAGCCCTGGACCTTGGCGGTGTCGGTCATGCCGGACAGCATCAGCCCGACGCCGAAGGTGCCGCCCGCGAGAGCCGCGAAGAAATTCCGCATCAGATCACCCCCAGGATGTGCTTGAAGAGCATGACGGTCACGCCGCCCGCCCCGATGTAGAAGACCGTGGCGACCATGCCGCGCAGCGAGAAGCGCGAGATTCCGCAGACGCCGTGGCCGCTGGTGCAGCCATTGGCGATGCGCGTGCCGACACCCACCAGCAGCCCCGCCGCGATCAGCACGATCCAGTTGCCGGTGAGATGGGTCTCGGGTGCGCCGACGAAGACGGCGAAGAGGGCGGGCACGAAGACGAGCCCGCCGATGAAGCTCAGCCGTTCCATCGCGGTCACGTAGCCCGAGCCGTCCACCAGCCCGCCGAGAATGCCGCTCGCGCCCATGACCCGGCCGTTGACGAGCAGGTAGATCGCGGCCGAAAGGCCAATGACCAGCCCGCCGGCCAGGCCGTAGAGCCAGTCCGTTTGAATGAAGTCCAGAATGTTCATGTCAGAGCCTGTTTACCGGAACCTTGAGGTAGGTGACGCCATTGTCCTCGGCCGGCGGCATGTCGCCGGCGCGCATGTTCACCTGCAGCGACGGGATGATGAGCTTCGGCATGCCGAGGGTGGCGTCGCGTTCTGTGCGCATGCGGACGAAATCGTCCTTGGTCTTGCCCGCGCCGACATGGACGTTCTGCGCCTTCTGCTCGCCCACGGTGGATTCCCAGGCATATTCGTCGCGGCCGGGGGCCTTGTAGTCATGGCAGACGAAGATGCGCGTCTCGTCGGGCAGCGACAGGATTTTCTGCACCGAGTCGTACATCTGCTCGGCCGAGCCGCCGGGGAAGTCGCAGCGCGCGGTGCCGAAATCGGGCATGAAGATCGTGTCGCCCACGAAGGCCGCGTCGCCAATGACATAGGTCATGCAGGCGGGCGTGTGGCCCGGCGTGTGCAACACGTCGCCGCGCATCTGCCCGATGTGGAAACTGTCGCCTTCCTCGAAGAGCGCGTCGAACTGGCTGCCGTCGCGCTGGAACTCGGTGCCGGCGTTGAAGACCTTGCCGAAGGTGTCCTGCACGATGGTGATGTTCTTGCCGATGCCCGTCTTGCCGCCCAGCTTTTCCTGCAGGTAGGGTGCGGCCGACAGGTGGTCGGCATGGACATGGGTCTCGATGATCCACTCGACCTCGAGGCCCTCGCGGGTCACGAAGTCGATGACCGCGTCGGCCGAGCGCGTGTCGGTGTGGCCGGACGCGTAGTCGAAGTCCAGCACCGAGTCGATGATCGCGCAGCTCCGGCCGGCCGGATCCTTGACGACATAGGATACGGTGTTCGTGGCCTCGTCGAAAAATGATGTCACTTCAGGGGACATGGTCAGCCTCCTTTTCCCGTTCGCAGCCCAGATATAGCATCCAGATTATACATTGCAATATTGAGATGTGTTGCAATTCGATTGACTTCGGCACATATGATAGCATGTTGACGCGCGTGAACAGAGAAGGAGGCGGACGATGCCGCTCGATCAAGATCCGAATTTCTCCGACGAGATGTTCGAACAGGCCAACGAGGCGGCCGCCCTGATGAAATCGCTCTCAAACCCGGGCCGTCTCATGACCCTGTGCCTGCTGATCGAGGGAGAGAAGAGCGTGGCCGAACTGGCCGACCGCCTGGGCACCAAGCAGCCGAACGTCTCGCAGCAGCTCGCACGGCTGCGCCTCGAGGGGCTGGTCGCCCCGCGCCGCGACGGCCGGACGATCTATTACTCGATCGCCGACGAGCGTGTGCGCCCGGTGCTCGAGGGCCTGCACGCGGCCTTCTGTCCCCAGCAGTGAGTTGACCTGCATCAAGGCGGGCGCCGCGCCTGCCTGCGTAGCTGGGGGCCAGGCAACAGGAGAGACACGCCCATGACCACCCCGCTGCATGTCCGCCGCGAACAGCTGGCCGCCCGCATGGCCGAGCTCGACGAGCATCTCCACGAGATCGAGGAAGAGCTGGACGCGACCCCCAACGCCGATGCCGAGGAGCGCGCCACCGAGCGCGAGGGCGACGAGGTGCTGGAAGGCATGGGGCTGTCCGGTCTTCGCGAACTGCGTATGATTCAGGCAGCCATTGCCCGAATTGACGACGGTAGCTATGGAACCTGCACCAAATGCGGTGATCCGATTTCCGAGGAGCGGCTCGATCTGATACCCTATACTCCGTTCTGCCGCAATTGTGCGCGCTGAGGGAGGGATCATGTCATTCGAAAATCTCAAGGCAAGTGTGCGCCTGCTGATGCAGGAAATGGTCAATCGACCGGACGACGCCCACATCCTGCAGGAGCAGCTGCGCGAGAAGCTGGCGGAGATGCGGGATCTTGGCCTGCCGCTGCCCGAAGACCTCGTTCAGCTTGAAAAATACCTCGAGGACGAGGAGGGCGAGGTGCCCTTCGACAACGTCCCGCTCTGATCCGGCGGTTCAGCCGTCACGATAGGGGCGCAGTTCCGCGCGGGCGACCTGTCGCCGGTGCACGGCGTCCGGTCCGTCCGCCAGGCGCAGCGTCCGCAGATGCGCCCATTGCCGCGCGAGCGGCGTGTCCTGGCTGACGCCGGCGCCGCCGAACATCTGCACGGCCGCGTCCGTGACCTTCAGCGCCATCTCGGGGGCGACGACCTTGATCTGGTGGATCCAGGGCGCGGCGGCCCTTGCATCGCCCTGGTCCATCATCCACGCGGCCTTGAGGCAGAGCAGGCGGGCCTGTTCGATCTCCATTCTCGATTGCGCGATGATGTCGTAATTGGCGCCGAGCCGGGCAAGCGGCTCTCCGAAGGCCGTGCGGTCGAGCGACCGGCGGCACATCAGCGCCAGCGCGGCCTCTGCCTGCCCGATGGCGCGCATGCAGTGATGGATGCGCCCCGGCCCGAGCCGCCCCTGCGCGATCTCGAAGCCGCGCCCCTCGCCCAGCAGCAGGTTCTCGACCGGCACGCGCACGTCGGTGAACCGGATATGCATGTGTCCGTGCGGCGCGTCGTCATGGCCGTAGACCTCCATCGCGCGCAGCTTCTCGATGCCGGGCGTGTCGGCGGGGACGACGATCATGGAATGGCGCCGGTGACGCGGGGTATCCGCGTCGCCGGTGCGCACCATGACGATGTAGACCGCGCAGCGCGGATCGCCGGCGCCGGTCGCCCACCATTTCTCGCCGTTGAGCACGTAGGCGTCGCCGTCCCGGACGCAGGACATGGCGATATTCGTGGCGTCCGACGAGGCCACGTCCGGTTCGGTCATCAGGTAGGCCGACCGGATCTCGCCGGCCAGAAGCGGCGCGAGCCAGCGTGCCTGCATGTCGGGCGTGCCGTAGCGGGCGAAGACCTCCATGTTGCCGGTATCCGGAGCGTTGCAGTTGAAGACCTCGGGCGCGAGATGGCTCTTGCCCATCTCCTCGGCCAGGTAGGCGTATTCGACCGTGGTCAGGCCGGGGCCGCGCGCGGGGTCGGTCAGCCAGAGGTTCCAGAGCCCGCGGTCGCGGGCCGACGCCTTGAGCCCCTCGAGGATGTCGGCCTGGCGGTCGGTATAGGCCCACCGGTCGCCCTTGGGCACCTCGGCCAGGAATTCGGCGTCCAGCGGCATGATTTCGTCCCGCACCATCGCCGCAACGCGCGCATGGAGCGGGCGCAGCCGCTCCGTCATGCCAAGGTCCATCCCGGCCTCCTCCCTCCGCTTCGGGGGGACGAAAGCAGCGCCCCCGCCGCTTGTCAATCGGCACCGGGCCGCTAGCATGGCGCCATGACCAGCGCGGCGGACCGGCTCGACCCGACCCTACTCGGCCCCTATCTCGAGGCGCGGATACCCGGTTTCCGCGGGCTTCGCGACATCGAGAAATTCGCCACCGGCCAGTCGAACCCCACCTACCGGCTGACCGCCGAGAGCGGCACCTGTGTCCTGCGGGCCAAGCCGCCGGGAAAGCTGCTGAAATCGGCCCACCAGGTGGAGCGGGAATACCGCGTCATGGCGGCGCTGGCGGGCAGCGCCGTGCCGGTGCCGCGGGTGCATCACCTCGCCACCGACGCCGAGTCGCCCATCGGCCGGGCCTTCTTCGTGATGGACGACGTCGCCGGGCGGATTTTCTGGGACCCGGCGCTGCCGGCGCAGACGCCCGAGGCGCGCGGCCGCGTCTACGACGCGATGAACGCAACGCTTGCCGCGCTGCACTCGGTCGACGTCGCGGCGGTGGGGCTGGCGGATTTCGGCAGGCCGGGCAACTACTTCGCGCGCCAGACCGCGCGGTGGGTGGGGCAATACCACGCGGCGGCGCGGACCCCGCTGGCGGACATGCTCTGGCTGGCCGACAGGCTGCCGGACCGCCTGCCGCCGGATGACGGGCAGGTGGCGCTGGTGCATGGCGATTTCAGGATCGACAACATGATCTTCGCCCCCGACGCCCCGCGGGTCGCGGCGCTGCTGGACTGGGAGCTGTCGACGCTCGGGCACCCGCTGGCCGACCTGGCCTATCAGTGCATGCAGTGGCGGATGCCCCATGACGGCGGAATGCAGGGGCTTGGTGGCCTGGACCGCGCGGCGCTCGGACTGCCGTCGGAGGCCGACTACGTCGCGCGCTACTGCGACCGGCGCGGGATCGACGGCATCGATGACTGGCCGGTCTACCTGGGATTCGCCTTTTTCCGGCTGGCCGCGATCCTCGAGGGGGTGGTGCGGCGCGCCGCCGACGGCAACGCCTCCAATCCCGGGACCGCGCGGCGTTACGGCGCGGCGATCCCGGTCCTGGCGCGCATGGGCCGCGCCGTCCTGGAGGAGGGCGCATGAGCGGCATCTGGCGGTTCCGCCCGGCGGGCCGGGGCGACGAGATCGTCCTGCGGCTCGGGGAGGGGCGGCTCGCGGCCGAGACGGCGGACGGCGCCGCGCTCTGGACGGTGCCGCTGGCAGAGGTCGACGCGATGCGCTTCACCGACCAGCGGCTCGGGCGGAACCGCCGCATGGGGCTGGCCCTGACCGCGGGCGACGCGACCTGCCGGGTCGCCGTCGCGGGCGGCGCCGGGCCGCGGGTTGCCGATCCCGACCGTGCCCGGTTCCTCGACCTGACCCGCGCCGTGCTCGGGGGGGTGGCGCCGGAGACCCCGGTGCGCCTCGGCGAGGACCGGCGCACCCGCGTGGCGCTGCTGGTGACCGGCGGCGCGGCGATGCTGGGCGGGCTGGCGCTCGGCGGGGGGGCCGTGCTGGCGGGGCTACCCGGCGGCCAGCTCTTCGCCCTCGGGGTGCCGGCGGGGCTATTGGTGGTGTCGGGCGCGGCGCTTGTCGTGACGCACCAGCCCGGTGCGCGGCGCCCCGTGGTGACCGCGGCGGACCTGGCCGCCGCGCTGGGCGACCCGCCCCGGTCCGGGGAGTAGCCAGGCCGCGCGCCGCGCGCTAGCATCATGCCACGTCAAGAGGAGGGCGCCGGGTGCGCGTGAGAGGGGCACAGAGGCTTGGACCGGGCAGGGCGGCGCATGGATGAGCCGCTGGTCCTGCTGCCCGGCATGATGTGCGACGCGCGGCTCTTCGGGCCGCAGATCGCCGCGCTTTCGGCGACCACGACCTTGCACCTGGGGCGTTTCACGCGGGGCGAGACGATCGAGGACATGGCCGCCCAGGCTTTGGCCGCGGCCCCGGCGCGCTTTGCGCTGGCCGGCCATTCCATGGGCGCGATGGTCGCGATGGAGATGCTGCGCCGCGCGCCCGAGCGGGTCTCGCGGCTGGCCCTGATGAACACCAGCCCGCTGGCCGAGACCCCTGCCGCCGCCGCGGCGCGAGAGCCGCAGATCGCGCGGGCGCGGGCCGGCCACCTCGAAGAGGCGCTGGGCGGGGCGATCGGCCCGGAAGGCCTGGCGCCGGGCGCGCGCCGGGCCGAGGTCATGGACCTGTTGCGCGACATGGCGCGGCGGCTGGGCCCGGAGGTCTTCGTCCGGCAGGCGCGGGCGATGCAGCGCCGCCCCGACCAGCAGGCGACGCTGCGCCGTGCGAAGGTGCCCGTGCTGATCCTCTGCGGCGAGATGGAGAGCCTCTACCCGGTGGTCCGTCACGAACTGATGGCGGCGCTGGTGCCGGGGGCGGAGCTGCAGGTCATCGCCGGCGCGGGGCATGCGCCGAGCCTGGAACAGCCGCGCGCCGTCACCGAGGCGCTGGCGCGATGGATGCGGCTGCGGTCGCTGGCAGGCGTGCGGCAGGCCTAGCCGGCCGCGACGGCCGCCTTGCGGCCGGAATTGGCGTCGATGAAGTCCAGCACCAGCGGCCGGATGTTGTTGCGCCAGGACTTGCCCGCGAAAATGCCGTAATGGCCGGCCTTGGGTTCGACATGGCTGGCCTTCATGCTGTCGGGCAGACCGGTCAGCAGGTCGAGCGCGGCGACGCACTGGCCAGGGGCCGAGATGTCATCCTCCGCGCCCTCGACCGTCTTGACGGCGGTGCGCGTGACCTTGCCCATATCGACCGGCTTTCCCGCGACCGTGAAGGCGTTCTGCGCGATTTCGCGTCCCTTGAAGATTCGCTCCACCGTCGAGAGGTAGAATTCCGCCGGCATGTCCATCACGGCGAGGTATTCGTCGTAGAAGGTGTTGTGGCGGTCGTGATCCCCGGCCTCGCCCTTGGCGGCGCGCAGGATCTGGTCGGTGAAGGCCCGGCTGTGGGTCTCGGCGTTCATCGACATGAAGGAGGCGAGTTGCAGAAGCCCGGGATAGACCATCCGCCCGACACCCGCGTATTTGAAGCCGACGCGCTGGATAACCATGTGCTCGAGCTGGCCCATGGTGACGCGGCGGCCGAAATCCGTGACCTCCGTCGCGTTGGCGTCGGGATCGATCGGCCCGCCGATGAGGGTCAGGGTGCGCGGCTGATCGTCGGGATACTGCTCGGCCAGGTAGGCCGTCGCGGCGAGCGTCAGCGGCGCCGGCTGGCAGATGGCGATCACATGGGTGTCGGACCCCAGTTCGCGCATGAAATCGACGAGGTAGAGCGTATAGTCCTCGATATCGAATTTTCCAGCCGAAACAGGGATATCGCGGGCGTTGTGCCAGTCCGTCACGAAGACTTCGCAATTCGGCAGCAGGCTGAGAACGGTCTTGCGGAGCAGCGTGGCGTAATGCCCCGACATCGGCGCCACGAGCAGCACCCGCCGTTTCATCTGCTTGCGGCCGTTGACGCGGAAATGGATCAGGTCGCCGAACGGTCGTTCCATGATGGTGGCGACGTTCACGACATATTCGCGCCCGTTGGTGACCACCGTGTCGATTCCCCAGTCGGGCTTGGCCACCATGCGCGCGAAACTGCGCTCGGTGACTTCGCCCCAGGCCGCGGCGGTGGCGAACCAGGGGTTCGGGATCATGCCGATATTCGGGTAGGAGCAGAGCGCCTTGGCGGTCGCGCCGAGCCACTGGTTGGTGATGCGCGCACTCTCCATCAAGTCGTAGGTCGCCAGGTATTTCATTGTCCCTCGCCGCAGCGTCGTCGGGGCGGTGTGTTTGTATCGTCGCTTTCCCCGACCGGTTATCATCATTATAGTGCAGGTGCAGCAATTGGGGTCAATGGCGATTATGACAAGTGAATCTGAAAAGGATCTGACCAATCTCGACCGTCTGAACGAGAACATCGCCAAGATGGAAGAGCTGACCCAGCGACTCGTCGCGGCCCTGTCGCGGCGCCAGCCGCACGATCCGGGGCTGCACGGGCCGGGGCATGATCTCTACATGAAGGCGGCCGCCGCCTACATGGCCGAGATGATGTCCAACCCCGCCAAGATGCTGGAACACCAGGTCTCTTTCTGGGGCAAGTCGCTCAAGCACTGGGTCGAGGCACAGCAGGCGCTGCAGTCGGGCGATCTGCGTGCGCCCGAGGATCCGGGCCCGCAGGACCGGCGCTTCAAGAGCGATCTCTGGGAAACGCACCCCTACTTCAATTTCATCAAGCAGCAGTACCTGATGTCGTCCGAGGCGATCCAGAACGCCGTGCGCGACATCGACGGGCTGGACGAGGGCGACAAGCGCCGGGTCGAGTTCTTCTCGCGCCAGATCATCGAGATGATGTCCCCGGCCAACTATCTCGGCACGAATCCCGAAGCGCTCAAGCGCGCGGTCGAGACCGAGGGCGAGTCGCTCGTCCGGGGGCTCGAGAACCTGGTGCGGGACATCGAGGCGAATGACGGCGAGCTGCTTGTCACGCTCTCGGATCCGGAAGCCTTCGAGGTCGGCACGAATCTCGCCACCAGCGAAGGCTCGGTCGTCTTCCGCAACCGCATGTTCGAGCTGATCCAGTACGCGCCCAAGACCGAAACCGTGCACCGCACGCCGCTGATCATCTTCCCGCCCTGGATCAACAAGTTCTACATCCTCGATCTGAAGGAGCGGAACAGCCTGATCAACTGGATCGTCGAGCAGGGCTTCACGCTCTACGTCGTCAGCTGGGTGAACCCGGACGCCTCCTACGGCGATGTCGGCATGGAGACCTACGTGCAGGAAGGGTTCCTGCGTGCGATCGACGAGGTCCGCAAGATCACCGGCGAGGAGCAGGTCAACGTGGTGGGCTACTGCATCGGCGGCACGACCCTGGCGCTGGCGCTGGCCTATATGCAGAAGAAGGGCATCAAGTCCGTGCGCTCGGCCACCTTCTTCACGACGCTGACGGATTTCAGCGACACGGGCGAGATGGGCGTGTTCCTCGACGACGATTTCGTGGACGGGATCGAGCGCGAGGTTTCCGAGAAAGGGTATCTTCATTCCTTCTTCATGTCGCGCACCTTCTCCTATCTCCGGGCGAGCGACCTGGTCTACGGCCCGGCGATCCGATCCTACATGATGGGGGAGGCCCCGCCGGCCTTCGACCTGCTGTACTGGAACGGCGATTCGACCAACCTGCCGGGGCGGTTCGTGGTCGAATACCTGCGCAAGCTCTGCCAGGACAACGCGTTCGCCGAGGGCAAGATGGAGCTTCTGGGCGAGACCCTGAGCCTCAAGGACGTGAAACTGCCGCTCTGCGCCGTGGCCTGCGAGACCGATCACATCGCGGAATGGCGGGCCTCCTTCGACGGCATCAAGCAGATGAGCAGCCGGAACAAGTTCTTCATCCTCTCGGAGTCGGGCCATATCGCGGGCATCGTGAACCCGCCGACGAAGAACAAGTACGGCCATTACACCAGCGAGGCGAAGATGGCCGAGCTCGTGCCGGAGGAGTGGCGCGCCGGGGCGGAGTTCCACGAGGGTTCCTGGTGGCCCCGCTGGAAGGCCTGGCTCGCGCGGCGGTCCGGCGCGCAGGTGCCCGCACGCCAGCCCGGCGGTCCCGACCATCCGGTTCTGGCGCCGGCCCCCGGCACTTACGTGACGGCCGATCCGAACGCCTGACCGCCTGTCCCGGACTGTCCCCGATCCCCATCGCTGCAGCGCAGAAATTTTTCTTGAAACGCTGCGCTGCAGCGGTTATGTATCCTGCAGTTGCAGAAAAGCATTCGCACCCGCAGGAGACACGACCATGGCCAAGACCACGGATTTCACCAAAGCCTTCACCGACATGATGGGCGCTTTCCCGGCCGACTTCTCGGCCATGAACGACAGCTTCAAGCACGCCGCCAGCTTCGGCGAGAAGATGTCGAAGGTCGCGCTGACCGCCGCCGAGCAGTCGGCCGACATCTCGAACAAGTGGACCAAGGACAGCCTCGCCAAGATGGCCGACCTGACCAAGGCGCAGGAAGATCCGGCCGGCTACGGCAAGGCCGCGACCGACTTCGCCTCCGCATCGGTCGAGATGGCCGCCGAGAACATGGCCGCCTTCGCCGAGGTCGCCAAGAAGGTTCAGATGGAAAGCGTCGAGCTGATGATGGCCTCGGGCAAGGAAGCGTCCGAAGAAGCCACCGCAGCGATGAAGAAGGCCACCGCCGACGTCACCGCCGCCACCAAGAAAGCGGCGAACGCGTCGAAGGCCGCCTGATCCAGGCGCCATTGCATGCACTGCGCCCGTGTCCTCCCACACGGTCGGCAGACGGGAAAACGGGCCGCAGGGCCCGTTTTTTTGTGCCTGCATGGAAAAATGCTGCGCTGCGGAAAAAATACTTGAAATGCTGCGGCGCAGCATTTATCTAGGGGTCAGACGCCGGGACACCGGCATGAAGACGACCCAGGAGAGACAGAGATGACCAAGACGCAAGACTTCACCAAGACCTTCACCGACATGATGGACGCCTTCCCGGGCGACATGACCGCCATGAACGACATGTTCCGCAACACCGCCCAGTTCAGCGAGAAGATGTCCAAGATCGCGCTGACCGCCGCCGAGCAGTCGGCCGAGATCTCGAACAAGTGGACCAAGGACACCCTGTCCAAGATGTCCGAGGTGACCAAGGCCCAGGAAGAGCCGGCCGACTACAGCAAGGTCGCGACCGACATCGCGTCTTCCTCGGTCGAAACCGCTTCCGAGAACATGGCCGCCTTCGCCGAGATCGCCAAGCGCGTCCAGATGGAAACCATCGAGCTGATGCTGGCCGCCGGCAAGGACGCCACCGAAGAGGTGACGGCCACCGCGCAGAAAACGACCCGCGCGGCCACCAAGAAGGCCAGCTAAGCGCATTTCCAACGGTATCGCCGGCCACCTCCCAGCCGGCGATCCACTCTGGGGCAGGCCGCGCGCCTGCCCTTTCTTTTTGCAATCGGCTGGCCTAGGATCGCTGCGCTGCAACATCAGAGGCCGTCATGACCGATACCGAGTCGCCGCTGCTCATCAAGCGTTACGCCAGCCGCCGCCTCTACAACACCGAGACGAGCGATTACGTCACCCTCGAGGATATCGCGCGGTTCATCCGCGACGGCCGCGAGGTGCAGATCGTCGATCTGAAGACCGGGGACGACCTGACCCGGCAGTATCTGCTGCAAATCATCGCCGAGCATGAAAGCCGGGGCGACCATGTGCTGCCGGTCAACGTGCTGACGGACCTCGTCCGATCCTACACCAGCCAGGCCCAGAGCATCGTGCCCCAGTTCCTCGCCGGCTCTTTCGACATGCTGCGCGAGAGCCAGGAACAAATGATGGAGAACTTCAAGTCGATACCGAATCCCATGTCCTCGGCGATGGGCGGTTTCGAAGAGATGCAGCGCCGCCAGCAGGAATTCCTGTCGAACATGCTGGGCGGCTTTGGCCCGACCGCCGGCGGCACCGGCCCCGCATCCGAGGACAGCGCGGCCGGCGACAAGCGCAAGGACGACGATCTCGACGAGATCAAGAAGCAGCTGGCCGAACTGCAGTCCAAGCTTGCCGATCTCAAGAAATAGGCGCCGGGCGGGCGCTGCCCGCGCGGCTCAGACGTTGAGGAGCAGGTGCTCGCGTTCCCAGGGGCTGATGACCTGCAGGAACTCGGCGTATTCGGTCTCCTTGACGATGCGGTAGACGCGGCAGAACTCCTCGCCCAGAACGCCCTGGAGCGCCTCGGCCTCGGAGAAGAGCGCGAGCGCATCGCCGAGCCCGCGCGGGATGTCCTCGTCGCCGCTATAGGCGTCGCCCCGGAGTTCGGCCTCGGGCGGGCGTTCCTCGACCAGGCCCAGATAGCCGCAGGCCAGGCTGGCCGCGATGCCGAGATAGGGATTGCAATCCATGCCGGCCAGCCGGTTCTCGACCCGGCGCCCCTCGGGGTCAGAGATCGGCACGCGAATCCCCGTGGTGCGGTTGTCGCGCCCCCATTCCAGGTTGATCGGCGCGGCGAAATCCGGGACGTAGCGGCGGTAGGAATTCACGTAGGGCGCCAGGATCGCGATCACCGAGGGCAGGTGGGCCTGCAGCCCGCCGATGAAATGGGCGAAGGCCGGGGTCTCTTCGCCGGCCTCGTCGCTGAAGATGTTGCGCCCCGTGGCGATCTCGGTGACCGAGTGGTGGACATGCATCGCCGAGCCCGGCTCGTCCTGGATCGGCTTGGCCATGAAGGTCGCATAGCAGTCGTGGCGCAGCGCCGCCTCGCGGATCAGCCGCTTGAAGTAGAAGATCTCGTCGGCGAGCTTCACCGGATCGCCGTGGCGAAGATTGATTTCCACCTGCCCGGCGCCGCCTTCCTGGGTGATGCCGTCGATCTCGAGCCCCTGCGCCTCGGCGAAGTCGTAGATGTCGTCGATCACGGGGCCGTATTCGTCCACCGCGCTCAGCGAATAGGCCTGGCGCGCGGCGGCCCGGCGCCCCGAGCGCCCCATCGGCGGCTCGATCGCCTTGGCCGGATCGGTGTTCTTGGCCACGAGGAAGAATTCCATCTCGGGCGCGACCACGGGTTTCCACCCGCGATGACGATAGAGATCGACCACCCGCTTGAGCACGTTGCGCGGCGCCACCGGGATCGGATTGCCGGCGCGGTCGGAAATGTCGTGGATGATCTGCAGCGTGATGTCCGCGGTCCAGGGCGCCGCGGTGGCGGTCGTGTAGTCGGGCGTCAGCGTCATGTCGGGCTCGGTGAAGCCCTGTTCGCCGGCGGCTTCCGCCCAGTCGCCGGTGATGGTCTGGTAGAAGATCGAATCCGGCAGGTGGAACCGCGTGGATTTTGCGAATTTTGAAGCCGGCATCGCCTTGCCCCGCGCGACCCCGGCGAGATCGGCGACCACGCATTCGATCTCGTCGACACGCCGGCCGGCGACATAGGCCTTCGCGGCCTCGGGCAGTTTTTCGTACAGGTCGTCGAGGGACATGGCTTCGGCCTCAGCTGCGGGGGCGTTTGAAGAATTCGGCGAAACGGTCTGCGATCGCGGGGGCGTCGGTCGGCTGGCCTAGGGCCGCGCGCGCCGCGTCGAGGCGGTCGTCGGGCACCAGGCCGCGGCCGCGATGCGCGATCAGCCCGTCGAGGAAGGCGTCGGTGAATTCGGGATGGGCCTGCACCGTCAGCGCCCGGTCGTCCCAGGCCAGCGCGGCGTTCTCGCAGAAATCCGAGGTCGCCAGCAGCGTGGCGCCCGGCGGCCGGGTCACCACCTGGTCCTGGTGCCAGGCATTGAGCGCCAGCGTGCCGTCATCGGCGAAGCGATAGCTGTGATGGCCGACGGCCCAGCCGCCGTCGAACTTCTCCACCCGGCCGCCGAGCGCCTGGGCGATGATCTGGTGGCCGAAGCAGACACCCACCATCGGCACGCCGGTCTCGAAGGCGGCGCGGACGAATTCCTCGAGCGGCGCGATCCACGGCAGATCCTCATAGGCGCCGTGCCGGGAGCCGGTGATCAGCCAGCCATCCGCGTCGTGGACGCTGTCGGGGAATTCCATGTCGACCACGGCCCAGGCGGCGAAGTCGAAGCCGTACCCGTCGAGTAGCCTCTCGTAGAGCTCCGGGTAGTCGCCATATGTCGGGAGCAGCTCGGGCGGCAGGTGTCCGGTCTGCAGGATTCCGATTTTCATGAATGTCTCGTAGGTATGTGTGCCCGGATGCTACCAGCCCCGGAACAGCGCCCGCAAGACCCGGCGCTCAGACCGAGTCGAGATAGCTGGCGAACTCGAAATCGGTCCAGCGCTCTTCGAAGCGGCGCAACTCCTGGCGCTTGCAGCGCACGAGGTTGGAAACCAGCGTCTGCGGTAAGATCCGCGCGATCAGCGGGCTCTGCTCGAAAAGCTCGATCGCCTCGCGCCAGCTGAACGGCAGCCGGTCAAAATCCTGGTCGTAGGCGTTGCCCGTCATCGGGGGCGGCGGGTCAGTGGCGTCCTCGATCCCGGCAAGCGCGGCGCCCAGCACGCCGGCCAGGACGAGATAGGGGTTCGTGTCGCCGCCGGCGACCCGGTGTTCGATCCGGCGCGCGGCGTTGGCGCCGCCGGGGATGCGGATCGCCGCCGTGCGGTTCTCGTAGCCCCAGCAGACCTGGGTCGGCGCGTGGGAATGCGGCTCCACCCGGCGGTAGGAGTTCATGTGCGGCGCGAAGAGCAGCGTCTGGTCGCGCATCGCCGCCAGGCAGCCCGACACCGCGTGGCGCAGCGTGTCGGAGCCCTTCGGCGTGCCGTCGTCGAAGATGTTGGTGCCGTCGCTGTCGAGCACCGAGAAATGCATGTGCAGCCCGTTGCCCGCATGGTCCGTATAGGGCTTGGCCATGAAGGTCGCGGCCATCTCGTGCTTGCGCGCCAGCCCCTTCACGGCGAGCTTGAAGAGCCAGGCATCGTCGGCGGCCTTCATCGCGTCGGCCTCGTGGGAGAGGTTGATCTCGAACTGGCCGAGCCCGCTTTCGGAAATCGCCGAGTCGGCGGGAATGTCCATCGCCGCGCAGGCCTCGTAAAGCTCGGTGAAGAAGGCGTCGAAGACGTCGAGCCCGTTCAGCGACAGCACCTCGCGTGCCTGCATCTGGCGGCCCGAATAGGGGTTGATCGGCGGCTCGGGCCGGCTGGAGCCGTCATCGACCAGGTAGAATTCCAGCTCCGTCGCCACGACGGGTGTCCAGCCGCGCGCGGCGTAGCGGTCCAGCACCATCCGCAACGCCCGGCGCGGGTCGCCGGCGAAGGGGGCGCCGCCTTCTTCGAACATCCACATCGGCAGCAGCGCCGAGGGCGCGCCCAGCCAGGGCGTGGGCACCAGCCCGCGTTCCGTGGGCCGCAGCACCCCGTCGGCATCCCCCGAGGCGAAAACCAGCGGGCTGTCCTCGATATCGTCGCCCCAGATATCCACGTTGAGCGCCGAGAGCGGCATCCGCGCGCCGTCGCGCAGCGCCTTGCGACCGTTCGCGACCGGCAGGCGCTTGCCGCGCGACTGTCCGTTGACGTCGGCCACGACGACCCGGATCGTCTTGATCTCCGGGTGACGGTCCAGCCAGTTTTCCTGTTCGGTGACCATGGAACCTCAGCGGATGTATTGCGGGCGGATGCGCAGGCGCCGCCGCGCGGCCTGCGGCAGGTGGCGGTTGAGCCGCCGGTTGATCAGCCCGAAAAGCGCGATGATGCAGAGCGTCAGCAGGATGAAATACCCCGCCAGGATCGGGTAGGGGACGAAGGGGTTGAAGGTCTTGTCGGCGAAATAATTGGCATAGTAGAGCGCGTCGCCCTTCTGCTGCAGCGCCGGGAAGCTTGAGAAATAGACCAGCGTAGTCGCGTGGAACAGGAAGATCGCCTCGTTGGTATAGGCCGGCCAGGCCAGCCGCAGCATGGTCGGCCAGACGATCCGGCGGAACCTCGACCAGCCCGAGAGCCCGTAGGCGTCCGCCGCCTCGACGTCGCCCTTGGGGATCGAGCGCAGCGCGCCGTAGAAGATCTCGCCGGAATAGGCGGCGGTGTTGAGAAAGAGCACGATCAGCGCGCCCAGCCAGGCCGCGGTGAAGGATTCGAAGATCGCGAATTGCGACTTGAGCGTCAGGAAGAGCGCATAGGCGAAAAAGAACTGGATGAAGAGCGGCGAGCCGCGGAAGACGAAGATGAACCATTCCGAGCTCTTGCGCACCAGCCGGTTCGGCGCCCCCTTGCCGACCGCCACCGCGATGGCCAGGAAGAACCCGAAGAACAGCGCCAGAGCGCCGAAATAGACGTTCCAGATCAGCCCCGATCCGATCAGCGTGAAATGCTCGCAGAGCGTGTAGCCCTCGCGCGGGAGCAGCCGCTCGCCGATCCCGATCGAGCGCAGCGCGTAGTCCTGGACGGTCTGCCAGCAGCTCATGCGCCCGCCTTTCGCAGCGCTTCGCCCCCGGTGGTGGCCTGGCCGCGGTTGAGCCGGACCGTCAGCCGCTCGAGCAGGATCTCCGAGATGCGCGTCAGCCCGAGGTAGAACACCAGCAGCGCCAGGAAGTACCAGGCGCGCCAGTCGCCATGCGGGTAGTCGGTGAAGCGCGGGTTGGCGGTGCCGCCCAGTTCGCGGGCCCAGTAGACGATATCCTCCACGCCCAGCAGGAACAGCAGCGGCGTGGCCTTCGTCAGCACCATCCAGAGGTTCGACAGACCCGGCAGCGCGTAGACCCACATCTGCGGGACCAGGATGCGCCAGAAGGTCTGGCGGTGCGACATGCCGTAGGCCTCGGCGGTTTCCAGCTGCGCGCGCGGCACGGCGCGCATGGCGCCGAAGAGCACATTGGCGGCGAAGGCGCCGAAGACGATGGCGAAGGTCAGCGCGGCCAGGAAGAAGCCGTAGGTTTCATGGATCCATTGCGGCGCGTTGCCCAGCGGCAGCTTGGCCGCCTGGCAGACCACGAAATCGTTGCCCTGCCGGATGGGCTCGTCCCAGTCGGGGCACTTGATCTTGTGGCGGATCCACTCGAAGGCCTGGTCGAGCGCGATGACGAAGAACAGGAAAAACGCGATGTCCGGCACGCCCCGGACCACCGCGATATAGCCCTTGCCGATCCAGCTGACCGGCCAGATGCGCGAGCGCGCCGCCATCGCGCCGCCGAAGCCGAACATCAGCGCCGCCGGCGCGGTGAGCGCCAGCAGCACCAGCACGATCACGACCGACACGTAGAGGTTCGCATGCTTGCCCGTGGTCAGGTAGCAGGCGAACCAGCGGATCGTGTCGAGCGTGTCGGGATCTGTGCAGAAGCTGAATATGGCGGGTCACTCCCCGGCAGGCGGGCGGGCCGGGGTCCCGTCCAGACTTTCCGGACGGGGCCCCGGCGAAATCAGGATCAGCAGGCCGGCCAGGTGCTGCTGACTTCCCACTTCTCGATCAGCGTGTTGAGGCTGCCGTCGCACTTCATTTCCTCGATCACGGCGTCGAAGGTGGCGCGCAGCTCCTGGTCGCTCTCGCGGATGCCCATGCCGACGCCGCCGCCGAGCGGCACGTCCGGGCCGACGAACATCAGCTCGGCTTCCTCTGCGGCGATCGGGGACAGGTAGGACTTGTCGGCCAGCACCGCGTCGGCCTCGCCGTTCTTGACCGCGGCCACGGTTTCCTCGGGCGTGGCGTATTCCACCAGCGTGGCGCCCGTCTCGGACACGTAGCCGGCCTGGATCGTGCCGGTCTGCGCCGCGATCACCCCGTTGGAGAGGTCGATGCCCTCGGACATGCCGAGATAGGCCGACGGATCGGGCGGGGTGTAGGCCTGGGTGAAGTCGATCACCTCGTCGCGCTCGTCGGTGATCGACATGCCGGCGATGATGGCGTCGTAGTTGCCCGAGACCAGGTTCGGAATGATCGAGTCCCAGTCATTGGTGACCCACTCGCAGTTCAGCGCGGCGCGCGCGCAGAGTTCGTCGCCCAGGTCGCGCTCGAAGCCGTCGATCTCGCCGTCGTCGTTGATGAAATTCCAGGGGGCATAGGCGCCCTCGGTGCCAAGGCGCACCACGTCCTGGGCCAGTGCCGTACCGGCCGACAATGCCAGCACGGTGGTGGATAGGATGAGTGTCTTCATTGGATGTCTCCCTTTTTGCTTGAAGATCGGGCTGGCCGTCAGTGGGCCATTGTCGAACTGAGAAACTGGCGCAGCCGCTCCGATTTCGGTGACCCGAAGAGGGTCTCGGGCGGCCCCTCTTCCTCGATCAGTCCCTGGTGGAGGAACACGACGTAATCGGACACGTCACGCGCCATGCGCATGTCGTGGGTGACGATCATCATGGTGCGGCCCTCTGCGGCCAGGTCCTTGATGACGCGGACCACTTCCTGTTCCAGCTCGGGGTCGAGCGCCGAGGTGGGTTCGTCGAACAGAAGCGCCGCGGGCTCCATCGCCAGCGCGCGCGCGATCGCCGCGCGCTGCTGCTGCCCGCCCGAGAGCTGTGCCGGGAAGGCATCGGCCTTGTCGCCGATGCCGACCTTTTCCAGATAGCCGCGTGCTGCCTGCGCCACCTCGGCCTTGTCGCGGCCGAGGACGGTGACCGGGGCCTCCATCACGTTCTGCAGGATGGTCATGTGGGACCACAGGTTGAACTGCTGGAAGACCATGCTGAGATTGGTGCGGATGCGCAGCACCTGCTTGCCGTCGGCCGGGTGGCGGTCATGGCCCGTCCCGCGCCATTTCACCGGTTCGCCGTCGAAGAGGATCTCGCCGGACTGGCTGTCTTCCAGCAGGTTGGCGCAGCGCAGGAGCGTGGATTTCCCGGATCCCGAGGAGCCGATCAGCGACACCACGTCGCCGCGATGCGCGACGACGTCGACACCCTTGAGCACCTCCAGTTGGCCATAGGCCTTGTGGAGCTCGCGGATCTCGATGACGGGTGTGTCTTCTGTCCTGTCCTGCACGCGTTTGGCCGGCACTCTTCCACCTTGTGTCTGGCCCCGTAGTAGGGAGCAAAAGACCCCCGATTGCAACGGAGAATCACGGCGCCCGCGACGTCAGCCCCGCCCGTCGCCGGGGGGTGGCGGGTTTGGAACGCGCAGATAGCTCTCGGCGGGGATATCGACCGTGCCCCGCAACTGCAGCAGCGCCCGCGAGCCCGGGTCGAGCGATGCGATCCCCTCCGCAAGCGCTGCCTGCAGGACGGCCACCGGCCCGTCGGGCCGCGTGATATAGGGCAGGGCGGGGGTGGCCAGCGTTCGCTCTACCTCGCGCAGATCCGCCGCGAACCCGTCGAAGCGCCGGATTAGCGCCCAGCTCACCGCGTCGAGCGCGGCGATGTCGGCCGCGCCGCCGGCCACGGCCCGGGCGGAGTCGCGGTGGCTGCCGCTGCGCAGCATCCGCGCGAAGCGAAACCCGTGCAGCGCGGCGTGGAACTGCGGCGCCGCGTAGCCCGATTGGGACATCGGCTCGTTATAGGCGAGCCGGGCGCCCCGGAACGCCCGGAAGCCGCGCCGGTCATCGGCGCGAGCCACCAGGACGCTGTTATAGAACCCCGGCGGGCAGCCCGGCAGCCCGTGATCGGGCGTGGCGACCAGCGCCACCCGGTCCTGCAGCGCGGCGCGGTAGGGAAAGCCGCAGGTCTGCGCCAGCAGCAGTTCCGGGTCGGTCCAGAGATCGAACGGGGCCGTATCGCGGTCGAGCCCGTCGGGCGCGTCGATGCCGGCGGCGCGCAGCCGGTCGCGGATCGCCGCCCAGAGCCTGTCATTGGCCGCCCGGGTCTCGGGGCGGTCATACATGGGCAGACCGGCGATCACGGGGGTCAGTCCGACTGGCGGTCCATGACGCGCTGGCGCGCAAGCGCGCTGTCGCGGTCATTGATGCCGAGCAGGTTCGCCACCAGCCGCAGCAGCCCGTCTTCCTCGTGGTCGCGGATGCCGTCGGCCAGCACCACGTCCCAGAGCGCCTCGACCACCGCCGCGCGATCCTCGTAGGGCACGGCGTCCTTGATTTCGCGGGTGAAGCGAACCGTGTCCGGGGCCTCGGCCTCCAGCCGTTCCGCCTCGCCCCGCAGTTTCGCCGCCTCGAAGGGCGTCAGGTCGTAGCGCGCGGCAAGGATGCGGTCGATCCGCTCGATCTCGGCCTGGGCATAATCGTGGTCCGACCGCGCGATCCGCACCAGCAGCGCGGCCAGCGCGAGGCGCGCATCCTCGGGCCGCAGCGGTTCGGTATCGGGGTGCGAAAGGCGTTTGAGAAGCTGTGCGAACATGGCGAGCCATATAGTCCCTTGCTCGGCGGATGCCAATGGCGGCCGGTCAGGCCGCGGGCGGCGCCCAGCCTTCGACCAGCACGAGATCGGCGACCGAGACCGGGTCGCGGAGCGCCTTCGCGGCCTGGTATTCCGGCGAATGATAGCAGTCGCGCGCGGCCTCGACGCTGGGGAACTCGATCACCACGGTGCGCGGGCGCCCCCCGCCCTCGAGCTGTTCCTGCGCGCCGCCGCGCACCAGGAACCGCGCGCCGTATTTCTCGAAGGCGACCGCGTTGGCCTGGCGATATTGCTCGTAGACCTGCGGATCGTCGACCGTCACGTGCCCGATCCAGTATCCCTTCGGCATGGCTGTCCTCCCCGCCCGCTCAGAACAAGAGCGCGGCCTTGCTGTAGATGATGTCGTCGATGGCGATCCCGCCGGGATCGCGGTTCTCGATCACCATAGCCGCGATTCCCGGCCCGGGACCATCCCGATGATAGCCGAGCTCGCGTATGCCCGTCGTCGTCGCGTGGGTGTGGCGGCCGATCTCGCGCCCGTCGCGGGCGTAGAACCGGATGGTGACGGCGGCCGGCACCCTGCCGCGCCCGCCGAGCGGGTCGGCATAATCGCTGTGGATACGCAGCCCCACGGCGCCCTGGTCGGCGTCGAAGAGCACCGCGACGGCGCCTTCGCCGCGGGCCCCGAGCGCGGGAAACCCGGCCCGGCCCAGCGGGAACAACGCGTTCGAGCCGAAACCGCGGTGAAAGGCGACCGCCAGGCTGCGCCCGGCCGCGCCCGCGCGGATCGCCAGCGGTGGCCGGGGCGTGCCCGTGACGCGGTCGTGACCCTCCGCCCCGGCCGCGATGCGCTGCCCGGCGAGGCGCTCGCCCAGCGTCGCGCCGTCCGTGCGGTACGGGGCGTTCAGGTTGAGACCCGGTTCCGGGCGCCGCGGCAGCCGCTCGAAGGCGATCCGCCCGTCGAGTTGACGCGCAAGATCACCATAATCCGCGGTGACAACGCCCTGCGCCGATGCCGGCAGGCAGACCCCCAGCAGCGCCAGGGTCAGAAGAACCGCCCCGCAGCGCATCATGGCGGGCTCAGACCAGCCGCGACTGTTCCACCGCGGCACGGATGAAATCCGCGAAAAGCGGATGCGGCGCGAAGGGCTTGGACTTGAGCTCGGGATGGAACTGCACGCCGATGAACCAGGGATGATCGGCGTATTCGACGATTTCCGGCAACCGCCCGTCGGGAGAGACCCCGGAAAAGCGCAGGCCCACCGACTCGAGCTTCTCGCGGTACTTGATGTCCACCTCGTAACGGTGACGGTGACGCTCGTGAATCTCGCCCGTGCCGTAGATGCCAGCCACGCGGCTGCCCTCGGCCAGGATCGCCGTGTAGGAGCCGAGCCGCATCGTGCCGCCCTTGTCGTCCTCGACCCTGCGCGCCACCTTCACGTCGCCCTGCACCCATTCCTTCAGGTGATAGACCACCGGCGTGAAACGCTTGCGCCCGGCCTCGTGGTCGAACTCCTCGGAGCCGGCATCCTCGAGCGACGCGAGGTTCCGGGCCGCCTCGATCACCGCCATCTGCATGCCCAGGCAGATCCCGAGATACGGGATGCCGCGCTCGCGCGCGAACTGCGCGGCGCGGATCTTGCCCTCGGTGCCGCGTTCGCCGAAGCCGCCGGGCACGAGGATCGCCTGGAAATTCTCGAGATGCGGGGCAGGGTCCTCGCGCTCGAAGATCTCGGCGTCGATCCACTGCGCCTTGACCTTCACGCGGTTGTGCATGCCGCCATGGGTCAGCGCCTCGGCGATGGATTTATAGGCATCCTCGAGCTGCGTGTACTTGCCGACGATGGCGATGTTGACCTCGCCCTCGGCGTGGAAGATGCGGTCGTAGACATCTTCCCAGCGGCGCAGGTCCGGTTTCGGCGCGGGGCTGATCTGGAAGGCGTCGAGTACCGCCTGGTCGAGCCCCTCGCGGTGATAGGCCAGCGGCGCCTCGTAGATCGATTTCAGATCCATCGCCGCGATCACCGCCTCGGGGCGGACATTGCAGAAAAGCGCCAGCTTCTCGCGTTCCTTGACCGGGATTTCCTGTTCGGACCGGCAGACCAGGAGATCCGGCGCGATGCCGATCGAGCGCAGCTCCTTGACCGAGTGTTGCGTGGGCTTGGTCTTGAGTTCGCCGCTCGCGGCGATGAACGGCAGCAGCGTCAGATGCATGAAGATGCATTGCCCGCGGGGCTGTTCCTGCGCGAATTGCCGGATCGCCTCGAAGAAGGGCAGACCCTCGATGTCGCCGACGGTCCCGCCGATCTCGCATAGCATGAAGTCGACCTCGTCCTCGCCGACATGCAGGAAATCCTTGATCTCGTTGGTGACGTGCGGAATGACCTGGATCGTCTTGCCGAGATAGTCGCCGCGGCGCTCCTTCTCGAGCACGTTGGAATAGATTCGCCCCGAGGAGACGGAATCGGTCGCCCGTGCCGCGACGCCGGTGAACCGTTCGTAATGCCCGAGGTCGAGATCGGTTTCCGCGCCGTCGTCGGTGACGAAGACCTCGCCATGCTCGAACGGGCTCATCGTGCCGGGATCGACGTTGAGATAGGGGTCGAGTTTCCGAAGCCGGACCGAGTAGCCGCGGGCCTGAAGCAGCGCCCCGAGCGCGGCAGAGGCGAGCCCCTTGCCGAGGCTGGAGACGACGCCACCGGTGATGAAAATATAGCGCGCCATGTTGTCTGGCTTCCCCCGTGATAGAACTGCTCGGCGGCCGCGAGATTCCAGTTCCCGCACCACACATCACGGGAGTTAAGGTATAGAGGATTCGGGCCGCGGGTGCAAGCAGCCGGCCGCAAGATGCTGTAAGCGACCGGCGCGTGAAATCAACAAGTTGTGGTTGTCAGTCGGCCCGCGGCGGCGGCAGGGGCGCATCGCCGGTGGTGGGCGGAAGCAGGCTGCCGCCGTCCGGCGTGACCGGCGTCGGGGCCGGGGCGTCGTCGGCGGGCTGTTCGGTGCCCATCCGGTCGATCACCGACTCGTCGGCTGTCTCGGACGCCGCGATGACCGTCAGCGTGATCGAGGTGGCGAGAAAGGCGATGGCGAAGGCCCAGGTCAGCTTGCCGAGCGCCGTGGCCGCGGCGCGGCCGGTCATGACGCCGCCGCCACCGCCGCCGCCGCCGATGCCGAGACCGCCACCCTCCGAGCGCTGCAACAGCACCACGCCGATCAGGCAGAGCGCGAGGATCAGGTGGATGACGAGGATGACGTTTTCCATCGCGGGCGTCCCGGTTGTTCGAAGTGTCGGCGTCGATGCGCCTATCTAGGCGGATCGGGCCGGGGCCGCAAGGGGGCGCGGGGCAGGCAATGGCCCGCGGCCGACCGGATTTTCCGGTTTCGGCGGGCGCGCCGTGCGGCTATACGGGCACGGGTTTTTCGCAGGAGAGAACGCAGATGGCCAATGTCGTGGTGGTCGGCGCCCAGTGGGGCGACGAGGGCAAGGGCAAGATCGTCGACTGGCTGAGCGAACGCGCCGACGTGATCGCGCGCTTCCAGGGCGGGCACAATGCCGGGCATACGCTGGTGATCGGCGAGGATGTCTTCAAGCTGCATGCGCTGCCCTCGGGCGTGGTGCGCGGCGGCAAGCTGAGCGTGATCGGCAACGGCGTCGTGCTGGATCCCTGGCACCTGGTGCGGGAAATCGCGGGCCTGCGGGACCAGGGGGTGACCATCACGCCCGATACGCTGATGATCGCCGAGAACACGCCGCTCATTCTGCCCCTGCATGGCGAGCTTGACCGGGCCCGCGAGGAAGCCGCGCGCCCGGGCGCCAAGATCGGCACCACCGGACGCGGCATCGGCCCGGCCTACGAGGACAAGGTGGGGCGCCGGTCGGTGCGGGTCGCGGACCTCGCCGACGCCGCCACGCTGGAGGCGCGGGTCGACCGCGCGCTCACCCATCACAACGCCTTGCGCAAGGGGCTGGGCATCGATCCCGTGGACCGCGCCGGGCTGATCGCGGAGCTGACCGAGATCGCGCCGGAAATCCTGCAATACGCCGGGCCGGTCTGGAAGGCGATGACCGAGAAGCGCAAGGCCGGCAAGCGGATCCTCTTCGAGGGCGCGCAGGGCGCGCTCCTGGACATCGATTTCGGCACCTATCCCTTCGTCACCTCCTCCAACGTGATCGCGGGGCAGGCGGCGACCGGCACCGGGATCGGGCCCGGTGCGATCGACTACGTGCTGGGCATCGTGAAGGCCTACACCACCCGCGTGGGCGAGGGGCCGTTTCCGACCGAGCTGAACGATGACGACGGCCAGCGCCTCGGCGAACGCGGCCACGAGTTCGGCACCACCACGGGCCGCAAGCGCCGCTGCGGCTGGTTCGACGCCGTGCTCGTGCGCCAGACCTGCGCGGTCTCGGGCGTCAACGGCATCTCGCTGACCAAGCTCGACGTTCTGGACGGGTTCGAGCGGCTCCGGATCTGCGTGGGCTACGACCTCGATGGCCAGCGGCTCGACTACCTGCCGACGGCGGCGGACGAGCAGGCTCGCGTCGTGCCGGTCTACGAGGACATGCCCGGCTGGTCGGAAAGCACCGCGGGCGCGCGCAGCTGGGCGGAGCTGCCGGCCGAGGCGATCAAGTATGTCCGCCGGATCGAGGAATTGATCCAGTGCCCGGTCGCGCTACTCTCCACCTCACCCGAGCGGGACGACACGATCCTCGTCACCGACCCCTTCGCCGACTGACGGAGTCCCATGGCCTTGCGTCACAAGACCCGAAAGCGCCTGTCGCTGCTGCTGCTGGTGGTCTGGCTGCCCGCCTATATCGTGGCCGCCGTCACCATCATGAACTGGCTGGGCCGCCCGCCGATCGCGGTGGAGCTTCTGGTCTATGTCGGGCTGGGGTTCCTCTGGGCGCTGCCGTTCCGCGCGATCTTCCGCGGGGTGGGCCAGCCGGACCCGGACGACGAAACGGGAACGGAGTGACCGCGCGGGCCACTCCGTCTTCCCGGAACGAAAGCGAACGTTGGGAATGGGCGGCACCCGCTCAGCGGGTGCCTGTCCGCGCCTCCTGCACGAAGCGCGAATCCTCGGTGATGACGAACTGACCGTCCTGGACCCGGCGGATGCGGCCTTCGCGCAGCAGCTTGCCGAAGGATCGCAGGCCCGCCTCGCGGGTGAAATCACCGCTCTTCATATGCGCGATCTTCGACATGACCTGCGCACGTGAGAACCGGGCACGGCCCTCGACATGGGCGGTATAGGCGGCCGCGGCCTCGAGCAGTTCGGGCAGCGAGCTGGCGCCGATCCGGTCGGCGAACTCCTGGAAGCTGCCGCTGTCCTCGAGCGCAGCGTCCTCCGCGGCGACGTCCTCGAGCTCGGTGGTGACGCGGCGCGGACGGATCGGGCCGCCGGCGCGTGCCTCGGGTTCGGCCTCGCTCTCGTCGATCCGCTGCTCCGAGACCAGCACCAACGGCGCGGGGCGGTCGCGGCCCGTGGCACGGGCGCCCGTCGCACGTTCCAGGTCCTCGCGATAGGCGTCGAGATCGGCCGTCTCGTCCGGCGTTTCGCTGAGACCCGGCGTGCCCTCGTGCTTGAGCTGGCGGTCCGCCCAGGTCGCGGCCACGGCGGCCTTGAGCTGGGCGAAGGCGTTCTGCTTGCGCGCCGTCTCGGGTCCGCTGAGCTTGCTGTTCGTGGTCTCCAGCAGCCGGTCGAGCGCGGCTTCTTCCTCTTCCAGCCCGTCGGCGTCGAAGGCGGACCGGGCCACGGGCGCCGCGGCATCCGCGTCTGCGTCCTCGTCCGGGCGATCGCCGGCTTCGGCGGCGTCCAGCGCCGCGGGCGTGGAGCCCTCGGCGTCCGTTTCGGACAGGTCCGCGTCCGCAGAAACCTCTTCGGCGTCATCCTCCGTGTCCTCGGCCATCGCCGGCTCGGTCATCGGTTCCGCGGCCAGGTCCTCGGTCCGAGGCGTGTCGGCCTCGGCCAGGGGTTGTGCCTCTTCGCTGGCCGTGCTGTCGGTCGGCTCCGGCTCCGAGTCATGCTCCGGTGCGGGATGGGCGAACTGGCTGAGCCGCGCGCGGGCGCGCTCGGCGGCGGCACGGGCGCGTTCGGAAATGCCCTGATGCTCGTCCCCGGCCGCCGTGTCGGCACCGGTTTCGGGCGCGGCGTCGGGCGCCGCGTCCTGCGTATCGGGCGCGCTATCCTCGGCCGTCGGCTCCGTCGCATCCGGCGCGGTATCCGCGTCCGCCGCCCGGACCCGGGCGAGGGTGGTCAGAAGCAGGGCGTCGGCATCCTCTGCCTCGGCATCCTCTGCGGCCTCGGGGGTGTCGGCATCGGCCGCGGGTGCGGTGGTTTCCGGCTCTGTCTCCGCGGCGACGTCAGGCCAGTCGGCGGCGTCGTCCTCATCCGCATCCGCATCGGCATCCGCGAAGACCGGGGTGTCGCCGTCCGGGGTGACCTTATCGTCATCGTCCGACGGAGCGGCCATGATGTCGGGTTCGGGAGCGGGCTCCGGCGCCGCCTCGGCGGCCTCGGTGTCGCTCTCGAAGGCCGCGGCCGGCGTCGTGGCGCGGTCCTCGGCGGCCGCGCGGCGCATACGCTCGATCTTGCCGGCGACCGTGTCGTCATCGACCTCGGGGGCGGTCGCCGCGGCGAGACCGGCGCGCGACAGCGTCGGTTCCGGCGTTTCGTCACGCTCCTGGCGCAGGACGACGCCGTTCTCGCGCAGCTCGGCGGCCACGCGATGGCGAATCGACCGCTCGGCGATTTCGTGCAGCATCTCGGTATCGGGCTGCGGGGGTTCCGCGCCGAAATACCGGTCATCCGCCGACAGGTCGCGGAAATACTCCGCGATGTGGCGCATTGTGGTGAAGGGATCGTCGAAACCTTCCAGTGTGCAGGAGAAGGTTCCGTAAGAGACGGTGAGAATCTTGCTCGCACCAGCCATTACATGCTCGCTTTCTCCCCGACCCAGCCCAAGCAATCTACCATCGGGGATTTCCAATCGCCAAATGAAATCCGAATACTAGACCCGAGTCTTGCAGCGATTCGTTGAGATTTGTTTCCGCATCGGACATCAATACAGCCATGTTCAGCCCTATTGTTCAGACCCGCCGGGGCGTGACCCTGATCGGCGGCGCCCGCACCGACCGCGACCAGGTAGAATCGGCGGTGGCCCTGGCGCCCGTGGTCGCGGCGGCCGACAGCGGCGCGCTGTCGGCGCTCGATCTCGGCTTCCCCCCGGTCGCCGTGATCGGCGACATGGACTCCCTCGACGAGCTTAGCACGACCCGGCTCGACCCGTCGATCGTGCACCGCATCCCCGAGCAGGAAACGACGGATTTCGACAAGTGCCTGCGCCATATCGCGGCACCGTTCATCCTGGGCGTGGGATTCACCGGTGACCGTCTCGATCACCAGATGGCGGTGTTCAACACGCTGGTGCGCCAGCCCGGGCAGCGCTGCATCGTGCTGGGCGCGGACGACATCTGCTTTCACTGCCCGGCCAGCCTGGCGCTGGACCTGCCGGTGGGCATGCGCGTGTCGCTCTTCCCGATGGCGCCGGTCACGGGGCGCAGCGTCGGGCTGCGCTGGCCCATCGCGGGGCTGGCGTTTCGCCCCGACGGGCGGGTCGGCACCTCGAATGCCACGGTGGCGGAGACGGTCCGCCTCGAGATGGACGCCCCCGGCATGCTGGTCATGCTGCCGCGCGCGGCGCTGCCGGCCGCGATCCGCGGCCTTACAACGTAGGGCAATTCCACCTTCACGGGGTAGGTATTTAGCCCCGTGGAGCGATTGCTTAGTGTAATCGACATGTTCAGCCTCGACCAGCATCGCCCCCGTTCACGATCACATTGTTTTATCGGATGCAGTTTTGGTCTGAATTTCCGGTGGGGTGACGCGGGGTCCAGCGGGCTAGGGAGTCTGCGCAGAGCAGTCCTGCTGCCTCTCGGATAAGTGGGAGTCATGACGGAGTATGAGTAATGGTAGTCATTCTTGCAGTACTGGTATTCGCAGCAATGGTTATTGTTCCTAACATTACTGGTGACCCAGATGATATCATTTGGGTGATATTGGGTGCGCCCGTGGCAATTCCGTTAAGTTATTTTTTCTTGGTGACATTCTGGCGACTGATACGTCCTCGCCGTCGCTGACGAGGCTTACAAATCGTGAGCCTCAGCAGTTGGGCACGTTGACGGCGAGCCCGCCGAGCGAGGTCTCCTTGTATTTCTCGCTCATGTCGGCGCCGGTCTGACGCATCGTCTCGATGCAGGCGTCGAGCGAGACGAAATGATGTCCGTCGCCCCGCAGCGCCAGCGACGCGGCCGAGACCGCCTTGATCGCGCCGAGCCCGTTGCGTTCGATGCAGGGAACCTGGACGAGCCCCTTCACCGGGTCGCAGGTCATGCCGAGGTGATGCTCCAGCGCGATCTCGGCGGCGTTCTCCACCTGCGCGGGCGAGCCGCCGAGGACCGCCGCCAGCCCCGCCGCCGCCATCGCGCTGGCCGAGCCGACCTCGGCCTGGCAGCCGGCCTCGGCGCCCGAGATCGAGGCGTTGTACTTCACCAGCCCGCCGATCGCCGCGGCGGTCAGCAGGAACTCCGGCACCCGCGAGGAATGCGCGCCCGGTACATGCGACAGCCAGTAGCGGATCACCGCCGGCACCACGCCGGCCGCGCCGTTGGTGGGGGCGGTGACGACCTGGCCGCCGGCGGCGTTCTCCTCGTTCACGGCCATGGCGTAGACGCTGATCCAGTCGTTGACGACATGGGGCGGTGTGACGTTGAGCCCGTGCTCGGCCTCGAGCTGGTCGTGGATCGCGCCCGCCCGGCGCCGCACGCCCAGGCCCCCGGGCAGCGTGCCCGTGCCCTCGAGCCCGCGCGCGATGCAGGCCTCCATCACCGCCCAGATCCGCGCCAGCCCGCGGTCGAGATCGGCCGCGCCGCCGCGTGCGAGCTCGTTGGCGCGCTTCATCTCGGCGATGGTCTTGCCGCTGTCGGCGGCCATCGCCAGCATCTCTTCGGCCGTCTTGAAGGGGTAGGGCACCGGCGGTCCGTCGTCGCTGTCCTTGCCGGCGGCCAGCTCGGCCTCGGTCAGCACGAAGCCGCCGCCCACCGAGTAATAGGTCTCGGACAGGAGCGTGTCGCCCTGCGCGTCGGTCGCCCAGAGGATCATGCCGTTGGCATGGCCGGGCAGCGCGCGGTCGTAATCGAAGACGAGATCGGTCTTCGGATCGAAGGCCAGCGCCGGCAGGCCGTCATTCTCGACCCGCTTTTCGGCGTGGACCCGCGCCAGCATCTCCTCGGCGGCGTCGGCGTCGTAATCGGCCGGACGAAAGCCCGCCAGCCCGAGGATCACGGCGCGGTCGGTCGCGTGCCCGTGGCCGGTGAAGGCCAGCGATCCGTGCAGCGAACAGCCCAGCCCGGCCGGGTTGAAGGGGCTGGCGCGCAGCAGGTCGAGAAAACGCGCCGCCGCCACCATCGGCCCCATCGTGTGCGAGGACGACGGCCCGATGCCGACCTTGAACATGTCGAAGACGCTCAGAAACATGGGCGTGGCCCCTCTTGCCGCTTGGGTTCTCTCTGGGGGAGGTGATGCCACGGGGCTTTTCCAAATGCGACCCTTGCCGCGCCGAAACGCCCGCTCCGGCACCGCGCGCGCCGTCCGGGCCAGTTCCCCCTCGCGCCCGCCGCGCAACTTTCCTATAAGCGGCCCGGAACAGGAACGGAGTCGCCCCATGACCGCAGAGCTGTCCCCCGTCGACATGGCCAAATACGTGGCCGCGAAACGCGCCGCGGAATTCGTCGAGCCGGGGATGCGGCTCGGACTCGGCACCGGATCGACCGCCGCCTGGCTGGTGAAGATCCTCGGCGAGAAGGTGCGCGGCGAAGGGCTGCAGATCACCGGCGTGCCGACCTCATCGCGCACCGCGGCGCTGGCACGCGAGCAGGGCGTGCCGATCGCGACCCTCGAAGAGCTGAAATGGCTCGACCTGACCATCGACGGCGCCGACGAGTTCGACCCGAAGCTCAACCTGATCAAGGGGGGCGGCGGGGCGCTGCTGCAGGAGAAGATCGTCGCCGCCGCATCGGACCGGATGGTGGTGATCACCGACACATCCAAAGAGGTCGAGACGCTCGGCGCCTTCCCGCTGCCGGTGGAGGTCATTCCCTTCGGCTGGGAGACGACCCGTGCGCTCATCGAGGAGACGCTCGGTACCGTCGACGTGGACGGCCGCGACGTCGTGCTGCGCATGGCCGGCGACGCGCCCTTCGTCACCGACGAGGGCAACCGTATCCTCGATTTGCATCTCAAGCGGATCGGCGATCCGCGCCAGCTGTCGCTGGCGCTGAACCAGATCCCCGGCGTGGTCGAGAACGGGCTCTTCATCGACATCTGCGACGCGGTGGTGATCGGCCATGGCGACGGCATGGTCGAGCTGCGGGACATCCATGCCGGCACCGTGGTGCAGGAACAGGTCGAAGCCGAGGATCACGAGAACCTTTTCACCGACATAGCGGACTGAGCAGCGATGGATTTCGACTACGATCTCTTTGTCATCGGTGGCGGATCGGGCGGCGTGCGCGCGGCGCGTCTCGCGGCGGAGGGCGGCGCCCGGGTGGGGCTGGCCGAGGAATACCGGATGGGCGGCACCTGCGTGATCCGCGGTTGCGTTCCCAAGAAACTGATGGTCTTCGCATCGTCCTTCTCGGTCGCGCTCGAGGATGCGGCCGGGTTCGGCTGGGACACCGGCAGCGGATGCCGGTTCGACTGGCCGGCCTTCAAGGCCAAGAAGGATGCCGAGATCGCCCGGCTCGAGGGCATCTACCGCCAGAACCTCGGCAAGGCCGGGGTCGAGATGCACGACGCCCGCGCCACCGTCGCGGACCCGCACCGGGTGACGCTGTCCAGCGGCGAGAGCTTCAGCGCGCGGCACATCCTCGTGGCGGTGGGGGGGCATCCCTTCAAGCCCGAGCTTCCCGGCGCCGAGCACGCGATGACCTCGAACGAGATCTTCGAGATGGAAGACCTGCCGCGCCGCGCCATCGTGGTGGGCGGCGGCTACATCGCCTGCGAATTCGCCTGCATCCTGAACGGCATGGGCGTCGCGGTGCAGCAGTTCTACCGCGGCGCGCAGATCCTGCGCGGCTTCGACGACGAGATGCGCGGCCATCTCGCCGAGGCGATGCGCGCGCGCGGCGTCGATCTGCATGTCGGCACCGATATCGAGTGGATCGAGAAAGAGGGCGACGGCTTCCGTGTCAAGTGCACCGACGGCCGCGAATGCGAGACCGACGCGGTGCTCTTCGCCACCGGGCGGCGGCCGAACACGGTCGGGCTCGGGCTGGAAGAGGCGGGCGTGTCGCTGGGCCGGAACGGCGCGATCGAGGTGGACAAGTGGTCGCAGACCAGCGTGCCGTCGATCTACGCCGTCGGTGACGCGACCGATCGCGTGAACCTGACGCCGGTGGCCATCCGCGAGGGCGCGGCCTTCGTCGAGACGGTCTTCAACGGCAACCCGACCGCCGTCGATCACAGCCTGATCGCCAAGGCCGTCTTTGCCCAGCCCGAGCTCGGCACCATCGGCCAGACCGAGGAGGAGGCGCGCGACCAGCAGCCCGTAGAAGTCTACGTGGCAGCCTTCCGGCCGATGCAGAACATCCTGGCCGGTCGCAACGAGCGGGTCTTCATGAAGCTCGTCGTCGCTGCCGCGGACCGCAAGGTCCTGGGCGTGCATATCGTCGGCCCGGGCGCGGGCGAGCTGATCCAGATGGCGGGCATCGCCGTGACCATGGGCGCCACCAAGGAAGACTTCGACCGCACGGTCGCGGTGCATCCCACGATGGCCGAAGAACTGGTGACGATGAAGGCACCGACCCGCAGCGCTTGATTTTTCGGCGCGAGTGAACAGTTTGGAACACAAGAACCTCAGGCAGAGGAGAGGAAGGGCAATATGGCCAGTAACAGTGGCGGACCCTGGGGCGGCGGCGGCGGTGGCCGCGGCGGCGGCAACGGCGACGATCGCCGGCCCGGCGGCGGCGGACGGCGACCCGGCGACGGCGACCAGCCCCAGATCCCCGAGATCGACCAGATCGTGAAAAAAGGGCAGGAGCAGCTCCGCGTCCTGATGGGCGGCGGCGGCGGCAACCGGCCGGGCGGGCCCGGCGGTGGCGGCGGCGGGCCGCTCTTTTCCAAGAGCACCCTGACGCTCGCCGGGATCGTGGCGGTGGGGCTCTGGCTCTTCGCCTCCGTCTACACCGTCCGGCCCGAAGAGCAGTCGGTCGAGCTGTTCCTCGGCGAGTTCTCGTCGGTGGGCCAGCCGGGCCTCAACTTCGCGCCCTGGCCGATCGTCACCCACGAGATCGTCAACGTGACCAGCGAGCGCGTCGAGACGATCGGCGCGGGTGGCTCGGGCCGCATGTCGCAGGGGCTGATGCTGACCGGCGACGAGAACATCGTCGACATCGACTTCCAGGTGGTCTGGAATATCAACGATCCGGCGCGGTTCCTGTTCAACCTGCGCGACCCGCAGGACACCATCAACGCGGTGTCGGAATCGGCCATGCGCGAGATCATCGCGCAGTCGCAGCTGGCCCCGATCCTGAACCGGGATCGTGGTCCGATCGCCGTGCGCCTGCGCGAAATGATCCAGTCGACCCTGAACGGCTACGACGCGGGCATCAACGTGGTCCGCGTGAACTTCGACAAGGCCGACCCGCCGAGCGAGGTCATCGACGCCTTCCGCGAGGTGCAGGCGGCCGAGCAGGAGCGCGACCGTCTCCAGAACGAGGCCGACGCCTACGCCAACACGGTGCTGGGGGCCGCGCGCGGTGAAGCCGCGCAGACCCTCGAACAGGCCGAAGCCTACCGCGCCCGTGTCGTCAACGAGGCGGAAGGTGAGGCGAGCCGCTTCACCGCCGTTCTCGAGGAATACGAGAAGGCACCCCAGGTGACCCGCCGGCGTCTTTACATCGAAACGATGGAGCGCGTGCTCGGCGACGTCGACAAGATCCTGCTGGAGCAGGGTCTCGGCGGCGAAGGCGGCAGCGGCGTCGTGCCCTACCTGCCGCTCAACGAGCTGCGGCGGAATACCAACGACGGAGGCTCGAACTGATGTCACGCACCACATTCATCCTGCCGGTCGTGGTCCTGCTCGTTGCGGCGGCCCTCTCGGCGATCTTCATCGTGGACGAACGCCAGAAGGTGCTCGTGCTCCAGTTCGGCCAGATCAAGGACGTCAAGGAAGACCCCGGTCTGGGCTTCAAGGTCCCGGTGATCCAGCAGGTCGTGCGCTACGACGACCGGATCCTGTCGATCGACACGCGCCCGCTCGAGGTGACCCCGCTGGACGATCGCCGGCTCGTCGTGGACGCCTTCGCGCGCTACCGGATCGAGGACGTGATCCGCTTCCGCCAGGCCGTCGGCGTGGGCGGCGTGCGCAGCGCCGAGAGCCGGCTGGAGCAGATCCTGAACGCCATGACCCGCGAGGTTCTGGGTTCGGTGAACTCCAACGAGATCCTGTCGGTCGACCGGGCCGCGCTGATGGAACGCATCCGCGAGGGCGCGTCGAACGAGTCCGAGAACCTCGGGCTGGAAATCGTCGACGTCCGGCTCAAGCGCACCGACCTGCCGGAACAGAACCTCGAGGCGACCTTCGCCCGGATGCGCGCCGAGCGGGAACGCGAGGCCGCCGACGAGATCGCCCGCGGCAAGGAAGCCGCGACGCGGATCCGCGCCCAGGCCGACCGGACCCAGGTCGAACTGGTCTCGGAGGCCGAGAAAGAGGCCAACATCGTCCGCGGTGAGGCCGACGCCCGGCGCAACGCGATCTTTGCCGAGGCCTTCGGCCAGGACGAGGAGTTCTTCGAGTTCTACCGCTCGCTCGCGGCCTATGAAAAAGCGCTGCAGGGACAGAACTCGTCGATGGTCATTTCCCCGGAAAGCGAGTTCTTCAAGTACCTGAAGTCGCAGTCCGGGACCGCCGGGGCGCCTGCCGCGCAATGATCTCCGATCTCGTGACCGCGCTCGGCCTCGTGGCCGTGATCGAGGGGCTGGTGCTTGCACTGGCCCCTCTGCGTTTCGAAGAGCTGCTGGCGTTCCTGCGCTCGCTCACGCCCGAGACCCGGCGCCTGATGGGCTTCGCCGCCATCTCCTTCGGCGTCTTCCTGATCGCGCTGGCCGGACAGATCGGCTGACCGGTCCGCGGCCGGGGCGCATACCTCCTTGCAGCGGCTCGCAGACGGTGCTTGACTGCGCTGCGACGGCGTAAGCGGTATCGGAGTGCGGATGCGACATGTGAGTCTTCCAGGGGCGGCCGTTCTGGCGGCGCTCGTCTGGTCCGGACCGGCCCGCGCGGCCGACCAGACGGACAGCCAAGACCCTTGGATTGGCGCCGCCGCGGCGGTTTCCCATCAATTCGACAGCGACCTGGCGACCGGCGGCAGCGTTTCCGTCACCCGCTGGAGCCTCGCGCCGCGGCTCGGTCTTGGCAACGGGCCGGGGGACGTCTTCGCACCGCTTTCGGTTGGAATGAGCCACTACGCCTTCGGGGCAGGCGGCGCGCTGGGCGCCGGGTCGGCCTGGGACGATATCGTCGATGTCCGGCTCAGCCTGCCGCTGGAGATCCGGCAGGGTGACCGGATGACCGCCCGCGTCATCCCGGGCATCGCCTATTCCGCCGAAACGGGCGTCGCGGCCGGGGACGCGACCACGGTGAGCCTGCTCGCCGGTCTCGAGTGGCGGCTCAGCGACCGGCTCTCGGTGGGACCCGGGCTGCAGTGGTCGACGGAACTCGAGGACGAGGACAGCCTTACCCCGGTGGTTTTCCTGGATTGGGCGGTGACCGACCGGCTGTCGCTTTCGACGGGGTCGGGGCACGGGGTGTCCCGCGGGCCGGGGCTGACCCTGACCTGGCAGGCTCGCGACGACCTCGCGGTCGCGTTCTCGGGGCGCTACGAGAAGCGCCGCTTCCGGCTGGACGGGGACGGCCCGGCGCGCGGCGGCGTCGGCCAGGACGCCGCGGTGCCCCTGATGGTCACGGTCAACTACGCCCCGACCGCCGCGCTGCGGGTCACGGGCTTTGCCGGGGTCAAGCTGAACGGCGCGCTGCGGATGGAGGACGCGTCCGGCGCGACGCTCTCCTCCTCCGAGTACGATCCGGCCCCGGTTCTGGGCGCGGCGCTGTCGTTGCGCTTCTGAAATCCGGCGCCGGTCCGGGCGCGCAATTCCTTTGGTTGAAACCGGCGCCGCCATGCAGACATAGTGGGGACGGTCACGCCAATTTGACCGGCTCGATGCGGGAAACCGTTGAATTGTGACTTTCGAGCCAAACATCTGGGGCGTGAGCAGGCATCGGCGCGTGCGCCGGTGAAGACCGATCAAGGAGGACAACCAATTGAAACCCCGTACCACTAGCGTTGCAGTGCCGACGCGCATGCCGGTACGCGCCGCGGCGGCGCTGCTTCTGGGCCTCGCGCTCGTCATGGCGCAGGCGCTCGTCGCTACCGCGCGGCCGGCGCCCGACGGTTTCGCCGACCTGGTGGAGCGCGTCAGCCCCGCCGTGGTCAACATCACCACCACCACGACCATCGCGGCCAGCGATCAGCCCGGCCCGGTCGTCCCCGAGGGTTCGCCGCTCGAGGACTTCTTCCGCGATTTCATGGATCGCCAGCAGGATCGCCAGCGCCCCCGCCGCGGCCAGGCGCTGGGCTCCGGTTTCGTGATCTCCGAGGATGGCTACATCGTCACGAACAACCACGTGATCGAGCAGGCCGACGAGATCCTGGCCGAGTTCCAGTCGGGACTCGAACTGAAGGCCGAGGTCGTCGGCACCGATCCGAACACCGACATCGCCCTCCTGAAGGTCCAGAGCGACGAACCGCTGCCCTTCGTCGATTTCGGCGACAGCGACATCATGCGCGTCGGCGAGTGGGTGATCGCCATCGGCAACCCGCTCGGGCAGGGCTTCTCGGCCTCGGCCGGGATCGTCTCGGCGCGCAACCGCGAGCTCAGCGGCACCTATGACGATTTCATCCAGACCGACGCCGCGATCAACCGCGGCAATTCGGGCGGGCCGCTCTTCAACATGGACGGCGAGGTCGTCGGCGTGAACACCGCGATCCTCAGCCCGACGGGCGGGTCGATCGGCATCGGCTTCTCGATGGCCTCGAACGTGGTCACCAAGGTGGTCGCGCAGCTCAAGGAATACGGCGAGACCCGCCGCGGCTGGCTCGGCGTGCGGATCCAGGACGTGACCGACGACGTGGCCGAGGCGCTGGGCCTCGAGGGCGCGCGCGGCGCGCTCGTCACCGATGTCCCCGAGGGGCCGGCCATGGAGGCCGGTGTCGAGGCGGGCGACGTGATCCTGTCCTTCGACGGCGAGGAGGTCGCCGACACCCGCGAGCTGGTGCGGATGGTGGGCGATGCCGATGTCGGCAAGACCGTCCGTGTCGTGGTGTTCCGCGACGGAAGCACCGAGACGCTGAATGTCACGCTGGGCCGCCGCGAGGAAGCCGAGGGCATGGCGCCCGGCGCAGAACCCGAGCCCGAAGCGCCGACCGAGAAGGAGATGATGGGGCTCAGCCTGTCGGACCTGACGCCGGATCTGCGCGAGCAGCTCGGCCTCGGCGAGGAGGCCACCGGCCTCGTCGTCACCGACGTGGACGAGACCAGCGAGGCCTATGAAAAGGGCCTGCGCGCCGGCGACCTGATCGCCGAGGCCGGCCAGCAGAAGGTCGCGACGGTCGCCGATTTCGAGGACCGCGTCGAGGCCGCCCGCGAGGCCGGCCGCAAGTCGCTCTTGTTGCTGGTGCGCCGGCAGGGCGAGCCGCGTTTCGTGGCGCTGTCGCTCTCGGACGGGTGACCGGCCGGCCGTCGCCTTGAATGGATCTTGGAAAGGGCGCCCGCCGGCGCCCTTTTCTGTGCCCGGCTCAGTCGGGAACCGGCGTGACCACGAGACCGAGCGCCCGCGCGGTCTCGAGAGAGACCAGCCCCGAGTCGAGCCCGCGCGGCGCCTGGTAGCGCCGCACCGCCGCGCGTGTGCGGGCGTCCATCGCGCCGTCGATCGGCCCCCGGTAGAGCCCGCGCGCGGCCAGCGCGCGCTGGAGCGCCGCGACGAAGGTCGCGTCCATCTCCGCCGGGCAGGGCGTTTCGAACCGGAGCGTCCGGCGCGGCGCGATGATCTCCTGGCGGGTTTCGCTGCGATAGACCGGCGGCGCGGTGCGCCGCCCCGCGGCATCGGTCTCGGCGGGACGGACCAGGACCTGCTCGGTCACCGTCTCGACCACCGCCGGGGCCGTGTCGCGCCCCCAGCAGCTGCCGGGCGGCGCGCCGGGCGGCCCGCCCTCGGCCGCCGTGACGATCCGGGGCGCGCCCGGCGGGGGCGCCGGCCGTTGCTGGGCATCGGGCTGGCAGGCGGCCAGCAGCCCGGCGACCAACCCGACGATGTATCTTGGCGGAATCACGGCGTGCGGCCCTCGCGCTGATGCGTCGGGGGCAGGCTACGCGCTGGCGCGCCCGGGCGAAAGCCTTGCCGTCAGCCCGGCGCGGTCAGCCGGTCGAGCAGGGGCGAGATGTCCTCGACCGTCTCGGCGATGACATGGGCGACGCCGGCCTCGCGCTGCAGCCGCCCCGTCACCCGCAGGAGCCGCCCGGCGATCACCGCCCGGCGGAACCGCTGGAAGGTCTTGGCCCAGACGATCACGTTGGCCACGCCGGTCTCGTCCTCGAGCGTGACGAAGACCACGCCCTTGGCGGTGCCCGGGCGCTGGCGCACCAGGACCAGCCCGGCGACGGTGACGCGCGCGCCGTCGGGCGGCTCGTCGAGACGTGCATGGGGCAGCGCCGCGGGCGGGCGCGGCCAGCGGCCGGGGGCAGGGGAAACCGGTCTGTCCATGAGAACGAAAATAGAACATGACGATGCCGGCGCAAGTCCGGAGTCTATCTCTGGCAAATGTTGCCCGGCTCGATTATGTGCGGTCTGACGACCCGGGCCTTCAGGCACCTGCGCGTGCCCGGACAGAGCGCAAGAGGAAAGACATGGCGAAGATCACCTATATCGAGTTCAACGGCACCGAGCATGTGGTGGACGTGCCCAACGGGCTGACCGTGATGGAAGGCGCCCGCGACAACAACATCCCCGGCATCGAGGCCGATTGCGGCGGCGCCTGTGCCTGTTCCACCTGCCATGTCTATGTCGACGCGTCGTGGGTCGGGAAGCTGCCGCAAAAGGACCCGATGGAAGAGGACATGCTCGATTTCGCCTATGAGCCCGATCCCGAGACCTCGCGGCTGACCTGCCAGCTCAAGGTGACCGACGATCTGGACGGTCTCGTTGTGCGCATGCCCGAAAAACAGATCTGATGGCCGGCCGGGCGCCGCGTCCGCGCCTGCGCGGCCTGGCCCGCGGCGCGGGCCTGGCCGCCGGCCTGTGGCTGGCCGGCGCCCTGGCCTCGGCGGCGCAGGACATCGCGGCCGCGGCCTATGACGCCCCGACCACGCGCTATGCCCATGGCGTGCTGGGCGACGCGATCGAGCATGGCGCGCTGGTGCTGACCCTGACCGACGGGCGCCGCAGCCGCATCGTCCTGCCCGAGACCCGCGTCTTCGAGGATACCGCGCCGCGCCTCGCCGATCTCGACGGCGACGGCGGGCCGGAAGTGATCGTGGTCGAGAGCGATCTCTCGCGGGGCGCCCGGCTCGCGGTCTACGACGCGGACGGCCTCGTCGCCGCGACCCCCTTCATCGGCCAGCGCAACCGCTGGCTCGCGCCGCTGGGCGCGGCCGATCTCGACGGCGACGGCGCCATGGAAATTGCCTATGTCGACAGGCCGCACCTGGCCCGGGTGCTGCGCGTCTGGCGCTTCGCGGAGGGCACGCTGCGCGCGGTGGCCGCGGCCCCCGGCCACACCAACCACCGGATCGGCGAGCGCCATATCTCGGGCGGCCTGCGCGATTGCGGCGCCGGGCCCGAGATCGTGACCGCGACCCCCGCCTGGACCGGCCTCCTGGCGACGCGCCTCCGGAAGGGCGTGCTCGAAAGCCGCCCCATCGCGCCGGCGGCGGGCGCGGCCGAGTTCGCCGCGGCGCTCGCCTGCCGCTGAGCCTCTCCAGGTGGTCGAAATATCCTCGGGGGTCCGGGGGCAGACAGCCCCCGGTCCGCGGCCCGCTCAGCCGAGCGCGCGCCAGCCGATGTCGCCCCGGGCATAGCCTTCGGGCCAGTCGATGGCATCGACCATCGCGTAGGCGCGGTCGCGGGCCTCGGCGAGGCTCGCACCGCGCGCGGTGACGTTCAGCACCCGCCCGCCGCTTGCGACGAGCCTGCCGCCCTCGCGCCGCGTCCCGGCATGGAAGACCATCTCGCTGCTGGTCTCCGGCAGCCCCTCGAGGCCACGGATCTCGCTGCCTTTCTCGTAGGCGCCGGGATAGCCCGCGGCCGCCATCACCACGGTCATGGCGTGATCCTCGGCCCAGTGCACCCGGGCCGCGTCCAGCCGGCCCTCGGCGCAGGCCTGCATCAGGTCGAAGGCCTGCGCGCCGAGCCGCATCATCAGGACCTGGGCTTCGGGATCGCCGAAGCGGACATTGTATTCCACCAGCCGCGGCCGCCCGTCGCGGATCATCAGCCCGGCATAGAGCACGCCGCGATAGGGCGTGCCGCGCCGGGCCATCTCGGCCACGGTGGGCCTGACGATCTCGTCGAGCGCGCGCGCGGCGACCTCGGGGGTCATCACCGGGGCCGGCGAATAGGCTCCCATGCCGCCCGTGTTGGGCCCGGTATCGCCCTCGCCGATGCGCTTGTGGTCCTGCGCGGTACCGATGGGCAAAACGGTCTCGCCGTCGCAGAGCACGAAGAAGCTCGCCTCCTCGCCGGTCATGAACTCCTCGATCACCACCTCGGCCCCGGCGCCCCCGAAAGCGCCGCCGAACATCTCGTCGATGGCGGCCTCGGCCGCGTCGACCGTTTCGGCCACGACCACGCCCTTGCCGGCGGCGAGCCCGTCGGCCTTGACCACGATCGGCGCGCCCTGCGCGCGGACGTAATCCTTCGCGGGCCCTGCCGCGGCAAACCGGGCCCAGGCTGCCGTGGGCGCGCCGCAGGCGTCGCAGATTTCCTTGGTGAAGCTTTTCGAGGCCTCGAGCCGCGCCGCCGCCGCCGAGGGGCCGAAGACCGCGATCCCGGCGGCGTCGAGCGTGTCGGCCACGCCGGCGGCCAGCGGCGCCTCCGGGCCGATGACGACGAAATCGACCGCGTTCTCGGCGCAGAAATCCGCGACGACGCCCCCGTCCTCGATGTCTATGTCGGCGCATTCCGCGATCTCGTCGATCCCGGCATTGCCCGGCGCGCAGATCAGCCGGTCGCATTTCGGGTTCTGCAGGATCGCCCAGGCCAGCGCATGTTCGCGTCCGCCGCCGCCCAGTACCAGGATGTTCATCGCGCGCTCCCCCGCTTGGCCCCGCCGTTGGCGCGTTCTAAGGTGCCCCCGTGAGAGACGCAAGCGAGGCACGATGTCCGACCTGATCGAGGATGCCCAGCCCGGCATGAACGCCCCGGAATTCACCGTCGCCGAGATCTCCGGCGCCGTGAAGCGGATGATCGAGGGCGAATTCGGCCATGTCCGCGTCCGCGGCGAGGTCGGCCGGGTGATGCATGCGCGCTCGGGCCATGTCTATCTCGACCTGAAGGACGAGCGGAACGTGCTGGCCGGCGTGATCTGGAAAGGCCAGGCGCGCAAGCTGCGCGTCATGCCCGAGGAGGGCATGGAGGTCGTCGCGACCGGGCGGCTGACCACCTTCGCCGGGCAGTCGAAATACCAGTTGATCGTCGAGGATATCGCGCCGGCGGGCATGGGCGCGCTGATGGCGATGCTCGAGAAGCGCAAGAAGGCGCTGGCCGCCGAGGGGCTCTTCGCCGCCGAGCGCAAGCGCCCCATCCCCTACCTGCCAGAGGTGATCGGGGTCGTGACCTCGCCCTCGGGCGCGGTGATCCGCGATATCCTGCATCGCCTGCGCGACCGGTTCCCGCGCCGGGTGCTGATCTGGCCCGTCGCCGTGCAGGGCGAGAAATGCGCCCCCGAGGTCGCCGCGGCGATCCGCGGCTTCAACCGGCTTGCGCCGGGCGGGCCGGTGCCGCGGCCCGACCTGCTGATCGTCGCCCGCGGCGGCGGCTCGATCGAGGATCTCTGGGGGTTCAACGAGGAAAGCGTCGTCCGCGCCGCCGCCGAATCGGAGATCCCGTTGATCTCGGCGGTGGGCCACGAGACGGACACGACGCTGATCGACCATGCCGCCGACCAGCGCGCGCCGACGCCGACGGCGGCGGCGGAACTGGCGGTGCCGGTGCGCGCCGAGCTCTCGGCCGCGCTGGCGGGCCTCGAGGAGCGCCGCCGGCGAGCCTGGGCCCAGGGGCTGGCGCTGCGCGGCCAGCGCCTGCGGGACATGGCGCGCGCGCTGCCCCGCCCGGCGGAGCTGGTGCAGTATCCCGCGCAACGGCTCGATCACTTCGCGGGCCGGTTGCCCGGCGCGATCCGCGGGCTGGTCCAGGCGCGCCAGATCGCGCTCGGCCGGGTCGGGGCCCGGTTGAAACCGTCGGACCTGGTAGCGCAGGGCGGGCGGCGGCTCGACGGGCTGGCGGCACGTCTTCCGGCGGCGCTGTCGCTGGCCGCGGGGCGCAAGCGGGCAGGGCTGGACGGCGCGGCCGCGGGCCTGAGGCCCGCGCTGCTGCGCCGTGCCGCCGACCAGCGCCGGCGCGATCTCGACCAGTTGCGCCGGCGCTTCGCACGGGCCGCCGACCGCCAGACCGCAGACTGGCGCGCCCGGCTCGACGGGCTGGAACGGCTCCGCCAGACGCTCGGCTATACCGAGACGCTGAAACGGGGCTATGCCGTGGTGCGCGCCGGCACGGCCGTCGTCACCACCCGCGCGGCGGCCGAGAAGGCCGGGGCGTTGGAGATCGAGTTCCAGGATGGCCGCTTGCCCGTGGGCGCGGCCGGTGGCGGGTCCGCGGGCGGCGCACCCGGCGGCGGCGCGCCGCGCAAGGCGCCCCGGAAACCCGGCGGCCCGCCCGAGCAAGGCAGCCTGTTCTGAGCCTCAGACCCCCGGGACCGGTCCGTCGCAATCCAGCGGTGCGCGGCTCTCGCCGGCCACGACCAGGTCGTTGACCGGGTCGGCCCCCTCGCCCCGCGCGGCGAGGCCCCGTTCCGTTTCGAGGAAGTCCCAGCATTGCGGCTCGGGCTCGTTTTCGTAGACGAAACAGATATGCTCGCGCGCCTCGTACCAGCGCCCGCGCACGCAGTGCCCGTCGAGAAACGTCCAGATGACCTCGCGGCCGGGCAGGTACTGCTCGGCGCCGTAGGGCGCCCCGCGCCGCGTGAAATACAGCGTCTTCCCGGTGACCGCCTGCGCGAAGGCCTCTGCCGATAACGGCGCTTCATCGGCGGCCCAGGCAGGGCCGGCCAGGGCAAGGGCAAGCGGAAGCGACAGGTGGCGCATGGGCGGCTCCGGCAAAGGCGGCTGGCCGGATGCTAGCCGATCGCCGCGACCCGGTCAGCCCGTTTCCTCCGACGGGAGCCGGCGTGCCATGACCCGGTGCCAGACCGGCGGCAGGAAGGCCAGCGCGATCATGACATAGGGGCCGCGCGGCAGCACCGGCGCGCTGTCGCGCAGCGTGGTGAAGGGGGCGCCCGGATGGGCGTGCAGGTCGGAATGGCGCGTCGCGTTGAGCAGCATCAGCCCGCTGGCCCAGTGCGGAGCGTTCCACGCGTGCCAGGCCGCCAGCGGCGCCATGCGGCCATCGGGGCGCGGCTCGCGCCGGAGCCCGTAATGCTGCACATAGGCGCGGGTCAGCGTCAGCAGCAGCGCCAGCCCCACGACGGCGCAGATCGCGGCGCCCGCGGCCGGCCCGCCAAGCGCGACGCCGAGCGCGGGCGGGCAGGCGACCAGGGCGAGATCGGCCAGCACGGGGCCGGTGGCCCGGCCCCCGCCATGGCCCGCCGCCCGGCGCCGGGTGCGGGCGCCGTGCCGGGCCAGCCGGAAGGCGCCGCCCCAGGCGCGCGGCAGATAGGCATAGAGGCTCTCGCCCCGCCGGGCGGTGGTCGGATCCCGGGATGTCGCGGCGAATCGGTGATGCACGGCCGGATCGGTCACGGCCAACGGCCCCAGCGCCAGGAGCCGCAGCGCGAACCGCCCGACCGCGCGCGCCCCCGGCGCCCGTGCATGCAGGAGCGCCAGCGCCGCCGCGCTGCCGGTGGTGCCGAGCCAGACCCCGATGGCGGCCAGCGCGCCGGCCCGTGCGGGCGCCCCGCCGGCCACGGGCAGGCCCGCCGCGCAGGCCGCCAGCGCCAGCAGGGGCAGGGGCATCAGCGCCAGAATGGTCAGCAGCGCCCCGTCCGCCGCGGTGCCGGCGCCCTGCGCGCGGTCGCGGGGCATCACCGCGTCGAGGCCCGCGACCCCCAGAGTCAGCGCCGCCAGGGCACCGAGGCCCCAGCGCGCATCGATCACCGCCCCGGCGGCGAGGGCCGGCAGGGGCAGAAGCGTCGCCGTCGCGAAATGTCGGATACCGCGTTGCATGGCGTCTCCCTTCCGGGATGTCCTACACCGCAAGTGGTTTGCCGCCGGTAACCCCGCATCCGGACCCGCGCATGTCGCTTTTGGCGTGGCCCGGCGGCGGTCCGGGGCGTTAGACAGGGCCACAACCGAAAGGAGGGCCGGGGATCATGGCGCTGGACGAGAACAAGGGGGTCTGGAAGTCGGGCCGCGGCAAGGGTCGGCGCACGCCGAAGGGCCGCCAGCTGGACGACGCCGCGCTTGCCGAGGTGCAGCGCCTTCTGGGGGACCGGCCGCGCCGGCGCGACCTGCTGATCGAGCATCTGCACCTGATCCAGGACGCCCATGGCCATCTCTCGGCGGCGCATCTGCGCGCCCTGGCCGAGGAAATGAAGCTGCCCCAGGCCGAGATCTACGAGGTCGCCACCTTCTACGCCCATTTCGACGTCGTGAAAGAGGACGAGACGCCGCCGCCGGCGCTGACGATCCGGGTCTGCGATTCGCTGGCCTGCGAGATGGCCGGCGCGCAGGAGCTGAAGCGCGCGCTGGAAGAGGGGCTCGACCCGGCAGAGGTCCGCGTGCTGCGTGCGCCCTGCATGGGGCGCTGCGATACTGCGCCGGTGCTGGAGATCGGGCACAACCACATCGACAGGGCGAGCCTGCGCAAGGTCGAGGCCGCGATCGCGCAGGGCGACACCCATGTGCACGTGCCGACCTACCAGGGCTTCGACGCCTACCGTCTCGACGGCGGCTACACCCGGCTCGAGGCGCTGCGCGCCGGCGCCGAGAGCTTCGAGGCGGTGCAGCAGACACTGCTGGACGCGGGCATTCGGGGCCTGGGCGGCGCGGGCTTCCCGGCGGGGCGGAAATGGGGCTTCGTCCGGGCCGAGGCCGGGCCGCGCTACCTGGCGGTCAACGGCGACGAGGGCGAACCCGGGACCTTCAAGGATCGCTGGTATCTCGAGCGGGAACCGCATGTCTTCCTCGAGGGGATGCTGATCGCGGCCTGGGCCGTCGCGGCCGAGACCTGCTTCATCTACATGCGTGACGAGTATCCGGCCGTTCTGGAAATCCTGCGCCGCGAGATCGCCGCGCTCGAGGAAGCCGGGCTGGTCGCGCCGGGCTATATCGACCTGCGCCGCGGCGCGGGCGCCTATATCTGCGGCGAGGAATCGGCGATGATCGAGTCGATCGAGGGCAAGCGCGGCCTGCCGCGCCATCGCCCGCCCTTCGTCGCGCAGGTGGGCGTCTTCGGCCGCCCGACGCTCGTCAACAACGTCGAGACGCTTTACTGGGTGGCGCGCGTCTGCCGCGAGGGGCCCGGGATCCTGAACCGCGTCGAGAAGAATGGCCGCAAGGGGCTGCGGAGCTATTCCGTCTCGGGCCGGGTCAAGCGCCCGGGCGTCCACGTTCTGCCGGCCGGCTCCACGATCCGCGACATCATCGCGGCCGCCGGGGGCATGCTGGAGGGGCACAGTTTCAAGGCCTACCAGCCGGGCGGGCCGTCCTCGGGCCTTCTGCCCGCGACGCTCGACGACGTGCCGCTCGATTTCGACACGCTTCAGCCGCATGGCAGCTTCATCGGCTCGGCGGCGGTGGTCGTGCTGTCGGATCACGACTCGGCCCGCGCCGCGGCGCTCAACATGCTGCGCTTCTTCGAGGACGAGAGCTGCGGACAGTGCACGCCCTGCCGCGCGGGCTGCGAGAAGGCGGTGAAGCTGATGCAGGCCGATCGCTGGGACCAGGAGCTGCTCGAGGATCTCTGCCAGGCGATGGCCGACGCCTCGATCTGCGGGCTCGGCCAGGCCGCTCCGAACCCGATCCGGCTGACGATGAAGCATTTCCCCGAAGAGGTCTGAGCCCGGCCGAGCCCCTTCCATTGCCGCGCCGAACCGACTAGGTGAGTGGAACACCACCAGCCGGGTTCAGAGATGTCGTTTTTCGGAAAACTCAAGGAACGGTTGTTCAAGTCCTCCTCCAAGCTCGAGGAAGGCCTGGACGCCATCGTGGAAGAGGGCGGCGCGGCCGAGCCGCCCGAGCGCGAACCGGAAACGCCCCCGGAGGAACCCGCGCCGGCGCCGGACCCCGTGCCGGAGCCGGTCCCAGAGGAACCGGAGCCCGCGCCGGACCCCGCGCCGGCGCCCGTGCCCGAGGAGCCGGAGCCCACGCCGCAGGAAGATCCGGCACCGCCGGGGCCCGCCCCCGACGCGCCCGAGGAGCCGGTCCGCCCGGATCCCGTCCCCGAGCCCGAACCGGTGCCAGAGCCCGTGCGTGGCCCCGTCGAGGCGCCCGACGCGCCACCCGCTGAAATCCCCGGGCCCGCACCCGCCGAGATCCCGGTGGAGACCGGCGTCGCCGGGGTGGAAGAGGCCGTGGCAGACGCCCCGGCCCGCAAGGCCGGCCTTTTCGGGCGGCTTCTCGGGCGCGGCGAGTCCGCACGGCCGGTCCTGCGGCGCACGCTCGACGACGACATGCTGGAAAGCCTCGAGGAGTTGCTGATCTCCGCCGACATGGGGGTCGAGACCGCGCTGCGGGTCACCGCCAACATGGCCGAGGGACGCATGGGCAAGAAGCTCTCGGCCGAAGAGATAAAGGGGCTTCTCGCCGGGGAGATCGCACGGATCATGGATCCGGTGGCGAAACCGATGCCGCTCTACCAGAAGACCCCGCAGGTGGTGCTGGTGGTGGGCGTCAACGGCTCGGGCAAGACCACGACCATCGGCAAGCTCGCCGCGCAGTTCCGCGCGGCCGGCAAGTCCGTCATCATCGCCGCGGGCGACACCTTCCGCGCCGCGGCGGTCGAGCAGCTCCAGGTCTGGGGCGAGCGTGCGGGCGTGCCGGTGATGACGGCGCCCGAAGGCTCGGACCCGGCGAGCCTGGCCTTCGACGCGCTGGCCCGGGCCGAGGCCGAGGGAACGGATCTGCTGATGATCGACACCGCCGGGCGGCTTCAGAACCGCGCCGACCTGATGGAAGAACTGGCCAAGATCGTGCGCGTGCTGCGCAAGCGCGACCCGGATGCGCCGCACAACACGCTCTTGGTGCTGGACGCCACGACCGGGCAGAACGCGCTGCGCCAGGTCGAGACCTTCCAGAAGATGGCGGATGTCTCGGGCCTGGTGATGACCAAGCTCGACGGGACCGCCAAGGGCGGCGTGCTGGTCGCGCTTGCGGATCGCTTCGGCCTGCCGATCCACGCCATCGGCGTGGGCGAGCAGATCGACGATCTCGCCCCCTTCGATCCCGAGGAATTCGCGCGTGCCCTGACCGGGGCCGCCGCGTGAGCCATCAGTCGTCGGCCGGGCGGTCGGGGCCGAGCGCCCGTGTCACCCGGCGCAGCAGCCAGAGCACGACCAGCCCGATCCCCGTCGCCAGCCCGGCCAGCGTCAGGTTGCCGATCCCGCAGGACAGCCCGACGGCACCCGCGAACCACATGCCGGCGCCCGTCGTGAGGCCGCGCACCTTGTCGCCCCCGGTGATGATCGTCCCCGCCGCGAGAAAGGCCACGCCCGCGGTGATCGCCTCGGTCAGGCGCAGCGGGTCGAGCCGGACATTGTCGTCTTCGCGGGCGGCGGCGACCTCCATCAGCTCGAAGCTGGCCAGCGTGAAAAGGCACGCGGCCAGCGCGATCATCATGTGGGTGCGCAGGCCTGCCGGCTTGTCGTGCATCTCGCGCTCGAAGCCCATGATCCCGCCGAGCACCATCGCCGCGGCGAGGCGCAGTGCCGCCACCTCCACCGGCGTGGCGCGGAACGGGGCGCTGAATTCCGACCAAAGCGTCTCGAACATCACCGGGCCTCCTGCGCTGTCATATGTCCTCAACGCGGGGACGGTATGAGCGAGTTCCTTCTCGCGCTCGAAGGCACCGAGGCGGGGCATCGCCTGGCGATGGCGCTGGCGCTGCTGGCGGCCTTGCTGCACGCGGTTTTCGGCGCGCTGCAAAAGGGGCGCTTCGATCCCTGGCTGAGCCGGGCCGCCATCGACGCGAGCTACGGCGTGATCGCGGCGCCCGTGGCGCTGTTCCTCGTGCCCTGGCCGGGGCCGCATATGTGGCCGATCTTCGCCTGGGTCTTCGTGATCCATGTTGGCTACAAGGTGCTTCAGGCGATGACCTACCAGCGCGGCGCCTATACCGTCGTCTACCCGGTGGTGCGCGGCACCGGGCCGCTGGTGACCGTGCTGGCCGCCGGCGCGGTCTTCGGCGAGGCCTTCACCGCCACCCAGTGGCTCGGCGTGGGGGTGCTGCTGGCGGGCATCTTCGGGCTGGCCGTCTACAACATCCTGCACGCCTCCGTGGATCGGCAAACGCTCTACGTCGCGCTGGGCCTGGCGTTTCTGACCGGCGTCTTCGTCGCACTCTACACGACCTACGACGCCTACGGCATCCGTGCCGCGGCCGATCCCTTTACCTTCCTCGCCTGGTTTTTCTTCATCGACGGGATCTTCATGCCGGCCTTCACCTGGCGGCGCTGGTGCGGGCTGACCGCCGCCGAGGCGGTGCCGCTGATCCAGCGGGGTGTCATCGGCGCCTTCATCGCCTATTTCAGTTTCGGGTCGATCATGCTGGCGACCCGGCTCGACAAGGTGGGCGAGGCGGCGGTGCTGCGCGAGACCTCGACGGTCTTCGCCGCGGTGATCGGCTGGGTCGTGCTGAAGGAAACCGTGGGTCCCCGCCGGCTGGGCCTGATGGCTTTGATCGCGGCCGGCGCCGTGATAGTCGAAATGGGCGGATGAGAGAGGCGCGTGCGATGGCCGAGAAACCGATCAACCCGATGCTGAAAATGGCGCTCGAACTGGGCCCGATCCTGGTGTTCTTCGCCGGCTACCTGTGGCTGAAGGACGAAAGCTTCACGATCGCGGGGACGGCCTATGACGGCTTCATCGTGGTCACGGCGGCCTTCATCCCGCTGATCCTCGCCTCGACGGCCGCGCTCTGGCGGCTGACGGGAACGCTGTCGCGGATGCAGATCATGACCGCGGTGCTGGTCGTGCTCTTCGGCGGGCTGTCGGTCTGGCTCAACGACGAGCGCTTCTTCAAGATGAAGCCGACGGCCATCTACCTGCTCTTCGCCGTGATCCTCGGGATCGGGCTGCTGCGCAAGCGCTCCTACCTGGAACTCGTCATGTCCGAGGTGATGCCGATGCAGCGCGAGGGCTGGATGATCCTGACCCGCCGCGTCACCGCGCTGTTCTTCGGGCTGGCGGTCGCCAACGAGCTTGTCTGGCGGACCATGTCCACGGATGCCTGGGTCAATTTCAAGACTTTCGGGCTGACGATCGCCGTCTTCGTCTTCTTCATGACCCAGGGCAAGCTGTTCCAGAAATACGGCTCCGAGACGCTGTCGGGCCGGGGCGACTGACCGCTCAGGCCCGCTTGCCGAAAAGCACCTCCTGCGCCTTGCGATCCGTCTGCAGGTTGGCGCGCAGGTCGGACGCGACGGCCCGGCCGGCCTGCACCGCCGGGCGCGCGCCCACGCGGGCCAGCCAGGCCTTGAGGTTGGGCTTGTCGTCCAGCGTCTGCTGCTGGCCCTCCCAGAGCGAGGCCCAGGGCCAGATCGCCATATCCGCGATGGAATAGGGTCCGGCGACGAAATCGCGGTCTGCCAGCCGCCGGTCGAGCACGCCGTAAAGACGCGCGGTCTCGTTGCGGTAGCGATCCTTGGCATAGGGCAGGTCCTGCGGCGGGTCCATGGCGGGCGCGTATTTCAGGAAGTGGTGCGCCTGGCCGGCCATCGGGCCGAGCCCGCCCATCTGCCACATGAGCCACTGCTCCACCTCGATGCGCTCGCGGTCGGTGTCGCCGTAGAACCGGCCGGTCTTGCGGGCCAGGTATTGCAGGATCGCGCCGGATTCGAAGACCGAGACCGGCTTGCCGTCGGGGCCGTCGGGGTCGACGATCGCCGGCATGCGGTTGTTGGGCGCGATCGACAGGAAAGACGGCTCGAACTGTTCGCCCGCGCCGATATTGACCAGTTGCAGGCTCCAGGGCAGGCCCATCTCTTCCAGCGCGATGGAAATCTTCCACCCGTTCGGCGTCGGCCAGTAGTAGAGATCGATGGGCTGCGTCATGGGGAACTCCTTTTTCGATTTGCCCCACTACTTGGCCGCGCCCGCGCCCGAGACAACCCCTCAGGCGCTGTGCGCGCCCCCGTACCCGGCGCGACCGGGCAGGTCCATGCCGGCCGGCAGGCGTCGTGCGGTGCGGGCCGGCGCGGCCGCCCGGCCGGGCAGGGCCGCGCGCAGCGCCTCGGGGGACCAGTTGTCGCGGTCGCGCAGGATGGCCGCGTAAAGCGCGAAGACCCCGGGACGGAGATAGAAGCTCCAGTGGCTGACGCGGCGGTCGCGGGGCGCGATCCGCGTGCCCCTGTCGGCGAGAGCGCCGAGCGTGTCGGGGCAGTCGATGCCAAGATCGAGCCAGCGCCCCGGCGCCTGCGGCAACCCGCGCCCGAGCGCCCGGTCGCCCGGGCGCGGCGCCGGCACGACTGTCTCGAAGAGCGCGTCGTAAAAGTCGTTTTCGGCGCTGACCACGTTGTAGACCTGGGCGCCGCGGGCGGCGGGGTTGGCCAGCGCGCGCTCGGCATTGCCGCGGTAGTCGGCCGCCGCCATCAGGATCGCCCGGCCCAGTACGGGCGCCGTGACCGCCGCCATGGCACCGAGCGCGACCCGCGCGCCCAGGGAGTGGGCCAGGATATCGACGCGCCGCCCCGGTGCCAGCGCCGCGATCATCTGCAGCAGCGTCTGCAGCGCCTCCGCCGCGCCGGCAGTGCGGCCATAGACGCGGCGGACGCCCGGTTCCGGCAACAGCGCCGTGGCATGCCAGCCGAAGGCGATGCAGAGCCCGTCCTCCCGCCCGTATTCCGTGAACCCCAGCTGGCCCGGCCAGGACAGCGCCTTCCAGCAATCGGTTTCGGGCGCGAGCGAGAAGATGTGGCGATGCGGATCGGCGCGGCGTTCGAAGGGCGAGAACTTGAAGCCGTGGATCAGCACCACGATCGGCGCGTCGGCCCGGATCCGTCCCAGCGTCTCCGCCAGCTCGACGTCCAGAGGCCGTCCGCAAGGGGAGGGATGCTCGAGCCCGCCCCGACGCGCGTTCACCTGAAGCAGTGCCATCTGCCCGTGCCCCGCCGTTCTCTTTGGCGCCTGAGTACAGCCAGACTGCAACGGCCCGGTTACCGGCCGGTGACAGCTGCGTGACGATGCCCGGCGCTTGACGCAACGCCGCCACTCGGCTATTGCCGCTGTCGTGGCGATTTGTTCACCGGATTGCGGGCCACGTTAAACATACCGCTAAAGAGGTCGAGGCCCGTGACGCCCCCGATCCTCTGTGGTCCGGGGGTTATTTTTTGCGCGGAGAGCCCGCGCGGGGAGACGGACATGACCCAGGACTGGAAAGCACGCACCCGCGCGGTGCATGCCGGCACGCGGCGGAGCCAGTACGGCGAAACCTCCGAGGCGATCTTCCTCACGCAGGGCTTCGTCTATGACAGCGCCGAGGCGGCCGAGGCCCGCTTCGTCGAGGCGGGCGCGGACGAGTTCGTCTATGCCCGTTACGGCAATCCGACCGTGGCCATGTTCGAGGACCGCATCGCCGCGCTGGAAGGCGCCGAGGACGCCTTCGCCACGGCCAGCGGCATGGCCGCGGTCAACGGCGCGCTGATGTCGCTGCTGAAGGCGGGCGATCATGTCGTGTCCGCGCGCGCGCTCTTCGGATCGTGTCTCTATATCCTCGAGGAGATCCTGACCCGCTACGGCGTCGAGGTGAGTTTCGTCGACGGCACCGATCTGGACCAGTGGCGTGCCGCGATAAGGCCCGACACGCGGGCGGTGTTCCTCGAGTCGATCTCGAACCCCACGCTCGAAGTGATCGACCTGCCCGCGGTGGCCGAGATGGCCCATGCGGTGGGCGCGACGGTGATCGCCGACAACGTTTTCGCCACGCCCGTCTTCCAGCGCTCGCTCGAGCTGGGCGCGGATGTCGTGATCTACTCCGCGACCAAGCATATCGACGGGCAGGGGCGGTGCCTCGGCGGTGTGGTGCTGGGGCGCCGCGACTACATCCGCAAGACCCTGGAGCCTTACCTCAAGCATACCGGCGGCGCGCTCAGCCCCTTCAACGCCTGGGTGATGCTCAAGGGGCTGGAAACGCTGGAGCTGCGCCTCGCCGCGCAGGCCGAAACCGCGCGGTGCCTCGCCGAGGCCCTGGCCGGCCATGACAAGCTGGCGCGGGTGCTCTACCCCTTCCATCCCTCCCACCCCCAGCATGACCTCGCCCGGGCGCAGATGACGGCCGGGGGCACGGTGCTGTCGCTCGAGATCGCGGGCGGCAAGGAAGCCGCGTTCCGTTTCCTCGACGGGCTTGAAATCGTGGGGATTTCGAACAATCTCGGGGATGCGAAAAGCCTCGTCACGCACCCCGCCACCACGACCCACCAGCGCCTGGGCGCAGAGGTCCGCGCCGCGCTCGGGATCGGCGACGGGCTGGTGCGCCTTTCCGTCGGGCTGGAGGACGCGGGAGACCTGATCGCGGATCTCGAAAAGGCGCTCGCGGCCGTCTGAGCGTCGCCCCGACGCATGCAAAAAATTTGTAAAAGACTGGAAATGCCCCCAGTCTGGGCCAGATTTGGGTGGTCGGACATCAAGCGGGACGAACAAGACCGATGAACATTCACACGCCGAACCCCGAGAACGCGGAGGCCCCGGTCAGCGAGGGCGACGCCCGCGACGCGCTGGAAACGCTGCGTGCCTGGATGTCCCAGGCCGACGGCGCCGCGCGCGATGCGCTGGAACCCGCCCTGGCCCGGCTGGCCGGCAGCGCCGCCTACCCCGAGCTCAGCCGCGCCTACCCGCAGGATTTCGAGGCCGATGACGGCTACCGCGCGACGCTGCCCGACCTGCAGAACGGCCCGGCGAGCCTGATCCGCGGCGCGCGGCAGGAACTGCAGCATGTGGGCATCTCGAATTTCCGCCTGCCGATCCGCTTTCACACCCGCGACAACGGCGACGTGACGCTCGAGACATCCGTCACCGGCACGGTCAGCCTGGAGGCCGAGAAGAAGGGCATCAACATGTCGCGCATCATGCGCAGCTTCTATGGCCATGCCGAGCGAACCTTCAGCTTCGGCGTCATCGAGGCCGCGCTGGACGGCTACAAGGCCGATCTCGAGAGCATGGACGCTCGGATCCAGATGCGTTTTTCCTTCCCGGTCAAGATCGGCTCGCTGCGTTCGGGGCTCGAGGGCTACCAGTATTACGACATCGCACTGGAACTGGTCGAACGCGCCGGCGTGCGCAAGAAGATCATCCATCTCGACTATGTCTACTCCTCGACCTGCCCCTGTTCGCTGGAACTCAGCGAACACGCGCGCCGGGCGCGGGGCCAGCTGGCCACCCCGCATTCGCAGCGTTCGGTCGCGCGGATCTCGGCCGAGGTGGTCGAGGGCGAATGCCTCTGGTTCGAGGACCTGATCGACATGTGCCGCCAGGCGGTGCCGACCGAGACCCAGGTGATGGTCAAGCGCGAGGACGAGCAGGCCTTCGCCGAGCTCAACGCCGCCAACCCGATTTTCGTGGAGGATGCCGCGCGGCTCTTCTGCGCGGGGCTCAAGGACGATCCGCGCGTGGGCGATTTCCGCGTCGTCGCGAGCCACCAGGAAAGCCTGCACAGCCACGACGCCGTCTCGATCCTGACCGAGGGCGAGACCTTCGCGGCCGAGAGCCTCGATCCACGGCTCTTCACGACGCTGTTCCACGTGGGCTGACGCGGCGCGCGGTCCCCGCGCGCCAAGCCATCGCTTTGCGCCCGCCCCCGGCGGGCGCGGTGCCTCCGGCGGGGATATTTCCGGAACGGTGAAGGGCCGGTGCCGGGCGCGCTTGACAGGCGCCGCGGGCCGGGCCAAGCCTGCCATCCATGTTTGACCTGCGTCCAGTCGGCTACGTGATCGGCCTGCTCGTCGCCGCGCTGGGCGCGACGATGGCATTGCCGCTGGCGCTCGATCTCTATGACGGCAGCGGGCACTGGGCGGCCTTCCTCGAATCCATGGTGCTGACCTGCCTGGTGGGCGGCCTGCTGGCGCTGTCCTGTGCCAACGGCGTGCGCGCCGGGCTGGGCATGCAGCAGACCTTCCTGCTGACCACCGGCGTCTGGCTGGCGCTGCCGGTCTTCGCGGCGCTGCCCTTTTCGCTCGGCGCGACCGAGGCGCGCTACGTGGATGCGTTCTTCGAGGCGATGTCGGGCCTGACCACCACCGGGTCGACGGTGTTCTCGGGGCTCGACGACCTGCCGCGGGGCCTTTTGCTGTGGCGCAGCATGCTGCAATGGTTCGGCGGTATCGGGATCATCGTCGTGGCGATGGTGTTCCTGCCCGAACTGCGCGTGGGCGGCATGCAGATCTTCCGCTCGGAAGCCTTTGACACCATGGGCAAGATCCTGCCGCGGGCCGCGCAGATCGCGCTGCGGATCTCGGCGATCTACATCGGCCTGACCCTCGCCTGTACCGCCGCCTATGCCGTGGTCGGCATGGGCGGGTTCGACGCCGTGAACCATGCGATGACCACGCTTGCGACGGGGGGCTTCTCGACCCGCGACGGATCCTTCGGCGATTTCAGGGGGGCGGCGGAATACATCGCTGCGGCGTTCATGATCCTGGCGAGCCTGCCCTTCGTGCGCTACGTGCAGATGCTCGACGGGCAGGGGCGGCCGATCCTGAAGGATTCCCAGGTGCGGGGCTTCTTCGCGGTGATCGTGGCGCTCGTCCTGGTGCTGGCGCTCTACCGCACGATCGTCAAGCTCGATCCCGCCGAACCCGCCTTCCGCGAGGCGGTGTTCAACATCACCTCGATCCTGACCGGCACCGGCTATGCCAGCACCGACTACCAGCTCTGGGGCAGCTTCCCGGTGGTGCTGTTCTTCCTCGCCGGGCTGATCGGGGGCTGTGCGGGCTCGACCTCGTGTTCGGTGAAGATCTTCCGCTACCAGCTGCTGCTGGCCTCGATCAACGCCCAGATCCGGCGCATCCACTCGCCACACGGGGTGTTCACCCCGCGCTATGCCGGCCGGCCCGTCGGCGAGGACGTGCTGTCCTCGGTCATGGCCTTCTTCATGCTGTTCTTCGTCACGCTGGCGGTGCTGGCGCTGCTGCTCGGGATGACCGGGCTGGATTTCATCACCGCGGTCTCGGGTGCCGCGACGGCCCTGGCGAATGTGGGGCCGGGGCTTGGGCCCGAGATCGGGCCGGCCGGCAATTTCGGCGGGCTTTCGGACACGGCGAAATGGCTGCTGTCGGCGGGCATGCTGATCGGCCGGCTGGAACTGATGGCGGTCTACGTCATCCTGACGCTGCAATTCTGGAGAAGCTGACAGGATCGTCCGGTCCCGTCGCGCGCAGCGCGGGTGTGCCGACCGCCGTCCCGGACCGCGCGACGCGCGGAAGCATGGCGCCCCGGGGACGGCGGCCGGCGCCGTGTCTCATTTCCAGCAGGAGACCAGCACGGTGATGTCGCGGGCGAGGCCGGTCAGGTCCTCGGCGGCGACGCGCGTGGCGTCACCGCCGGCCCGGATGTCGACCCCGGCCTCGCGGAGCCGCGCGACCAGCGCGCCGGCCTCGGCGGCGAAACGCACGTCCTCGGGCAGGCGCTTGCCGTCGGGCCCGGCCGCGACCAGCATGCCGAGCACGCGCCCATCGGGTGCGAAGACCGGGCCGCCGGTGTCGCCCTCTTCGGCCCGCAGGCTCAGGCGATTGAGCTCGGCCTCGCCCTGCAGGCCCGACAGCTCTGCCAGTTCGCCATAGCTCAGCGTCGGCGCCCCGAGGGCGCCGCCGAAGGAATACCCCGCGACCGCGATCTCAGAGCGGAGCCGCGGCGCGGTCTCGCGGAAGGCGGCATAGCCGATCGGTGCGAGGGCGGCGGTCGGGCGCAGCACGGCCAGGCCGAGCGCCGCGTCGGTCAGCGCGACGCGGGCCTCGTAGTCGCCCTCGATGGTGATCCGCGTGCAGTCCGCGACCACCTCGGCCGCGGTGAGCACCGTGCCGCGGTCGTCAACGTAGAAGCCCGACCGGCTCATCGCGGGCTTGCGGATCTCCAGCCCCGAGAGCAGGTCGCGGCGCTGGCTTTCGGGCAGGGGCGGGGCGGCCGACTCGTCGAGCGCCGTGTCGCCGACCGAGGCGAGGCTTGCCTGCATCGCCCGGGTGATCTTGGACATGGTCGCGTCCATCTCTGGCGGCCAGATCAGGGTGAAGCCCTTGACGAAGCCGTCCTCGAGACGCGCATGGGTGTAGGACACGATCTCGTCGTCGCGCCCGGTCAGAAGGAAGGAGTCGGCGTCCCTGCGGCGGGTGCCGTCCAGAGGCACGATCTCGAGCGTCTGCATCACGTCGTAAAGCCCGTGCAGGGTCGCCCGGCCGCCCGCCTGGCTGATGAGCAGCAGCCGCACGCCATCCTGGGTTTCGGCCTCGTAATGGGCGAACGGCGGCTCGTAGCGGTCGAAGGCGACCAGCGCCGTGGGCACGAGCAGGCGGATGCCGGCGGTCTCGTCCGTCACGAGGCGCATGCCGAGCCGGTCCTGGATGGTGCGGTACTCGTCCATCAGCCGGGCGCGCTGGCGGGTTGTCAGGACGCCCGTGGGCTCGTAGCCGCGGGCTGCCTGCCAGTCCGACATCGCGGCGCGCGTGCCACGCCCGAAGGCGCCGTCGATCCCCGCGTCGTAAAAGCCGAACCACTGCAGCGCGCGCTGCAGGTCGCGCCGTTCGGCCCCGGTGAGCGCACGTTCGCGGGCCCGCGCCTCGGCCGGCGTCTCGCGGGCCGGCTCGGCGAGGCTGGGCGCCGGGGCGGTGCCGGTCACGCGCTCGGCCTGGTCGGCGGCGGTCGTGCCGGCGTTGGAGTCGATGGGCCAGAACTGACGGGCATAGCTGTCGCCGTCAACCACGTAGCTGTCGCCGGGCACCAGGCCGCTCAGCCGCAGCCGCCGGGCCTCGGCCAGCGCCGCGCCGCGCGACAGCGGCCCGACCGCGATGGCGTACCAGCCGGTGTCCATCCGGAACGCGTGCACCTGGTCGAGCGTCAGCGCGAAGATCCTGGCGCGTTCGCGCGCGGTCCGCAGATCGGGGTGCGCCTCGATCTGGATCCAGGCGGCATCCTGGGCCCGGGCGGCGCCCGGAAGGGTTGCGAGACTTGCCAGGACGGCCAGGAAAACGGACAGGAACAGCTGCTTCATGAATTCCCCTCAACAGGCAATGCGGGCGTGATCGACGATTCAAGAACAGAAGGTAGCAGAGGCCCGGATCATTGCACCCCCAAGTTTTGCCGCGGCGCAATTGACCCCCCGGTCCGTGTTGCCTATTGAGAACGCGCATTTCACCGGCACGGACAGGTACGGCATGGGCAGCGAGACGCGCGCGAAACCCCGCAGTTTCCAGGAAGTGATCCTGCGGCTTCAGGAGTACTGGGGCCGCCAGGGCTGTGCCGTGATGCAGCCCTACGACATGGAGGTGGGCGCGGGCACCTTCCACCCGGCCACCACGCTGCGCTCGCTGGGCAGCCTGCCCTGGGCGGCGGCCTATGTGCAGCCCTCCCGGCGCCCGACCGACGGGCGCTATGGCGAGAACCCGAACCGGCTGCAGCATTATTACCAGTACCAGGTGCTGATCAAACCCTCGCCGCCGGATTTCCAGGCGCTCTATCTCGGCTCGCTCGAAGCCATCGGCATCGACATGGGGCTGCACGACATCCGGTTCGTCGAGGATGACTGGGAAAGCCCCACGCTGGGGGCCTGGGGCCTTGGCTGGGAGGTCTGGTGCGACGGGATGGAGGTGAGCCAGTTCACCTATTTCCAGCAGGTCGGCGGGCATGACTGCCACCCGGTCTCGGGCGAGCTGACCTACGGGCTGGAACGGCTGGCGATGTACGTCCTCGGCATCGATCACGTGATGGAGATGCCCTACAACGATCCCGACGCGCCGATCCCGCTCTCCTATGGCGACGTGTTCCGCCAGACCGAGGAGGAATACTCGCGCTGGAATTTCGACGTGGCCGAGACCGGGACGCTGCTGCGCCATTTCGAGGATGCCGAGGCCGAATGCGCCCGCATCCTGGCCGCCCCGGCCGAGGATCCCAAGACCGGAAAGCGCATCGTCATGGCGCACCCCGCCTATGACCAGTGCATCAAGGCCAGCCACATCTTCAACCTTCTGGATGCGCGCGGCGTGATCTCGGTGACCGAGCGGCAGGCCTATATCGGCCGGGTGCGGGCGCTGGCAAAGATGTGCGCCGACGCCTTCGTCCAGACCGATGCCGGGGGGCGGGCGGCGTGAACGGGCGCATCATCGTCATCACCCTGCTGGGTCTCGCGGTCGCCTTCGGCGCGGCGCTCTGGTATTTCCAGACGCTCGCCTATTACGAGGACGTGCCCGCCGAAGCGGTGGAGCTGCGCCTGACCCGCGTTGGCGGGGGCGAGACCCAGCCGATGATGGCCGACGAGATCGTCGCCACCGATGCCGGGACCAGCCCGCTCAAGTTCCGGGCCTGCTTCACCACCTCGATGGATCTGGCCATGCTGACCGAGACCTACGAGATCTATGACGACGCCGAGCCGCTGACCGCGCCCTACTGGTTCGACTGTTTCGACGCCGAGGCGATCGCGCGCGATCTCGCGGCCGGCCGCGCCGTGGCCTTCATGGGCCAGCGCGAGATCGCCGAGGGCGCCGACCGGGTGATCGCCGTCTATGCCGACGGCCGGGCCTATGCCTGGCACCAGCTCAACGAAAAATACGCGGAGCAGTAAGCGATGCCCGATCTTCTGCTGGAACTCTTTTCCGAGGAAATCCCCGCGCGGATGCAGGCCCGCGCGGCCGCGGACCTGAAGGCGCGCGTCACCGACGGGCTGGTGGAAGCGGGGCTGACCTATGCCGGCGCCGTGGCCCATTCGACGCCGCGCCGCCTGGCGCTGAGCGTGCAGGGGCTGCTGGCCGAGAGCCCGACCGTCCGCGAGGAGCGCAAGGGTCCGCGCGTGGACGCACCGGAAAAGGCGTTGGAGGGGTTCCTCCGTGCCACGGGCCTGACGAAAGACCAGCTCGACATCCGCGACGACAAGAAGGGGCAGGTCTATTTCGCCGCGATCGAGAAGCCGGGCCGCCCCGCCGCCGAGATCGTGGCCGAGGTGGTCGAGCAGGTGGTGCGCCACTTCCCCTGGCCGAAATCGATGCGCTGGGGCACGGGCAGCCTGCGCTGGGTGCGCCCGCTCCATTCGATCCTCTGCATCCTGACGGACGACGCCGGCGCCGAGACGGTCGATCTCGAGATCGACGGCCTCCGTGCAGGCGACGTCACCGCCGGCCATCGATTCATGGCGCCATCGCATTTTTCCGTAACCAATTTCGATGATTACGAGGCAAAGCTGAAGCGCGCCAAGGTGATCCTGAGTGCCGAGGAACGCGCCGATCACATCTGGGTCGAGGCCCATAACATGGCCTTCGCCCAGGGGCTCGAGGTGGTCGAGGACAAGGCGCTGCTGGCCGAGGTCGCGGGGCTGGTCGAATGGCCGGTGGTGCTGATGGGCGATATCGGCGCGGCATTCCTCGACCTGCCCCCCGAGGTGCTGCAGACCTCGATGAAGGAACATCAGAAGTTCTTTTCCGTCCGCAATCCCAAGACCGGGCAGATCGAGAAATTCGTCACCGTCGCCAACCGCGAAACCGCCGATGACGGCGCCACGATCCTCGCCGGCAATCACAAGGTTCTGGCGGCCCGGCTTTCGGACGCGAAATTCTTCTGGGAGAACGACTTGCGGACCGTTCGCGAGATTGGGCTCGAAGGCATGGCCGCCGGGCTGGAGACGGTCACGTTCCACTCGAAGCTCGGCAGCCAAGGAGACAGGATAAAACGAATTTCCACGCTCGCACGCGAGATCGCACCGCTGGTCGGCGCGAAACCCGATCTCGCCGCCGAGGCCGCCCGCGTCGTCAAGGCCGACCTGCAATCCGAGATGGTGGACGAGTTCCCCGAACTGCAGGGCATCATGGGCCGCTACTACGCCGAGGCCGCCGGACATGACGACGGCGTGCCCGAGGCCTGCGAAGAGCATTACAAGCCGCTCGGCCCCGGCGACGACGTGCCGACCGGGCCGGTCAGCGTGACCGTGGCGCTGGCCGACAAGATCGACATGCTGACGGGGTTCTGGGCCATCGACGAGAAGCCGACGGGATCCAAGGATCCCTTCGCGCTGCGCCGCGCCGCGCTGGGCGTGATCCGGCTGATGCTGGAGAACGCGGTGCGCGCGAATCTCTCGGCGGTTTTCGTCAAGGGCTACGCGGGCGCGGATGCCGACGACCTCCTCGCCTTCTTCCACGATCGGCTCAAGGTGCACCTGCGCGACGAGGGCATCCGCCATGACGTGATCGACGCCTGTATCGGCATGCCGGGCAACGACGATCTCGTGCTGCTGGTCAGGCGCGCCGAGGCGCTGGCGACCTTCCTGAAGACCGACGACGGCGAGAACCTGACCCAGGGCTTCAAGCGAGCCAACAACATCCTGACCGACGAGGAACGCAAGGACGGGGTCGAGTATTCCTTCGGGCCCGACGCCAAGCTGGCCGAGGCGGCGGAGGAAAAGGCGCTCTTCGGCGCGCTCGACGCGGCCGAGGCCAGGATCGCGCCCGCGCTGGCGGCCGAGGATTTCGCGGCTGCCATGTCGGCCATGGCCGATCTTCGCCAGCCGATCGACGCCTTCTTCGAGGCGGTGGTGGTGAACGCCGAAAACCAGATCCTGCGCCGCAACCGTCTGAACCTTCTGCACCGCATCCGCGAGATCTGCCTGAAAGTGGCCGATCTGCGCCGGATCGAGGGCTGATCGCGCCGCTTGCCTCGGGCGCCGCGGCTGCTATGCTGCGCGCGCAAACAGAGGGGGCGCGGTTGGAAAAACAGCCCGGATTTCAGAGGCTTCATGCCGAGGCCCACGTGCCGATCCCCGATTACGGGAACCGGGCGCGCTGCCTTGTGCGGCTGATGCGGCTCGGCATGCCGGTGCCCGACGCGGTGGCCCTGTCGGTGGCCGCGGTCCGCGCCATCGCCGCGGGCCAGATGCCGGATGTCGCGTCGATCCTCGCGGTCTTCGGCGCCGACCCGGTCGTCTCGGTCCGGTCGAGCCCCGAGAACCCCGCCTGGGGCGGGCCGGGCACGGTGCTGAACATCGGGCTGAACGAGAAGGTCTGCGCCCGGCTGGCCGAGCATCTGGGCGAGGATGCGGCGGCGGAGATCTATGCCCGGTTCGTGCAGTCCTATTCCGTGCATGTCGCGCGGCTCGACGCCGAGGAATTCGCCGCCTGTTTCCAGCCGGGCATTCCGGCCGCCGAGTCCCGTGACCTGGCGCTCCGCACCTACGAGCTCGAGATGGAAGAGCCGTTTCCGCAGGATCCGGCGGTGCAGCTCGGCCATGTGTTGCGGTCCATGGCGCGCGCCTGGGAGGGCACCACCGCGCGGCTGCTGCGCCAGGCCAAGGGCGCCCCGGCCGACGCGGCGCTGGGGCTGATCGTGCAGCGCATGGCGCTGGGGCTCGGCCCCGGTGAATGCGGCGCGGGCGTGATGCAGCTGGTCTCCTCGGCGACGGGGGCGCCGCAGATCACGGGGCGCTACCAGTCCCAGGCGCAGGGCCGCGAGGCGCTCGACGGCGAGAACGGCGTCGCCTACCTGACCCGCGATGCGCGGGGCCCCTCGCTGCAGGATATCTGCCCGGCCGCCTTCGCCGATCTCGAAGCCTATGCGCGCGAGGCGCGGCGCGGCCTGCGCGACGAGGTGCAGATCGAGTTCACGATCGAGGGCGGCGAGGCCCGGATCCTCGACGCGGCCGCGGTTCAGCGCTCGGCCCGCGCGGCGGTGCGGATCGCCGTGGACCTGGCCGAGGACGGGATCATCCCGCGCGAAGAGGCGCTGGCCCGGATCGAGCCGCGCGCCCTGACCGAGATGCTGCATCCCCAGATCGACCCGCGGACACAGCGTGACGTCTTCGCCCACGGGATCGCGGCCAGCCCCGGCGCGGCGACCGGGCGGATCGTCTTCAATTCCAACGCCGCACAGGCTTCGGCCGCGCAGGACGAGCCCTGCATCCTCGTGCGCTTCGAGACCTCGACCGAGGATGTGCGCGGCATGCACGCGGCCAGCGGCGTGCTGACCGAACGCGGCGGGGTGACCAGCCACGCCGCGGTGATCGCGCGCGGGATCGGCGTGCCCTGCGTCGTGGGCGCCTCGGATCTGAACCTGAACCCGCGCGAGAAGACCCTGACCGCCCGCGACGGGCGCGTGTTCCGCGAGGGTGACCTGATCACGCTCGACGGCTCCTCGGGCGAGGTCCTGGCCGGCGCGGTGCCCACGGTGGAGGCCGCGCTCGACGACGCCTTCGTCAGCCTGATGGAGTGGGCCGACGCGGTGCGCGACATCGGCGTGCGCGCCAATGCCGACACGCCGGCCGATGCGCAGCTCGCGCGATCCTTCAACGCCGAGGGAATCGGGCTTTGCCGCACCGAGCACATGTTCTTCGAGGAAGACCGGCTGACGGTCATGCGCGAGATGATCTTCGCCGACACGCCGGAGGACCGGCGCGCCGCGCTCGAGGTGCTGTTGCCGATGCAGCGCGACGATTTCGCGGCGCTCTTCGAGACGATGCAGGGCCAGCCGGTCTGCATCCGGCTGTTCGACCCGCCGCTGCACGAGTTCCTGCCCAGCGGCCGCGAGGCGATGCTGGACCTGGCCGAGGCGCTGGACCTGCCGGTCAGCCGTGTCGTGTCGCGGATCGAGGCGCTGCAGGAATTCAACCCGATGCTGGGCATGCGCGGCGTCCGGCTGGGCATCACCGTGCCCGAGATCTACGAGATGCAGGCGCGGGCCATCTTCGAGGCCACGATCGAGGCCAGCCGCAACGGCGACCCGGTCGTGCCCGAGATCATGATCCCGCTTGTCTCGGCCCGCCGCGAGGTGGAGCTGGTCAAGACGAGGGTCGATGCCATCGCGGCGGCCGTGCGCACCGAGAAGGGCGCGGATTTCAACTATACGCTCGGCGTGATGGTCGAGACGCCGCGCGCCGCGCTGCGGGCCGGCGACATCGCGACGACCTCGGATTTCCTGAGTTTCGGGACCAACGACCTTACGCAGATGACCTATGGCCTGTCGCGTGACGATGCCGGGCGGTTCATGAGCACCTATGTCTCGCTCGGCGTCTATCCCGAGGATCCGTTCCACACGCTCGATCCCGACGGGGTGGGGGAGTTGCTGCTCATCGCGGCCGAGCGCGGCCGCGACGCGCGGCCCGACCTGACGCTGTCGATCTGCGGCGAGCATGGCGGCTCGCCCGAATCGATTGCATTTTGTCGCAGGGCCGGGTTTGACTACGTCTCGTGTTCCCCGTTCCGGGTGCCGGTGGCGCGGCTCGCCGCGGCGCAGCTGGCCTTGACCGACCGGGTGGAAGACAGGAAAATCGCCGAGTAACGGGGTTTTAGCGCCCCGGCGCGGCATCGATGCGGGACCTGGGACCGCCGCTGGCCATGGCAGGCTGCGGCGCCTTTGTCGTATTTTTGCCACATTGCTGGACGTCCCGGGCCCGATGCTCTATATGGCCGGTCTGAAGTTGACTGCTTTTTCAGCATTTCGCGAAGCTGGGTAACCTGGGGCGCTCGAGATGAGACACGGACTGGCCATTGCCGCTGCCGCGGCGGGGATACTTGCGTGGTCGCAAACCGGGACCGCCGACGTCACCGCCAGCAGCGCCAGCGACCCCACATCCGGGGTCGACGCCGAAATATCTTCCATGCTCGGGGCCGAGAAGGCTGCGATGGAGCGGGTGTCTTCGGATCGCCTTGCGCGGCTCTCGCAGCCGATGCGCGAGGAAAAGGCGCGCCAGCGCCGCAGCGTGCTGGCCGCGCTCTTCGCCGGGCGCGAGGCCGAGAAGCAAGAGATTCCGGCCCGCACGATCGAGGCCATCGACGCCCTGCCCACCGCGCGCGGCGATGCCGAGTGGGAATGCCTGGCCGAGGCGCTTTATTTCGAAGCCCGCGGCGAAACCGTCGAAGGGCAGTTCGCCGTGGCGGAGGTGATCCTGAACCGCGTCGACTCGCCGGCCTTTCCCGACACCGTCTGCGGTGTCGTGAACCAGGGCACGGGCGCGCGCTACCAGTGCCAGTTCACCTATACCTGCGACGGCGCGGCCGAGGTCATCCACGAGCCGCGTGCGCATGACCGCGTGGGCAAGGTCGCGCGCATCATGCTCGACGGCGCCCCGCGCGAGCTGACCGACGGCGCCACCTACTACCACACCAAGGCCGTGAACCCGCGCTGGGCACGCCGCTTCGACCGGACCACGACCATCGGCGTGCATCATTTCTACACCGATCCCACGCGCCTCTCGATGCGCTGAGACGCGTCGCATCCCGGCCCGGTCCTGCCGCGCCCGATGCTTGAGGCGTCGGCCAAATCCCTATACTAGGCCGCAACGCCAGCCGGACCGGAGCGAGCCATGACCAACGACCTGCGCCTTGCCTTCGCGCATCCCCTCGAACGCTCCGAGGCGACCGCGGGCCGCGACACGCTCGACCGGATTTCGCTGCGCGACTACGTGGAAGAGGTCGAGATCGGGGCCTTCCAGGCCGAGCGCGGCACCCGGCAGCGCATCCGCTTCAACGTCGTGGTGGAGGTGCGCCCCTCGACCAAGCCGCTTGACGACGACGTGGACCGGGTGCTGTCCTACGACACCATCACCGAGGCGATCCGCCACGAGCTGGCCGCGGAACGTCTGAACTTGCTGGAAACCCTGGCCGAGCGCACGGCGGAACGCGTTCTGCATGATCGCCGTGCCGAACGGGTCTTCGTGCGGATCGAGAAGCTCGACCGCGAGCCGGGCGCGCTCGGCGTCGAAATCGTCCGCAGCCAGCGCCAGGCCCACCGGGCCGGGCTGCGCGCCGTGCCCGCCACCCAGGCCGAGGCCGACGAGCGGTTGCATCCGCTGGTGGCCTATCTCTCGCCCGAAACCGTCGCGAGCGACGCGCTGCCCGCCTGGATCGACGCGCTGGCGGCCCAGGCGCTGCCGGTGATCCTTTGTGTCGGGGCGGCCGCGATCCCGGCCCCCCGGACCAGCGTCCCGGCGGCGCAGCGGCGGATCGATCTGCTGGCGATCGAGCAGAACGCCTGGATGCTGGCCGCCCGCGACCGGCGCTGCGTCGTGGTCGAAAGCAGGACGGAACTCGAATGGGGCATGGGTCACGGGCAAATGAGCGTCTGGGCACCGTCCAAGGTCGTGCTCGACGCCCATGACGCGCCCGCCGGGGCCGACCCGGAGGCGCTCGCGCTCTGGTTCGCGCATGGCTTCGACGCGGCCCGGCTGGTCTATGTGGGCACCGACGGCGCGACGGATGACAGCGACCTGTCGATCGACCGCCTGCCTGTCGCGGGGGCGGATCGGCTCTGAGCGCGCGGCGGCGGCAATCCGCCGCCGCGACTTGCGTCCGCGGGCCATTTGCGAGAAACGGACATCCTTGGATCGAGGGGGGACCCCGTGACGTCGCAGATCGCCTATTACCGCCCGATCGCCCGGATCGGCCCCGACCGTCCCGACGGTGCGCTGCCGCTGGCCGGGACGCCGGCCTGGTTCGACCATGTGGAGGTGCTGTATCGCGGGGCGCCGGGCAAGGTGATCGCGGCGGCCGACCTGCCGGAGCCGGCGCGCGCGCGGCTTACGGGCGTCCGGGCGCCGCTGGCCGGGCTGACGCTCGACCGGGCGCGGATCATGGGGGTGCTCAACGTCACGCCGGACAGTTTCTCCGACGGGGGATGGTATCACGACCCCGGCAAGGCGGCGGACCGCGCCGGTGCGATCCTGGCGGAGGGCGCCGACATCCTCGATATCGGCGGGGAATCGACCCGCCCCGGCGCGGCCGAGGTGCCGGTCGAGGAAGAGATGCAGCGCACCGTGCCCCTGATCGGCGCGATCACCGCGGCCCACCCGGCGGCCGTGATTTCCATCGATACGCGCAAGGCCCCGGTGGGCGCGGCGGCGCTCGAGGCCGGGGCGGCGATGCTGAACGACGTGGCGGCCTTTACCTTCGATCCGGGCATGGCCGATCTTGCCGCGCGGGCCGCGGTGCCCGTCTGCCTGATGCATGCGCAGGGCGATCCGGCCACGATGCAGGAAGACCCGCGTTACGACGACGTGCTGCTGGACGTCTATGATTTCCTCGCCGACCGCGTGGCCGCGGCCGAGGCCGCCGGCATCCCGCGCGACCGGGTGCTCGTGGATCCCGGCATCGGCTTCGGCAAGACCGTGGCGCATAACCTGGCGCTGATCCGGGGGCTCAGCCTGTTTCACGGGCTGGGCTGCGCGGTGCTGCTGGGGGTGTCGCGCAAGCGCTTCATCGGCACGGTCTCTGGCGAGGAGACCGCCGCCAAGCGGGGGCCGGGCTCGGTCGCCGTGGCGCTGGAAGGCTTGCGGCAGGGCGTTCACGTCCTGCGCGTTCATGATATAGCAGAGACCTGCCAGGCGGTGGCGCTCTGGCGGGCGGTGCATGGTCTCGATGACAGGTGGAGTTGATGCGTAAGCTTTTCGGAACCGACGGCGTGCGCGGGCGCGCCAACAGCCACCCGATGACGGCGGAGGTCGCGCTGCGCCTCGGCGCGGCGGCGGGGCGCTATTTCCGCCGCGACGGCAACGAGCACCGCGTGGTGATCGGCAAGGACACGCGGCGCTCCGGCTACATGCTGGAGAACGCCCTGACGGCCGGGCTGACCTCGACCGGGATGAACGTGTTCCTGCTCGGCCCCGTGCCGACCCCGGCGGTGGGGTATCTCACCCGGTCGATGCGTGCCGATCTCGGCGTGATGATCTCGGCCTCGCACAACCCGCACGAGGATAACGGGATCAAGTTCTTCGGCCCCGATGGCTACAAGCTGTCCGACGAGGCGGAGGCCGAGATCGAGGCCATCGTCAACGGCGAGATCCAGCTCAGCCAGCCGCGGAACATCGGCCACGCGACCCGTATCGATGACGGGCGCGGGCGCTACGTGGAATACGCCAAGACCACCCTTCCGCGCCATGTCCGGCTCGACGGGCTCAAGGTCGTGGTCGATTGCGCCAACGGCGCGGCCTGGCGGGCCGCGCCCGAGGCGCTCTGGGAACTGGGGGCCGAGGTCGTGGCCGTGGGCGTCAGCCCGAACGGCGTCAACATCAATGACGGCTGCGGCTCGACCCATACGGAGCGCGCGGCGCGCGCCATCCGCGAGAGCGGCGCCGATGTCGGACTCAGCCTCGACGGGGACGCCGACCGGGTGATGATCCTCGACGAGACCGGCGCCGTGGCCGATGGCGACCAGGTCATGGCGCTGCTGGCCGCGCGCTGGGCCGAGGAGGGCCGGCTGGCCGGGAACACGCTGGTCGCGACGGTCATGTCCAATCTCGGGCTGGAACGCTATCTCTCGGATCGGGGCATCGCGCTGCACCGGACACCGGTGGGCGACCGCTACGTGGTCGAGGCGATGCGCGCGGGGGGCTTCAACCTGGGCGGCGAGCAGTCCGGCCATATCGTCATGGGCGATTACTCGACCACCGGTGACGGTCTCGTCGCGGGCCTGCAGTTCCTGTCGGAAATCGTGCGTACGGGCCAGCCGGCCAGCCGTCTGATCCACCGGTTCGAACCCTGCCCGCAACTTCTGAAGAACGTGCGCTACGCGGCGGGCAGCGACCCGCTGGGCCTGCCGGAAGTGAAATCCGCCATCACCGCGGCCGAGACCCGGCTGAACGGGCAGGGGCGGCTCCTGATCCGGAAATCCGGCACCGAGCCGCTGATCCGCGTCATGGCCGAATGCGAGGACGAGGCCCTGCTGGCCGATGTCGTCGACGGGGTCGTCGCGGCGGTCGAGACCGCGGCCTGAGGCCTCAGCGTCCGCCCGGCGCCGGGGCCCGGAACCCGCGCTTCCACATCCGGAGCTGGCTGATCGCCAGCCCGGCCAGGATCACGGCGAGGGCGGCAAGGAACTGCGGCGGCAGGCGTTCGCCCAGGAAGACCGCGCCGAAGATCACCGACCAGACCGGCACCTTGTAATTGGTCAGGCTGAGGAAGCTCGGCCCCGCGCTGCGGATCACCCGCACGAGGATCAGCGTCGCCAGCGCCGTCGGGCCCAGCCCGAGGTAAAGGATCGCCAGCAGCGGCACCGTTCCCGGCGCGGTCGCCAGCCCCTCGCGCCAGAGCGCGACCGGCAGCAGCAGCGCCGTGGCGACCGACAGCGCCACCGCGCCGAAGGCGATCGGGTGCACCGGCGGGCAGCGCCGCGTCAGGATCGCGCCGATGGCATAGCAGGCCGCCGCGGCCAGGCAGGCCAGCCGCGCCAGCCCCTCGAGATCGCCGCCGGCCGAGCGGAAGGCACCGGGGCCGATCAGGATGACGACTCCGACGAAACCGATGGCGAAGCCCAGCCCCTTGCGCGCGGTCAGCTGTTCGCCCGGCACGAACAGATGCGCCAGCGGCAGCACGAGGAGCGGGATCGCCGACATGGTGATCCCGGCGAAGCCAGAGGCGACGTGCTGCTGGCCCCAGCTGAGCAAGAAGAAGGGGAAGGCGTTGGAAAAGAGGCCCATGCCGATGGCGAAGGGCAGCACGGCGCGGCCCTCGGCCGTGGCCGGCATGGGCAGGGCGATCCCCATCACGCGGGTCACGGCGAGCAGAACCACCGCCGCCAGCGCGATGCGGTAGGCCGCGACGGAGAGCGGCCCGAACCCGTCGAGCGCAAGCGTCACCCCCATGAACGAGGCGCCCCAGAGCAGCCCGAGGCACGAGATCAACGCCCAGTTGACGAGGCCGGGTCCGGCCGGTTCGCCCGCTTTCATGCCCGTGTCATCCCCTTGAATCAGTACCGGGCGGCGCGGGGCGCCGCCCGGTACAGCCGTGTCAGTCTGCTATCAGTTCTTGGACTTGTCGACCATCTTGCCGGCCGAGATCCACGGCATCATGCCGCGCAGCTTCTCGCCGACCGCCTCGATCTGGTGGGCGTCGTTGATGCGGCGCGTGGCCTTGAAGGACGGCTGGCCGACGGCGCATTCCTGCATCCAGTCGCGCACGAAGCGCCCGGTCTGGATGTCGGTCAGGATCGCCTTCATCCGCGCCTTGGTCTCGTCGTAGGGCAGGACACGCGGACCCGACACGTACTCGCCGAACTCGGCGGTGTTCGAGATCGAGTAGTTCATGTTCGCGATGCCGCCCTCGTAGATCAGGTCGACGATCAGCTTCACCTCGTGCAGGCACTCGAAATAGGCCATTTCCGGCTCGTAGCCGGCTTCGACCAGGGTCTCGAAGCCCATGCGGATCAGCTCGACCAGCCCGCCGCAGAGCACGGCCTGTTCGCCGAAGAGATCGGTTTCGCATTCCTGCTGGAAGGTGGTTTCGATGATGCCGGAACGCCCGCCGCCAATGGCCGAGCAGTAGGAGAGCGCCAGGTCCAGCGCCTTGCCGCTGGCGTCGGTGTCGACGGCCACCAGGCAGGGCACGCCGCCGCCCTTGACGAACTCGCCGCGCACGGTGTGGCCCGGGCCTTTCGGCGCCATCATGATCACGTCGACGCCGGGTTTCGGCTCGATCAGGTTGAAATGCACGTTGAGCCCGTGGGCGAAGGCGATCGCCGCGCCCTCGCGGATGTTGTCGTGGACGTATTTCCTGTAGGTCTCGGCCTGCAGCTCGTCGGGCATGGTGAACATCATCAGGTCGCACCAGGCCGCGGCTTCGGCGATGCCCATGACCTGCAGGCCCTCGCCCTCGGCCTTGGCGGCGCTGGCCGAGCCTTCGCGCAGCGCCACGACGACGTTCTTGGCGCCGGAATCGCGCAGGTTCAGCGCGTGGGCGTGGCCCTGGCTGCCATAGCCCAGGATCGCCACCTTCTTGTCCTTGATCAGATTGATGTCGCAGTCGCGGTCGTAATACACACGCATGGTTCTGTCCCCTCTTTCGGTCGTGTCGAACGCCAGCATAGCGACCTGGCATCGATTTCCGGCTCATGTATTGCCTTTCTGTCATGAATGCGCAAAAAACCATTCGCAATATTTGAGATTTTCGAACGAGCCATGCACAGCCTTGATGATACCGACCGCCGGCTCCTGCGCCAGCTGCAGGCGGACCCGACGCTGTCCACGGCCGATCTGGCTGACCGGGCGGGGATCACCGCGCCCACGTGCTGGCGGCGGCTGGAGAAGCTCGAGCGTGCCGGCGTGATCGAGGGCATGGAGGCCGCGATCGACTGGCGCGCGCTCGGCTACGCGGTGGAGGTCAGCCTGCGTGTCACCCTCGACAAGACGGAACGCGCGGCCTTCGACGATTTCCTCGCCGCCGCGCGCGAGGTGCCGGAGGTCAACGAGATCCAGACCTTCCTGGGCCGGGTGGACGTGCGGCTGAACGTGCTTGCCCGCGACATGGCGCATTACCAGGAAATCTATCGCAGCCGCATCCTGACGCTGCCGCATATCGCCGATATCGAGGCCTTGATGCTGGTCGCGACCGTGCAGAACCGCGAGGCTCTGCCGCTGTGACCGATCTCGACGAGACCGACCGCCAGATCCTGCGCGCGCTTGCGCGCGACGCGCGGGCCAGCGCCGGAAAGCTCGGCCGCCAGCTGGGGCTCTCGCAGCCGGCCACCTGGCGGCGCATCCGCAGGCTCGAAGAGGCCGGGATCCTGGCAGGCCGCCGGCTGCGGCTGAACCACGCGGCGCTGGGCTTCGGCGTCACGGTGTTCCTCGGCGTGAAGCTGGCCACCAAGGGCCGGGTCAGCCTCGAGGATTTCGAGCGCGCCGTGACCGCCATCCCCGAGGTCCAGGTCGTCCAGCATGTGCTGGGACTCTATGACTACCGGCTGCGCGTCGTGGCCCGCGACCTGCCGGATTTCGAGCGCGTCCTGCGACGCCGGATCATGGCGCTGCCCGGCGTGGGCGAGGTCGAGGCCAACGTGCTGCTGAGCGAGGAACGCCTGTCCGGCCCGCTCGGCTGAGGAATTGGCTTTCTGCGCGGGCTGCGCTAGGGCTTTGGCAGCATTCCGAAGGAGACATGCCATGAACGCCCTCAATCCCGATATCGATCCCGACGGCCTGTTGGAGTTCTCGGTCGTGTTCACCGACCGCTCGCTGAACCACATGAGCGCGGCCTTCCAGCAGGTGATGCGCGATATCGACGCCACCCTGCGCGAGGTCTACAAGGCCGATGCCGTCGCGGTCATTCCCGGCGGCGGCACCTACGCGATGGAGGCCGTCGCGCGCCAGCTCGCCACCGATGCCCGGGCGATGGTGATCCGGAACGGCTGGTTCTCCTACCGCTGGACGCAGATTTTCGAGGCCGGCGCGATTCCGGCCGAAGAGACCGTGATGAAGGCGCGGCGCGCGGGCAACGCGACCGACGCGCCCTTTGCCCCCGCGCCGATCGACGAGGTGGTCGCCCGGATCCGCGCCGATCGCCCGGATATCGTCTTCGCGCCCCATGTCGAGACCTCGGCCGGGCTGATCCTGCCGGACGCCTACCTGAAAGCCGTGGCCGACGCCGTCCACGAGGTCGGCGGGCTCTTCGTCCTCGACTGCATCGCCTCGGGCTGCGCCTGGGTCGACATGAAGGCGACCGGCGTGGACGTTCTGATCTCTGCGCCGCAGAAGGGCTGGTCGGCACAGCCCTCGGCCGGCCTCGTGATGCTGTCCGAAGCCGCGCGGGCACGTGTCGCGGCGACGCGGTCGACCAGCTTCGCCATCGATCTCGGCAAGTGGCTCTCGATCATGGACGCCTATCTCGGCGGCGGGCATGCCTATCACGCGACCATGCCCACCGATGCGCTGCGCGCCTTCCGCGACACGATGCAGGAAATGCGGGATTACGGCTTCGACCGGCTCTGCGAGGCCCAGTGGGAACAGGGCCGCCGTGTCCGCGCCGCGCTGGCCGCGCGCGGGTTCCGGTCCGTCGCGGCCGAGGGCTTCGAGGCCCCGGGCGTCGTGGTCTGCTACACGGGCGATGCCGAGATCCACACCGGCCGCGCCTTCGCCGCCGAAGGCGTCCAGATCGCCGCGGGCGTGCCGCTGCAATGCGACGAGGGTCCGGACTACAAGAGCTTCCGCCTGGGCCTTTTCGGGCTGGACAAGCTTTACGACGTCGAGGCCAGCGTCGCCCGGCTGGAGGCGGCACTCGACAAGGTCACCGCCGGGGCCTGACGGCCCCGCATCCCCGGTCAGGGGGCCGGCGCGCCGTCCGTTGTCCGCGCCGGACGCGCGCCGAGCCCGGCCTGCATCAGGGTCCGCCGCACCGGGCGCACGTCATGCAGCAGCCGCATCGCCCGGTCGCGGAGCGCCGCCAGGGCCGGTGCCCCGGCCATCGAGGCGCGGTTCAGCGCGTCGATCCCGGTCACGCGGAGCCGGATATCGGTCCAGCGGCGACGATGGTAGGCGCGCAGCATCTCCGCGTCGCCCAGCCCCTCGGGGCGGGCGCGGGCCAGCTCCAGCAGGCAGCCCATGTCGGCCAGGCTCATGTTGAGACCCTGCGCGCCGATGGGCGGCACCACGTGGGCGGCCTCGGCGATCAGGGCGACCCGTTCGCCGTCGAGCCGGTCCGCGATCTGGCTGATGATGGGCCAGACGGTGATCTGGCTGGCCAGCGACAGCGGCCCGAAGTGGTAGCAGGACCGCGCCGACATCTCGGCCTCGAGCGCGGCCCGATCCATCTGTGCCAGGTCCAGCGCGCGGGGGCCTTCCTCCATCCAGACAACGGCCGAATGGGGCCGGCCGTCCAGATCGGGCAGCGGCACCAGCGTGAACGGCCCGCCCGAAAGATGGATCTCGGTCGAGACGTTCTGGTGCGGAATCGGATGGGTGACGGTGAAGGCCAGCGCCTTCTGCCCGTAGCGCATGGTCTGCACGCCGATCCCGGCGGCCTCGCGCACCGGCGAGTTGCGCCCGTCGGCGGCCACGACCAGCCGCGCGCGGCAGCGCGTCCCGTCCGAAAGCCGCGCGATCGCCTCGGTCTCGCGGGTAAAGAGCTGCGCGGTGGCCACGCCGGGGCGGAACGCGACGTTGGGCAACTCGGCGATGCGCGCTACCATCTCGCGGCGCAGGAGCCAGTTCGGAAGATTCCAGCCGAAAGGCAGGTCGGAAATATCGGCGGCATCGAAATCGCGCACGGACCGGGCCTCGGGCGGATCGCCGCCGGCCTCGACGATGCGCATCACCTGCAGGTCGGCGGCATGGGGGGCGAGCCGGTCCCAGAGCCCGGCCGCCTCCAGCACCGCGCGCGAGGGCTGCAGGAAGGCGGTGGAGCGCAGGTCGGCGCCGTCGGCCGCGGCCTCGGTCACGGGCGGGGCCGGATCGACACAGAGAACCGAGAACCCCGCAGAGCCGAAGGCGCAGGCCGCCGTCAGCCCGGCGACGCCGCCGCCGGATACGAGGATGTCGTGATGGGTCGTGCTGCCGTCTGCCATGGGTCCGCCTCCTCGGGCCGGAGAGTAGTCCGCGCAGCCGGCGGGGCAAAGCGGCAATCCGTCATCCCTTGGTGATCAGGAACAGGATCAGGAAGCAGACCGGGACGAGCGCGAGCGCGGGCAGGATGATCGCGGGATAGCCGAAGGCCATGATCGCCATGATCCAGATCGCCACCAGCGAAAACAGCGCGTAATAGATGTTGTCGGCATCGCCATACATCACGTCGCGCAGCATCCAGCCGAAAACGGGCACGAGAAAGAGCAGCCGCTGCCAGCGGGGAAGTCGGGGCGTCGAGGTCATGAAGTCATCCTGGTTGGGTGGTAAGGCTTTCAGGACGAAAGATATTCCGCCCCTGCGCCCTGTTCAAAGGGCTGCGGCAACCTACCGCGTCAGCCGGGCCAGGAACGCGGCGAGGTCATCGGTGTGATGGTGAATGTGCTGCGCCGGGGCCGGGGCGTCGGCCACGTGGACGGTGCGCATGCCCATCTGGTGCGGCGCCTCGAGGTTGCGCGGATCGTCCTCGAACATGGCGGCGGCGCCGGCCTCGACACCGTCGAGCGCGAAGACCGTCTCGAAGGCCGCGCGCGCGGGTTTGGGCCGGTAACCGGCATGTTCCACCCCGTAGAGCGCGTCGAAAGCGCCTTCCAGCCCGCGGGCCGCGAGAACCCGGCGCGCATAGGGCTCCGAGCCGTTGGTATAGACGATGCGCCGGCCCGGCAGCGCGGTGATGCCGGCGCGCAGCGCCGGGTCGGGTTCCAGGTGGTCGAGCGAGATGTCGTGCACCTCGTCGAGATAGGGGCCCGGATCGACGCCATGGACCGCCATCAGCCCGGCCAGCGTCGTGCCGTACTCGACCCAGTAGACCCGGCGCAGCCGGTCGGCCTCCGCGCGGTCGGCGCCGGTGGCGCGCATCACGAAATCGGTCATCCGGATCTCGATCTGGTCGAAGAGCCGCGCGGCGGGCGGGTAGAGCGTGTTGTCCAGGTCGAAGACCCAGTGCCGGACATGGGTGAAGTGATGGGCTACCATGGCCGTGACATTACTGCGCGCCCCCGGCCGCGGCAACGCCCGGGCTATTGATTGCCGCGCGCCTCCGGGGATAGGCTTCGGCGGATCCTTGAGGAGACCCCGATGAGCGACGTGAAACCGGCGCAGAAAGACGCCTATGACCTGATCCTGGAGGCGATCGATGTCGGCGTCTTCAAACCGGGAGACCGGCTGGTGGAATCGGAACTCGCCGAACGTTTCGGCGTCTCGCGCACCCCGATCCGCGAGGCCCTGCAGCGGCTCGAGACCCAGTCGATGCTGACCCGCGTCGGCCGTTCGCTGATCGTCTCGTCGCTCGATCACAACCAGCTGGCCGAGCTCTATACCGTCCGAAACGAGCTCGAGGGGCTGGCCGCGCGGCTCGCCGCGCAGCACGCCGCCGAGGAAGAGATCCGCGTTCTCTACGACATGGTCGAGGATGACCGCCAGCTGGTGGACGAGCCGAAGGCGCTCAGCCGGGCGAACCGGCGCTTCCACAAGCAGATCCACCTGGCCAGCCACAACCGCTACCTGGTGCAGCAGCTCGATCTCGTGCACCGCTTCATGGCGCTCCTGGCGACGACCTCGCTGGCGGTGGAGGGCCGCGGCGAGACCGCGCTCGACGAACACCTCGAGATCGTGCGCGCCATCGAGGCCCGCGACGGCGACAGGGCCTGCGACGCGCTGAAGCGCCACCTCTCCAAGGCGTTCGAGACGCGGCTGAAGCTTGACGCCGGCGAGGTGCGCAAGGCCGAGGGCGCCTAGGCGTCGGCCATCGGGTCGCCGGGGCCCGGCCTGGCATGGCCGTGATCGGTCTTGTCCCAGTAGAAGGGCCGCGCGACGATCTCGTAGACCGCTTTCCAGGCGGCGAGAGCGCCAAGCGGGAAATAGAGATGCATGCTCGGCACCCAGGGCATCAGGAAGCGATGTTTCGGGCCGGACGTCGCCGCCAGGGCGATGGCGATCCCCACCAGTTCCGACACCACGAAAAGCGCGGCCAGCGCCACCAGCGCCGCGTCGGGCAGGTGCATCAGGAAAGGCACCGTGCCGGTCAGGGCCAGCAGCCAGAAGGACCAGAGGAACGGCGCGGTCAGGAAGGCCGCCAGCGTGCCGAGGAAAAGCACCTGGAACCCGGCGAAACCGCGCGGCCCGAGCTCCGACCAGAGCCGCGCCGGCCGGCGCATGTGGCTGACCCAGGTCATCGCGAAGCCCTTGAGCCAGCGCGAACGCTGGCGCACCCAGGCCCAGGGGCGGCAGTTGGCCTCCTCGTAGGTGACGCTCGGCACGAATTCGCAGCGATAGCCGTGGCGGGCCAGCCGCATGCCGAGATCGGCGTCCTCGGTGACGTTGTGCGCGTCCCAGCCGCCGATCGCCTCGAGCACGTCACGGCGGAAGAAGAGCGTCGTGCCCCCGAGCGGCACCGGCAGGCCCAGCCGCTCGAACCCCGGCAAGATCATCCGGAACCACACCGCGTACTCGATCGCGAAGCAGCGCGACAGCCAGTTCATGCGCGCGTTGTAGAAATCGAGGATGCCCTGCAGGCAGGCGACGTCGGGTTTGCTGGCATGGAACCGGGCGACCATCCGGCGGATCTGGTTGGGCTCGGGCGCATCCTCGGCGTCGTATATGCCGACGATGCTGCCCCGGCAGAAATCGAGCGCGTAGTTCAGCGCCCGGGGCTTGGTCCGCAAGCGCGAGTCCGGCACGAGGGTCACCGCCATCCATGGCGGCAGCGGCGTCGCAGCCAGGGCGGCGCGGGTGACGGCGTCATCCTCCTCGATCACCAGCCGGATCTCGAGCAGCTCCGGCGGATAGTCGAGCCGCCCGAGGCGCCGGATGAGATCGGGCAGGATCCGGGCCTCGCGATGCAGCGGCACCAGGACCGAGACCCTGGGCAAACGCGCGATGGCGGGCGGGGGCGCGGCGTCGGCCGCGCCCGCAGCCGCGGCGCGGGCGCGCAGCGTGGCCAGGGCCGCCAGCGTCTTGAGCGTCATGTTCGCCAGGAGCGCGGTGACCGCGATCGCCATCAACACCCATGCGGCGGCGGCCGGGAAGGTCAGGCCGGCCAGCGCCATCGTCGCCAGCGCCGGCGCGCGGATCATCGCGCGGCTGGGGCCGGCCCAGTCCCGGCAGCTCATCTCGGCCGGGCAGCGGGTTTCCGCGCGTTGCGCGAGATCGCCGCGATGAGCGTCGGCAATGGCCTTCTGCACCTGCGAGTCGGGGGCGAAGACGAAGTGATAGGCGCCGAAATCGGCGGGCAGCGCCCGGCGCAGCGGCTCGGCCCGGTCGGGATGGGCGAGCGCCAGAACCGTGACGGAGCCGATCCGGCGCCAGGGCACGGCCCCGTGCGCGAGGCAGAGCGCCGCGGGCAGGCTGCGCGCGATCCGTGCGACGGGCGGCCGGCGGGCCAGATCGACGCTGCGCAGGCCCGAGTCGGCGGCCAGCAGGCGGTCCATCTCGGCGCGGTGGATCACCCCGCGGGCCACCAGGATGTCCGACAGCCGCGCATGCGAACGGTTGCGCTGTGTCGTGGCCTCGGCCAGCTGCTGGTGGGTGAGGTGCCCGGCTTGTACCAGCCGCATGCCGAGGCCGCGGGGGCGGTGGCGGCGCGGGCGTGATCCGGTGGCCGCGGGCCGCGGGACGGGACGGATTTGGGATGCGCGGGTCATCGGCGGCCTCCGGGTTGCAGGGTCAGCCTGCAAGCCGCCGGTAAAAAAGTGGTTAAGCGGGGATTTACTCTGCCGCGCGGGTCAGCCGCGGGCCTCGATCGAGGCGACGAAACGCTCGAAGAGATAATAGCTGTCCTGCGGTCCGGGGCTCGCCTCGGGGTGATATTGCACGCTGAAGACCGGGCGATCCGTCATGCGGATGCCGCAGTTCGACCCGTCGAAGAGCGAGACATGGGTTTCCATGACGCCCCCGGGCAGGGTCTGGCTGTCCACGGTGAAGCCGTGGTTCATAGAGGTGATCTCGACCTTGCCGGTCTCGAGATCCTTCACGGGATGGTTGGCGCCGTGATGGCCGTGGTTCATCTTGACGGTGGTCGCGCCAAGCGCGCGGGCCAGCATCTGGTGCCCGAGGCATATCCCGAAGACCGGGATATCGGTCTTGTCCATGATCTCGCGGATCATGGGCACGGCGTATTCGCCGGTCGCCGCCGGGTCGCCCGGCCCGTTGGACAGGAACAGCCCCTCGGGCTCCTGGGCGAGGATTTCCTCGGCCGTGGCGGTGGCCGGCATCACGGTCACGTCGCAGCCCGCGCTGGCGAGGCAGCGCAGGATGTTACGCTTGGCGCCGTAATCGACGGCGACGACGCGCCGCCCCGGCGTCTCGCGCCGGCTGTAGCCCTCGGGCCAGGCCCAGCGCATCTCGTCCCAGCGGTAGGATTGCACGCAGCTGACGTCGCGCGCGAGGTCCAGCCCGACGAGCCCGGGAAAGCTGCGCGCCCGCGCGACCAGCGCCTCGATGTCGAAATTGCCCTGCGGGTCATGCGAGATCGCCGCGTGCGGCGCGCCCTGCTGGCGGATGGCGCGGGTCAGGCGGCGCGTGTCCACGCCGCCGATCCCGATGCGGCCGTGCCGCGCCAGCCATTCGCCCAGCCGCGCCTCTGCGCGCCAGTTCGAGGGTTCGGTCGGGTCCCACTTGACCACCATCCCGGCCGCGACCGGGTCGGCGGTCTCGTCATCTTCGGCATTGGTGCCGGTATTGCCGATATGGGGAAAGGTGAAGGTCACGATCTGCCCGGCATAGGAGGGATCGGTCATGATCTCCTGGTAGCCGGTCATCGCCGTGTTGAAACAGAGCTCGGCCACGGCGTCGCCGGTGGCGCCGAATCCCCTGCCGTAGAGGATGGTTCCATCCGCGAGCGCGATGCAGGCGGTGGCGGTGTCCCGGGTCGTCATCGGCTGGGTGTCGGCAGGCATGGGCGAGTCTCGCGGCTGGATCGGGGCGAACCTATGATCGGGGGCAGGAAGCGTCAAGTAAGATACGGAAAAACAAACACTTTCATAACAATGACTTAGTATGGTCGCGGGTGGTTGTCTCCGCTGCGCGGGGCAAGTATTGTCGGAACTTCGACCACGCTCATGGGGATGAGAGAGCCGATGGAGATGAGAGACCGTATCACGGCGGCGCTGAAAGAGGCCATGAAGGCCAAGGACCAGGACCGCCTGTCGACATTGCGCCTGATCAACGCGGCGATCAAGGACCGCGACATCGCGATCCGCAGCGACGGGCGCGGCGACGGCGTCGGCGACGACGAGATCCTCGCGATCCTCGGGCGCATGGTCAAGCAACGCCAGGAGAGCGTCCGCGCCTATGAAGAGGGCGGCCGGCTGGACCTGGCCGAGCGCGAACAGCGCGAGGTCGAGGTGATCGAGGAATTCCTGCCGCGCCAGCTCTCCGAGGCGGAGGTCGACAAGGCCGTCGAGGCCGCGGTCCGCGAGGTGGGCGCCGAGTCGATCCGCGACATGGGCCGCGTCATGGGCGTGCTCAAGTCCAGGTATACCGGCCAGATGGATTTCGGCGTGGTCGGGCCCAAGGTGAAGGCCCGGCTCGGCTAGTCCCGGTCGCCGCGGCGGCCGGCCCGGTCAGGCCGGCGGCGGCGACGGGCTCGGCGGCTGCGCGGCCTGTGCCAGCAGGCGTTCGAGATCGGCGAAAAGGCCCGCGCGTTCCTCGGGGCTGAGGAAGGCGCCGAGCTCGATCTCGCGCCCGCCGCCCTTCAGCGTCAGGTATTTGGGCACCGGCCCGCCATCTTCGTGCAGGGTCGCCTTGGTCCAGTAGGGGTTCGCCGCCCATTCCCGGACATCGCCGCGCGGCTCGTGGCGGGTGACGCGGATCAGGTCATGCCCGATCTCCAGCCGCTCGTAGAGCGCGCCGTCCGCCGTGTTGCGCCGGATCGCGTGCCAGAGCGCCCAGACCGTGGCGATCAGGAAGGGCAGCATCGCCCAGAGCGCGAGCGTGCCCAGCAGCGCGATCAGCGGGATCAGCAGGAATCCGCAGGCCACCGCGATCACCCAGGCGAAGCCTTCGGGCGGCAGGGACCGGTGCGGGCGCAGCACGACCTGGTAGAACGGCGCCTCCGAAGCGGAAGGGGCCCCGGCATCTGCCGGAGCCCCCCCATGCGTCACATGCTCCAGCGGCATCAGTGGTGCGCCGGCCTGTCCCACATGTCCTGGGTGGGCAGGGTCTCGAAGGTGTGCTCCGGCGGGGGCGAGGACACGGTCCATTCCAGCGTGTCCGCCGACTCGCCCCAGTAGTTGTCCGCGGTCTCCTTGCGGCCGGCGAAGAGCGCGTAGAACACGACGCCGATGAAGAACACGAATGAGGCGAACGACAGGAACGCGCCCCAGGACGACACCGCGTTCCAGAAGGCGAAGGCCTCCGGGTAGTCGATGTAGCGGCGCGGCATGCCCTGGCGCCCCAGGAAGTGCTGCGGGAAGAAGGTCAGGTTGGCCCCCACGAAGAAGGTCCAGAAATGCACCTGGCCCGCCCATTCCGGGTACTGGCGGCCGCTCATCTTGCCGAACCAGTAGTAGATGCCGGCGAAGATGCAGAAGACCGCGCCGAGGCTCATCACGTAGTGGAAATGCGCCACCACGTAATAGGTGTCGTGGTAGGCCCGGTCGATCCCGGCCTGGGACAGCACGATGCCCGTGACGCCGCCGATGGTGAAGAGGAACAGGAAGCCGAAGGCGAAGAGCATCGGCGTCTTGAACTCCACCGAACCGCCCCACATCGTGGCGATCCAGCTGAAGACCTTGATGCCCGTGGGCACCGCGATCACCATCGTCGCGAGCATGAAGTAAGACTGCTGCGTCAGGCTCATGCCCACGGTGTACATGTGGTGCGCCCAGACCACGAAGCCCAGCGCCCCGATCGCGATCATCGCCCAGACCATCGGCAGGTAGCCGAAGATCGGCTTGCGCGAGAAGGTGGCGATGACGTGGCTGATCAGGCCGAAGCCCGGCAGGATGATCATGTAGACCTCGGGATGGCCGAAGAACCACAGCAGGTGCTGGTAGAGCACCGGGTCGCCGCCGCCGGCGGGATCGAAGAAGGTGGTGCCGAAGTTACGGTCGGTCAGCAGCATGGTGATCGCGCCGGCCAGCACGGGCAGCGACAGCAGGATCAGCCAGGCGGTGACGAAGATCGACCAGGCGAAGAGCGGCGCCTTGAAGAGCGTCATGCCGGGCGCGCGCATGTTGAGGAAGGTGGTGATCATGTTGATCGCGCCCAGGATCGACGAGGCGCCCGAGACGTGCACGGCGAAGATCGCGAGGTCCATCGACATCCCGGCCTCGCGCGTCGAGAGCGGCGCGTAGAGCACCCAGCCCACGCCGGTGCCGAGCTGGCCGTTGCCCCCCGGCGCCAGCAGCGACGCCACCGCCAGCGACGAGCCCGCCACGTACATCCAGTAGGACAGGTTGTTCATCCGCGGGAAGGCCATGTCCGGCGCGCCGATCATCAGCGGCATGAAGTAGTTGCCGAAGCCGCCGAACAGCGCCGGGATCACCACGAAGAACATCATCAGGATGCCGTGGCCGGTGATCAGAACGTTCCACAGATGCCCGTTCGGGGTGCAGTTCTCGGCCGCCGCGGCGACGAGGCTGGCGCCCTCGAGGCACATGTACTGGACGCCGGGCTCCATGAGCTCCATGCGCATGTAGACGGTGAAGGCCACCGAGATGAAGCCGAGCAGGCCGGCCGTGAAGAGATAAAGGATCCCGATATCCTTGTGGTTCGTCGACATGAACCAGCGCGTGAAGAAACCCTTCTCCCCGTGCTCGTCATGTGCATGCATGGCTGCGTCGGCCATCACGTACTCCCGTTCCTTTGGTCTGGTCCACGTCGCGGCTTTCCCGCCCGCGCGCGGTTATCAGGTCCGATTTTTAATCGCCGCGTGCTGTCAGGGCAATCGCTGATACCCGGTTTCCGTGGGAAAAATTGACACAGATCAAATATTGAATATGTCGTGCGGTATTTTTGCCGTCCGATCGCGGGGTCTGACCCTCGAAAGGCGGGGGGCGGTCAGCGGCGCGCGGGGCCGAAAACCTCGTCGAAGGTGCGCTTCAGCGCCACGTCCACATCCGTCAGCGTCACCGGCAGGCCCAGATCCACGAGACTCGTCACCCCGTGCTCGCGGATGCCGCAGGGAACGATTCCCTCGAAATGATCGAGGTCGGGATCGACGTTGATCGAGATGCCGTGAAAGCTGACCCAGCGCCGGACCCGGACGCCGATCGCGGCGATCTTGTCCTCGGGGGGATGGCCGGCGGGGGTCAGCGGCTTGTCGTCGCGCACCACCCAGACGCCGACGCGGCCGGCGCGCCGCTCGCCCCGGACGCTGAACTCGGCCAGGGTCGCGATGACCCAGTCCTCGAGCGCCCGGACATAGGCGCGGATGTCGCGCCCGCGCCGGTTCAGGTCGAGCATGACGTAGGCCACGCGCTGGCCGGGGCCGTGATAGGTGTATTCGCCGCCGCGCCGCGTCGGGTAGACCGGGAACCGTTCGGGATCGGTCAGGTCTTCGGCGCGGGCGCTGGTGCCGGCGGTATAGAGAGGGGGATGTTCCAGCAGCCACACGGCCTCGCCGGCCGCGCCCCGCGCGATGGCGTCGGCGCGGGCCTCCATCTCGCGCTCCGCGGCCCGGTAATCGACCGGTCTGTCCGAGATGATCCATTCCACCATGCCTGCGCCGCCCACCGTTCCCTGTCGCCCGTGCCCGCCGGCGTGGCGGGCGCGCGCATTATCCGACGGGACGCGAGCCGCCACAACGCGATTCCCGGCGCCTCCGCGGGGGCGCGGCCGGGGTTCGGAAAAGACTGGCAAGAATCCGGAATATACCCCTTCACATCCCCGAACCGAGCCGCTAAACAGCGGCCTCACCAAGCCAGAGACTGTGCGGTCGTGGCGGAATTGGTAGACGCGCAGCGTTGAGGTCGCTGTGGGGTAACACCCGTGGAAGTTCGAATCTTCTCGACCGCACCATCTTTGCCCGGCGCTCCCGAAAAAACGCTTTCGAATCCCCGTGGTCGCCCTTGCGCTTGGGATGCGCCGGACGTCCGCGTCTCGCGGCCCGCGTGTTTCACGTTTGCCCAAATATTGTGCGCCTCTCTGGCGGCGCTGCCCAAGAAACAGCGGGTTTCACAAGCAAAAACCATCCTAAATATCTGTTTATAAATAAAAAAACGCGCATTGAGTTTCGTGAAACTTCCGCGTTGATCTTCGGAGCGAGCATGTTACCGTTCTGACCGACGCGGTCAAAGAACCCGGCAAAGACAACAGAACGCCGCATGGGCGACCAGCAGAGGGGATAACGCGTGAGCGAAGCATCTGGTGATGGATTCGTCGTTTTCGACAAGGTGCAGAAGAGCTACGACGGCGAAACGCTGGTCGTGAAAGACCTCAATCTGAATATCGGACGGGGCGAGTTTCTGACGATGCTTGGCCCCTCGGGCTCCGGCAAGACGACCTGCCTTATGATGCTCGCCGGGTTCGAGACCGCCACCCATGGCGACATCCTTCTCGGAGGCAAGCCGATCAACAACATTCCGCCGCACAAGCGCGGGATCGGCATGGTCTTTCAGAACTACGCGCTCTTCCCGCACATGACCGTGGCAGAGAACCTGTCCTTCCCGCTCGAAGTGCGGAACATGGACAAGAGCGAGCGCGAGGCGAAGATCAAGCGCGCGCTCGACATGGTGCAGATGGGAGCCTTCGGCGGCCGGCGGCCGGCCCAGCTCTCGGGCGGGCAGATGCAGCGGGTCGCGTTGGCCCGCGCGCTCGTCTTCGAGCCCGAGCTGGTGCTGATGGACGAACCGCTCGGCGCGCTCGACAAGCAGTTGCGCGAACACATGCAGTTCGAGATCACCAACCTGGCCCACCAGCTGGGGATCACCACGGTCTACGTGACCCACGACCAGACCGAGGCGCTGACCATGTCGGACCGGGTCGCGGTGTTCGACGACGGCCGGATCCAGCAGCTCGCGCCGCCGGATCAGCTTTACGAAGAGCCGGAAAACAGTTTCGTCGCCCAGTTCATCGGCGAGAACAACACGATGGAAGGCACGGTCCAGGAGATCAACGGCGACGTCGCGCTGATCAAGCTCGATGACGGCGAGCTGATCGACGCCAAGCCGGTCAACGTGTCGAAGCCGGGCGAGCGGACACAGGTGTCCATCCGCCCCGAGCGCGTCGAATACAACAAGGAGCGCCTCAGCCCCGACGCCCATACGCTGAAGGCCGAGGTGCTGGAGTTCATCTACATGGGCGACATCTTCCGCACCCGCCTCAAGGTGGCAGGCAAGGAGGATTTCGTCATCAAGACCCGGAACGCGCCCGACCAGCGGCGCCTGAAGCCGGGCGAGCAGATCGAGATCGGCTGGTTGCCGCAAGACTGCCGGGCCCTCGACGCCTGAGCCTGCGTGACCAGAGATGCCGGCGGCGGGGTGCCGCCGGCCAACAGCAAGGGCCCCCGGGATTTCCCGGGAACCGGGAGCTCAAGTCCAACCGGGAGCATAGGGAGTATGCAATGAAGATGACCAAAACCCTTGTTGCGACGAGCGCGCTGGCCCTGACGGCCGGAAGCGTCGCCGCGCAGGACATGGCCGACTCCATGACCATGGTGTCCTGGGGCGGTGCCTACCAGAACAGCCAGATCAAGGCTTACGTGGAGCCCTACCAGGAAATGCACCCCGAGCTCGAGGTCGTCACCGACGAGAGCTCCGCCGAGGCCGTCGCCAAGCTGCGCGCGATGGACGAGGCCGGGAACATCACCTGGGATATCGTCGACGTGGTCGCGGCCGACGCGATGCGCCTCTGCGACGAGGGCCTGGCGATGGAAATCGACCATGACGACGCGCTGGCGCCCGCGCCGGACGGCACCGACGCCTCCGACGACTTCGGCGACCTGATCGTCAGCGACTGCTTCATCCCGCAGATCGTCTACTCGACCACCTTCGGCTACCGCACCGACATGGTGCCGGACGGCGCCGAG
>CAJXYS010000006.1 GCA_913063035.1 uncultured Maritimibacter sp. | reverse complement strand
GGCAGCCCCAGCGAGGCCGCGACACCGAGCAGCGTCCGGTACTGGAACGCCTCGTAGCTGCTGCCCACATCCGCCGGCGACGAGAACTTCACATCCTCGCCCGGCAGCAGCACCTGCAGCGTGCCAGGCTCCAGACTGGCGATGGCCGCGCCGTCGGGGTCGGGCTCCTCCGTGCCCATCATCGGTTCTTCGGGCGCCGTCTTGGTGATGAAGCCCGCGAACATCGCCGCGGTCTTCTTACGGTCCAGCTCGGCGTCGTCGTACTGGTCCAGCAGGAACAGCCGCACCATCGCCGGCGCCACATGCGGCAGGCCCCGGATCTGCCCCGCATCGAGCGGACGGTAGACATGCAGCACGTCCCCGGCCGGCACGCGCACCGTCTCGGGCACCGCCACGCGCCGGTCCGTGCTGTCGCCGGGATGGCTGCGGCGGAAGTGATAGGCAACCCGCCGCCCGATGGCGTCGAACTCGATCCCGCAACGGATGCGGTTGCCGTTCGCCGCCGCCTCGGTCTTCTCGAAAGGCAGCATCTCGGACTGGAGAAGCTGCAGCTGCAGCGGCACGAGCAGACCGTCTTCAGCCCGGCGCGGGCGCATCCGCACGAAGCACTCTCCGGCGACGAACATCTCACGCGCGACCATGGCCTGCAGGCCGTAGAAGTCTGTCAGCCCGTCGGCGTCGGCCTCGTCGGTCCAGGCGAGCCAGAGCCGCTGGACGCGGTCGCGCTCCGCCGCGTCGTCGATCAGTGACGAAGGCTTTATCCCGTCGCCGACGAGATTGGCCGCAAACGCCTCGCAGGCGTTGGCGGCGTAGCCGTTGGTGACCGCCAGCTCACGCGCCCGCGCCAGCAGCTTCGGACCGCCCGAGGCGACCAGCGCGTTGACGTTCTCGAGCGGCGGGTTCCAGCCGCGCAGCCGACGACGGGACATCGCGCCCTCCAGGCGCGCGCGCACGCCGGCGGGGCCGCTCTGGGCGGACCGGCGAAACCGGTCGAACAGCCCCATGGATCACAGCCCCTTCGTCGTCGTGACGCGCAGCTGCCGGACGATCCGCCGGCCCTCCGCCGCCGCGATCTCGCGGTCCAGCGCCTCGATGGCGCGGTCGATCTCGGCCACGCTGCGATACTCAACGGTCTTGCCGTCATAGCTCACCCGCGCCACGCCCGAGGACCGCTGCGCCGAAAGCGCGTCGCGGCGGGCGCGGAGTTCAGACGCCGTGCTCATCGATCACCCCATGTAACTCGACCGCCGCGTCAGCCGCCGCGGCGCCGGGCGGGGTGCGGGCCGGGCCGGCGGCTCGCCGTCCGTCCCGGTCGTTTCGACCGCCAGTTGCCGCTCCAGGTCCTGCCAGCGCGCCTCCGACCAGCGATCTGCGCCCGCGATCCAGGCGGCGGCGCGGGCATAGACCCGGCAGTCCAGCGCCTCGTTGCGCTCGCGCAGCTTCTGCCATTCGAGCTTGGCGAAGCCGCGCTTGCCCTTGACCGTGACCAGTTGCTCGGCAGTCAGCTGCTTGAGCCACTCGGCATCGGCCCAGTCCGGCAGGTGGACGGTGCCGGGCGGGCACGGCGCGCCGGCCTCCTTGTCCTCCCGCGTCGGACGCTCCTGGCGCAGGAAGCGATAGGTCTCGGCCTTGAATGTCGCGGTGGCGACCGACCACAGCCGCGCGCCGCGCCGCAGGCGCTTGCCGGCGACGGTCGCGTCCACATAGGTTGGCCCGGTCACCGGGCTGGCGCGGTTGAACCCGTCGAGCCCTTTCACCGGGGCGACCTGTGCGAAGCCGACTTGCCGCGCCCAGCCATAGACCGCGCTGGTCTCGAACCCGGTGTCGATCGCGAGCCGTGCGATCGCCAGATGTTCGCCGCTCGCATGCGCCCATGTCCGGCCCAGCAAGTCCGTCAGCTGCTGCCAACAGACCGGATCGCCGGGTCCGCCCTCGATCACGACATGATCGACGAGCCAGCTTTCGAGCCCGCGGCCCCAGGCCCAGACATCGACCTCGATCCGGTCCTTCTGCACGTCGGCGCCGGCGGTCAGGAACAAACCCTTGTTCGGCACGGTGCCAGGTTTCCACGCCTCGCGCCGATCCGCCATCCGCTGCCAGTCCGGCGCCTCGCCGGTCTCGACCCATGTCTCGCCGAGGATCGTGTTGCGGAACGCCTTGATCGCCTCGTCCGAGCCCTGCGCGGCCTCCCAGGCGCGCGCGATCCGGTCCCAGCCGAGCCAGCCCACCGGGGAATAGAGCGCCGAGAGGTGATAGCCGACGGTGCCGGGATCCGTCGCCTCGGCAGTCGCGCGCCATTCGCCCGCTTCCAGCATCGCCGTCTTGTGGTGCTCGGCGATGGCCGCATCGCAGCCCTCGCAGTGATACTCCGCCGTCTCCGGTCGCCCCTTCTCCCAGCGCAGCCGCTCGAACTTCAGCCACTGCATCGCGCCGCAATGCGGGCACGGCACGAAGTACCGCCGCTGATCGGACGCCTCGAACTCCCGCTCGATCCGGGAGAGCCCGCGGATCGTGGGCGTCGAGACCAGGAACACCTTGCGCCGGTGCGCGAAGGTCAGCGAGCGCGCCTCGGCCAGCGTGACCGGATCGCCTTCCTCGTCGGCCGAGGCGGGATAGGCATCGACCTCGTCGAGGAAGATGTACCTCGCAGGCGTGGACCGTAGCCCGACCGCCGAGTTCGCGCCCGTCATGATCAGGATGCCGCCCGCGAACTCCTTGGACAGCATGGTGTTGCCGGCGTCGCGCGAGCGCGCCGGCTTGATCCGCTCGCGCAGCTCCGGGCTTTCCTCGATCAGCGGGTCGATCCGCTGCCGCGAGTTCCGCTTGGCCAGCTCGACCGTCGGCTGGACCGCCAGCATCGGCCCCGGCGCCTGGTGGATGGCGAACCCGATCCAGTTGTTGCCGGCCTCGGTCGCGCCGACCTGCGCCGCCTTCATGAACACGATGCGCTGCGTGGGGTCGCAGGGCGAGAGCCGGTCCATGATCTCGCCCATGTAGGGCGTGCGCACGGTCCGGTACTGCCCCGGCTCGGCCGAGGCGCGGGACGACAGTTTGCGGTGCCGGTCCGCCCATTCCGACACCGTCAGGTCCGGGTCCGGCCGCAGCCCCGAAAGCCACGCCCGCAGGACATCCTGCGCCCCGTCGAAGCCCAGCGCGTCCGCGTCCTCAGCGGAGATCGGGCTGGATCTCGGCGAGGTCGTCGAGCTGGGATCGGACATGCTTCTCCAGGACCTTCTGCATAGCGGCAGGCTCAACGCCCAGATCAGCCGCCATCAGCGCGGCAACCCGGGCGGGCCAGTTGACCCACGCGTCGCGCTCCTGCCGCGCCAGGCGGAAGACCAGCGCCAGCGCGCGGGCGCGGTCAATCAGCTCGCCCTTGAGCTTCTGCAGCCGGATGCGCCGCTCCTGCGCCTTCAGCACCTCGTTGGCCGTCTTGGCCTGCAGGAAGGTCGTCCCGCCGCCCGTGGCCGGCGCGGCCAGGCCCTGTTCCTTCAGCGTGTCGCCGACGGCGGAGACGGCCTCTTCCGGCACGGGCTTTCGCTTCGGCTGGGGTGCTTTCCTCGTCTTCGACGGGTCCGTGCTCTCGGCCCGCCGCGCATCGCTGGCGTTGGCGTCAATGCTCCCGTCTGCATGCAGCACCAGACGTCCGGCGGCCTTCGCCTTCTGGATCGCGCCACGCGAGAGGCCGACCCGGGCAGCGTACTGGCGCTCGCTCAGACCCTCCATGCCGCGCTCCGATTATCATTCGAAATCATGTGCTCATTGAGTTGATAAGCCTCCGCGCCAGAGCGAACGTGGATCCACAAGGACGATGCAACTCAGCACACGGAGCCACCACGATGACCAGCCGCCTGAACCCCATCACCACCCCGCGCCACGAACTCCGCGCCGATAAGGCGCGCCGAAACAAGGAGGCGGCACTCGCCGCTTTCATCGGCAAGAAGGGAGAGATCGACGAGATGCTCGCCCGGCTGCAGGCGCTCAGCGACGACCACTTCAACGCCCACCCCGACGAAGTGCACTGGGCCGACGTCGGCACCCTCGAACACTACGCCAGCCTCCTGAAGCGCATCACCGACAGCGCCTTCGGCGAGGGCGAACACGCCGAGTGATCTCCGGCCCAGCCGGAACTCCTGCCGCGCCCTGCGCGGCTACGGGTCGTAGAAGGCGCCGCATGTCGCGGCCCTCGAAAGAGGAGACGACCCTATGACCAAGCTTTCCGACACCCAGCTCGTGATCCTCAGCGCCGCCGCGCAGCGCGAGGACCGCAACGTACTGCCACTTCCCGGCTCGCTCCGCGGCGGCGCCGCCGCCAAGGTTGTCGGCGCGCTGCTGAGGCGCGGGCTGATCGCGGAGACCACGACCGACAGCCGGACCAAGGCGGACGCCGCGCTCAACCGCATCTGGCGCAACGACGAGGACGGCCAAGCACTCCTCCTGCACATCACGGACGCGGGCCTCGCCGCCATCGGCATTGAGCCGGAGGGCGGCGACAGCGCGCCCACGGGCGCCGACGCAGCGCCGAGCGCGGAGGACCCGCAGGACGCTCCCGCCGAGGCCGATCCCGCGCCCAAGGCGCGCACACCGCGCACGGGCACGAAGCAGGCGAAGCTGATCGAGATGCTCCGCGCCGAGGGCGGCGCGACCATCGACGAGATTGTCGCCGAAACGGGATGGCGGCCGCACACGGTCCGAGGCGCCTTCGCCGGCGCGCTCAAGAAGAAGCTCGGGCTCGACGTCACCTCCGAGAAGATCGAGGGCCGCGGGCGGGTCTACAGCCTGCCGCGCGACTGACACCGCACGCCACGTCGATCCCGATGCCGCCGTCCCGCATGGGGCGGCGGCACTGTCTTGCTGTTGCGGAGGATGGTATTGTTCCGGCGGAGGATAGCATGTCCAAGGAAAGCATCTCATTTTCTGCGCGCATTCTGCGCAAGCAGCCCGACTTGCCGCGCTACGTCGTCGTGGATCCCGACCACGTGGCGGGCCGACAATCCTCCTTTGCAGCGAAAGTCAGCCTGAACGGATGTCCTGAATTCGAGCGGAACATTCGTCCTTGGGGCAAGGGATCGGACGTCTTCTTCTTCAATCTCACCGAGCCGCAATGCCGGAAGGCCGGTGTCGACACGGGCGACGTCTGCCAGGTGTCCATTAGGCCACTCGACTAACTGTCTTCGTCATCGCGCGCTCCACACCCGGATTGCCTCGAACAGCCGCCGCAGGACGTAGGACCGCGCGATGCTGACCACCGTGAACACCGCGCCCATTTTCAGGTTCTGCGCCAGCGTCGTGTGCAGCCCGAAGACAGGGAAGATCAGCATCTGCGTCACGACGGCGACGCCGTAGCCGACCGCCACGTTGGCAACGGCCTCCACCAGCGACATGGCCCGGCTCTGCTTCATGCGGCCTTATCCTCGTCCTTCACGGCCGGGGTTTCGTCCAGCCGCTCGGCCTGCACCTCGGCGAAGGTCCGACCATCGCCGTCGAGGATCGCGTCGCGGCCCGTCTCGGCCTGCCAGCGCTCCACGGCGACATCGACATAGGCCGGGCTGATCTCCATCGCGAAGACGCGGCGGCCGTTGGCCTCGCCCGCCATAATCTGCGAACCCGAGCCGGAGAACGGCTCGTAGCAAAGGCCCCCTCGGGCAACGTGCTGGCGCATTGGGATCCCGAAGGCGTCGAGCGGTTTCGGCGTCGGGTGATCGGGTCGCTCGTCCTTGCCGAATGACGGCATCTCCCAGGTCGAAGGGAGCGTCTGCTCTGCCACCTTCGGCGGGCGGTTCGGACGGCACCAGCCCATGAAGCACGGCTCATGCTTCCAGAGGTAGTGGGACCGGGTCAGCACGCCCCGGTCCTTCACCCAGATGATCTGCTGATGGACGAAGGCGCCTGCCTTTTCCCAGCAGGCTTCCAGCATCGCTTGGCGGCGGGAGGCGTGCCAGCAGTACCAGGCTGCGTCTTCCGTAATCGCCTCCGCCACGGCCGCCGCGATGAAGCCGTCGTAGAGCTCCGCGCCCTGCGAACTGTCGTCCCAGGTGGTTCCGTAGCTCTGGCTCCAGTCCTTGTTCCGCGTCGGATGGTTCGAGCCGTCATAGTCCACGAGATACGGCGGGTCGGTCGCGAACAGCACGGCGCGCTCGCCGTTCATCAGGCGGCGCACATCCTCGTGGTTCGTGCTGTCCCCGCAGAGCAGCCGGTGGTCGCCGAGGATCCACAGGTCGCCCGTCCGCGAGGCCGGATTGCGCGGCGGTTCGGGGATGGTCACCGGCGGCACGGAGCCCCCGGCGCCACTCTCTTCTTCACCGCCCCCGTCCGGATCGAAAGCCAACAGCTTGTCGAGTTCGCCGTCGGAAAAGCCGACCAGCGAAAGGTCGTAGTCGTCGGCAAGCAGATCCTGCAGCTCCGCCGAGAGCAGCGCCTCGTCCCATGGAGCTTCGGTCAGCTTGTTGTCCGCGATCCGGTACGCCCGCCGCTGCGCCTCGGTCAGATGCCCCAGCACGATCACCGGCGCCTCGGTCAGCCCGAGCTGCGTCGCGGCCAGCACCCGGCCATGGCCCGCGATCAGCTCACCGTCCTCGGCCACGAGGCACGGCACGGTCCAGCCGAACTCGGCCATGCTGGCGGCGATCTTGGCGACCTGATCGGGCCCGTGCACCTTCGCGTTCTTCGCGTAGGGCTGCAGGCGCGCAAGCGGCCAGGTCTCGATCCGCTCGGGGGCGAAGGCGAGGGTCATGCAGGTTCCTGTCGATGGTCGATCGGCATTGGCCGGGTGGATTCCGGCGCGGTGGAGTCCACCGGCTTCCGGCCGGACTCCGGTATCCGCGGGGCATCCACCCCGGGCGGCCGGTCAGATGTTTGAATTCACAGTGCTTTCAGGGCGCCGTGGCTGGATGCTGGACTCCGGTGGCTTCCCAAAAATCCGGCCCTGTCGCTAGCGAAATGCCGAGCCAAGCCCGCCAGCATACGTTTCGGCCCGGAAAGGAACCGGAAAACAAAGGCTTGGCGGCCTGGACTCTGGCTGGACCCGGAAGCCAGCGCCGGTGTCCACTTCGGGATGAGCGTCGGTTCGCCCGAGCGCACGACCCCGAGTATATCGCCATGGATAGCCTCAGCGGGGCGATCCGTCTCGCCGTCCGGTGTCTCGCCGAAAATTGTCTCACGCGCCCGTCGAGCCTTGACATGCTCATTGCGCCGCATGCGCCACCACGAACTCCATCGACCGCTTCTGCGGGACGCGCCTCCCGTTCAGCCGCCAGACAATGACCGCGATCCCGTACTGCCAGCGCCGGTTCGCGGTGGCGCGGCTGATGCCCAGTTCCCAGCAGATCGGCTTCCACGGCTTCCGGTTCGCACGGAGCCAGAGCAGGCGCGCATCGGCGGGATCGAGCCAGCGCAGCCAGAGCAGCGCATCCTCGGCCTGCGTGATGTCACGCGGGCCGGGCTTGGGTCGGCGCATCCGAGGCTCCTGGCCGACCTGGTCGGCGAAGCTGTGGAAGTACTCGGGCCAGGCGTTGAAGTAGCCCTGCGGCTTCACGTCGGGCAGCGAGCGGAACACGTCGGCCGCGCTCTCGAGCCGGTCCTCGACCATGGTGGGCGTCCAATCAGCCATTCGCAGCCTCCCGGTCGTGCGAGCGAGGCCCGTACAGCTTCTCGCCAAGCTGACGGACCAGCTCACGCTCCGGCCAGGTTAGGCGGTGGTCGTCAACGGAGACGGCCAGCATACCCTCGTCATGCCAGCCATCGCGCTTCACCTGGTCGGGATCCCGGCGCGTGCCGCCGTAGCCTTTAGGGTGCCACCTCATCCCAGGCCCCCGTTCGTCTCGATCGCCCAGTTCAGAATGGCGATGGCGTCGGCCTCGTTGTCGTCGGTTGGTGAAAACCCGCGGGCTTTCGCGGCGGCGATCATCGCCTCCTTCGGCGCGTTGCCCTTGCCGGTGGCGTGGCGCTTGATCGTGCCGACCGGAACGCCCTGATAGGGGATGCCGCGCAGCTCGGCCCACGAGGTCAGCGTCGCCATCAGCCCCCCGTAAATGTGGGCGGCGTCCGTGCCGGCGTGGCGACGGACTTCTTCGAACCAGATTGCGGCGATGGGCCCGGACAGCCGGTCCAGTTCGGTCAGCCAGTTGGTGAAGCGCAGGTAGCGCATGCCGCCGCCGTCGAAGCGGCCGGGCCGGAAACTGACCGTGCCGCTGGTGATCAGTCCGTCATGGCTGCGGAGCGCCCAGCCGGTCGTGGTGCCGAGATCGAGGGCGAGGATGCAGGACCGATGGATAGCGCCCAGCTCGGGGCGGACGTCCTGCGCGAGGATTGGTGTGTTCATCGTGAAGGCTCACAAGCTGTGGGCCTTCGGCTTCGGTCACCGCAAGATGTAGCATCCGGTGGACCGGCGCCAAAGCGAAAACGACCAGGGACGCTGCGGCTGATGGGAGTCGACGCTCGGCCCGCCGCGGTCCCAACCTCCAACCGCGTGGTCCCAACCTTCGAGGGGGTTGGGACAGCCCTTTATCTTTTCACTCCAATGGCTTGACCGGATGTGGTCCCAACCTCGGTGTCCCCAACGGGGGTCCTTCTCTTTTCGTATAGAAAAACATGTTCCCGACCTTTTCCGTTCTCCTGCATGAGTGTGTAGCAAAAGGTTGGGACCACGGGGTGAGGTTGGGGACACCGTTGTTTTTGAATGGCTTTTCGTGTCCCCAACCTCCTCTGGAGGTTGGGACAGGGTTGGGACCAACGGGAGGTTGGGACCACAAGCTGTAGTAGCGCAGATGAAGGCGGCAGGTTACGCTCTTGGCTGGGCACGGTGAGGAGCTTCGACCGACCGGACGTCTTCTTTGCTGGCCGGCCACTTGCCCAAGGCAAGCCCCCGTGCATCATGGTCTGCAGTTTCACAACACAGATACTTTAGCGAGTCACGAATGCCGGAAATTGACCTGAAGCGCGCTCTAAATGCCGTGTCTGACGTCATTCGGAACCGACCACGGCCGATCCGACAGTTTGACCAGATCTATATGAAGGCCGGCGACATGGTCATGCAAAGCGAATTTGTAGCTAGGTGGGCGGATGGAAAGCGGCTTGTATTCATCGGAGACGGTGACGCCATCAGCGTGTGTGTCGCCTACATGCACAGCCGCGGCGTGCTTTCCTATGGTCCATCGAAAATCGTGGTCCTCGATTTCGACGAGAGGATTGTCAATGCCATTAAACGGTTCGCCGACAAAGAGCGTATCGAGAATCTTGACGCGCAATTATACAATGTCTTGGACGCAATCCCGGACAGGTTACCTGATTTCGACTGCTTCTATACGAATCCACCGTGGGGACAGTACAACAGCGGCGAAAGCATAAACCTTTTCGTCGACCGAGGTGTGGAGGCAATCAGCAATTGCGGCGAAGGGCTCGTTGTAATCGCCGACGACAGTGATCTTGATTGGCCGCAGGAGGTGTTGGCTGAGGTGCAGCAGCACGCGTCCAGGCGCGGCTTCTTCGTTGCGCGAATGCAGCCCGAGTTGCATGTCTACCACCTAGACGATGCGCCGGACCTAAAGTCGTGCAATCTGCTTTTTCGCTCTAGGCCGCGCAATTCGTCGGAACGTGACAGCCGGCCGGTGACAGACCAGCAGCGGTTGGAGAACTTCTACGGTCGGGCGAAGATCCCGCGTGTACGGTATGTGCGGGAGCTGAAGGCTCTGAATTATGGAGAAGCCCAAGAGTCGGAATACAAACTAGAGTTGTTGGAGGGGAAAGAGTGAACGAGATCCTCAAGCCAGGAGCCGGCATCCTGTTCATGAAGGTCGGCACGCACGCGAACGAGCCGCTGGAGGACATCATCAAGCGCAAGCAGAAGGAAATTGATGACGAAGGCTATGCGCTGTGGGGCTATGGAGGCAACACTTGCCACCCTATGACGATGGTCCAACCCTTTGCGGAGGAGCATGCTAGTGCCGGCTTGCCTATCGTACTCTGCATGCAGCCAATGGAATCCAAGCACTTCGCCGAACAGATACGGGCGAGTCAGTTCTCGCGGGACGGCATTCTCTGGGAGGATGTTCCGGCCGGCATCAATGCCGTCGGCTCCCGATATGCTCTTTGCATCAAGGACCTTTCACTGACGGACTTCGAACTGCCTCTGTCGGCGACAGAAGTTGCGGTAGGCCGCAGTGCCGGCCGGCTTGGCAACCAGTACATCAAGGGTCGCGTCGATAAGGCCTGTCTAAATGTTCGCGACGAGGTGCTCCGTATGAACGACCTAAGCCAAGAGAAGACGATCAGCATCAAGCTGACCGCAGAGCTCTGCGAGCCCTACGCCGTTTTTCTTCGTTCAGATGTCTAGGCTCGCCAAGGTGTAATGCTTCGACCGCTTGGCGAGGTCCTTCTGGTAGCTTTCGAGCGCCGATAGCACGTCCGCAACTGGCACATCTTCTCTGGAGCAGGAGAAGCAGATTTCGGCGGTCTTGTCAGCGCTCTTGTCTGCGCAGACCCGTGCGCGGACGGCTCCATGGTCGAGGAGGCCGAGAAGTCGCGCGAGCACTTGCTCGGTGCTGATGATCCGGCCCCGCAGCCCTGCAATCTCAGGAAAATTCGGCTCTATCCCGGCGCAGCTACATACTGCGCGCTTATCCCCCGTGGCGACCATCGTTTCCGCGCGCATCAGAGCCACGGCGAAGAGCTGGCTCTCACCGACATCGATGTCCAAGCCTTCTGCCAGCGAGATTTCCTCGATTGACGCTGCCAGCGATATTTCGTTTTCCGTGGGCTCCAGAACGGACACCAGGTCGAGAAATTCCATGAGCGGTCTGCACACAGGTTCGCCGTGGGTTCTGCTGAGCCTTGCACCCACGACATACCGCAAGGCGCCGAGGACCAGGACGGCCTTGTGCTCGACAGAGAGGGATGGCGGAAGGTGATCAAGACACTGCCACCGCGCCATCTTCTCAATGAGGTCATTGTCCACAAGGGCGTTAGCCAAGCTCGACGCCCCCCATCACAGCCCGCAGGTAATCCGCTTCGTCGTCCGAATATGCCTCCCAGTCCAGTTCGCGCGTCGCGATCCTATTAAGAAACCGCCAGACATCGTCTGGTCGCTCGTAGATCCTGGCAAGTGCTGCGTAGGTGGTTGCCCAGTCCGACGCTTGGTAGCCGTAGCACATAGCGAGTGTGCCGGGCTCGATCCTCGAGTCCTCAGACGCGCGCATCACCGCTGCCGCCAACACAGCGCCGTTGGCTGGCCCTTGGTCGAATTCGATCTGCGGTGATGCTTGGCCTGTTAGCAGACGTAGAGCAAAGCTGTCGGCCTCGAGCTCTTCAGAGTCCACGCTTTTCTCCTCAAGCGGCTCGGACATGTCGACCAGAGCCGCGTTCGGCGCGAGGTGGCCGCTGGCGATATGGCCCAGTTCGTGGGCGACGTGGTAGGCCGTCGGTGCTGGGTACTTCGCGTCCTTGGCGACCAGTATCGCGAAATGATCGCCATGTCGGACTGACATCGCCACCATGTGCTTGGCGGAAAGTGGAAACACCCTGAGATGGATTACCGGTATGCCGAGCCCCCACGAGGCCGCGCAAATATCCTGAAGTCGCACAAATGGTGATGTACTGAGCAAGGTTCCTCTCAGGCGAAGCGGATCAAGGCCAATTACCCTCTCGTCGAAAGTCGCTCGGACGCCCTTGGACAAGATCCGCGCGAGGGAAATGCCGAAAGACGACAGGGCCGCCTGCTCCTTACTTCCATAGGTCGAAAGGCCCTTGAATTTTGCTTCGTGCCTCCAGACGAAAGTCGGTTCTTCCTCCCCAAGGAGCGACTTCGGCGAAAGCCCCAGACGGCGCGCAACGGTAAAGCGCAACTCTACCTGGGCCGAGTTCGACTGCTCCGCCTCGTCGCTCCACCAGCTTGGCCAAACAGCATCGACTGCCTGCCCGGATATACCCAGTGTCCGGAGGTCTTGCCTGAACTTCTCAGCTGTCCTCTTCAAGCGTCACCCCCGGTCCATTCGTCAAGAAAATCATCAAGTGCCGCCAGGATCTTGTCCAGCGCAACCGCCTCCATGTCGGGAAGCGACCCAAGCCGTTCCGTAATGCGCTTCAGTCCAGCACGTTCATCCTGAATAGATGAATATTCAGAAAGAGACTTGGTGGGCTCCGGGGCGGAAGCCGCCGCAAGCAAACCTTCGCGAATCTTCTTGGCCGCCGGACCAAGCCTGACCGACCCTCTCCTCAAGGCCCTTGAAATACTTGGCTGACTCACTCCGAGCGCACGTGCGACTTCCGACTGCGTGTAGCCGCGCTCTCGCATGAAATCGCCCAGTGCTTCCCGCAGGTCTTGCATGAAGGTGAATATACATGAATAATGAACGAAACCAAGAGGGAGGTGACCATGCCTTTGCCTGCGGCGTTTTGCTGGACGAGGTTCGGTGCCGAAGCTGGGCAGGATTTCGAAGCAATCCTGGCTCGCAAGGAGCAAGAGCGACGACAGAATGGTGGCGTGTTCCTCTGGGGCATTGGCAACAACGTGGCGCCGTCGCTGCCGTCGCTGTTCGAACGGGTCCGCCGGCCGATGCTCGCGTTCAGTCCAATAAAGTCGCGTGCGCAAGCACACGATGAGAGCCCCGATCAGATCGCTGTGTGGACGCGAGCCACCGGCGCAAGTGGCGAGCCGTTCCAGATTCCATCGGGCTCGATGGTCACGAGCCGGTATACGCCCGGCAAGACAACGCACTATGCGCTCGTCTGCCAATCGCAGCAGCCGCTTCGGTCCTTGGCATCGCCCGAATGGGTCTCCATCGGGGCGCTGAGGAATGTGAAGACCGGAAACCCTGTAGGGTCCTCTCAGGTGACCGCCATAGTGAGCATCGACCCTGCGCGTGAGGCAACCGGCGCGATCTATCCGATAGCTTTCCATTGCGAATTGGCTGCCCCGTACGTCCTTAAGCTCGAGGCACCGTTGGTCATCTCGGATGTCGAAATGGCAGAACGTGAATGGTCTAACTACCGGGCTTCGAAGTGGGCAGAAGCCCCACAGCAGTTGCGCCTGGCAGTCTGAAGATAATCCATTGGAGGGCGTCCGAAGTGTTAGTTGCTTCGACGTAGGGGCGATCATCAGGCCGCAATGCCTCTCCGATACCGCCATTCCCGCGGCGCCTCGCGCCCACCCTCGTCGCGGCGGCGGTACCGCTCCCAGCCGTTCGCCTTGAGGTAGGCCGAGACGCGCATCTGGTCGCCGCGGGTCCAGCGGGCGGGTTCGAGCCCGATCGCCTCCTCGAGGATCTCGCCGACCGACACGTCCCGCAGCGGCTCCGGCCGCGGCACGCTCTCGGTGCGGGAGTCGCCGTAGTCGGGGAAGCCGTCGGAAACGGTGCGCATCTCGTGGGTCAGCCAGTGCTCGATCAGGTCGTCCCACGCGTCGGACTGGTAGCGACGGTCCTGTTCCTCGCGGGCTTCGGCCAGCAGCGCCGGGTCGTCGATCCACCAGATTGCGCCGGCGCGGAAGCGGTGGACGGCCTCCGCCCAGAGCTGGTCCCGGTCACGCGCGAGCGCAGCGATGTCTATGGCGCCGCAGCGCAACGGCCAGAAACGACGGTTGCCGGTCTCGTCGCGCAGATAGGTGTCCGGGTTCACGGTGCCCGCGAACACGCACTGGCGCGGGACCTCGACGGTGTAGCGGCCATAGGGCGGCCGGAAGCGGTCGGTGGTGCGGGTCAGAAACGCCTTGATGCGCGAGACCTCGGCGCGGCCGATGGCGTCGAGTTCGGCGATTTCGACGATCCAGACGCCCTGCATGTGCAGCGCCGCATCCTTCGACCCGAGCTCCGGCAATTCGTCGGTGAACCACTCCTCGCCGGCCAGCACCTTGATCGCGGTGGACTTGCGCGCGCCCTGCGGTCCCTCGAGGATCAGCATGTGATCGGCCTTCACACCGGGGCGATAGATGCGGGCGACGGCCGAGATCAGCCAGAGCGCGCCGATGGTGTGCTTGAACGCCGTGGGTTCCGCGCCGAGATAGGCGCTGGTCCAGGTCTCGATCCGGGGCGTGCCATCCCATGTCAGGGTGTCGAGCCAGTCTCGGACGGGATGGATGCGCAGCTCGCGGGCGACGGCGCCGACGGCGCGGCTCACGACCACAGGCGCCACGTTGATTCCGCGCAGCTGCAGCCATTCGGCGGTGCGGATGTCGTCGGCGTCTTCCCAGGGGCGCGGGAGGGAGGAGGTTATCGCGTCCCACGGCAGCGGCTGGCGCACGACAATCTCCTGCCCGAACTCGTCGAAGGCCAGCACGCCGGCGAAGGCCGGATCGGACGTCAGGGCGACGATGACGTTGGCTTCGTTGCGCTCGGGCGCGCCCGCGAGGTCGAGCCGGAGACGCCTGAACCAGGCGGGCTTCGGGATCGGCGCGTGCGGGTCGCCGGTGGCGTTCACGCGGCGGCGAAGCTCGGCCAGCTGCTGGGTCAGGACCGACATGCCGATCCCGGTCGCCGACTTGATCCGTGCGATGACCTGCCGCTCGGGCAGCGGGTCGAGCTTCGCCAGCGCGATGCGCCCGAGCAGCGTGGAAAGCGCTTCGAACTCGGGCGGGTTGGTCAAAGCCTCGGCCGCGGCTATCAGATCTGCCGGATCGTCGGCCGAAGCGACGATGGGTGTTGCCGTCTCCGGCTCTACCGGATCCCCGTTCTGCGGCTCCGCTGTGGTGTCAGCCGGTCGCGCGTAATCCTCGGCGCGGGCGCCGCGCAGCAGGTCGTCGTTGAAATCGTCGCCATGCAGCGGCGCGACGATCTCGTTCGGGATGTCGGCCCGGTTCAGGCGGTCCGAGAGCGTCGCGGCCGCCTGGCGGCCGGCGTCTCCGGCATCGGCATAGATGGTGACGCGCCGGGTGCCCTCGGGCCACTGGAACCGCGCCAGACCGTCGGCCGACAGCGCCGCCCAGACCGGTGTGCCGAAGAGCGCGTGGGCGGCGAGCGCCGTCTCGATCCCCTCGGCGAGGCCGATGTGGCCGTTCTCCGGTATCGGGAACAGGCGAACCACGGCATCCTTCACGCTGCCGAGCATCTTCTTGCCCGGAGGCGCCTTCGCGCTGCCGTCGTCGAGCAGGAAGGTGCGGTGGATGCCCGGCGCGCGCTCCCCGTCCGGCAGCCGCAGGATCGCGATAAGGCCGGGCCAGCCACGGCAGCTGTCGAAGTCCGGCAGATCGGGGTGGAACAGCAGGTCGGGCGAGCCTGGATCCGACAGCCCGCGGGCGTGCAGGTAGGTCTCGCCCGGCGTGCCAGTGAGAGGCACGGCCCCGTCGACCAGCCGCGCGATCTCGGCCGAGTGGTCCGGGCGTGCGCGCACCGGCGACGCCGGCGCGGGCCGCGGCGCGGGATGGTCTATCCCCGCAAGCCGCGCCGCCTCGTCGAAGAGCGCACCGTCGCAGAGGCCGGTCGCCTGTGCGATCAGATCGATGGGACCGGCCCGTTCGCCGGTGGCATAGTCGAAGCCCCACCCGGCATAGGGCCCGTCGAGATGGATGGTGCAGGAGCCCTCCTTGCGCGGCGGGCGCCCGGAGAGGTCGGCACAGCGCAAGGAACGACGGTCCCGCGCGAGCCGGGCCTCGGGGAACAGCCCCGGCAGCCAGTCGGCGGCCGTACAGGCGAGCCGCTCCTTCACTGCCGCGAGATCGTGCCGGGTCTTCGCGACCGCGATGTCGTTGAGGTCGATCATCGCGCCCCTCAGGCCAGAAGGACGAGACCGCGCTCGGCCCGGGTAATCGCGGTGTAGAGCCAGCGGCGCCGGTCGATCTCGGTGCGGCCCAGCCCGTCGTCCCAGACGATCACGTTCTCCCACTGCGAGCCCTGCGCCTTGTGGGCGGTGATCGCCCAGCCGAAGGTCGCCTCGGTCAGCAGGCGCTTCTCCTTGTAATCGCGGTCATGGCGCTTGTCGTCGTAGGCGATGTGGTCCTCGAAATGCCCCTTGTAGATGCGCAGCCGGCCCGGGCGACCGTCCTCATAGGGCTCGCCGATATGGCGCCCGTCCTCGTCATGGACGACGGCCGAGAAGTAGAGGCTGCCCTCGTCGACGATATCCTCGAGCGTGACGAACATCCCGTTGATCAGCCCCAGATCGTTCTGGTTCTTCAGGCAGATGATCTTCTCGGACGGTCCCGTGGGCAGCCAGGTCCCGCCGAGCCCCGCGGCCGCGCGCATGGCATTGTTGATCTGCAGCCGCGTGGCGTTCAGCCCGCAGATCAGCTGGCCGCCGCGCAGCGCCTGTTCCGGCGTGATGTCGCCCTTGCGGAGCTTGGCGACATGATCGTCGTAGGCGCCAAAGCCGATGGGCCGGCCCTCGCGCGCCATGGTGGCCAGGCGGATGATCGCGCTCTCTGCCGCCTGGCGGTGGATCTCGGTCAGCATCACGTCCGGCTCGTCGCGGGTGAAGGCGCCTTCGCCGCGGATCGGCGGCAGCTGGCCGGGATCGCCGAGCACGAGGATCGGCTTGCCGAAGCTCATCAGGTCGCGCGCCATCTCCTCGCCGACCATCGACACCTCGTCGAGCACGATGAGCCGGGCGTCGGCGGCGTCGCTCTGCGGGTTCAGGGCGAAGCGTGGGTGCTTCATCGCCGAAAGCCCCTGGCGCATCGCCTCGATCGCGGCATCGGCGGTGGTGCGCGCGAACCCGGTAAGACGGAGCGCGTCGCGCTCTGCCACCGCGATCTTCCGTGCGGCCTCCTCGATTTCCTCCTCGGTCGACTCGATCACCGAGTAGATCAGGCTGTGAATGGTGCGCGCCGGCGTGCCCTTCCGGGTCAGCACCAGCGCGGCCTTGCCGGTGAAGGTGGCGGTGACGACGCCGGGCACGCAGCGGCCGTCCTTCGCGCTGCGGTGGGGCGAGAGCCCGAGTTCGTCGAGCGCGAACTTCAGCACGGTGGTCTTGCCGGACCCGGCATAGCCGAACAGGCGGAACACCTGCTGCTGCTCGGTTCGGGTCTCGAACCACTCCTTGATCTCGCGGATCGCGGCGGCCTGCGTGGCGGATGGGGTGAACTCGGTCATGGCTGGGGCATCTCCACTGCGTAATCCTTGACGATCCCGCCGCGGCTCGGATCGCCCACCTCGCATTGGCGGACGAAGACCCGGCGCCCGTCGGCCAGCTGCCGCCAGTGTCCACGGCGGATGTGCCAGCGCGGGCTGGCGTGACTGCCGCCCTGCGGCGGTGTCGCTGCCCGAAGGCGCGTCGGATCGATGGCGACCTGGCGCCAGACCCAACCGCGCACGCCCTCGCGGGCCAGACGGGACCGTTTCGCGGGCGACACCTTGCGGTCGCGGATTTCAGGTGAGGCGCCGAGAATGGTCAGCGCGCGCCACACGATGCCGGCGGCGACTTCGCCGTGACCGCGGACCGTCTCGTCGCTCCGCTCGGCCGGGTTGCCCTCGATGTCCGCCTTGCCGTCCGGATGCATCCAGATCCGCACCAGGCAATCCGTCCAGCCGCGCGGCGCCCGCTTGCGCATTAGGAACGTGGCCTCGACGATGTCGCCGTCGGCACGGGCGCAGACGATCAGGCCCGAGGGCGACGCGCGCTGCTCGCGCACCTCGAAGATCACGGAGGGATGCGGCAACCGAAGCGGACCGGTAAAGACCCGGGTCATCGCGCGGTCGACGATATCCCCGTCGAAGGCGGCCTGATCGTCGAAGAAATAGATCGGCGCGAACTCCGCCGCTTCCAGCAGGTCGGAGCACCAGAACCGCTCGCGATGCGCGCGCACGATCCGCTTGAGCTCATAGGCATCAGGGATCATGGCCGCTCTCCCCAGCACCGTCCCGCCCATGCGCAGGGCGCGTGCCATTTGCCGGCCGCCATGCCGCCGCGGCAGAGGACTGCGCTCGGCTCGGCCGCGGCGCGCGGCAGCCATTCCCCGGCCTCGGAGGCGCGCACCACGGCGACGGCGCGATCTGACATTTCCTGCGCGAGATGCGCATCGAAGGGCACGAGCTCGGCGTGCAGTTCCATCGTGTCGCGATTGAGCGCGGTGAAGAGCGCCGGGGCCGGCAGGTCCATGTAGGCCTGATAGAGCGCGATCTGGGCGGCGTAGACGGGGCGCGCGAGGCTGACGCCGCGCTTGACGACGTCCTTCCAGCTGGCCGCCCCGAGCGCCTTGTTCTCCCAGAGCGCGGGATAGTCCATCGCGACCGGACCCGAGACGAGGCAGCCGTCGATATGGCCCTTGAACCGGCCGCCGAGGGCCTCGAAGCCGAACTGGCGGCCGTCCGGACGCTCGGTGCGCAGGTCGAACCCGGCGATGCGGAACCAGCCCGCGACGATGTCCTCGGCCCGGTGGCCTGCCTCGAAGATGCGCAGCGTGCGCGGCGCGAACTCCTGGCCTTCGTCCTTCGGGACCGCAAGGAAGTCGTATTGGATCTGGCGCAGGCAGTCGCGGCCGAGACCGGAGGAACTGACATAGGTGCGCGGATGCTCGGCGCGATGGCGCGCGGCCAGCGCCGTGTCGATGGCGGCGGACACCGCTTCCGCGATGGGCGGGCGTGGCGCGCCGGCGCCGTAGAGGAAACCCGAGCCATGGTTGAGGTCGATCATCGCTCGCGCTCCCAGAACCCGCCGGCCTGCGCGATGCAGGTCAGCTTGTGGAACTGCGCGTCCGTCAGCCGGGCACTCTCGCCGAACCGCGCGAGTTTCTCGCGGAGGCTGTCGCAGAACTCGATCTCGAAATCGGTGACGGCGTTCTCGGTGGCAGCCTCGAGCAGGTGCTTCCAGCTGCAGGACGGGGTGTCGTCGTTCAGGTCGATCATCGCCGCGCTCCTAAAATGGGATCGGGTCGTCGAGGACCGTGCCGGTGCGCTCCGTGCGCGCGGCCTGCTCCTGCATGCTGTCGATGTAGCCGGTGACCGCCGCCTCGATCAGGCGGTCGATGTCCTCGGCGCTGCGGTGGAAGAAGGGCTCCATGAGCCCGAGGTCGGTGAGCGCTTCGGCGAAGAGCGTCCGCGCATCGCGGATCGCACGGGCCTCGCGCGCGGTCTTGTCGATCATGCCGTTGTTCCTTTGGGCGATGGCGCTGCCCACGTCCTGACAGCGGCGCGAGCAGAAGCGGTGGTAGGGGTGGCGATCCCAGCGGAGGCCGTGGCAGTAGCCGAAGCCGCGCGCCTCTCGGGCGCAGACGGCGCAGAGCGCTACCCGAGCAAGAAGGTCGCGATCGGGTCCTCGGGCGGCCAGCCCGCCCTCTGGAGCTTTTCGGACTGGAGCACGATCCAGCGCGAGATCGCGTTGCTGGCCATGGCTTCGAGGTCGCCGAGGCCGAGGCTTGCGATGGGGGCGTGCAGTCTTCCTCGGGCCTCGAGCCATCGTCCGATCTCCAGCGCCGCCTCGCGCGTCACATGCGCCTGCCATTCATCCGGGGTCATCGGCCCGGCAGGATCGCGTCGGGCCTCGGACGGGGGCGAAGGCCGGGTTGACCTCCGCCGCCGTGCTGCCGACCGCGCCTCACCCATTGAGCCAGGCGGGCATGCCGGTTGCGGGCGCCCCGCTCGGCGCGGACGGCGGGGACGCAGGCGGCTGCTGGGCGGGCGGTTGCTGCGGGGGCTGCTGCGGAGCCGGAGCCGGCGCGCCCCAGGCCGGGGCCGCCGCCGGGGCTTGCGGCTGCGCCCCCCATGCCGGCGTGGGCGCCTGCCAGCCCGGTGCCGGCGCGCTCGCGGCCTTGCGCGGCGGGGCGTTGACGGGCTCCGGGGGCACGGCTTCGCCGCGCATGATCGGTGCGTGCTGCGGCTCGTCTGGCAGAACGACGTTCGCGATCCGGTTCTGGTCGCGATATTGAGGGTTGGAGGCGGGCTCCACCATGATCCGCGCGGCGAAGACGATGCCGTCGAGATGCTTGAGCCCGGGCAGCACCCGCTTGGCCTTGGCGTCGGGGCTCTCGTCCCTGGGATCGAGCCCGAGAGCGCTGTCGACCATCGCCCGAAAGGTGGATTTCGAGATCTTCCAGCCGATCGACTGGCCCTTCTCATCGACCTTGCCGCCCGCCACGGTGAAGCTCTGCCAGAACTTCCGCCGGGCATGCGGGCCCTCGAGGATGGTGAACTCGCAGTCCAGCATCTTCGCGTCGCTCGACTGCGAGGCCTTCAGCAGCTTGGCGTCCATCGGCGTGGCGCCGTCGACGCCGCCGGGGCGCACGGTCAGGCGGACCTTGGCGAAGGTGCCATCGGGGATCAACTCGCCGATGGGGGCCATCTGCGGCTGGGCGTCGTTGAGATCGTAGCTCATGGGTCAGTCCTTTGCGTCTGGATCAGGAATGAATGGCGGGGTGTGCGGGGGCGCGGCCGTCGATCTTGGCGATCAGCGCGCCGAGATCGGGTGCCTCGGTCATGTCGAGACGACCGGAGCGGTCCTTGGCGGGAAGGCCCCAGGGGTTGCCGGAGCGGCAGACCAGGCGGCGCTCAGCGGAGGTCTCGTCGAGGGACCACTCGCCCTTGGCGTCGCGGCCGAAGAGCTGCATCGAGACCACCTGGTCGACGATCCCCGGCAGCTCACGCCCGGCCTTCGTGCCTTCCATCTGCGGCTGCCACGTCGTCGCGCCGAACTCGTCGGTGACCTTCTCGAGCACGCCGACGAAGATCACCGTCTTGCCGCGGGCGTGCTGGAGGTGCTTTAGCGCCTGGATCACCTCGCGACCCAGAAGCCCGTAGGCGCCGCGGACATCCGGCTTGCCGGTCCGCTCGGAAAAGGCCTCCGGCTGCTGGCGGGCATAGGCCATGGCCTGCCGCGTCAGGTCGGTGATCGAGTCGACGAAGACGATCCGCTTCCTCGCGAGGAAATCCTCGATCCCCGTCCCGAGGTACTGCTGCTGCAGCCAGGCGTGATACTCGGCGCCATACCAGGACTTCGGATGCTGCGCCGGGTCGTGCCCGCCGATCAGCACGGCGAGGTCGCGGAAATCGGTGAAGCTGCGCACCGGGATCGAGTCCCCACGCCAGTCCTGCACCGATTTCATGCCCGCTTCGAGATCGAGGCAGACGGTCTCCTCGGCCGGCAGGGATTTCAGGAGCGTCGTCTTGCCGACGCCGGGCGGGCCGAAGATGGCGAGGGATGTCTTGTTCTCGGCGGCCGAGAGCCGTTCGTCGGCGGTGATGATGCGGAAGGCCATGGGGTTCTCCGGGATTGCGTTCAGGGTGCGCGGCGGCAGGAGTGACCGGGTGCCGAAGGGGAACCTGCCCGGCGTTGCCGACCGGGCGTCCCGCCGCCGCGCGTCACCGGTCTCGAGCCTCGAGCCGGAAGACGGGTTTGCCGGTGGTCTCGCTCCGCGCGTCCGCGAAGCCCTCGCGCATCGCCGCGGGCCAGGCGCCGTAGCGCCGCTCGGACACGCGGTAGGCGATCTCGAGATACTCGGTCGGGTCGTCGCCGGCGGCGCGGATGCGTTCGGCCATGGCGGCGAGCCGGTCCTGGTCCCACGTGACCTTCTTCGGCAGGTCCGCGACGACCACGACGCCGTCGTCCTCGACCCGCACGGTGCCGCTGGTCTTGCCCTGAGCGGCCCGCTCGGCCGCGGCGGCGGCCTCGTAGCGCTGCGCAATGCCGGCCTCGAGCCGGTCCCGCAGCCGCTTCACGCGGGCGGTCTCGGCGAGCGCCGACGTCTGCAGATCCAGCAGCATCTCGGGCGGCAGCGCCGCGATGTCGCCGAGGGCGAGGTCTTCGAGATCGTTGAAGCGAGGGGCATTGTCGGGGTGCGGCATGGCGGGGTCTCCGTTGGAAGGGAATGGCAGGGCCATCACGCGGCGCGCTCTTCGAGGAGCAGCGCCGAGAGCGAGGCGTTGGCGGCCTTGGGTCTCGGGCGGGCGACGGCGACGTAGGCGAAGCGGTCGGGGCCCACGCGCTCCTGCACGAGGTGGACGAGGCCCTTCTCGAAGGCGCCCAGCGCGGCCTGACCGAGGTCCGCGAGCTGGCGGCGCTCGGGCTCCGGCAGGGTCGAGATCACCGGCGTAACGTCGATCCCGAGAAAGCCGCAGTGATATTCGAGCCGCGCACCGGCTTCGGCCTGCGCGATCCACGCGTAGAGCTCGACATCGCTGAGCCGCGGCGTCGCCACGCGGGCGCCGATCGGGGTTGCGGCGACCATCAGCATACCCGTGCGGCCCGCGCCGGGTCCGCAGTGAGCCGGCGGGGCGAATTACCGACGCGCGCGACCGCCTCGCTGATCTTCAGGGCGCGTTGAAGCTGGCTCTGCTCGAAGGCTTCGATGTCGGCGAGCCGATAGAGCACGCGCCCGCCGAGCTTGAGGAAGGCCGGCCCCTGGCCGTTGTAGCGCCAGCGTTCCAGCGTCCGGTGGGAGATCCCCCAGCGCCGGGCCAGCTCCTTCTGGTTCAGGCAATGCCTCTGCAGCATCGGTGTCTCCTCTCGTTGTCGAGGAGACCATGCGAAATTCCGCTGTGGGATGTCGTCAGGATCGGCGGGGGATACGGAGGGGGATCAGTCGGCCCTTGCAGGACTGGCGTTTGGCCGCTGGCGGGGCGCCGTCATCCCCCACCATCCCTCACTCGTCCCCCTCCCGATCCCACAGAGGCCGGGCGGCAGGGGATCGGTCAGTCGAGATTCAGGCGGTAGCCGCCCCGACGATCGGAGCGGATCAGATTCCTCCAGTCCTTCTGCGACTTGAAGACGTCGGCCATGCGCAGGCTCTTGGAGCCGGCGCGCGACAGGATCGCCTTGCCGTTCTGCCAAGGCGCCCCGGCCTGCGCCGCCTCGTGCAGCGCGCGCACGACTTCCGCCTGGATCGGGCCCAGCTTGAACCGACAGCCGTTGCAGCGAACCTCGAGATAGTCGGCCGAATGGATGAAGGTGGCCTCCTCCATCGGCTGCCCGCCCGGCGAGAATCCGGTCTCGATCTCGAAACGGTCGCGTTCATCGCGCCTTAGAAGGAGGTCGCCGATCATGACGAGGACGGGCTTCGAATCGCCCCAGGTCTCAGCGTAGTCGGCCTTCGGCGTCCGGAAGCTTTCCAGATGGACTTCGCCACACCGGAAGAGCTGGAACACATCTCGGGCGTGGAGATCGAGCAGGCCGCTGTGGTAGCTTTGCTCCCACGGCACCTTGTACGGCTCGCCTCGCTCGTCCTCCTCGATGTCGCCGAACTCCATGGGCACGCCGAACACGCGCACCGAAAGTCTGAGCTTGTCGTTCTCCGCGAGGTAGATCAGGTCCGCTTCCGTGATCTGCCAGCGCTCGAGGACCTCGGGGAGCGTGAAGTACGATTTGTCGATGTGCATTCACTGCCCTCCGCGCCGATTCCCGTGTAAGATGTTTACCTTCTGTTCTTATTCGCTTGACGGGCCTCGATCAATCCGATTTTATCCCATTTCATCCACAGTTGGGTGGGGATGACATGACCGAGCACCACACGCTTTCCGACCGCCTGAGGGCCCGGGCCAACCAGCTTGGCATAAGTCCCGCCCATGTCGCCGAGATGGCCGGCGTGAACCGGTCCTTCGTCTACGACATCCTTCGCGGACGCTCGACGCGCCCCGGCATCGACAAGCTGGCAGAGGTCGCGCGTGTCCTGAAGGTCGATCGCGACTGGCTGATCCACGGGATCGGCGATGTCGAAGGCACGCCCCCGTTCATCGAGAACCCGGACGAGACCTTCGTGTCGATCGCGCATGCCAGCCCCCGCCCGTCGATGGGCGGTGGGGCCGTGGTGGAGGAGCATGGCGACACTGCAGGCCGCGCCTACCACTTCCGGCGTTCCTGGATCCGGAACAGCCTGAAGGCCAGCCCGTCGCAGCTGCGCATCATGCATGTGGAAGGCGACAGCATGGCGCCGACGCTGCTCGACGGCGACACGGTCCTCGTGGACATGACGCGCCGCGCCCCGAACCCACCTGGCATCTTCGTTCTCGACGACGGAATGGGCCTCGTCGCCAAACGGCTCGAGCACATCGCAAACAGCGAGCCGCCAGCGGTTCGCGTAATCTCCGACAACAAGCACTATCCCGAATACGAAAGAACGGCCGACGAAATTCATATCGTCGGCCGCATCCGCTGGTTCGCGCGGGAGATCTGAGCATGGCCCACGTCATCATTCGGGGCGCAAACGGTCGCCGTCACGAAGTGGACTTCGAGGACGCCGACATTACCGTGGAGCTGCACACCAGCGAGGATCACGTGGAACTGGTCATCGAGGCGCCCCATGATGAGGCACCATCGGACAAGAAGCGCTTCGCGCTTGTCAGCATCCCGCGGCATCTGCTGAGCAAGGCCATGGCGGATCTGGCGCGCAAGGATCGGCGATCATGATCACCTTCAGGGAGATCGACGACGCCGCTCCCGCGCTGGCGCACTCTCCCATGGTTCGGGGCCTCGAGAAGACCTTCGCCTGGATCGCAGAGAACGGCGGCATTCCCCTGACGCCATCCAAGGCATTCAAGCGGGTGTTCGTGCACTGGGCGGCTTCCGAGTTCGACTGGCCCGGCCACACCGAGGCGGACCTCTTCGCCGTGAACAAGGTGCTGATCGAATGGGACTTCCCGCCGCTCATGCTTCTGCACGACCTGATGATCGCGATGAAGCTCGGCCGACACTACAAGGGGCAGTTCCGGCTCACCAAGGCGGGTCAGGCGCTGGTCGGCCACCCCGGTAGGATTTTCAACACGGTCGTCCCGTTCTTCCTGTTTCGCGTCGACCACGCCGCCTCGTCGCGCTTCAGCGATGAGCCCCCACTCGGCAACTGGGACATTTTCCTGAACGTGCTCAACGTCGAAACCGAGGACGGCGCGACCGGTGCCGACCTCCGACGGGTTTTCTACGGCGAGCCGGAGCCCGGGTTCGACGCCATGATGAGCGGCCTCTACGTCCAGGTGCTCCGCCCGCTCTGCTGGGCCGGCCTGCTGGCGAAGCAGAACGGCGCCAGCCCCTACCGGTCCGAGGACGCGATGTTCGCCAAGACACCGCTCTGGCGATCGGCGCTGGTCCTCGACACCGATGCAGAGGTGGCGCCCGCGACCCGTCACTGAGGCGCCGCCACTTCCCACTCAGTGCGCAGGTCTACGCGGAACTCCCACAAGTCATTGATTCCGATTGTTTTCGGGGGCCGCGCGGATAGCGTTTCTCCCATGCGAAACGCGTCGACATATCCGCGGCTGGGCCCGAACCCCCTGCCACCCGACCAGATGACCCCCGCCGAGCGCCGCGCCGAGCTGTGCGGCCTGCTGGCGCTCGGGCTGGTCCGGCTGAAGTTGCGGGAACAGGGCGAAGCTTCTGACGAGACTGGAGAAATTCGCCTACACTCTCCGGCGAACGCATGCCGTCATGCAACTCCAACGCACCGGAGACCCGCATGACGACCCACGATCCCATCCCCGCGCGCCTTGCCGCGCTGAAGACGGCGACGACGCCGGAGCTGAGGGCGCAATGGCGCGACCTGTTCGACAGCGAGCCGCCCCCGTTCAACCGGCGCTACCTGGAGAGCCGGCTGGCCTACCGCATCCAGGAATTGGCCTATGGCGGGCTGAAGCCCGAGACGGTCCGGCGGCTGGAGCGGCTGGGCGAGGAACTCGACGGCGGTGACAGGAAAAAGAGCCGCGTCCGCGCCGACACCATGCCCATCGCCGGCACGCGGCTGATCCGCGAGTGGCAGGGTGTCGAGCACGTCGTCACCGTCACCGCCGACGGCTTCGAGTGGCAGGGGCGGCCCTACAGGTCGCTCTCGGCCATCGCCCGCGCCATCACCGGCACGCGCTGGAATGGCTGGGTGTTCTTCGGGCTCAAGAACCGGAGGGCGCGGACATGACGAAGCCGATCGTCCGCAAGCAGCGCTGCGCGATCTACACGCGTAAGTCGTCCGAGGAAGGGCTGGAGCAGGAGTTCAACAGCCTCCACGCCCAGCGCGAGGCCTGCGAGGCGTACATCGCCAGCCAACGCTCCGAGGGCTGGGTGCTTGTCCGCGATCAGTACGACGACGGCGGCATCTCCGGCGGCACATTGGATCGCCCGGGGCTGCAGCGGCTGCTGGAGGACATCGAGGACGGGCTGGTGGATGTCGTCGTGGTCTACAAGATCGACCGCCTCAGCCGCTCGCTCGCCGACTTCGCCAAGCTGGTGGAGGTGTTCGACCGGAACGGCGTAACCTTCGTCTCCGTGACGCAGTCGTTCAACACCACCACGTCGATGGGCCGGCTGACGCTGAACATCCTGCTCAGCTTCGCCCAGTTCGAACGCGAGGTCACCGCCGAGCGCATCCGCGACAAGGTCGCGGCCAGTAGAAAGAAGGGCATGTGGATGGGCGGGGTGCCGCCCTACGGCTACCGGGTCGAGAACCGGAAGCTGGTGGTGGACGAAGAAGCCGCCGGACACGTCCGCTGGATCTTCGCCCAGTTCCTTGAGATCGGCTCAGGGACCGAACTGGCGCGGGAAGTCGCGCAACGCGGCATCCGCACGCCGCGCGGCAATAGGATCGATAAGAAGTACCTGTACCGGATGCTGAACAACCGCGCCTATATCGGCGAGGCGGTCCACAAGGGCGACAGCTATCCCGGTGAGCATGTCGCGATCATCGATCGCGAAACGTGGGACCGCGTCCATGCTATCCTGCAGGAAAGCCCCCGCAAGCGGGCGATGCGGACCCGAGCCGAGACGCCGGCGCTCCTGAAAGGGCTGCTGTTCGGGCCGGATGGCGCGGCCTTCTCGCCGACGCATACCCGAAAGGGCGACAGGCTCTACCGCTACTATGTCAGCCAGACGGTGCTGAAGCATGGCGCGGGATCCTGCCCGGTCGGTCGGGTGCCTGCGGGCGAGATCGAGGCCGCCGTCATCGATCAGCTCCGCGCCGTGTTTCGCCAGCCCGAGATCGTGGCGGGGACGTGGAAGGCGGCGCGTGCCAACGCCGACGACATCACCGAATCCGACGCGCGTGCGGCCCTGCAGCAGCTCGACCCGCTGTGGGACGAACTCTTCCCCGCGGAGCAGGCGCGCATCGTGGCGCTTCTGATCGAGCGCGTGGACATCGGCAAGGACGGGCTGAACGTCCGGCTCCGGGTGGACGGCCTGAACGACCTTGCGCGCGAGATGCTGGCCGGCGGAATCGAGGCGGCCGCATGACCCGCGTGGCTCCGATCCCCGAGACCGTGACGATCCGCGTGCCGTTCCGCGTTGTGAAGCGCGGCGGACGGAAGGAGATGCAATTGCCGGACGGCACCGCGCCGTCGCGTCGGGCGGACAGCGCGCTGGTCAAGGCGCTGGCCCGCGCGTTTCGGTGGAAGCGCATGCTGGAGTCGGGCGAGTTCGCCACCATCGCCGAACTGGCCGAACGGGAGGGCATCGCGCCCTCCTACATGACCCGCGTCCTGCGGCTGACACTGCTCGCGCCCGATATCGTCGAAGCGATCTTGGACGGGAATCAGGGGCCGGAGGTGACGCTCGCGCAGGTGCTAGAGCCGTTCCCCGTGGAGTGGAAACGACAGTTCACACGTGGCTGAGGCATGTGAGAGCCGACGGGGACTACTCTAAGCGCTGAGAGCGTAGAAAGCACCTCTCCAGCCCAAATATTAGTAATTCTTAACAGATACTTAGGTCGAAATCAGCGTGCCATGTCATGTTGGGATTCGACCCACTTCCAGCAGCATATTCGCTACTCTTGCAGCGTTTTGCCCTCAAGGGATGTCAGCATATTCGCAGAATATTTCGTCATAATGATTGACAAACTACGCTCTGGTGCGCAGCTTTGCGATGATCAGGCCGTCGCATATGTGACGGAATCGCTATCGCAAGGAGGCGAAAATGGATGGAAGCAGCCACGAAACAAGCGGCGTGAGCGCCAAGCATCAGAAGTTTTGCGACCTAGCAGAGAGCCGGACCAACAAGGCTCTCGATGCGATTGGGCGTATCGGAAACCTATCGAACCGCTCGATCTACGAATGGGACGACGCTGAGGTTCGAAAGGTCGTCAAAGCGCTCAAAGACGCTGTGTCCGAGGTCGAGGCGCGCTTCGCTTCGCCCAAGGGAAAAGTCGGCGCGAAGTTCAAGCTGTAAGCGGGGAGGAGCAGATGGATAACCGAGAGTTCCTAGACCGACTCATGGCCGCCGAAAAGGTGGAGGAAGTCAGAGCGGCTTTGGCGGACTACAGGGAAAACCCGAATGTCGACCTCGTACCTTTCGGTCGGAGGGACAACAACCGTGGTGCGATTGAGGTCGCAAGCGACCCGGCTCGTTCCGCCATCGAACGGGTAACGAACGCACACGATGCGATCCTCGAGTACGAGCACAACCAGCACGGCGGCAAACCGAAGAGCGGCTCACCACGTGAGGCTGCTGCCCACTGGCTGGGCGTCCCAATGAAAGGGGGGCTGTCCGCGCTCGGCCCAGGCGACAGGCAGCGGCTTGCCGCTGAAACTGTAGTTCGCCTTGAGGAGGGTGAGGGTTGGCAATCTCGGCTCCTGACCGTGATCGACAGGGGTACGGGGATCGCACCGGACCAGATGGAAGGCACGATCCTAAGCCTCAATGAGAGCAACAAGATCCAGAAGCACTACCTTGCTGGAACCTACGGACAGGGTGGTTCGAGCACCTTGGTGTTCTCCAAGTATGTACTGATCGTCTCCCGCGCCGCCGAGTCCGACGAAATTGCTTTCACGGTGATCTGGTATCAGGACTTGCCGGCTGATCAGTACAAGACGGGCCGGTATGTATACCTCACTCGGGAAGGTGGGTTGCTTGTCGCCAAGGCGCGCGACGGAGATCCGGAGCGCGGGACGGTGGTGAGGCACTTTGGCTACGACCTGTCTGGCTACACATCATCCATCGGGCCAAAGAGCCTCTACGGTGCGCTCCAGCGGGTCCTATTCGACCCTGTGGCGCCCATCCGGTTCGAAAACCAGGTTCACGGCTGGAACCGGACGATCAAAGGTTCACGGAACGCTCTGAATGGCGCTGTGGACGACGGAGACGAGGGCAGCGTTAAGGGGCCCGATATCGACTACCGGCTCCCGACCTTCAACGTTTCGCTTGGCGACCACGGGGAGATCGGGGTCGAATACTGGGTCCTCTCCAGAAAGCTGAAAAAGGACGGCAAGCCCTCCAACGAGGCGCCGTCGCGGGCCTTCGTCGATAACACCAAACCCATCGTTCTGACGCACAACGGTCAGAACCAGGGCGAGATCACGGGACGCCTTATCCAGAAAGACGCCGACCTGTTCTACCTGCAGAAGCAGGGGCGCCTGATCGTCCACGTGAACTGCGACCGCCTCTCCCCACAGGCGAAGCGGATGCTGTTCTCTTCCACGCGGGAACAGTGGCGAGAAGGCTTTATCCAGAGCACTATTCAGGAGGAGATCATCAGCCTGCTGAAGGCGGACGACGAGTTGCGCCGCCTCAACGAGAAGGCCCGGGACGAAAGCCTTCGCGACAAGGACGACGCGGCAGAGAAGCAGATCCAGCGGCAAGTGGCTCGTCTGCTGCGCATTACCGGTCCGGCCGTGGCCGAGGTCGGCGGCGCGACGGCCTCCACCGCGGGCGACGACAAGCCTAAGGGCGGCGGAGGCGAGTCTAAGCCGCCAGAGCCGATCGAGCCCAGCGACCCGCCGACCTTTGTGCGGATCGTTGCAGACCCGGACAAGCCGATCAAGTTCCACGCGGGACAACGGCGCATGGTTCGCCTCGAGACCGACGCGAACTCCGATTACCACGACCCGGACGATCCCGCGAAGAATCGGCTGAACGTCATCGTGGGCGACGATCTCGAAGTTTATGCCACGAGCCCGATCATTGGAGGCCGCTTCCGCATCGGCGTGAGGGCCAAGACCGAAATCGCACTCGGCAGCTCAGGCAGCATCCGCGTCGAACTCTATCGGCCGGGAGCAACGACCTTGAGCGATGAGCGGGAGTATTCCATCGTTGAGCAACCGAAGCCCAAGGAGGGGCAGAGGAAGAACCCCTTCCCACAGTTTCGTTTCGAGCCCGTCGGGGGACCTGACGACGAGAACTGGCTCTACGTGGCGGGCGACGCGGAAGACAGGGACGTGCGTCGGCACGCCAGTTCGGCTGAGATGACCTCGGAGGGTGTCCTCATCGTCTACTACTCCACCGCCTTCCCCAGGTTTGCCAATGAGAGGCGAAAGCTGGAGCAGCGAAGCCCAGCGATGGCCCTGTCCTTCGAGCAGCGGTACAAGCTCTGGCTGGCGGTGCACGCGCTGCTCAAGCACGAGGATGAGGAAGCCTCCGCGGAGGAAGTCGCCGACGAGGAGGTCGCGGCAGAGATGGGCCGCCAAGAGCGTTGCCGGCTTGCGGCAATGGCGGCCATGATGGCAGCTCAGGAGGTGAAGAGTGGCATCTCCGAAGACGACGCAGACGACGCGGCGGTGGCCTGACCGTCGTCTACGGACTGCGGGGGCTCCGGCTCAACCTTAGAGACTTGGAAGCCCTCGCACGTCGCTGTGACCGAGTCCGGTTCGAAGCGTCCAATCGAGTGAGCCGCGTAGGTCCAATCCGCCTCGATCGACAGCCAGCGGCGACCCAAGCCCTCCGCCACGGCCCCAGTGGTATTGCTGCCGGCAAACGGATCCAGGACAAGGTCGCCCTCGTCGGTAAGAAACTTGACAAAGAACTCAACCAGGGTGGATGGCATCCGCGCCGGGTGGACTGGGGCACCACGGTCAAGGCAAAACTTGCGGTAGCCGTCGCTGGAGAGCGTGTTGGCTGCCTTCAGCAGGTTGGTTGTCTCCTCGAGGTACTCTGCGAAACCCTTCGGGGTGATGACTCCGTCCATAGAGGGGAGCGCGTCCACGCCACCGACGTTGGGCGGGATCGCGCCGTTGTTGTCCGCCTTGAAGCTTTCCGCGCCGATGTGGTGCTCGGACGGCCGGGCCCCGGCGTTGTACTTGCCGGTCTCGATGAGGCGTTTCATGCTTGGGCTGTATTCCCGCAGCACCTTCCGGTTGTCGGCCTTCGGGCGTGGATTTGGGGACATCCACCAGATGCGGGTGAAGGCGTCTTTGACCCGTGATCGCTCCTTGTTCACCCATTCAACCGGCGATGGCAGCCGGGCGGGGTTGTACCAGATGAACTCCTGGCAGAGGTGCAGGTCGCCCTTCTTTAGGAAGCGCAGGAACGCCTCCAAGACGTGCGTGGACATCGTCGGCTGGCCCGGCATCCAGGCGTTGCCGATCTCGATGACGATGGAGCCATCCTCCGTTACCATATCACGCAGAAGGGGAGCAAACTTGGCGAACCATCGGATGTAGTCTTCCCCCTGCAAGTTGCCGTAGCTCTTCTTCGTGTTCAGAGGAAACGGAGGAGAGGTGAACGCGAGCTGGACTTTGCCTCGCTGCTCCTGCATGGGCCTGCTCTTGAGCACCTTGAGGGAGTCACCGCAGTAGGCGGTTCCGAGGTCCGTCTCGTAGACCGGTGTCGACGCTCGGCGCCCTTTCCTGAGCTCCGTAGCGATCGCTACATCGTGTGTCTTCCCCCATCCCGTCATGTCGTGAATCTGTCTCCGTAGGCTTTTCGACCACAATATATACGGTGCCAGCTGCCGTAAACTCCGAAATCTGGTCAGCTGCGCTCGTTGCCACGCCGCCTGCGCACTTGGCTCAGGGCTGCATCAGCACCGACGAGCACTGCCATGTGCCCGAGCCACTGATGCCCGATTGGGGGCGCCGCAAGCAGACGTCGGAAAGGGCCATGGCCTGAGAACATCCGAACCCAGTCGTGGCAGACGCAAACGCGACTCCAATCCAAGCAATTTCAACGGTTTGGATTTCCTCAATCTCTACATGGGCTTATGAGAAATTCACCAAATCAGCGCAGTCATGAGGTCCAGAGAATACCGGGCCCGAGAGACCGCTTCACGGCCTCCTGGCGCAGCGGCCAGTGCTCAGCCCCTCCCGCATAACCCTCGAAAACAACGAAAAAATCCCGCCACAGCCGGATCGGGAGAACGCTTTCGCAAGGGCAAGTGGCGGAGACGAAGGGATTCGAACCCTCGAGACGGTTTCCCGTCTACTCCCTTAGCAGGGGAGCGCCTTCGACCACTCGGCCACGTCTCCGCCGACCGATGTAACGGCCGGGCTTCAGGAAAACAAGGCGGAAATTGGCGCCTTTGGACAGGCCGCGCTCAACCCCGAGTCACCCAACCTGCAGAACGCCGCAGGACAGGCGTGGCGCCGTGGCCAATATCGGGAACCTCTGGGGCCCATGGCCACGAACCAGGTCTCTGTCCCGCCGGAGGTTTTGACCCGCGAGAACCGACCGCCAAGACCCCGGGACGTGCCCGAAAAAAATCGTGCGCGACATCGCGTGATGCAATCCATGACGCGTCCCGGCCCCGGGATCGCCCGCGAGTTTGCGAATCTGCAACGTTCTCGGCGGCGTGGTTTCGTAGGTTTTTCGTGAAAGTCATCACAGCCGATAAAGGAGTTTGAAGATGCTGACGCGAAGAGCCGCACTCATGGGGGTTGCCGGCGCGGCCGCGGCCCCGATGCTGGCCAGGGCCGCCCGCGCGGAAGAGGCCATGACACCCGTGGCGCCACCGGCGGACCTGTCCGGTCTGAAGCGCGTCAAGCGCGCCTTGGTGGCCCCGCCCTTCGTCCATGCGCACGAGCAGGTCGCCCCGGCCGCGCCGCGGATCGTCGAGTTCACCATGACGATCGTCGAGAAGGAGATGCAGGTCGACAACGGCGCCTATGTCCAGGCGATGACCTTCGACGGGTCGATGCCGGGGCCGATGATGGTCGTGCACGAGGGCGACTATGTCGAGCTGACGCTGATCAACCCGGCCTCGAACATGATGCCGCACAACATCGACTTCCACTCCGCGACGGGGGCGCTGGGCGGCGGTGCGCTGACCCATGTCAATCCGGGCGAGATGACGGTACTGCGCTGGAAGGCGACGCGGCCCGGGACCTTCGTCTACCACTGCGCCCCGGGGGGTCCGATGATCCCCTGGCACGTGGTGGCGGGGATGAACGGCGCCATCATGGTGCTGCCGCGCAACGGGCTGAGCGATCACCGGGGCGACCCGGTGCGCTATGACCGGGTCTATTACATCGGTGAGCAGGATCTCTACATCCCGAAGGACGAGACCGGCGCCTACAAGCGCTTCGCGGATGTGGGATCGAGCTATTTCGAGACCGAGCAGCTGATGAACGGACTGATCCCGACGCATGTGGTCTTCAACGGTGCGGTGGGCGCGCTGACGGGCGACAAGGCGCTGACCGCGACGGTCGGCGAGAAGGTGCTCTTCGTCCACAGCCAGGCCAACCGGGACAGCCGCCCGCACCTGATCGGCGGGCATGGTGACCTGGTCTGGGAGGAGGGCAAGTTCAACAACGCCCCGCTCCGCGACCTGGAGACCTGGTTCATCCGCGGCGGCTCGGCGGGGGCGGCGCTCTACGAGTTCCTGCAGCCCGGGGTCTACGCCTATGTGAACCACAACCTCATCGAGGCGGTGAACCTCGGCGCCACGGCCCATGTGAAGGTCGATGGCGACTGGAACAACGACCTGATGGAACAGGTCGTCGCGCCCAGGGCCATCGGCGCCTGACCCTGCACCGCAGCGGCCACGGCAGGGGGCAGCCGGTCCACCGGCTGTCCCCGAACCTTGCCGGAGGGAGATCCATGAAACTTCTCGCATCGCTGCTTGTCCTGGGGATCGTCTGCCTGCCGTGGCTCGGCTTCGGCGGGGCCGAGCGGACGGGCGCGCGGGCGCCTGGCCCCCGGACGGTTGCCATCCCCGAGGGACAGATCGCCTGGCGCCCGCTCGGCAATTTCAGCCGCGGGGGCAAGCGGGCCACCCCGGCGGCGGCGGCGGTGACGGTCGCGGGGTTCGAGATCATGCAGCACCAGGTCAGCCGCGCCGATTACGCGGCCTGCGTGGCAGACGGGGCCTGCGCGGCGGTGCCGGCCATGGGCGCGGATGACGCGCCGCAGACGCACCTCAACTGGTATGACGCGACCGCCTATGCAGCCTGGCTCAGCGACGAGACCGGCACCGGCTGGCGACTGCCGACGGACGTCGAATGGCAGCGCGCCGCCGCCGAGGTCTTCGGCGAGACGTCACCCCAAGGGGCAGGGGGCGATCCCGGCGCCTGGATGCTGGAGCAGTACGAGGCCGGGGTGCTGCTGCGCGGGCAGGGCGACCCGGAACGGGGCGCCCGGGGCGTGAACAGCTTGGGCCTGCACGGCATGTCGGACCTGGTCTGGGAATGGACCGCGGGCTGCATGCAGACCGGGAAGCTGGGGGCGGGGGACGTGGTGCGCCAGGCCGAGCCCTATTGCGGGGCCCGCATCGTCGGCGGCCAGCACCAGGCCATCATCATCGACTTCGTCCGCGACGCCAGCGTCGGCGGCTGCGCCGTGGGTCTGCCGCCGGATTACCTCGGCCTCAGGCTCGTCCGGGACTGAGACGGGACGGGGCGACCGGCCGATCGCCGGAACCCGCGCTTGAGCCGCGGCGGATGGCAAGATCGTCGCTTCCCCGCCCGCGCAGGCGAGGCAGGGCCCGGTTTCGGCACAACGCGCGGATGGACGGGGAGTGTCTTTGCGCTCTGCACAGCCGGCCCTGGCGCCCGACGGGGGCGCGAAGACGGGTGCCATGCGATGCCGGCGCATCGGTCCGGCGCAGCGCTGCCGCCGGCAACCAGGGACGAGGCGTCGTTTCACGCCGCGTCTCATCGGTCGGGGCCGCACATGCGATGGCGGTCGCGCGCAGCGCGTCGCGACGCGCCGCGCGAAGCGGCGCCTTGCCGCGGAACGCCCCGGTCTATCAGAACGAGTAGGCGGTCGTGCTGTAGCCGGACAGGGCGCTGTCGATGTCGGTCGACAGGTTGCCGACGCCACCGGACACGGCGGCCAGAACCGCGATGCCGAGGCCGACGATGGCTGCGGTGAGCACGACCCAGTCCACGGTGACGGCACCGGACTCGTCGGCCTTGAAGGTTTTGATCGCCTGGATCAGTTTCATCATGTTTCTCCAGTTTAGCTCTCTGCGGGGCCACGTCTTTTCATCTTGCATGCGTGGCCTGCCAATGGGGACATATAGCCGTTCAAATACGGCAGGACCGGGGCGCCAATCGTACAATTCAGTAGTGTCTATGCGGCCTTAAAGAGGAAATCGGCCGGGTCCCGCCCCTGTGCGGCACCTTACGACGGGTCGTCCGCCACCGCGTCCCCGGTCGCGTCGTCGCCGGCGAGATCGAAGCCGAAACGCAGGCGGCGGAGCTCCTGCGACGGGCTAACGGAATAGAACACATGCCCCTCGGCGCGCAGCTGGGCCAGCTGGCTGTAGGCATTCACGGCGTCGCGGACGATGACGACGGGATCCGCGCTGTGGGTGTAGCGCGCGTTCTCCTCGATTGCCTTCATCGCGTCGGGCCCGATCATCAGCCGGTAGCCCTGCGGCGTGGTCTCGGTTGGTTCGGGGGTCTGGATGTCGTCGGTCATGCGGATACTCTTCACTTGTTCACGGGAGGCCGGACGCGCCTTGCCCGCGTCCGGGGCGTCCGGTCGATGCGTGGCTGATGCGCGGGGCAGGGATGGCCGCCCTTGCGGCACTTGCTGGAATACCTCACGCGGGAACCTCTTACACAGACCGTTCGCCGCCACGACGGGCCGCGTCCTGGGGTCAGTATGCCGCAGGGCGCCAGCCGGCGCCATGGGCGATTTGACTCTCGTTTTCCGAAATTTCGCCAGGGGCGGGCGCGCTCAGTCCCCGGCGGTGACGATCCGCGTTCCCCAGCCGTCGCAGAGGGCACGGACCGGGTCGGGCGGCGGCGCGTCCGTGAAGAAGGTGTCGATCTCCTCGAGCGACGCGATGCGGACCGGGGCGCTGCGCGAGAATTTCGACGAGTCGGCCACGAGGCAGGATCGCCGCGCCTGCCGGATGACGGCCTGGGTCACGCGTACCTCGCGGTAATCGTAGTCGAGAAGGTCGCCATCCTCGTCCAGCGCCGAGGCGCCGATCACCCCGAAATCCACCTTGAACTGGCGTACCATGTCCACGGTGACGTCGCCCACCAGGCCGCCATCGGCCCGGCGCAGCACGCCGCCTGCCACGATCACCTCGCAGTCGGGGTTCGCGGCGAGCGTGTTGGCCACGTTGATGTTGTTGGTGATCACCATCAGGTTCCGGTGTTCCAGCAGGGCGCGGGCGACGGCCTCTGTCGACGTGCCGATGTTCAGAAAGACGGAGGCGTTGTCGGGGATCGTCGCCGCACAGGCCCGCGCGATCCGTTCCTTGGCCTCTGTGTTGAGCTGGCGGCGTTCCTCGTAGCCGATATTTGTCACGCCGGAGGGCAGGATCGCGCCGCCATAGACGCGGGTCAGTCGCCCGGCGTCGCAAAGCTCGGTCAGATCCCGCCGGATCGTCTGGACGGTGACACCGAAATGCACGGCGAGATCCTCGACCACGACCTGACCGGTTCGTTTCGCGATGTCGAGGATTTCGGTCTGTCTGAAATTCTGCGCCATCCGTCCCTCCTTGCGTGAAATCATACCCGAACATATCAGAAAGGAAAGTCTGCGCGGCTGTCGGCCCGATTCCGCGGGGCTTCGGAACCGGAAACCGGGCCGATCCGACCCGTTCACCAGGGCGAGCGGTAACCTGACTCAAAAAAATAGCGCTTCTTTTCAGGGGTTTGGAGCGGTTTTTGTTCGATATTTTTCGTTATATCCCGATAAGCTTGACAGAACGAACATTTTAGAACACGGTTTCTGTGTCACTGATGTGACAAAGGGAGGAGCATCGTGCACGAAGGAGCTGCCGCATCGGCGCCCCTGGACCTGTTCGTAATCGGCGGGGGCATCAACGGCTGCGGGATCGCCCGCGACGCCGCGGGGCGTGGCCTGTCGGTGGCGCTGGCCGAGCAGGGGGACCTGGCGCAGGCCACGTCGTCTTCCTCGACCAAGCTCTTCCATGGCGGGCTGCGGTATCTCGAGTATTTCGAGTTCCGCCTCGTGCGCGAGGCGCTGGTCGAGCGCGAGACCCTGCTGCGGGCCATGCCGCATATTTCCTGGCCGCTGCGCTTCGTGCTGCCCTACCACCCCGAGATGCGCTTCGACAGCGATACGCCGACGTCGCGGCTGCTGTCCTTCGCGATGCCGTGGATGAAGGGCCGCCGGCCGGCCTGGCTGATCCGCCTCGGGCTCTTTCTCTACGACCATCTCGGCGGGCGGAAGATCCTGCCGGGCACCCGGACGCTGGACCTGACCCGCGATCCGGCAGGGCGCGCGCTGCAGGACAAGTTCCGCCGCGCCTACGAGTATTCCGATTGCTGGGTCGAGGATTCCCGGCTGGTGGTGCTGAACGCCCGCGATGCCGAAGCGCGCGGGGCCGAGATCATGACCCGCACCCGGGTCGCCAGCGCCGCCCGCGACGGCGATCTCTGGCGCGTGAGCCTCGAGGGGCCGCAGGGGCGCCGGGACGTCTGGGCGCGCGCGCTGGTCAACGCGGGCGGTCCCTGGGTCGGCAACGTGATCCGCAACACGGTCCGCATAAACTCGAGCGAGAACGTGCGGCTGGTGCGCGGCAGCCACATCGTGACGCGCAAGCTCTTCGATCACGACAAGTGCTATTTCTTCCAGGGCACCGACGGGCGGATCATCTTCGCGATCCCCTACGAGACGGATTTCACCCTCATCGGGACGACCGACAAGGATCACCAGGGTGCTCCGTCCGAGGCGGTCTGCACGCCCGAGGAGCAGGACTACCTCTGCAATTTCGCCAGCCAGTATTTCGCGCAGCCCGTCACCCGTGACGATATCGTCTGGACCTATTCCGGCGTGCGCCCGCTTTACGATGACGGGGCGAGCTCGGCGACCGCGGCGACGCGCGACTACGTGCTCTCGCTCGACACCAACGGGCCGGCGCCGCTGCTGAACGTGTTCGGCGGCAAGATCACGACCTATCGCCGCCTGGCCGAGGCCGCACTGGCCAAGCTCGTGCCCTTCTTTCCGGCCGCGCGCGGCGACTGGACCGCCGGGGTCGCGTTGCCCGGGGGCGACTTCGCCGTCGACGGTGTCGCGGACAGGATCGCCGGGCTCAGGACCCGCTATCCGTTCCTGACGGAATACTGGGCCGGCCGGCTGGTGCACGCCTATGGCACGGAGGCCGAGGCGATGCTGGGCGATGCGGCCGATGCCGCGGAGCTGGGCGAGGATTTCGGCGCCACGCTGACCGCACGGGAAGTGGCGTGGCTCATGGACAAGGAATATGCCCGGAGTGCGGAGGACGTGCTCTGGCGGCGGACGAAACTGGGGCTGCGGCTCGACACCGAGGCCGCCGACCGGCTGGACGCATGGATGCAGGCGCGCGGCGCGGATGCCCGGCTCGGCGCGGTGGCCGAGTGAAGGGCCCGGGAGGACGAGGATGACACTGACACTGGACGGCGTATCGAAACAGGTGGGCGGGGCGACCCATATCTATCCGATCGACCTGACGCTCGAGCGCGGCACGATGAACGTGCTTCTGGGTCCCACCCTGGCGGGGAAGACCTCGCTGATGCGTCTGATGGCGGGGCTCGACAAGCCGGCGACGGGCCGGATTCTGTGGGACGGGCAGGACGTGACCGGCATGCGCGTGCAGGACCGCAAGGTCGCCATGGTCTACCAGCAGTTCATCAATTACCCGTCGCTGTCCGTCTACGAGAACATCGCATCGCCGCTGAAGCTGATGGGCAAGCCCAGGGCCGAGATCGAGGCGGCCGTGAAGAAGACCGCCGATCTGATGAAGCTGACGCCGATGCTGGGGCGCAAGCCGCTGGAACTGTCGGGCGGCCAGCAGCAGCGCTGCGCGCTGGCGCGGGCGCTGGTCAAGGACGCGGGGCTCGTCCTGCTCGACGAGCCGCTCGCCAATCTCGACTACAAGCTGCGCGAGGAACTCCGCGCCGAGATCCCGCGCATCTTCGAGGAATCCGGCGCGATCTTCGTCTACGCCACGACCGAGCCGGAGGAGGCGCTGCTGCTCGGTGGGAATACCGCGACCCTGTGGGAAGGCCGGATCACCCAGTTCGGATCCACACCCGAAGTCTATCGCCGCCCGGCCGACGCCACGACCGCGCGGGTCTTCTCGGACCCGCCGATGAACTTCCTTCAGATATCGAAGGCCGGCACCCGGTTGCTATTCGGCGACGGCCAGGCGGTCGAGGCCGCCGGCAAGCTGGCCGAACTGCCCGACGGGCGCTACACCGCCGGCTTCCGCCCGAACCATCTCGAGATCGACCGGCACACGGATGCGGCGCTGGAGTTCCGCTGCACGCTGGCCGTGACCGAGATCACCGGCTCCGAGACCTTCGTGCATCTCGATCATGCCGGGGAGCGCTGGGTCGGGCTGGTGCACGGCGTGCGCGAGTTGACACCGGGGAGCGTGCTGCCGGCCTATCTCGACCCGACCCATGTCTACGTCTTCGACGCCGAAGACGGGTCGCTGGTCGCACCTGCATCCTACGCGCTGGCGGCCTGAGGGAGGCAAGAATGGCAAAGATCACGCTCTCGAACCTGGCGCATTCCTACCTGCCCGATCCCGCGGGCGAGGAGGACTACGCGCTGAAGGAACTGGATCATGTCTGGGAGGACGGAAAGGCTTACGCCCTTCTCGGGGCGTCGGGCTGCGGAAAGTCCACCCTGCTGAACATCATCTCGGGGCTTCTGCATCCGAGCCGCGGGCGCATCCTGTTCAACGATCACGACGTCACCGATCAGCCGACCGCGGCGCGCAACATCGCGCAGGTGTTCCAGTTCCCGGTCGTCTACGACACCATGAGCGTGCGCGAGAACCTCGCCTTTCCGCTGAAGAACCGCGGCGCGGCGACGAGCTACGTGCACGACAGGGTGCAGGCCATCGCCCAGATGATCGGCATGGAGCACGAGCTCGACCGCAAGGCGCGCGGGCTGACGGCCGACGCCAAGCAGAAGATCAGCCTCGGGCGCGGGATGGTCCGCGAAGACGTCAACGCGATCCTCTTCGACGAGCCGCTGACCGTCATCGACCCGCATATGAAGTGGGAGCTGCGCACCCAGCTTAAATCGCTGCACCAGGACTTCGGTCACACGATGATCTACGTCACCCACGACCAGACGGAGGCGCTGACCTTCGCCGACCAGGTCGTGGTGATGCATGACGGTCGCGTGGTGCAGATGGGCACGCCCGAGGAACTGTTCCAGCGCCCGGCCCATACCTTCGTGGGATATTTCATCGGTTCGCCGGGCATGAACCTGCTCGACGCGAAGATCGACGGCCGCCGCGGCTACGTGGACGGCATCGAAATCGACCTCGGCGCCGCCTATGGCGCGCCCGTGGGCCGGGTTCAGATCGGTATCCGGCCCGAATTCGTGCACCTGACCGACGCGGCGGACGGGCTTCCCGTGAATATTCGCCGGGTGGAGGATGTCGGGCGTCACCGGATCGTCCGTGCCGATTTCTTCGGAACCGAGATCAACATCGTGGTGCCCGAAGACAAGCCGATCGGGGCCGACATGAACCGGCTCGCCTTGGATCCGGCCGGCATCAACGTCTATGTCAACGACTGGCGCCTGGCCCCCGAGGCCGCGCCCGGTCCCGTGGGGGAGGCCGCGTGATGGAAAAGACGGTCAATCACAAGGCCTGGTTCCTGGTCCTGCCGGTTCTCGTGCTGGTGTCGTTCTCGGCGATCATCCCGCTGATGACGGTGGTCAACTACTCGGTCCAGGACAGCTTCGGGCAGAACCAGTTCTTCTGGGCCGGGCTCGTCTGGTTCGAGGAGATCCTGACCTCGGAACGGATGCACAACGCGCTGGGGCGCCAGGCGGCCTTCACGGCGATCATCCTGGCGATCCAGGTGCCGCTCGGCATCTTCGTCGCGCTCAACATGCCGAAGAAGGGCTTCTGGGCCACCTTCTGCCTGGTGCTGATGTCGCTGCCGCTGCTGATCCCCTGGAACGTGGTGGGCACGATCTGGCAGATCTTCGGCCGCGTCGATATCGGCCTTCTCGGGCGCACGCTCGACTCGCTCGGGATCGACTACAATTACACGCAGGACGCGCTGGACGCCTGGGTCACGCTGATCGTGATGGATGTCTGGCACTGGACGTCGCTGGTCGCGCTGCTGGCCTTCGCCGGGCTGAAATCCATCCCCGACGCCTATTACCAGGCCGCCAAGATCGACCAGGCCAGCCGCTGGAAAGTCTTCTGGTATATCGAGTTGCCAAAGATGCGGGGCGTGCTGACCATCGCGATCCTGCTGCGCTTCATGGACAGCTTCAAGATCTATACCGAACCCTTCGTGGTCACCGGCGGCGGTCCCGGCAACGCGACGACGTTCCTGTCGATCGACCTCGTCAAGATGGCGCTCGGGCAGTTCGACCTCGGACCGGCGGCGGCCTTCTCGATCATGTATTTCCTCGTGATCCTGGCGATCAGCTGGGTGTTCTACACCGTGATGACCAATCTCGACAAAGAGGGGGGCCAGTGATGTCCGACAGCAGGTCCACCGCCGCGGCGCCCGGTGCCGCCGGGATCCCCGGCGATCTCGGGGCGTCCCGTACCGGCGCCCGCGCCCGCAGCCGTTTCGTGCCGAAGGGCTCGACCGTGGTGATGACGCTCTACCTCGTCTTCCTGCTCCTGCCGATCTACTGGCTCCTGAACATGAGCCTGAAGACGAACACCGAGATCCTGAACACCTTCTCGCTCTGGCCGCAGGACCTGACCTTCGCCAACTACATGGTGATCTTCACCGACCCGAGCTGGTACTGGGGCTATATCAACTCGATCATCTACGTCACGATGAACACGGTGATCTCGGTCGCGGTGGCGCTGCCGGCGGCCTATGCCTTCAGCCGGTACCAGTTCCTGGGCGACAAGCACCTGTTCTTCTGGCTGCTGACCAACCGGATGGCCCCGCCGGCGGTCTTCGCGCTGCCCTTCTTCCAGCTCTACAGCTCTGTCGGGCTGTTCGACACGCATATCGCCGTGGCCCTGGCGCACACGCTTTTCAACGTGCCGCTCGCGGTCTGGATCCTCGAGGGCTTCATGCGCGGCGTACCGAAGGAAATCGACGAGACCGCCTATATCGACGGCTACAGCTTCGGGCGGTTCTTCGTGCGGATCTTCATGCCACTCATCGCCAGCGGCATCGGCGTCGCGGCCTTCTTCTGCTTCATGTTTTCCTGGGTGGAACTGCTGCTGAGCCGCACGCTGACCAGCGTCGACGCCAAGCCCATCGCGGCGACCATGACCCGCACGGTGTCGGCCTCGGGGCTGGACTGGGGCGTGCTGGCCGCGGCGGGCGTGCTGACCATCGTGCCCGGCGCGCTCGTGATCTACTTCGTCCGCAACTACATCGCCAAGGGCTTCGCCCTGGGCCGGGTCTGAGGGAGGAACCGACCGATGGAATGGATGGCATGGACCTGGCCGACAGCGATCTTCTTTCTCGTGATCGCGTCGCTGCTGGCACTCTTCACGATCCTGGGGATCAAGTATCCTGAAACGCCGCGCATGGGTGTCCTGCGTATCGAGACGACCCGTGGCGACCGGCTGTTCATCACGCTTCTGGGCTCGGCCTTCATCAACCTGGCCTGGCTCGGGCTGGTCAGCGCACCGCAATGGGGTGCGCTGATCGTCTGCCTTCTCTATGCCGCGGCGGTCTTTCGCTGGGTCTAGGGGAGCAAGAAACGCGGCCGGGCACCGGCAAGAGATCCCGGCCGCGGTCAAACCTTGGGTTCTCATTATGGGAGGAAACTTAATGAACCTACATCTGAAAACAACGACGGCGCTGAGCCTGGCGTTCGCGGTCTTCGCGACGCCCGCTCTGGCCGGCATGGAAGAGGCGCGCGAGTTCCTCGACACCGAGATCGGCGATCTCTCGACGCTCAGCCGCGCCGAACAGGAAGCCGAGATGCAGTGGTTCGTCGATGCCGCCGAACCGTTCCAGGGCATGGACATCACGGTGGTCTCCGAGACCATCACGACCCATGAATACGAGGCCAAGGTGCTGGCCCCGGCCTTCTCGGCGATCACCGGGATCAACGTGACCCACGACCTTATCGGCGAGGGCGACGTCGTCGAGAAGCTGCAGACGCAGATGCAGTCCGGCCAGAATATCTACGACGGCTGGATCAACGATGCCGACCTGATCGGCACGCATTGGCGCTACCAGCAGGTGCGCAACCTGACAGACTGGATGGCCGGCGAGGGCGCCGACGTCACCAGCCCGACGCTGGATCTCGACGATTTCATCGGCACCTCCTTCGCGACCGGCCCCGACGGCAAGCTCTATCAGCTGCCCGACCAGCAGTTCGCGAACCTCTACTGGTTCCGCCACGACTGGTTCACCGACCCGGACATCAAGGCCGAGTTCGAGGCCGCTTATGGCTACGAGCTGGGCGTGCCGGTCAACTGGTCGGCCTACGAGGACATCGCCGAGTTCTTCACCGGCCGCGAGATCGACGGCCAGGAAGTCTACGGCAACATGGACTACGGCAAGAAGGACCCGTCGCTCGGCTGGCGCTACACCGACGCGTGGATGTCGATGGCCGGCATGGGCTCCACCGGCGAGCCGAACGGCTTCCCCGTCGACGAATGGGGCATCCGCGTCAACGACGACTACCAGCCCGTCGGCTCCTGCGTGGACCGCGGCGGCGCGACCAACGCGCCCGCGGCCGTCTACGCGATCGACAAGGCGATCAAGTGGCTGCAGGACTACGCGCCGCCCGCCGCCGCCGGCATGACCTTCTCCGAGGCCGGCCCGGTGCCCGCGCAGGGCGGCATCGCCCAGCAGGCCTTCTGGTACACGGCGTTCACCGCCGACATGGTCAAGGACGGCCTGCCGGTCGTGAACGAGGACGGCACGCCGAAATGGCGCATGGCCCCGAACCCCAAGGGAGCCTATTGGGAAGAGGGCATGAAGGTCGGCTACCAGGACGCCGGGTCCTGGACGCTGATGAAATCCACCCCCGTGGATCGTGCCAAGGCCGCCTGGCTCTACGCGCAGTTCGTCACCTCCAAGACGGTTGACCTGAAGAAGAGCCACGAGGGTCTGACCTTCATCCGCGAGAGCACCATCGATCACGAGAGCTTCACCGAGCGTGCGCCGAAGCTCGGCGGCCTGGTCGAGTTCTACCGCTCGCCGGCGCGCGTGCGCTGGTCGGATACAGGTCTGAACGTGCCGGACTACCCAAAGCTGGCGCAGCTGTGGTGGCAGAACATCGGCGACGCCATGTCGGGGGCCAAGACCTCCGAAGAGGCGCTGACCGCGCTCTGCGAAGCGCAGGAAGAGGTGCTCGCGCGGCTCGAACGGGCCGGCATCCAGGGTGACCTGGGCCCGGTGCTCAACGAGGAGCGTGACGCCGAGTACTGGCTCAGCCAGCCCGGCGCGCCGAAGCCGAAGCTCGAGAACGAGGACCCGGAGCCTGTCACGGTGAGCTACGAAGAGCTCATCCAGTCCTGGCAGGACGAAGGCTGATCCTCCCTCCCTGGTCGGGGCCTTCGGGCCCCGGCCGCTTTGTTTACACCTACACGCGGATCGGTTCAGATGGGCCAGTCGCCGATCCGCGGTCGCGGGGGTGGTTTCGCAAGCGGCCACCCCCGCACAGTTTCGGCAGGTTCTTCTAGACGGGATCCAGGCGCATGACCCATATCCTCGCCATCGATCAGGGCACCACCTCGAGCCGCGCGATCGTCTTCGACGGGCAGATGAACATCACCGCCGTCGCGCAGGAGGAATTCGCCCAGCACTACCCGCGCAGCGGCTGGGTGGAACACGACCCGGCGGATCTCTGGTCGACGACGGCCGGGACCTGCCGCGAAGCGATCGAGCGCGCCGGCATCGCGCCCGCGGACATCGCCGCCATCGGGATCACGAACCAGCGCGAGACGACGCTTGTCTGGGACCGGGCCACCGGCCAGCCGATCCACAATGCCATCGTCTGGCAGGATCGCCGCACCGCGGATATCTGTGCCGGCCTGCGTGCCGCCGGGCACGAGGCGGAGATCACCCGCAAGACCGGCCTTCTGGCCGATCCCTATTTCTCGGGCACCAAGCTCAAATGGCTGCTCGACACCGTCGAGGGCGCCCGCGCACGGGCCGAGCGGGGCGAGCTTCTGTTCGGAACCGTAGACAGCTACCTGATCTGGAAACTCACCGGGGGTGCGGCGCATGTGACCGACGCCACCAACGCCGCGCGCACCATGCTCTACAACATCCGCACGGGCGAATGGGATGCCGGGATCTGCGCGATCCTCGGGATTCCCATGGCGATGCTGCCCGAGGTCAAGGACTGCGCGGCCGAGTTCGGCCGCACCCGCGCCGATCTCTTCGGCCGCGAGATCCCGATCCTCGGCGTGGCCGGCGACCAGCAGGCGGCGACGGTCGGCCAGGCCTGTTTCACCCCCGGGATGCTCAAATCCACCTACGGCACCGGATGCTTTGCCCTGCTCAACACCGGCACCGAGCTCGTCGAGAGCCGCAACCGGCTGCTCGGCACCATTGCCTACCAGCTGGACGGCAAGCCGGCCTATGCGCTCGAGGGGTCGATCTTCATCGCCGGCGCGGTGGTCCAGTGGCTGCGCGACGGGCTGAAGATCATCCGCGAGGCCGCCGAGACCCAGCCGCTGGCCGAGGCCGCGGATGACGGGCAGTCGGTAATCCTGGTGCCCGCCTTCACCGGGCTGGGCGCCCCCTACTGGAACCCGGAGTGCCGTGGCGCGGTCTATGGCCTGACGCGGAATTCGGGCCCCGCCGAACTGGCGCGCGCCGCGCTCGAGAGCGTGGGCTACCAGACCCGCGACCTCGTCGAGGCGATGACGGCCGACTGGCAGAGCGCGTCCGGCGGCGAGGTGCTGCGCGTCGATGGCGGCATGACCGCCAGCGACTGGGCGATGCAGTTCCTGGCCGATATCCTCGGCGCGCCGGTCGACCGGCCCGCTGTCCTGGAGACCACGGCGCTGGGCGCGGCCTGGCTTGCCGGGATGCGCGCCGGCGTCTATCCCGGCCCGGACGAGTTCGCCCAAGGATGGGCCCTGGAGCGGCGTTTCGAACCGCGGATGGCAGATGCCGCCCGCGACGCGAAATACGCGGCCTGGGCGCGCGCGGTGCAGGCGACCATGAGCGTCTGACCCGCCCGGCCGCGGCACCCGCGCATTGACTAAAGTCAAATTTCCGACTCAGTTTCCGTGTTACCGTCGCTCGCGTGGGTAACGAGTTTGGGCGAGACGGACCGGAGGAGGACAAGGTCCGCCGTCCCGCGTAATCCATTCTTTCACGGGATTTCGGAGCCTGTGCGCGCTGCGCCCCGCTCCGATATGGGAGGAGCTGACTCATGTATCGTTTCAACAGAATTATTGCGGCCACGGCGCTGGCCGGAACCGCCTGGTGCGGGGCCGTGCAGGCCCAGGGCACCGTCGAGGTCCTGCATTGGTGGACATCCGGCGGCGAAGCCAAGGCCGTCGGCGAACTCAAGAACGCTTTCGAGGAGCGCGGCGGCGAATGGATCGACTCGCCCATCGCGGGCGGCGGCGGCGACGCGGCGATGACCGCGCTGCGCGCCCGGGTCGTGTCGGGCAAGCCGCCCACCGCCGTTCAGCTCAAGGGGCCCGGGATCCAGGAATGGGCCGAGCAGGGCGCGCTCAACGACGTCGAGACCGTGGCCGGGGAAGAAAACTGGGACCAGGTCCTGCCGCCCGCGCTCGCCGGGATCATGAAATACGAGGGCGACTACGTCGCGGCGCCGGTGAACATTCACCGCGTGGACTGGATCTGGGCGAATCCCGACGTGCTGGAAGAGGCCGGTGTGGACGCGATGCCGACCACCTGGGCGGAGTTCAACGCCGCCGCCGACAAGGTCGAGGCCGCCGGCAAGATCGCACTGGCCCATGGCGGACAGCCCTGGCAGGACGCCACGATCTTCGAGGTGGTCGTGCTGGGCGTCGGCGGGCCGGAATTCTTCCGCGACGCCCTGGTCGATCTGGACCAGGAGGCACTGACCAGCGACACGATGGTCGCCTCCTTCGAACAGCTCCGCAAGCTTCGCGGCTATGTCGATCCGAATTTCTCGGGCCGCGACTGGAACCTGGCCACGGCGATGGTGATGCGCGGCGATGCCGCGTTCCAGATCATGGGCGACTGGGCCAAGGGCGAGTTCCTGGCGGCCGGCAAGGTCCCGGGCGAGGATTTCCTCTGCGCCGCGGCACCCGGTGACGGCTTCGTGCTGAACTCCGACAGCTTCACCTTCTTCAAGGTATCGGGCGAAGAGCGGCTGCAGGGCCAGCAGGTTCTGGCAAGCCTCATCATGTCGCCGGGGTTCCAGGAAACCTTCAACCTTGCGAAGGGCTCGATCCCGGCGCGCACCGACGTGGCGCTCGACAAGTTCGACATGTGCGCCAAGCGCTCGCATGACGATCTCGTCGCCGCCATCGAGGGCGACACGCTGGTGCCGTCCATGGCGCATGAAATGGCGGTGCCGCGGTCGGTGCGGGGCGAGTTTCTCGATCTCGTGACGGAGTTCTTCAACTCCGACATGAGCGCGGAGGACGCGACCCAGAGCCTGGCCGAGGCCGTGACGCGCGCCCAGCAGTGACCCGGACCAAGCCTAGCCGGGGCGGTCTCGTGACCGCCCCGGACCGACCGGGGGGGCGATGACCGACCGCACGGGCACATTACAGAGGATCGGCCGCCTGCTCGAACGGCGCCTGCCGATGATCGTGGTCTCTCCGCTTTTCGCGGCGAGCCTCTTTTTCGTCTACGGCTTCATCGTCTGGACGGCCTATATCTCGCTGACCAAGTCCGGCGTCATGCCGGTCTACGAATTCGACGGGCTGGCACAGTATGTGCGGCTCTGGTCGACGCCGCGCTGGTACGTGGCGATCGAGAACCTTTTCGTGTTCTCGGCCCTTTTCATCGGGATCAGCATGGCGATCGGGATCTTCCTCGCGGTGCTGCTCGATCAGCGGGTCCGGGCCGAAGGCGTGATCCGCACCATTTATCTCTATCCCATGGCGCTGTCCTTCATCGTCACGGGCACGGTCTGGAAATGGATCCTGAACCCCGGCCTCGGCGTCGAACGGCTGATGCGCGAGGCGGGCTTCGAGTCCTTCACCTTCGACTGGCTGGTGAACTCGGACATGGCGATCTACACGGTGGTGATCGCGGCGGTCTGGCAATCCTCGGGCTACGCGATGGCGCTGTTCCTGGCCGGTCTGCGCTCGGTCGATGACGAGGTGCTCAAGGCCGCGGCCATCGACGGCGCCGGGCCGTGGCGGACCTATACGGGCATCATTCTGCCGATGCTGCGGCCGGTCTTCCTGTCCACGGTGATCATCCTGGCCCATCTCGCGATCAAGAGCTTCGATCTGGTGATCGCGCTTACCGGCGGGGGACCGGGCTACGCCACCGACATGCCGGCGACCTTCATGTACTCCTTCGCCTTCCAGCGCAGCGAACTGGGTGTCGCGGCGGCGTCGGCCACCATGATGCTGATGACGATCTGCGCGATCATCGTGCCCTATCTCTATTCCGAACTCAGGAAGACAGGCGAATGAAGCAACGGCGGATCAGCGGCATCGTACAGCCGAGCGGTCTCGGCCCGCGCCTCATGCGGCTCCTGCTCTTCGCGGTGTTGGGGCTGTTCTGCCTCTATTACCTCATCCCGCTCATCGTGATGATCTCGACCTCGCTGAAGTCGCTGGAGGAGATCCGCCTGGGCACGCTGCTGAGCCTGCCGCGCGATATCACCTTCGACGCCTGGGCCAAGGCCTGGGACTCGGCCTGTGTGGGCGTGCGCTGCGACGGGCTGAAACCCTATGTCTGGAACTCGGTGATGATGACCGTGCCGGCGGTGTTCATCTCGACGCTGCTCGGCGCGCTGAACGGCTACGCGCTGACGAAATGGCGTTTTCCCGGCGCCGACTGGATCTTCGCGCTGATGCTGTTCGGTGCGTTCATTCCCTTCCAGGTGATCCTGCTGCCGATGGCGCGGACGCTGGGCTACCTGGGGCTGGCCGGCACGGTGCCGGGGCTGATCCTGGTGCATACGGTCTACGGGCTGGCCTTCACGACGCTGTTTTTCCGCAACTTCTTCATCGGTGTCTCCGACGGCATCATCCAGGCCGCCAAGATCGACGGGGCGGGGTTCTTCCGGATCTTCTTCGGGATCGTGCTGCCGATGGCCATCCCGGCGATCGTGGTCACGGTGATCTGGCAGTTCACGCAGATCTGGAACGATTTCCTGTTCGGGGTGGCCTTCACCATCGGGGACTCGAACCCGGTGACGGTGGCGCTGAACAACGTGGTGAACACCTCGACGGGGGTGAAGGAATACAATGTCGACATGGCCGCGGCGATCATCGCCGCGCTGCCGACGCTGGCGGTCTACGTGATCGCGGGGGCGTATTTCGTGCGGGGCCTGTCGGCCGGGGCAGTGAAGGGATAACGCATGGCATCGGGAATCCGGCTCCAGTCGGTCAGGAAGTTTTTCGGCGCGAACGAGGTCATCAAGGGGATCGACCTGGAAATTGAACCGGGCGAGTTCGTGGTGCTCGTCGGGCCCTCGGGCTGCGGCAAGTCCACGCTGCTCAACATGATCGCCGGGCTCGAGACGGTGTCCGAGGGGCATGTCCAGATCGGCGGCAAGACGGTCGACAACGTGCCGCCGCGTGACCGCGACATCGCCATGGTCTTCCAGTCCTACGCGCTCTACCCGACGAAGACGGTGCGCGAGAACATCACCTTCGGCATGCAGACGCGCGGCATTTCCAAGACGGATCAGCGCATGGCGGTCGACGAGTTCTCCAGGCTGCTGCAGATCGACCATTATCTCGACCGCAAGCCCGGGCAGCTCTCGGGCGGGCAGCGCCAGCGGGTCGCGATGGGCCGGGCGCTGGTGCGCAAGCCCGAGGTGTTCCTCTTCGACGAGCCGCTCTCGAACCTCGACGCCAAGCTCAGGATCGAGATGCGCACCGAGATCAAGAAGCTGCATCAGCGCCTTGGCAAGACGGTGGTCTACGTCACCCATGACCAGATCGAGGCGATGACGCTGGCCACCCGGATCGCGGTGATGGACAATGGCCATATCCGGCAATTCGCAGACCCGGCGACGGTCTACGAGGATCCGGTCGATCTCTTCGTCGCGGGGTTCATGGGCTCGCCGCCGATGAACATGGTGCCCGGGCGGCTCCGCCGTCTCGACACGGGGCTGGCCGTCGACGCCGGCAATGACGGCGAGGATCCGGTGCGCTTCCCGCTGCCGGCGGACAAGGCGGCCGATATCGACGCCCCGGACGGCCACGCCGTCGTGCTGGGCCTGCGTCCCGAGACGATCTTCGCGGCCGGAACCGAACTGCCCGGACCCAACCGTTTCGTCTTCGAGCGCCCGGTCGAGGTGGTCGAGCCCACGGGCCCGGACACCATGATCGTGTTCCAGATCGCGGGCATCGACATGATCGCGCGCGTCCGCCCCGAGGATGCGCGCGAGATCGGCGCTGCTTTCCGCTTCGAGGTGGATATGGGCAAGGCCAAGGTCTTCGACGCCGATACCGGTCTCGGCATGTGAGGGCGGGTTGACCTGAGTCAATGCCCCGGCGCGCACGGGCCCGGATAGTGGCTGTGGGAGGAGATGCCGATGACCTGGGAGACCATCGCCAAGACCGATGCCGAACGCCGCGCAGCCGTGCTGCCCGATCCCGACCGATACCGAAAGACATTCGGCTGGGACGAGGCCCGCGCCATGCTGGACGGCCTGCCGGATGGCAAGCTCAACATCGCCCACGAGGCGCTGGACCGGCATGTCGCCCATGGCGACGGCGACCGGATCGCGCTGCGCTGGATCGGCAAGGACGGCGAGCGCCGTGACCTGACCTATGCCGAGATGGTGCGCCAGACCGCGCGTTTCGCGAATGTGCTGGCGAAACACGGGCTTTCGAAAGGCGACCGGCTGTATTCGCTCATGGGCCGCGAGGCCGAGCTCTACATCGCCGCGCTGGGCACGCTGAAGGCGGGCCTGACCTTCTCGCCGCTCTTCTCGGCCTTCGGGCCCGAACCGATCCGGACCCGGATGGAGATCGGCGAGGCCAACGCGGTCGTGACCACGGCCTCGATCTACCGCCGCAAGATCGCCAAGCTGCGCGACGCGATCCCGTCGCTGAAACTGGTGCTGATCCTGGGCGACGAGGCGCCTGACGGCTGCGTGGCGCTTGGCCCGGAAATGGCGGCGGCCTCCGACGCATTCGAGACCGTTCCGATGGATCCCGAGGACACGGCGCTCATCCATTTCACCTCCGGCACGACGGGCCGGCCCAAGGGGGCCGTTCACGTCCACGAGGCGGTGGTGAACCATGCCGCCACGGGGCGCAACGCGCTCGAACTGACACCCGGCGCCGTTTACTGGTGCACCGCCGATCCGGGCTGGGTGACGGGAACCTCCTACGGGATCATCTCGCCGCTCGTGAACGGCGTGACCATGATCGTGGACGAGGCCGATTTCGAACTCGACAGGTGGTACGGCATTCTCCGGGACGAAGGGGTGGAGATCTGGTACACCGCGCCCACGGCCATCCGCATGATGATGCGCGCCGGAACCGAGGCGGCGCGGGACTACGACTTCTCGAAGCTGCGCTTCCTCGCCAGCGTGGGCGAGCCGCTGAACCCCGAGGCGGTGGTCTGGGGCAAGGAGGTTTTCGGCCATCCCTTCCACGACAACTGGTGGCAGACGGAGACCGGCGGGATCATGATCGCCAACACCGCCGCGATGGACATCAAGCCGGGCTCCATGGGCAAACCGCTGCCGGGCATCACCGCCGGGATCGTCGATCGCGCGGATGGCGCGCTGCGCGACTGCGCGACCGGCGAGATCGGCGAGCTTGCGCTGCGCCCCGGCTGGCCGTCGATGATGCGCGCCTATCTCCACGAGCCGGAACGATACGCCAAGGTGTTCCAGGACGGCTGGTTCCTGTCTGGCGACCTGGCGATGCGCGATGCGGACGGGTATTTCTGGTTCGTCGGCCGTGCCGACGACCTGATCAAGTCCTCGGGCCACCTGATCGGCCCCTTCGAGGTCGAAAGCGCCCTGATCGAGCATGACGCGGTCGCCGAGGCCGGCGTGATCGGCCTGCCCGACGAGACCGCCGGCGAGGTGGTGAAGGCCTATGTTTCTCTCAACCCGGGCTTCGACCCCTCCGAGGCGCTGGAGCGCGATATCCGCGGGCACGCGCGCAAGAAACTTGGCCCCGCCGTTGCCCCGCGCGAGGTGGTGTTCCGCAAGACCCTGCCCAAGACCCGGTCGGGCAAGATCATGCGCCGGCTTCTGAAAGCCCGCGAGCTCGGCCTGCCCGAGGGCGATATTTCCACGCTGGAGACCGACGAGTCATGACCGCATCGGAAAAGATCCACCTGACCCGCGCGCATGTGCGCGAATTGCTCGCCACGATGCTGCGCATCCGCAAGTTCGAGGACAAGTGCGCCGAACTCTACACCCAGCAGAAGATCCGCGGCTTCCTGCATCTCTATGACGGCGAGGAAGCGATCGCGGCGGGCGTGATCCCCCTTCTGGGACCCGAGGACCGGGTCGTCGCCACCTACCGCGAGCATGGCCACGCGCTGGTGCGCGGGATCGACATGGGCCGGGTGATGGCCGAGATGTACGGCAAGGCGGCGGGCTGTTCCGGCGGGCGCGGGGGATCGATGCACCTGTTCGATGCCGCGACCAATTTCTACGGCGGCAACGCCATCGTGGGCGGCGGCCTGCCGCTGGCGGGCGGGCTTGCGCTGGCCGACAGGATGAACGGCACCGGCGCCGTGACGGCCTGTTTCTTCGGCGAGGGCGCGGTGGCCGAGGGGGAATTCCACGAGACGATGAACCTGGCGCAGCTCTGGGAGGTTCCGGCGCTCTTCGTCTGCGAGAACAACGGTTACGCCATGGGCACGGCTCTGGCACGCTCCGAGGCGGTGACCGACATCCACGCCAAGGCCGCCAGCTACGGCGTGCCCTCCGAGGTGGTGGATGGCATGGACATCGTCGCGGTCGAGGCGGCCGCGCGCCGCGCGCTGGCCGCGATCCGCGAGACCGGAAAGCCCTATTTCCTCGAATGCCGCACCTATCGCTTCCGCGCCCATTCGATGTTCGATGCGCAACTCTACCGCGACAAGGCCGAGGTCGAGGACTGGCGCCAGCGCGGCCCCATCATCCGTTTCCAGACCTGGCTGACGCAGAACGGGCTGATCCACGACGAGGAAATCGCCAATATCGAGGCCGGCATAGATGCCGAGATCGCGCGGGCGGTGGAGTATGCCGAAACGGCCGAGTGGGAACCGCTCGAGGATCTCGCCCGCCATGTCGTGGCCGAGGATCGCCCGGAACCGCCGGCGCCGGCCAAACCATCAGGCGAAACGGTCGAAACCACCTACCGCGAGGCCACGCGCGAGGCGATCCGCGATGCGCTGACCCGCGATCCGCGGGTGTTCCTGATGGGCGAGGACGTCGGCGCCTATGGCGGCTGTTACGCCGTCACGAAAGGCTTGCTGGAGGAATTCGGCCCCGACCGAATCCGCGACACGCCGCTTTCGGAGTCGGGCTTCACCGGCTTCGGCATCGGGGCAGCGGCGGCCGGGATGCGCCCCATCGTCGAGCTGATGACGGTCAATTTCAGCCTGCTCGCACTTGACCAGATCATGAACACCGCCGCCACCATCCGGCACATGTCGGGCGGCCAGTTCGGCGTGCCGCTGGTGATCCGCATGGCCACGGGCGCGGGCAAGCAGCTGGCCGCGCAGCATTCCCACTCCCTCGAAGGCTGGTACGCGCATATCCCGGGCCTGCGCGTGCTGGCGCCCGCGACGCTCGAAGATGCGCGCGGCATGCTCTGGACCGCGCTCGAGGATCCGGACCCGGTGCTGATCTTCGAGAACGCGCTCCACTACAACCACGCGGACCGGATCGACACCAATGCCGGGCCGGTCGATATCGACCGCGCCGCCCTTCGCCGGCGGGGCGAGGATGTCACGCTGATCACCTATGGCGGGTCGCTCTGGAAGACGCTGGAGGCCGCAGAGACGCTGGCGGGCGAGGGCATCTCGGCCGAGGTGATCGACCTGCGCAGCCTGCGCCCGCTCGACGACGAGACGATCATGGACTCGGTCGGCCGGACCCGGCGCGCGGTCATCGTGGACGAGGGCTGGCGGTCCGGATCGATCTCCGCCGAGATCGCGGCACGGATCGGGGAACGAATCTTCTGGCATCTCGACGCGCCGGTGGGGCGGGTCTGTTCCGAAGAGGTGCCGATCCCCTATCCCAAGCATCTCGAGGATGCCGCGATCCCGCAGGCCCCGCGGATCGTCGCGGCGGCCAGGGCAACGCTGGGCAAGGGCTGAGCCATGGGTGTCTTCACCATGCCCTCGCTCGGGGCCGACATGGAGTCGGGCAAGCTGGTCGAATGGCTCGTGCAGCCCGGCGACACCGTCAAGCGCGGCGATGTCGTCGCCGTGGTCGAGACCCAGAAAGGCGCGATCGAGATCGAGATCTTCGAGGCTGGCGAGGTCCGCTCGCTGGATGCGGCGCTGGGCGAGACGCTGCCGGTCGGCGCGCCGCTGGCCACGATCGTGAAACCCGGCGAGGACGCGCCGGAACCCGCGCCCCCCCGGACCACGCCCCCCGGATCCGCCGCGCCGCCCGAGCCCCCTACGCCGCCCGCCACACCGGCAGCGCCGGCAGAGGCCCCCGCGCCCGCCGCCGCGCCCGCGCGGCATCCCGCAGCGGCGGCCGGGGAAATCCCGGCGGCCTCTCCCGCCGCGCGACGTCTCGCCGCCGAGAAGGGCCTCGATCTCTCGACGCTCGTGGGCAGCGGCCCCGGTGGGGCCATAGTGCGCGCCGATGTCGAGGCCGCCACGGGCCGCGACAGGCCAGGGTCCGCCGCGACGCCACCGGCGCGCAAGCAGGGGCTGGACCTTTCGGCCATGCGCGAGGCCATCGCGGCCGCCATGGCCCGGTCGAAACGCGAGATTCCGCATTACTATCTGGGTCACGACATCGACCTGCAGGCCGCAAGTGACTGGCTGGCGGCCACCAATGCCGACCGGCCCGCAGAGCGGCGCCTCCTCATGGGGGCGCTGTTCGTCAAGGCGGCGGCGCTGGCGGCGAACAAGGTAAAGGCCATGAACGGCCACTATGCCGACGGCGCGTTCGCGGCGTCCGACGCTGTCCATGCCGGGGTGGCCGTGGCGCTGCGCGGCGGCGGGCTTGTCGCGCCGGCGATCCGGGATGCGCAGACGCTCTCGCTGGATGCCCTGATGGAGGCGATGCGTGACCTGGTGATGCGGGCGCGGTCCGGGCGGCTGCGATCCTCCGAGATGACGGATGGCACGATCACGGTTTCCAGTCTCGGCGAAAAGGGCGTGGACAGCATGACGGGCGTCATCTACCCGCCGCAGGTCGCGCTGGTGGCCTTTGGAACGCCCCGCAGCGCGCCCCGCGCGGTGCAGGGCGAGCCGGCGCTGCGCGAGGTCGTGACCGTGACGCTTGCCGCCGATCACCGGGTCAGCGACGGGCGCCGCGGCGCGCAGTTCCTGGCCGAGATCGATACCCTTCTCCAGCACCCGGAGGCATTATGACCCGCGACGAGATAAAGGCTGCCTTTCTCGAGGAAGTGAACCGCATCGCGCCCGATATCGACCCGGCCGACGTGGGCGACGACGATCATCTGCAGGATGACCTGGAACTCGATTCCATGGATATCCTGAACCTGATCACGGCCCTGGCCAAGCGCTTCGGCATCGAGATCCCGGACTCCGAGACCGAGGGCATCGCGACGCCGGCCTCGGCGGCGGGCTACATCGCCGGCAAGCTCGGCTGAACCGATGCGCGCGATGGTTCTCGGCGCGCCGCGCAGGCCGCTCGCCCTGACCGACATGGATCGTCCCGCGCCCGGCGCGGGACAGGTGCGGATAAGGGTGGAGGCCTGCGGCGTCTGCCGCACCGATCTGCACATTGTCGATGGCGAGCTGGACCGCCCCCGACTGCCGCTCGTGCCCGGCCACGAGATCGTGGGCCGGGTCGAGGAAACCGGGGCGGGGGTCTCGGAGCTCGGCAAGGGCCAGCGCGTGGGGGTGCCCTGGCTCGGCCATACCTGCGGCGACTGCTTTTACTGCCGGAACGGGCAGGAGAACCTCTGCGACGCGCCGGGCTTCACCGGCTACACGCTGAACGGCGGTTTCGCCGAGGCCTGCGTCGCCGACGCGCGCTACGTCTTTCCGCTGCCGGAGGACGGCGACCCTGTGGCGCTCGCGCCGCTGCTCTGCGCGGGGCTCATCGGCTACCGGAGCCTCGCGATGGCCGGAGATGCGCGGCGGATCGGGCTTTATGGCTTTGGCGCGGCGGCCCATATCCTGGCGCAGGTCGCGGTCTGGCAGGGACGCGAGGTCCATGCGCTGACCCGGCCCGGCGACACCGCCGCGCAGGACTTCGCCCGGCGGCTCGGGGCGGTCTGGGCCGGGGGCTCGGACATGCGTCCGCCCGTGGAACTCGATGCCGCGCTGATCTTCGCGCCGGTGGGGGCGCTGGTGCCGGCGGCGCTCAAGGCCGTGCGCAAGGGCGGGTGCGTGATCTGTGGCGGCATCCACATGAGCGACATTCCCGGCTTTCCCTATGCCGACCTTTGGGGGGAACGCCAGGTCCGGTCGGTGGCCAACCTGACCCGCCAAGACGGCGCGGCGTTTTTCCCGCTGGCCGAGAAAGCCGGGGTGCGGACGAAGACCGTGCCATACCCCTTGGAACAGGCCAACGAGGCCCTTGACGATCTGCGCGAAGGTCGGCTGCAGGGGGCCGCGGTGCTGGTGCCCTGACCGTCAGTCGGCCGGGCGCGCAGCCGTGGCCCTGAGCAGCGCCGCCAGCAGGACGAGGGGCAGGCGCGGACCGTGGCCCACCCCGAGATAGGCGTCGTTGTCGCGGACGCCCGACATCCGAAGCGTGCAGGTCCAGTGGCCGTGGCTGCGGCTGGCCGTGCCGTCCATGGAAATCGCCCAGCCGGGCAGCACCCGGTCCACCAGATCGATCACTGCGTCGGCCGAGAGCAGCCGGTCCGGTGTCAGCGTGCCTTGCGGATCGATCTCGGGGGCGGCTGCGCGCAGCGCCGCGATGATCGCCTCGCCCCGTTCGGCGTCGAGCATCGTCGCGTCCTCGATGCGTTCCGCCATCTCGCGCAGAGTGTTCCCCATCATGACCCTCCCCTTTCTGGCCCCGGACGGCTGCCCCGGGTGGCGTAGTTTGCGCCGTGCGGACTCCGGGCGCAACCACAACGCGATGCCGGTGCCACGGCCTTGATGGAGATCAACGCGACTGCGGCCACGCTCGGCTATCCGGGACCGACGGACAGCGGGAGGAGAGAGACATGCACGGCGACACCCGGAACGTGATCTGGTTCGAGGACCTCGGGCGCGGCGATGTCGCGCTGGTGGGCGGCAAGAACGCCTCCCTGGGCGAAATGGTGCGCGAACTCGATGCCAGGGGCATCCGCGTGCCGCCCGGCTTCGCGACCAGCGCGGACGCCTTCCGTGCCTTCTTGGCCGCGAACGATCTGAACGACCGTATCGCCGAGACCGTCGCGGCCTGGGACGAGGGCCGGATGTCGCTGCAGGATGCCGGGCGCGGCATCCGCGACGCGATCATCGCCGGCGACTGGCCGGATGACATCCGCGACGCGATCCTCGCCGCCTACCGCCAGCTCTCCGACCGCGAAGGGCAGGCGGATCTCGCCGTCGCGGTGCGCTCCAGCGCCACGGCCGAGGATCTACCGGACGCGAGTTTCGCGGGCCAGCAGGAAACCTATCTCAACATCGTCGGCGGCGCGGCGCTGCTCGACGCCTGCCGGCGCTGTTACGCGTCCCTCTTCACGGACCGTGCGATCAGCTACCGCAAGGCCAAGGGCTTCGACCACGCGCAGGTGGCGTTGTCGGTGGGGGTGCAGCGGATGGTGCGCGCCGATACCGGCGGGGCCGGCGTGATGTTCTCCATCGACACGGAATCCGGTTTCGACAAGGTGGTGCTGATCAACGCGGCCTGGGGGCTGGGCGAGAACGTGGTGCAGGGCGCGGTCACGCCCGATGAATACCAGGTCTACAAGCCGTTCCTCGACAGGCCGGGGCTGACGCCGATCCTCGAAAAGGGGCTTGGCGCCAAGGAACGCAAGATGATCTATGCCGGCGGCGGCGAGGGCCCGACCAAGAACGTGCCGACCGCGCGCGCCGAGCGCGAGCGTTTCGTGCTCAGCGATCCCGAAATCCTGGAACTGGCCCGCTACGCCGCCACGATCGAGGATCACTACGGCCAGCCGATGGACATGGAATGGGCCCGCGACGGCGAGACCGGCGAACTGTTCATCGTTCAGGCCCGGCCCGAAACCGTGCAATCGCGGACCGGGGCGGGGGCGCTCAAGTCCTACCACGTCAAGTCGGCCGGCGAGCCGATCCTCTCGGGTCTCAGCGTCGGGGAGGCGGTGGCCACCGGCCGCGTCTGCCTGATCGAGAGCGCGGCAGAGATCGCGCGCTTCGTGGACGGTGCGATCCTCGTGACGTCCACGACCGATCCAGACTGGGTGCCGATCATGAAACGTGCCGCCGCCATCGTCACCGATCATGGCGGACGCACCAGCCACGCCGCCATCGTCAGCCGGGAACTCGGGCTGCCGGCGATCGTCGGCACGGGGAACGCGACGCATCTGCTGCACGACGAGCAGGACGTCACCGTGTCCTGCGCCGAAGGGGCCGAGGGCGTGGTCTACCAGGGGATCGCCGACTACGAGGTGGAGGAGATCACCCTTGCCAACGTGCCGGAGACGAAGACGCGGGTGATGCTGAACATGGCCAACCCCGCCGCCGCCGCGCGCTGGTGGCGCCTGCCGAGCAACGGGGTGGGGCTGGCGCGGATGGAATTCGTGGTCAACAACACGATCAAGGTGCACCCGATGGCGCTCTTGCGGTTCGACGCGTTGGAAGACGCCGATGCCAGGGCCGAGATCGAAAAACTGACGCGCGGCTACGAGGACCGCGCCGACTACTTCGTCGAGACGCTGGCGATGGGGCTCTCACGGATCGCGGCGACGAGCTATCCCGACCCGGTGATCGTGCGGATGAGCGACTTCAAGTCGAACGAGTATGCCGCGCTTCTCGGCGGGCGCCAGTTCGAGCCGCACGAGGAAAACCCGATGATCGGGTTCCGCGGGGCCTCGCGCTACTACGCCGCCGCCTATCGCGACGGCTTCGTGCTGGAATGCAAGGCGATCCGGCGGCTGCGCGAGGAGATGGGCTTTGACAACGTCGTCGTCATGATCCCCTTCTGCCGCACGCCCGACGAGGCCGACCGGGTGCTCGAGGTGATGAAATCGGCGGGGCTCGAGCGTGGGAAGAACGGGCTCGAGGTCTACGTGATGTGCGAGATCCCGTCGAACGTCATCCTGGCCGAGGACTTCGCCAGGCGTTTCGACGGCTTCTCGATCGGGTCGAACGACCTGACCCAGCTGACGCTGGGCGTCGACCGCGACTCCGAGGAACTGGCCCGGCTCTTCGACGAGCGCGACGCGGCGGTGCAATGGATGATCCGCACCGTCATCGAGAAGGCCCATGCCGCCGGCGCCAAGGTCGGCTTCTGCGGGCAGGCGCCCAGCAACGATCCGGATTTCGCACGGCTGCTGGTCGAGGCCGGGATCGACTCGATCTCGGTCACGCCGGACAGTTTCCTGGCGGTGAAGGGTCATGTGGCCGAGGCCGAGAAAGGCTGAGATTGCCCGACCGGCAGGAGGACACGCCATGGCGATGACCTTGACCAGCCCCGCCTTCGCGCAGGGCGGGACGATCCCGACGGCGCATACCTGCGACGGGCAGGACCTGTCGCCCGCCTTTGCCTGGACCGGCGTGCCCGCGGGCACGGTGTCGCTGATGCTGGTCTGCGACGACCCGGATGCGCCAAATGGCACCTTCCGGCACTGGGCGGCCTATAACATCCCGGCGGACTGGACCGGCCTGAAGGCCGGCCATGGCGCTGATCCGGCCGCGCCTGGAGTCCGTCAGGCGGTCAATGATTTCAGGAAGCCGGGCTATGGCGGACCGTGCCCGCCCAGGGGCGACAAGCCCCACGCCTATCATTTCCGGCTGGCGGCCCTCGGCGACTGGATCGTGTCGGCATCCCACGCGGCGCGCTGCCTCGAAATACAAGAGCTTGCCCGCCCGCTGGAGATCGAAGCGGTGGAACTGGTCGGGTTCTACGGCCGCTAGAGCGCGGCCATGCGTTCGTAGAGCGCGAAAACATCCTCGCGCCGGCAGAGCTGGGTGCCCCGTGTCAACAGCGCGGCGGTGCCCGCCGCCATGCCCAGACGGAACGCGTCCTCGACCGGGCGGCCCTCGGAGAGGCCCCAGGTCATGGCGGCGAGAAAGCTGTCGCCGGCACCGACGGCAGAGCGCAGCCGGACCGTCAGCGCCGGCAAACGCAGAACGCCCTCGGGACCCGCGAGAACACCGCCGTCTTCACCCAGGGTGATCGCGGCGTAGGTGAGATTGTGGTGGCGGACCAGCTCGGCGGCCGCCGCGCCGGCCTCGTCGGAGGTCAGCTCGCGCCCGACCAGTTCGCCCAGTTCGCGCAGGTTGGGCTTGGCGAGATAGACGTCGGCGGCCTCCAGCGTCGCGGCCAGGCCGGGACCGGAACTGTCGAGAACGAACCGCGCCCCGCGAGCCTCGGCGGCCTCGGCGATACGGGCGTAGAAATCGCGCGGTGCGCCGGCGGGCAGGCTGCCGCTGGCGACGACCCAGGCGCTGTCATCGGCGACGACATGGTCGAGCACGGCCTGCAGTTCCGCGTCAGTCACCTCCGGGCCTTCGGGCACGAAGCGGTATTCGAGCCCGGTATAGGTCTCCTTGACGTCGAAGCCGATCCGGGTCTGTCCCTCTATGTCGATGCGGTGGCTGGGAACGCCGCGTTCCTCCAGCAGTCGTTTCAGCAACGTGCCGATCTCGCCGCCGGCGAGGATCACCGCCTCCGTCTCGCCGCCGAGCGCGCGTATCACCCGGGCGACGTTGACGCCGCCCCCGCCGGGATAGGTGGCGACCGGGCTGGTGCGGATCTTCCGTGTCGGGCGGACGATATGGGCGTCGCTTGCGAAATCGACGGTCGGGTTCAGCGTGATCGTGAGTATGCGCGGCATGGCCGGGATCCCGTGACGGCGTCGCCGGGGAACGCCCCGGCGCTGGCGGCAGCATAGCGCGGGCCGCGCGGGATTTCACCAGCCGCGAGGCGCCGTTGCCTGTCTGCGGGTCGGAGGGGCATGAGGGAGCGCGGCGCGCATGCCCGCGTTCAGCACCATCCCATGCTGTTCAATCGCGTCGAACAGTAGCTGTTCTGCTTTCCCGCCTTTTCCTTCTTGCCGGCACTTTCCTGCTTCTTGGCGTTGTCGGCCCCCTTGCTCTTTTCGGCCTGGGCCTTTTCTTTTTCCTTGTCCTTGTCCTTGTCCTTGTCCTTGTCCTTGTCCTTGTCCTTGTCCTTGTCCTTGTCCTTGTCCTTGTCCTTGTCGTCTTCCTTGTCCGGTCCGCCTTTCCGCGTCTCCGCGCTTCGCTGTTGGTCGCCGCGTTGTCCGCAGGCGCGTTCGTGCGCGGTTTTGTGCGCGTTCACGTTGGGGCCGCAAGCGTCGTCTTCCGGACTGTCGCCTTGCTCTCCCGGATCCTCTTCGGTGCCCGGGGCGCTTTCGGCGTCGATCGCGCTGACCGCGGGGGTCGACCAGACCATGCTGCCGCTGATCCCGTCCCATTCGTCGGCAACGGTGTTCGAGAACCCGTTCACCGCCACGAGGGCGGCCACGGCGATGCCGCCGGCCATGACGATATATTCCGTCAGGCCCGCACCATCCTCGCGCCGCCAGAAGGCTTCGATCAATTTGTACATACGCCACGCTCCGTCCTGTCGCGGGCCGCGCCGATGCGTGCCCGGATTGCCGTTCGCGGGAAATAGGCCACGTCAATGTGGCCGGAGCGTGGAAAGAATACCGTCGGAAGGTGACGAAACGGGGGAGTCTCCCCATCCCTTTTTGCAGTCGGGGCGGCGTATTTGCGCCGATACCCGGGGCTGCGCGCCGGACAGGCGTTGCGTGATGGGCCGCATCGCATATATCGAACCCGACGGCAGCCCCGCCGATTCCCGATCCTGGCACGAGGCAGCATGACCGACCGAGCCGACACCGAGGATACGCGCCGCTGGTACCTGGTCCAGCTGAAGCCGAACGGGCTCGCACGGGCGGAAACCAACCTGAAGCGCCAGGGCTACACGCTTTTCATGCCGCGCATGCCGCGGTCCCGGCGGCGTTCGGGGCGGTTCGTCTCGGGGCTCGAGCCGGTATTCCCGGGCTATCTTTTCGTGTGCTTCGATCCGGCGCAATCCGGCTGGCGCGCGATCAACAGCACTTACGGCGTGGCACGGCTCGTGGTGCTCGACGGGCAGACGCCCAGCCCTGTCCCGCAGGCGATCATCGACGGGCTGCGGGCGCGGTGCGGCGATGATGGCGTGCTGCAGCCACGCGCCGAGGTGCGGCCGGGCGACAAGGTGCGCACCCTGTCGGGGCCGTTTGCGGATTTCGTGGGAACCGTCGAAGAGGTGCGCCCCGGGGACCGTGCCATCCTGCTGATGGAGTTCATGGGCCGCGAGACGCGCATCCAGTCCGGGCTGGACGGGCTGGAACTTATGTAGCGTGTGGGGCGGCGCACGCGGCGCCGCCCCGCCATCGCGTCATCCGTAGACCAGCCTTGGCAGCCAGGTGATCACCTCCGGGAACAGCATGCAGATCGCCAGCCCGGTGACCTGCAGCGCCAGGAAGGGCAGGGCGGCCTTGAAGATGTCCGTCATCGGGATCCAGGCCGGGGCCACGCCGCGCAGGTAGAACAGCGCGTAGCCGAAGGGCGGGCTGAGGAAGCTCATCTGCATGTTCACCAGGTAGAGCACCCCGAACCACAGCACGAGATCCGCCTCGTCGCCCAGCCCGAAGGCCGCCGCGCCGAGCGCCTTGATGATCGGTACGAAGATCGGCACCGCCAAAAGCAGGATGCCGACCCAGTCGAGGAACATGCCCAGGATCACCAGCAGGATCTGCATGAGGATCAGGATCCCCCAGGGACCGAGCCCGGTCGCCGCGAGGCTGTCCTGCACGAATTGCTGGCCGCCCTCGAGCACGTAGAGCCCGACGAAGATCGTCGCGCCGAACATGATCCAGATGACCATCGCGCTTGCCTTCAGCGTCGTGATCGCTGCCTCGCGCACGGTCGGCCAGTCCAGCTTGCGGTGGATGGCCGCCACGATGAAGGCGCCGAAGGTACCGATGCCGGCCGCTTCCACCGGTGTCGCCACGCCCGAGAAGATCACCCCGAGCACGATGACGATCAGCGCGAGAGGCGCCGCCATGTTGCCCAGCAGGCGCAGCTTGTCGGCGTTGCTGATACGATCCTCGATCGGGATCGGCGGGCCGAGCTGCGGGTTCACGTAGCAGCGCAGCGTCACGTAGGCGATGTAGAGCCCCGAGAGCATGAGCCCGGGGATCACCGCGCCGATGAAGAGCTCGCCCACCGACTGCTCGGCCACGACGGCGTAGATGATCGCCAGGATCGAGGGGGGGATCAGGATGCCGAGCGTGCCGCCCGCCATGATCGAGCCCATCGCGATCTTGGGATCGTAGTGGCGCTTGAGCATGGCCGGCAGCGCGATGATGCCCATCGTCACCACCGCGGCGCCGATCACGCCGACCATGGCGGCCAGGATCGTCGAGGCGATGATCGTAGCCGAGGCCAGGCCCCCCTTCACGCTGCCGAGGACCTTGTAGATCACGTCGAACATCTCGTTGATGATCCCGGCCCTCTCGAGCATCGCGGCCATGAATATGAACAAGGGAATGGCCGAAAGCTGATAGTTCGTCATCAGCGGGAAAATTCGGCTGGGCACGATGTTCAGCGCGCGCGCATCCCCCATGACGAAAAGGAACACGCAGGCGAGGCCGCCGGTGACGAAAGCCAGCGGCAGGCCGGCCATCAGCAGCGCGAGAAGGCTGCCGAACATGATGAGCGTAAGAAGCTCGATACTGATTTCCATACCCATCGGTCAGTTCCCCCGCGCGATTTCGCGAATGTCCTTGCCGAGCTTCGAGATGCCTTGCAGCACAAGAAGCAGGGCGCCGATCACCATCACCCATTTCATGGGCCAGAGCGGCACCTCCCATTCGTTGAAGCTGATCTCGCCCCAGCGAATGTTCGGGTCGGTCCATTGCGCCATGCCGAAACTGGCGAACATCTCGATCAGGCCGATCTCGCCGCGCGCCCAGTCCGAGACGAGCGAGTTGCCAGACGGCACGGCGATGGCGTCCATCGCGAAGATGTAGGACGTCACCAGCAGCGTCCCGGCGAAGATGAAGAAGAAGATCGAGGTCAGCAGGTCCACCCAGGCTTTGCGCTTGCGCGACCAGGGGGCATAGAAGACGTCGACCCGCACATGGGTCTCGGTGAGCATCGCGTAGGAGCCGGCGATCAGGTACTGCATGCCGAACATGAGATACATCGCCTCGTGCGCCCAGTTGGTCGGGCTGTTGAAGACGTAGCGCGCGATGACCTCGTAGTAATAGACGAAGACCGCGATCACCGCCCAGTAGCTGACGAATTCGCCGCAGAACAGCGACAGGCGGTCGATCCAGTTCTCGGCATACTGGCTGTCATGCTTCGGGCCTTCTTCCTCGGCCTCGTATTCGGCGAGCGCCTCCTCGACCGGCGACGGCTCCTCCGGCGGTATCTCGGCATTGGCGCGCCGGATCAGGCCGGGCAGCAGGGCCGCATCGATCAGCAGCATCAGCAGGATCAGGTATAACGCGTAGCCGGCGGCGTTGTCCCAGAACGCGCGTTTGTCCTGGGCGTCCTCCGCGACGGGGCCGATCTCCTGAAGAACGGTGCGGGCCTCTTCCAGGCGCTCGCGGCCTGTCTCCAGGGTCTGTTCGGCCCGGCTGAGGCTGCGCTCGGCGCGGCGCTGGTTCAGCGTGTCGTCTTCCGCTTCCGCGGCCTCGAGATCGGCGCGCAGTTGCGGGAGATTGGCCTCTGCCTCGGCGACGCGGGGTTCCTCGCGCTCGATGGTGCGTTCCGCGGACCGGATCTGGTTGATCAGGGTCGACGCCGTCGTCCGGGCATCCTGTTGCTGTCCGTTCGCGAACAGCACGAAGATGAAGATCGGGATGAAGACGAGGCCGAGCAGATTCTTCACGTAGAAGCGGTGCAGGCCGATGATCCCGCCCGTGACGAGGATCATGTAGCCGAGGGGGGTCGAATAGGTGTTCTGGCGCGGCCGGGGCCGCCGGGCAAGGATCATCGCAATCGCCGGGAATGCGATGAGGCCCACCCAGTAGAGCCAGTGCGGCAGCGTGAAGCTGAGGCCGGGCATCTCTGTGTCCTGTCTGTTCCGTTTGATAAGGTGCCGCCGCCCGGCACACGGCCGGACGGCGGAACGACGGCGCCCCGTGGGCTATGCCGTCAGAGCTTGAGTTCCAGGCCCTCGATCTGCATCGGATCGACATATCCGAGCGACCCGGACATCATGTAGTCGAGCTGGATCTTGAACACGCGGGCCGCGTTCGGGTCGCGGTTGGCGTATTTGAACCAGATCGGCACCGCGATGTCGGTCATCAGTTCGACGTCGTCCTGGCTGAGGCGCGTGACCTCGGTGCCATCGGCCTCGAACTTCGCCCAGGCTTCCTGGTCGGCCTGCTGGATCGCGGCATGGTGCATGTCCGAGTAGACATGGGTTTCCATCTCGACGAACTGCTGCATTTCGGGGCTCAGCGCGTCCCAGCTCGACTGGGACACGGTGATGTCCATGAGGTCGACCGGCTGGTAGAGCGACATGAAGCCCGGAGGGCCCATCGAGATGTAGCTCGTCACCTGGCTGAAGCCGAGCGCGTAGTTCACCGCCGGACCCACGTAGTCGGCCACGTCGATGGTGCCCTTTTCCAGCGCCGGGAAGATTTCCGAGCCCGGCAGAACCGTGGTTTCGGCGCCGATCTCGTTGAAGACTTCGGCGACCATGCCGCCCGGCAGGCGCATCTTGCGTCCGCGGAAGTCGTCGACCGAGCGGATCGGAACCTTGGAGTGGATGATGTTCGGGCCGTGATGGACCGGGCCCACGAAATGCATGCCCTGCGCGGCGTAGAGCTCGCGCGCGATGTCGATGCCGCCGAGGCCGTAGTAGAACACGTCCCATTCATGCGGGTTGCGCATGCCCAGCGGATAGCTGGTCAGGAAGGTGGCGGCGGGAATGATGCCCTGGGCGTAGATGGTGAAGGGGTTCACAGCGTCCAGCACGCCGTTCTTCACGGCGTCATAGAGCTGGAAGTCGCCCACGACGTCGTTGGCGCCGAAGGGCTGGAAGGCCAGTTCGCCGCCGGTCTTCTCGGCGATGGTGGCGCACCAGTCCTTGAAGATCTGGAGGCCGGCGCCGCCCGGCCAGGATGTCTGGATTTTCCAGGTGGTGCCGTTCGCCTGCGCGCCGGCGATATGCGGCGCGGCAAGCGTCGCGGCACCGGCCCCGGCAAGCGTGCGGAGCGCGCCACGGCGTGTGGTCGGTTTGTCTGTCATGATATCCTCCCTATCAATACGGAAGCTGGCCCGCGCCAGGGGCGCTGCGCCGGCTTCGCCCGCCCATACTAGGCGCTTTGGCGGAAATTGGTAAAGTATCTTTTCCAAAATTGTCCGGCCCGGTCGCGTTCCCCCCGGATCGGCGCGTGCGACGGGAGGCGGAGGCTAGCCCACGGCGTTGACATTGGGCCGCGGGCAGGCTTGCCTCGGCCTGATACGCGTGTTCCGAGGAGAGGCAGATGCCAGAGACACCGCCACCGCCCGGCTCCACGCCGCCCGAGAAGCCGGGCAGCTGGGTGATGCTGGTGCTCTGGCTGGCGGTGCTCCTGTCGCTTCTCTCGATCTTCCTGGCCGATACCGGCCCGAGCACCGAGACCGTGTCCTACAGCGCGATGAAGGAGATCATCCGCGAGCGGGACGTCTCGGCCGCGGTGATCGCGGAACACGAGATCACCGTCACCATAGGCACGCCCGGCGCGGCCGACAGCGTCGCGTATCGCGCGGTTCTGCCGGTGCAGGACGGCGAGAGCCTTCTGGCCACGCTCGAGGACCGCGGGGTCGAGATCACCGCCCGGGCGCCGGAAGGCGTGTCGATCCTGACCTACCTGCTGCCCTGGCTGCTGATCTTCGGGGCCATCATCTGGCTCAACAGCCGCATGACGGGCGGGCTCGGGGGCGCACGCGGTCCGGGCAACCTGTTCTCGGGCCGGTTTTCCAAGCCGACCGAGCGCCGGCAGCGGGTCACCTTCGACGACGTCGCCGGTCAGGACGAGGTCAAGCGCGAGGTGTCCGAACTGGTGGATTTCCTGCGCGAACCCGACCGGTTTCACCGCGTCGGCGCCGAGGCGCCGCACGGGGTGTTGTTGATGGGACCGCCGGGCACCGGCAAGACGCTTCTGGCCAAGGCGCTCGCCGGCGAGGCCGACGTGCCCTTCTTCTCGACCTCGGGCTCGGAATTCATCGAGGTCTTCGTCGGCGTCGGTGCGGGGCGGGTGCGCAAGCTCTTCGAGGCGGCCCGCAAGGCGGCGCCCGCGATCATCTTCATCGACGAGCTCGACAGTATCGGCCGGACGCGCGGCACGGGGCTCGGCGGCGGGCATGACGAGCGCGAACAGACGCTGAACCAGATCCTGGCCGAACTCGACGGGTTCGGCGAGCGCGAGGCGGTCGTGGTTCTGGCGGCCACGAACCGTCCCGACGTGCTGGATCCCGCGCTGCTGCGCCCCGGCCGCTTCGACCGGCACGTGACGCTGAACCTGCCGGACCGCGAGGCGCGGCGCGAGATCCTGGGCATACATGCCCGGAAGCTGCCGCTGGCCGGGGATGCCGGTCTCGACGCGATCGCCGCCGGGACGCCCGGCTTCTCGGGGGCCGATCTGAAGAACCTGCTGAACGAGGCGGCGATCTCGGCCGCGCGGCGCGGCGGCGCGCAGATCACGGGGGCGGACCTGCAGGATGCCCGCGACAAGGTGATGATGGGCACGGTCCGTACGCTGGCCATCCAGCCCGAGGAGCATCACCGCCTCGCCGTGCACGAGGCCGGCCATGCGGCGGTGGCCTATTACACGCCGGGTGCGGACACACTCTACAAGGTGACGATCATTCCGCGCGGCCGCAGCCTCGGCGGCACGCATATGCTGAGCGAAGAGGAACGCCATACCCTTCCCGAGGACTACCTGCGCGCGCAGATCGTGACGCTGCTGGCCGGTCGCGCCGCCGAGAAGCAGCTGATCGGCACCGTCAGCTCGGGTGCCGACGACGACATCAAACGGGCGACGCAGCTTGCGCGGTCGATGGTCGGACGCTGGGGCATGGATCCCGAGATCGGACCCATAGATCTGCGCCAGAACGAGGATCACCCGTTTCTCGGGCGCAGCATGGCCATGCCGCGCATCCACGCCGAACAGACCGCCGCGCAGGTCGACCGCGCGGTCATGTCGCTGCTCAGCGCGGCCGAGGAAGAGGCGACGGCGACCCTGGCGGCCCATGCCGACGAAGTCGCCAGCCTGATCGCCGCGCTCGAGGAAAAGGAAGTGCTCGATTTCGAAGAGATCCGGCGCTGTCTCGACCCGGAGTCGGCCACGGCCGCTGCTGCGCCCTGATCCCGCGCGCGGTCTGTTTCGTGAAGCAAACTAATCATGTTTATGAGGCGGTCTCATAAATACTTGAAAAATTTGACGAAATAGTCAGGTTTGCACGCGACTCCCCCTTTTTATCGCCTGTCGTTTCGATGTATCGAAACAACGAGCCCACAGCATGAAAGGGGTTTTCTCGATGACCGGGACCGGAGACATATCCGCCCATTGCGCCGACCGTATCCTCGTCCTGGACGGGGCCATGGGGACGATGATCCAGCAGGAGCGTCCCGACGAGGCGGCCTATCGGGGGGAGCGCTTTCGGGATCATCCGGGCGATGTCGGGGGCAACAACGAATTGCTGAGCCTTACCCAGCCCGGGATGATCCGCGACATTCACGCGGCCTTCCTGGAGGCCGGGGCGGACATTCTCTGCACCAACACCTTCGGCGCGAACGCGATCAGCCAGGCCGATTACGGCATGGAGTCGCTCGTCGGCGAGATGAACCGCGAGAGCGTGCGGCTGGCGCGGGAAGCCGCCGACGCCGCCGCGACGCCGGAACGGCCGCGCTGGGTCGCGGGCGGGATCGGCCCGACGAACCAGACCGCCAGCATCAGCCCGGACGTCAACGACCCCGGTTACCGTGCCGTGACCTTCGATGACCTGGCGGCCGCCTATGGCGAGGCCGCGCGCGCGCTGGTCGAGGCGGGCTGCGACCTGATCCTCGTCGAGACGATCTTCGACACGCTGAACGCCAAGGCCGCGATCTTCGCCATCGAGACCCTGCGCGACGAGGGGCTCGCGGTGCCGCCGCTGATGATCTCTGGCACGATCACCGATCGTTCGGGCCGGACGCTGACCGGCCAGACGCCCGAAGCCTTCTGGGCGTCGGTGATGCATGCGCGGCCGTTCTCGGTCGGGCTGAACTGTGCGCTTGGCGCGGGCGAGATGCGCCAGCACGTCCGTACGCTCGCCGAGGTGGCCGACACGCGGGTCAGCGCCTATCCGAATGCCGGGCTGCCGAACGAGATGGGCGGCTACGACGAGACACCCGAAGAGACCGCGGCGCATCTGGGCGAATGGGCCGAGGCGGGGCTCGTGAACATCGTCGGCGGCTGCTGCGGGACCACGCCCGATCATATCGCCGCCATTGCCCGCGCGGTGGAGGGCAAGGCGCCGCGCCGGGTGCCCGACCGGGTCGACCGGATGCGGCTCAGCGGGCTCGAGCTCTTCGAAGCGGGGAGCGCGGCATGACCGGCAGTGCAGGCTTCATCAATATCGGCGAACGGACCAACGTCACCGGCTCGGCCAGGTTCAAGAAGCTGATCATGGAGGGCGACTACGCCGCAGCGCTGGACGTCGCGCGCAGCCAGGTCGAGAACGGCGCCCAGATCATCGACGTCAACATGGACGAGGGGCTGCTCGACTCGGCGCAGGCAATGACGACCTTCCTGAACCTCATCGCCTCGGAGCCCGACATCAGCCGTGTGCCCGTCATGATCGACAGCTCGAAATTCGAGGTGATCGAGGCCGGGCTGAAATGCGTGCAGGGCCGGTCGGTGGTGAACTCCATCTCGCTCAAGGAGGGCGAGGCGGAGTTCCTGCGCCAGGCGCGGATCATCCGCCGCTACGGCGCGGCCGTCGTGGTGATGGCCTTCGACGAGCAGGGCCAGGCCGAGACCGCCGCGCACAAGTTCGAGATCTGCAAGCGGTCCTACGACCTGCTGACGGACCGGGCCGGCTTCGATCCCTGGGATATCATCTTCGATCCGAACATCTTCGCCGTCGCCACCGGCATCGAGGCGCATAACGACTACGCCAATGCCTTCTTCGAGGCGACGCGCATGATCAAGGCGGCGATGCCGCACGCCCATGTCTCGGGCGGGTTGTCGAACGTGTCCTTCAGCTTCCGCGGCAACAATGCCGTGCGCGAGGCGATGCATTCCGCCTTTCTCTACCACGCGATCCCGCTGGGCATGGACATGGCCATCGTCAATGCCGGGCAGATCACCGTCTATGACGACATCCCCGATGAACTGCGCGAACGGGTGGAGGATGTGCTGCTCAATCGGCGTGACGATGCGACCGATCGCCTGCTCGAGATCGCGGATGAATACAAGGGCTCGGGCGAGGCCTCGAAAAAGGAAGACCCCAAGTGGCGCGAGGCCGCGGTCGAGCAGCGGCTCGAACACGCGCTCGTCCACGGGATCACCGACTATGTTGTCGAGGACACCGAGGAAGCGCGCCAGCGTGCCGACAAGCCGCTCGACGTGATCGAGGGGCCGCTCATGGACGGGATGAACGTCGTGGGCGATCTCTTCGGCGCGGGCAAGATGTTCCTGCCGCAGGTGGTCAAGTCGGCCCGCGTGATGAAGGCCGCGGTGGCCCATCTCCTGCCCTACATGGAAGAAGAGAAGCGCCGCACCGGCGACACCTCGGCCAAGGGCAAGGTGCTGATGGCGACGGTGAAGGGCGATGTGCACGACATCGGCAAGAACATCGTCGGCGTCGTGCTCCAGTGCAACAATTACGACGTCGTGGACATGGGCGTGATGGTGCCCACCGAGGATATCCTTGCCCGTGCGCGCGACGAGAAGGCGGATATCATCGGGCTCTCGGGGCTGATCACGCCCTCGCTCGACCGGATGGTCGAGGTGGCCCAGGAAATGACCCGCCAGGGCTGTGACATCCCGCTCCTGATCGGGGGCGCGACAACCTCCAAGAAACACACCGCGCTGAAGGTCGCGCCGGAATATGCCCATGGCGTGATCCATGTGGATGACGCGTCCAAGGCCGTCGGCGTGGTCTCGAAACTCCTGTCGAAGACCGCGGCCCCGGGCTATCTCGACGCGATCCGGGACGACCAGGACAAGATACGCGCCGGCGCCGCCAGGACCGGCGACCGCCCGACCACCCCGATCGAGCAGGCCCGCGCCAACGCCTTCGACGGTGGCTGGGCGGCGTATACACCGCCGGCGCCGCAGACGCCGGGGCTGACGGTGATCGACGACATGGGGCTCGGGACGCTGCGCGACTACATCGACTGGGGACCTTTTTTCGCCACCTGGGAAATGCGCGGACGCTTCCCCGAGATCCTGGATGACCCGGACAAGGGACAGACCGCGCGCGAGCTCTTCGACACTGCGCAGGCCATGCTGGACCGGATCGTGGCCGAGCGCTGGTTCACGCCGCGTGGCGTCGTCGGGCTCTGGCCGGCCAACCGCGACGGCGACGACGTGATCGTCTGGACGGGCGAGGACCGCACGACCGAGGCGACGCGCTTCCCGCAGCTGCGCCAGCAGGGCAACAAGTCGGGCGAGAGGGCGCATATGTGCCTCGCCGACTTCGTGGCGCCCGTCGGCACGCCGGACTGGATCGGCGGCTTCGCGGTGACCGCCGGGCCGGAGGTGCATGATCGCGCCGAGGCCTTCAAGGCGGCGGGCGACGACTATAACGCGATCCTCGTGCAGGCGCTCGGCGACCGCTTTGCCGAAGCCTTCGCCGAGGCGCTGCACGAGCGCGTGCGTCGCCGGCTTTGGGGCTACGCGCCCGACGAGGCGCTCGACAACGCCGATCTGGTCGCCGAGCGCTATCGCGGCATCCGCCCCGCGCCCGGCTACCCGGCCTGCCCTGATCACACCGAGAAGCGCAGGCTGTTCGAGATGCTCGCCGCGACCGAGCATACCGGGCTCAGCCTGACCGAATCCTGCGCCATGTGGCCGGCCGCGGCGGTCGCGGGGCTATACTTCGCCCATCCGGGCGCGCGGTATTTCGGCATCGGGCGCATCGGGGAGGACCAGGTCGCGGATTACGCGGCGCGCAAGGACATGACGCGCGCGGAGGTCGAGACATGGCTCGCGCCGAGCCTCGGCTATACGCCGGGCAAATCCGAAGCGCGCGGGGAGTGTCGGAAAATCGCATGACACCCGGTGCCCGGCCGCCCCGGCGGCGGCCGTGGCCTAATCCCGAGCAAAACGATCCGGATTGACTTTTCCGACAGTTTCTATCAGATAATTACTAGAGACTCGCCGGAGCCCGGATCGTGGACAGCCAGAAACAGCAGCGCCCCCGCCAGACCGTATCGCCCGCCCCGTCCTCCGGCCCGGCCGGCGACCCGTGGCGCGACATCGTGGCGGAGCTTTTCCAGGCCCCGCCCGCCAGCGCCGCGATGGTCGAGGACTTGCTGGACCGGATCGAGCGCGAGGCCGGACGCGGGGCCGGGCTGTGATGGTTCCCGCCCGGCATACGGAGCCGACCGCCCGGACCGGCGGCGTGACGCGAGGTGCCCCATGATCGTCTGCCACTGCATGGCCATCACCGACAAGGATATCCGGGGTGCCGTCGACTGGATGCGCGCCGCCGACCCGGCCACGATCATCACGCCCGGCAAGGTCTACCGCGCGCTCGGCAAGCGCGCGGACTGCGGCGGCTGCTTGTCGCTCTTCGTCGACACGATGCGTGCCTGTGATACTGTCGGGGTTCCGGAAAACCTGCGCAGCCTGCGCTGCGCGCCCACCGAAGGAGGCATGCATGAAAGGCGATCAGAAAGTCGTCGAGTATCTGAATAAGGCGCTCAGGAGCGAGCTGACCGCCGTCAGCCAGTACTGGTTGCACTACCGCCTGCAGGAAGACTGGGGCTATGGCCGGATGGCCGCCAAGTCGCGCGAGGAAAGCATCGAGGAGATGCACCATGCCGACAAGCTGATCGAGCGGATCATCTTCCTCGAGGGCCACCCGAACCTGCAGAAGCTCGACGCGCTCCGGATCGGCCAGACGCTGCGCGAGACGCTCGATTGCGACCTCGCCGCCGAGCACGAGGCCCGCACGCTCTACATCGAGGCGCGAAATCACTGCGAGAGCGTGGGCGACTACGTCACCAAGAACCTCTTCGAAGAACTGATCGCCGACGAGGAAGGCCACATCGACTACCTCGAGACCCAGATCGACCTCTTCGAGACGCTGGGCGAGGAGCGGTACGGCCTCCTGAATGCGAAGCCGGCCAACGAGGCCGAGGAATAGGCGCACGCCCAGGTCCGCCCCGCGCGCCGGAGGCCGCCCGGGGCGCCCTAGGTCTCGACGCTGAGCATGTAGCCGACACCGCGAATGGTCTTGATACGGTCCGCGCCCTCGTCGCCGGGATAGAGCTTGTGGCGCAGGCGGCTGATGATCCCGTCCACGGTGCGGTCATAGACCGCCCAGTCCGGACCGCGCACGTGATCCATGATCTGGTCGCGTGACAGCACCCGGTTGCGGTTGCGCGCAAGATAGGCGAGAACGTCGAATTCCATCGTGGTCAACTCGATCGGCGTGCCGTCCCCGGCCTTCACGCTGCGCGCCGATGGCGTCAGGCTGATCCCGTGAAACCGGAAGGTTTCCGCGGTGTGCGGATCGTTCGCCGGGGTCCTCTGCGACGCGACCGAGAAGCGCGCGCCGGCGGTCCGCCGGTAGACGGAGTTGACCCGTGCGCGGAGTTCGCGGATGCGGAACGGTTTGCCGACATAGTCATCGGCGCCGAGTTCCAGCCCGACGACCTGGTCGGTTTCGTCGGACCGGCCGGTCAGCAGAATGATTCCGACCGAGGATTGGCGGCGTAGATCGCGCGCGATATCCAAGCCGCTGCCATCCGGGATGGTTATGTCCAGAAGGAAAAGGCTGATATCCTTTTCAGCGACGATTTCTTCGAGTTCCCGCCGCGTTCCAGCCTCAACGACATTGTAACCTTCGATTTCCAGGCCCTCCGCGACAACCTTTCGGATCTCGCGTTCGTCATCAAGGACCAGGACAGTTGGTTTTTCCGTCATATCGGCCTTTCTGCACGCGGAAATAACATCGCCAGGTGCCAAGAACGTGCCACTCCGAAACTATCCCATGTTTCCAGCATGACGCAAGCGATGCCCGGCAAGATCCCGCGTAAGGCGACCGGGGCAAATGCGCGCGGCCCTACGCCGTATTGTCGTTCGATCGAAAAAAATACGGCAGGATTCCCCTCGATATCCTGGCCATGAACTGCCCGCGCGCCAACCTGGGAGAATTGGCGGGGGGTACCCCATTCTGCCTTATTATCCATGGCGCTTGTGACCGTCCTGGGCTTTGCAGGGCAGGGAAAAAAGACCCCGCCGACATGGCGCCGACGGGGCCGTCGAAGTTTCAGGGACAGTAGGACGAGGGCGCATGCCGGCGGCATGCGAGGGGGGATGTGTCCCTCGTCACGTCATCAACGCCCGGAACGCCAGAAAGTCCCGGGCCGTTTCAGATTTGCGTGCACGGCCGGTAAAAAGTTTCTAACCCGGCAATGCGTATCCAAAAAACGCGGCGATACGGGCGCAATCGCGGAAAAGGCGAAAGTTTCCCAGCCCGGTTTCGCGCGAAACATCGTCTTTTCCACGGGTCTCTGAATTCTTCGCCGAAGTATTCCAAAAAATATTTGCTTTTCGAGGGAAAAGGCTATTCATTACCGTCAATAGACCAAGTTTTAGGGAAGGTTGCTATGGCGAAGATTAACCTGGACTCCATGTCTCTCGAAGAATTGCAGCAGCTCAGGAAAGACGTGGAGAAAGCGCTCAAGACTTTCGAGGAACGACGGCAGAAGGAAGCCCGTCAGAAACTTGAAGAAGAAGCGCGCAAAATGGGGTTCTCTCTTTCCGACCTGGTCGGGGGCAAGCCGGCGAAAAAGGGTCGCACGCTGCCGCCGAAATATCGGCACCCGGACGATGCCAGCCTGACCTGGACCGGGCGCGGGCGCAAGCCGCGGTGGCTCGTCGAGGAAGAGGAAAAGGGCAAGAGCCAGGACGACTTCCTGATCGCCTGACCCGTCCCGGTGCCGGTTCACGGACCGGCATCAAGGCCTTTCGATCACGTCCCGATCGTCGCGTGACCGCAGCCGGGCCGGCGGCCGATCAGCCGCCGGTCACTTTCACGTCGCCATGCAGGCGGGCGCCCTTGGCGGTCGTCAGCGTCGCGCATTCGATATCCGCGTCGACCTTGGCCTGGGACTGAAGTTCCACGTCGCCGGCCTTCAGCGCGCCTTCGAACGATCCGCGCAGCTGTGCCGTCTCGACCTTGACGGTGCCTTTCACGCGACCGTTGGAGAGAATGTCCAGTTCGGCGGCCTCGATATCGCCGGTCACGTCGCCATTGATGTCGATGGCGCCGGTGCTGGTCAGGTTTCCGTCGATCTTCAGATCGGCCTGAATGGTCGTTTTGCCCATGTGTCCGTTTCGATCCCTTGTCTCGCTCGCACCCGACAATGAGAGAGGGGCGGGCCGAAAGTAAAGCGAATTCCTGATATGTGCGCCCAGGCACAGAGGCTGTTCGCGCGGTACTGTTTCATTCTTCTGCGCACGCATATCTAAGGCCGAGATGACGTTACAAAAGGAGAGGGGCATGACCCAGATGAACGCATTCGGACTTCTTGTCGCGCGCCTGGCGCTCGCGGCGCTTTTCATCGTTGCCGGATTCGGCAAGCTCGGCAATGTCGAGGGATTCGCGGGCTACATGGCATCTGGCGGGATACCGGCCGCCCTGGCCTGGCCGGTGATCCTGTTCGAGATCGGCTTCGGGCTGGCCCTGGCCGTCGGGCTCCAGACCCGTCTCGCGGCCCTGGGCCTGGCCGCGTTCTGCGTGGTGAGCGGTCTGCTCTATCATTACGTGCCGGGCGACCAGATGCAGATGACAAGCTTCCTGAAGAATATCGGCCTGGCCGGGGGCTACGTCGCCCTGGCGATCGCGGGGGCCGGGGCCTGGTCGGTCGATGCGAAATTCGGCCGGGGTGCAGCCGCCGCGACGGCCTGACCGGCCGCAGGGTCCGCACCGCTGTCCGGGGTCACCGCCAGATCGGGCGGTGGCGCCTTTTCAGTGCCCCACCGCGATCTGTGACGGGCTGCCCCTCGCCTTGCGGGGCAGGGCGGTCTATACCGGTCGGACGACCCCCGGCGGCCGGGGGCATGCGTCGTTCCGCGAACACCGCTGTCGATGGCGGGCCGACGCCTGCGCCGGCCGGAACGAATTGATCCCTGACGAGGACCGCCATGCGCGCCACCGACACCCAGACCGATACCGCCCCGCTGCCGGACCCGTCCATGACTTGTTTCAAGGCCTATGACGTCCGGGGACGCCTGGGCGACAATTTCGACGCCGCCACCGCGCGCCGGATCGGCGCGGCCTTCGCGGCCGTGATGCGGCCCCGGACCGTCGTGGTCGGCCGCGACTGCCGCGAGAGCAGCTCCGAGATCCTCGACGCGCTGGCCGCCGGGCTGACCGGCGCGGGCGTCGACGTGCTGGATATCGGCCTCGCCGGGACCGAGGAGGTCTATTTCGCCACCGCCCATCTGGACGCGGAGGGCGGGATCGAGGTCACCGCCTCGCACAATCCCATCGACTATAACGGCCTGAAGATCGTCGGCCCTGGCAGCCGGCCCCTGTCGGAGGAAGAGTTCGACGCGATCAAGGGCGCCGCGCAGGCGGGCGCCGCGGGCGATCATGGCGGCTCCGCGGGCAGCCGGCAGCCGGCGGCGGTCCGCGATGCCTATGCGCGCCATCTCGTCGACATGGTCGCGGTCGACCGGCTTCGCCCGGTCCGGCTCGTGGTGAATGCCGGCAACGGGGTCGCCGGGCCCGCCTTCGACGCGATCCTCGACGAACTCGAACGCCGGGGTGCGCCGGTCACGGTGACACGGCTGCACCATGCGCCCGACGGGCGCTTCCCGAACGGCATTCCCAACCCGCTGCTGGAGGAAAACCGCCCGGTCACGGCCGAGGCGGTCCTGCGCGAGGGCGCCGATCTCGGCATCGCCTGGGACGGCGATTTCGACCGCTGCTTCTTCTTTACCCATGAAGGCGGCTTCGTGGACGGGGAATACGTCGTCGCCCTGCTGGCCGAGGCCTGCCTCGCCACCGCGCCGGGTGAGACGATCGTCCACGACCCGCGCGTGATCTGGAACACCCAGGACACGGTGTCGCGCGCCGGTGGCGTCGCCGTCCAGTCGCGCACCGGGCATGCCTTCATGAAGCGCGTGATGCGCGCGCACGGCGCGATCTATGGCGGCGAGATGTCGGCGCATCACTATTTCCGCGACTTCATGTATTGCGACAGCGGGATGATCCCGTGGCTCAAGATCTGGGAACTGGTCTCGCGCCGGGAGCAGCCGCTCGCCGCGCTCATCGACAGCATGAAGGCACGCTTCCCGTCCTCGGGCGAGATCAATTTCGAAGTGCCGGACCCGAAAACGGTGATCGAGCGCGTGGCCGCGCATTTCGAACAGGAGGGCGCGGAGATCGCGCATTTCGACGGGGTGAGCATCACCTTCCCGGACTGGCGGGCGAGCCTCCGGGCATCCAGCACCGAGCCGCTGATGCGCCTGAACGTCGAGGCGCGCGGCGCCGCCGGCCAGGTGCGGCACGGCGTCGACAGGGTGCGGGCCACCATCGACGCCGCCACGGGCTGAGCAGCGTCAGCCGAGCACCTCGTCCACGATCCGGCGCAGCGGCACCCGGGCCCCGAGCCGCCGCGCGAGCAGGAACATGCCGCCGAACTTGCGCTGGAGATAGAGCGCATCCATGGGCAGGGCTGTCGGGAAATAACCGGCTTCCGCCAGCGCCATGCCTTCGGCGTTCAGCTCCGTCGACAGCGCCGTTTCGGCAAAATCGAAGTGACCCGCCCCCAGCACCGCGTCGAAGATCCGCCCGGCCATCGCCACGACCCGGTCCGCCAGATCGGGCAGGACGCCGTCGTCGAGGAAACCGATCGCGGCGAGGCATGCGACGACCGCGCCCCGGTCGCCGTCGCGCCCCGCCTGCGCGAGCCGCCGGTAAAGGTCCACCAGGTCGGGGTCGAGCACCCGGGTCGCGCCGAAATCCAGCAGAACGATCCGGCCGGTCCGGTCGTCGTAGCGGTAGTTCGCGAAATTCGGATCCGATTGCATCATCCCGAATTCGAAAACCTCGCGCAGCGTCAGCCTGATCAACGCCGTGGCGATCCGGTCGCGTGTCTCTTGCGGCGTGTCGGCGGTCTCTTCGATGGGCCGGCCCGGCATGAAGGACATGGCGAGGATCCGGGGCGTCGTCCATTCCGGGTAGAGCCGGGGCACCACGAAAGCCGGGTCGTCGGCCAGCAGGCCGCCGAAGGTCTCGAGGTGGCCGGCCTCGGCCTGGTAATCCGCCTCGGCCCGGAGCAGCCCGCGTGCCTCCTCGAGATAGGGGGCCAGGTCCAGCCCGGCGGGCAGCAGCCCCGACATGCGCAAGAGCGCGCCCACGTTACGCACGTCGCTGTCGATGCTGTCGACGACGCCGGGATACTGCACCTTGACCGCGAGATCCTCGCCGCTCCGGCGCCGGACACGGTGGACCTGCCCGATGGATGCGGCGGCGACCGGGCGGGTGTCGAAGCGTTCGAATTGTCCCAGCCAGGCCGTGCCCCAGTTCGCGTTCAGCACCGACTTGAGCTGGCGGGGGGGCATGAAATGCGCATCCGCCCGGAGCCGCGACAGGATCTCCGACAGCTCGGGCGGCAGCAATTCCCCGGCATCCATGGACAGCAGCTGGCCGACCTTCATCGCCGCGCCCCGCATCTGGGCAAGCTCGTTGGCCAGGCGGGTCATGTTGCCGGGCGTCAGCAATAGCCCCCGGTAACTCGGCCGGGCGCCCCGGCTCAGGTGGCGCACGCCCTCGAGCGCCATGCCGCCCGCGATCCCGGTCGCCATGCTGCCGAGCCGGCCGAGCCGGGCGACCCGGCTCGCGGGGACCCGGACCGGGCGTGGTGTCCATGTGTCGCGCATCGGCACTGTCTCCGCGGGGGCGTCCCCATGCGAGATATCGGGAACCGTCGGACATTCAACGGCCGCCCGGACCGCCACCGCGCAAGCGGCTGGATAGATTGGTCAAAATGCCGCGCCCCGGGGACTCGCCGGGCGGCGATCGCCGCCTAGCATCACCTATCGAGGTAACAGGACGCCGCCATGCGCGGTCGCAGTGAAGGGAGCGGAAATCGATGGCGAACGCCGAGCTGAACGCCACGGCAGAAAGCCCGCAGCAGGGCTTTTTCACCCGGTGGTTCATGTCCACCAATCACAAGGATATCGGGATCCTCTATCTCGTGACCTCGGCCGTGATCGGCCTGATCTCGGTCGCGCTGACGGTCTACATGCGCATGGAGCTCATGGAGCCCGGCGTTCAGTACATGTGCCTCGAGGGCGCGGGTCTCACGGCCGCGGCGGCCGAGAACTGCACCCCGAACGGGCATCTGTGGAACGTGCTGATCACCAGCCACGGCATCCTGATGATGTTCTTCGTGATCATCCCGGCGCTGTTCGGCGGTTTCGGCAACTACTTCATGCCTCTGCAGGTCGGCGCACCCGACATGGCGTTCCCGCGGCTCAACAACCTCAGCTACTGGCTCTACGTCGCGGGCACGGCGCTGGCGATCGCGTCGCTTTTCGTGCCCGGTGGGAACGGGCAGGACGGATCGGGGCTGGGCTGGGTGCTCTATCCGCCGCTCTCGACGCAGGAGGCGGGGTATTCGACCGATCTGGCGCTCTTCGCGCTGCACGTGTCCGGCGCGTCCTCGATCCTTGGCGCGATCAACGTCATCACGACGTTCCTGAACATGCGCGCGCCGGGGATGGATCTCTTCAAGGTGCCGCTCTTCGCCTGGTCGATCTTCGTGACCGCGTGGATGCTGCTGCTGTCGCTGCCGGTCCTGGGCGGCGCGATCACCATGCTGATCACCGACCGGAACTTCGCCACGACCTTCTTCGATCCCGCGGGCGGCGGCGACCCGGTGCTTTACCAGCATATCTTCTGGTTCTTCGGGCACCCCGAGGTCTACATCCTGATCCTGCCGGCCTTCGGCATCATCAGCCACGTGGTCTCGACCTTCTCGCGCAAGCCGATCTTCGGCTACCTGCCGATGGTCTGGGCGATCGTGGCGATCGGGGCGCTGGGCTTCGTGGTCTGGGCACACCACATGTACACCGTGGGCATGAGCCTGTCGCAGCAGACCTATTTCATGCTGGCGACGATGATCATCGCGGTGCCCACCGGCATCAAGGTCTTCAGCTGGATCGCCACAATGTGGCAGGGAAGCCTGTCCTTCGAGACGCCGATGCTGTTCGCCCTCGGGTTCATCTTCCTTTTCACGCTGGGTGGCGTGACCGGTATCGTGCTGTCCCAGGCCGGGATCGACCGGGCCTACCACGACACCTATTACGTGGTGGCGCATTTCCACTACGTGATGAGCCTCGGCGCGGTGTTCGGGATCTTCGCCGGCATCTACTACTATTTCGGCAAGGTGACCGGGCGGCACTATCCCGAATGGGCCGGTAAGCTGCATTTCTGGCTGTTCTTCATCAGCACGAACGTCACCTTCTTCCCGCAGCACTTCCTGGGGCGCCAGGGCATGCCGCGGCGCTACATCGACTATCCCGATGCCTTCGCGCTCTGGAACTACGTGTCGTCCATCGGGGCCTTCGTCGCCTTCGCGTCGTTCCTGTTCTTCCTCGGTGTGATGGTCTGGGCGGTGCTCTACGGGCGCCGGGTGAACGCCGAGAACTACTGGACCGAGTCGGCCGACACGCTCGAATGGACGCTGTCCTCACCGCCGCCGGAGCACTGTTTCACCGATCTGCCGGGGCCCGAACAGTGGGATCCCGCGCAGCGCAAGAAGCGCACCGGTCACGTCTGATCCCGCGCCGGCGCGATCTGACCGGCACGAAAAAAGGCGCGGCCTGCGGGCCGCGCCAGTGTGGAGGAAGAAACCATCCCGTGAATGGTTTCCCCCGTTGACCTATGCTCCGCCCGGGCCCCCGGCCAGTCCGCCCGGCCGGATTTTTTCGATCACTCCGCCCGGGCCCGGGCGACGGCCACGCGGCTTTGCCGGGCGCGTTTCCTGTCGAAGACGACCTGCCTGGGCTGCCAGCGGTAATCCGCATCCGAAACCGTAGGCGTCCAGTGGAGTTCGCCGCCCTTGCGCCAGGGGTCGAGGACGATCCCGGCGAACATGTCGTCGCCGCGCGCGCTTACGATCACGGTGCTGTGCTCGATGCGGAACGGGTTGTCGGCATTGGCGATCGCCCGGTGAAAGCTGAGCGTTTCGAAGCCTTCCCGCCGCAGCCGCGCCTCGAGGTCGTCGGCCCAGTGGTAGCAGAGCCCGCGGGGACGCAGCCCCATATTGACCTTCATGTTGTGGATGAGCGGGGGATCGGTGATCTCGTAGGCGCGGGCCAGTCGCGCGGTTTCCGCATAGGCGATTTCGGCCAGGCGGCCGGCCTCGCCGGGGGCAACCGCCGGGCCGAGCGCCGCCACCCCGGTGGCCAGGCGCGAGACCGCGTCGCTGTCGGCCGGGCGCGGGGCGTCCGGCGCCGCGGCACAACCCGCAAGAATGGCGGCGGCGGCAATCATCAGCAGGATATGGCGTGTGGCGCGTCGGATCATCGCGGGTCCCGGTGGCGGTCGTCAGGTCAACTGGTAGCCTCGGGCGGCGATCCTGTCGAGCCGGGCGCGGCGTTTGCGGTCGTGCCGGGGACCGGCATCGTGAACCCGGTCTTGACGCGTTCCATCACGGCGCTGGTGCGGAACCGCGCGACGTTCTCCTCGTCGAAGAAATGGCGCCGGGTGAACGCCTCGTAATCGGCCATGTCGCGGGCAGAGAGGATCAGGATGAAATCCGCGTTTCCGGTGACGTAGTAGCATTGCATCACCTCCGGCGCCGCGCGCATCCGCTGCTTGAACCGGTCGAGTGCCGCGGGCCGCTCGTTCATCAGCGTCACCTCCACCACCAGCATCAGCCCGCGGCCGAGCTTTTCCGGTGAAAGGCGCGCCACGTCGGCCTCGATATAGCCCGCCGCGCGCAGCCGGTTCGCCCGCTTGCGGCAGGCATCCGCGGAAAGCCCGACCTTTGCGGCGAGCGCTTCGGCGGTCTGGCGCGTGTCGCGCTGGAGCGCGTCGAGGATGAGAGCGTCGAATCTGTCCATCCACGCAGTATAGGCCGCGAAGCGGATCGTGGCGCCCCCGGCAGCCCGTGGGTTTCCGGAATCCGGACGAAAAGGGCGTCTTCGCGCCGGGCTCGGGCGGGGAAGGGGAGCAGTTTTCCGGGAAAAGCCGGCCCGCGCGGGGTATGCTCTGCGAAACGCAGAGGGGGACCGAAGGTGCCAGAGCAACTTGACAATCCGTTCCGCGGCACCGGGCTGCCTGGGCAAGACGTGCTGCCGATCAGCGATCCGGGCGGGGTGCGCGCCCTGCTCGCATCCTGTCCGGCCCATGCCGTCACGCCGCTGCACGAGGCGGCCGCACTGGCCGGGGAGGCCGGGGTTGGGCGGCTTTACCTGAAGGACGAGCGCGCGCGCATGGGGCTTGGCAGCTTCAAGGCGCTGGGCGCGGCCCATGCCATCGCGCGGGACGCCGCCGCGGTTCCGGACCGCGCCGACTGGGCCACGGCGCTCGCCGGGCGAACCTATGTGACCGCCAGCGCCGGCAACCACGGGCTGTCGGTGGCGGCCGGCGCGCGGATCTTCGGGGCGGCGGCGGTGATCTTCCTGGCGGACACGGTGCCGGAAGCCTTCGCGACGCGCCTGCGCGCGCGGGGGGCGCAGGTCGAGCGGGCGGGCGCCACCTACGAAGACAGCATGGCCGCCGCCGAGGCCGCCGCGGCCGCACATGGCTGGGCGCTGCTCTCGGACAGTTCATGGCCGGGCTATACCGAGCCGCCCCTGCGCGTGATGGAAGGGTATCTCGAACTGGCCGTCGAGGCGGCGGAACAGATCGACCTTCCCCCGACCCATATCCTGTTGCAGGCGGGGGTGGGCGGGCTTGCCGCGGCGGTGGCGGCCCATGCCCGTGCCGTCTGGGGGCAGCGGCCGCGGATCGTGGTGGTCGAACCCGACGCCGCCCCGGCCCTGATCGAGAGCATCCGCGCGGGGCGGCTGGTCACGACGACGGGGCCGGTCTCGGCAATGGGCCGGCTCGACTGCAAGACGCCGTCGATGATCGCGCTGGCCGGGCTGGCCCGCGATGCCGACCGCTTCGTGACCGTAACCGAGGACGAGGCCGCGGCAGGGGTCGCGGCGCTTGCGCGGCACGGCTTCGCCACGACCCCGTCGGGGGCGGCCGGCGTGGCGGCGCTTCTGGCCGGGCTGCCGGGCCTCGACGCCAAGAGCCGCGTGATGGCCATCCTGAGCGAGGGACCGGAGGATGGCTGACAGCGCCCTGGTCTTTCCGGCAGCGGAGTACCGCGGCCGGGTCGCGGCGCTGCAGGCCGGCATGGAGGCCGCGGGTCTGCACGCGTTGCTTCTGACCACGCCGCCGGATGTCTTCTACGTGACCGGCTTCCTGACCCGTTTCTGGGAAAGCCCCGCACGGCCCTGGTTCGTGCTGGTGCCGGCCGCCGGGGACCCGGTGGCGGTCATCCCCAGCATCGGCGCCGACCTGATGGGACGGGGCTGGATCGCGGATATCCGCAGCTGGGACGCGCCGGACCCCGCGGATGACGGGGTGAGCCTGCTGGCCGAGACGCTGGCCGCCCTGGTGCCAGAGCGCGGAAGGGTTGGGCTGCCCATGGGACTCGAGACGCATCTGCGCATGCCTCTGGCCGACTACGACCGGGTGCGGACCCGGCTGGCGCCGCGCGCCTTCGTCGACGCGACGGCGGTGGTTCAGCGCGTGCGCGAGATCAAGTCCGAGGCCGAGATCGGGAAAATCCGCGCGGCCTGCGCCGTGGCCGACCGGGCCTTCGCCCGGTTGCCGGGAATCGCGGCGCCGGGCCGCGGGCTCGACGCGGTGTTCCGCGCCTTCCAGGTCGCGCTGCTGGAAGAAGGCGCGGACTGGGTCAGCTACGTGGCCGGCGGCGCCGGGCCGGGCGGGTATGGCGACGTGATCTCGCCCGCCGATGACCGGCCCTTGGCGACGGGGGACGTGCTGATGATCGACACCGGCGCGGTGCGGCAGGGGTATTTCTGCGATTTCGACCGGAATTTCGCGATCGGCCCGGCCGGCGACGCGGCCCGGCGCGCCCACGGCGCGCTTTATGCCGCGACCGATGCGGCGCTGGCGGCGCTTCGCCCCGGCATGCGGGCCTGTGATCTGCACCGGGTCATGGCGGAGGCGCTCGTCGCGCGGGGCGTGCGGCCCGGTGGCGGGCGTCTCGGTCACGGGCTGGGGCTGAGCCTGACCGAGTGGCCGTCCTTCACCCCGCGTGACACGACCGAGCTGCGCGCGGGGATGGTGCTGACGCTGGAGCCGGGCGTCGCCATCGCGCCGGGCCGGATCATGGTGCACGAGGAAAACATCGTCCTGCGCGAAGACGGCGCCGAGCTGCTGTCCACGCGGGCGCCGGCCGAGCTGCCGGAGATCCCGGTATGAGCCCGTCCGTCTACCGCCTGACCGGTCCCATCGGGGCGACGGGCACGCTGGGCCTGATCGTTCTGCAGGCCGACGAGACCATCGAGCAGGATTTCCGGCGTATCCTTCCGGCGCCCGACCCGGCGCTCTATGTGAGCCGAATTCCCTCGGGCGCGGATCTCAACCCCGACACAATCGCGGCCATGGAGCATGACCTGCCGCGTGCGGCCGCCCTCTTTCCGGCGGCGGCGGAATTCGATGTGGTGGCCTATGCCTGCACCTCGGGCACGACGCTGATCGGTCCCGCACGGGTGGCCGACCTCGTGCAGGGCGCCTGCACGGCGCGGGACGTGGCCGATCCGTTGACCGCCGCGCGGGCCGCCCTGCGCACGCTCGGTGTCGGGGCGATCGCGCTCGTCTCCCCCTATATCGCGCCGGTCGCCGGGCCGGTGCGCCGCGCCTTCGAGGCGTCGGGCCACCCGGTGACGGCGACGGTTTCCTTTGGCGAAGAGGTGGAATCCCGCGTCGCGCGGATCGATCCGGCCTCGATCCGCGCGGCGGCACTGGAGGCGGGCGCGGCGCCGGGCACCGAGGCGGTGTTCCTGTCCTGCACCAACCTGCGGACATTCGACGTCATCGACGATCTCGAGGCAGCGCTGGGCCTGCCGGTGATCAGTTCGAACCAGGCGCTGGCCTGGTACATGATGCGCGCGATCGGGCTGTCCTGCCCGGCGGGGGCGCCGGGGCGTCTGTTTCGAGCCCGATCCTAGGGCGCGCCGCCGGTCACGCTGTCGCCGTTGCCGAACATCGCGGCCGTGACGGCCCGCACCGCGGCGATGCGCGCGATGGTGTCGTCCCAGACCTGTTCCGGTTTGCGCCGGATCCGTGCGATGCCCTCGGCCTGCGCCGAGTCCGCGGCCGCGGCGGCGACCGCGGCCGCCGATTCCATGTCGTCGAGCCGGGGAAGCAGCGCCATACCGTCCAGCCCCAGCGCACGGGCCCTGCCGACGAGCGCATGGGCCGCGGCAAGCGCGGTTCCGTCCGTGATGCGCTCGGCGCGCACGTCCAGGATCCCGCGGAAGAGCCCGGGAAAGACCAGCGCGTTATTCACCTGGTTGGGAAAATCGCTCCGCCCGGTGGCGACGATGCGCGCCCCGGCGGCCTGTGCGACCTCGGGCCAGATCTCGGGCGTGGGGTTCGCGCAGGCGAAGAGGATGGCGTCGGCAGCCATGCCGCTGACGGCGTCCGGCGGGATCACCTCCGGGCCCGGCCGCGAGAAGGCGATGCAGACATCGGCCCCGTCCAGCGCTTCCGAGATGCCGCCGGGCAGTCGGTCCTTGTTTGTCTCGTTGCAGATCGCCCATTTCTCGCGCAGGCGGTTGCGGTCCCCCGCGATGTCGCCACGATTGGCGTGGAGCAGTCCCTTGCTGTCGCAGACCCGCATCAGATCGGGATCGGCGCCCGCCGCCTTGAGCAGGCGATAGACCGCCGTGTTGGCCGCACCGATGCCGATCAGCGCGATGCGGACCTCGCCAAGCGATTTGCCCACCACGTCGAGCGCGCTCAACAGGCCGGCCAGCGCAACCGCCGCCGTGCCCTGCTGGTCATCATGCCAGACCGGGATCGGCAGCGTGCCCTGCAGCGCCTCCAGCACGCGGAAGCATTTCGGCGTGGCGATGTCCTCGAGGTTCACGGCGCCGAAACTCGGCGTGATGGTTCGGACGAAATCGACGATCTTGCCGGGGTCCGCGGCGTCGATGCAGAGCGCCGTCGCATCGACGCCGCCCAGGTATTTGAACAACAGCGCCTTGCCTTCCATCACCGGCATCGCGGCCTCGGCCCCGATATCCCCAAGCCCCAGAACCCGGCTGCCGTCCGAGACGATGGCCACCCGGTCGCCGCGCCCAGTCAGTGTCCAGGCCTCGTCCGGCGTCTCGGCCACGGCACGCGCCACCGCGGCGACGCCGGGCGTGTACCAAAGCGCGAAGTCGTCGATGCCGTGGACCGGGCATTTCGGCAGGCTCTGGATCTTGCCGCGCCAGCGGCGATGCGCGTCCAGCGCGCGGGCCGCGATATCCGCACTGCGTGTTTCTGAATCCTTCATGGCCGGCGTCCCCCCTTGATGCCGCGATCCGGACGCGGCCCGTAATCGGGCCTCTCCGCTCCGGCCGGGCGGTGGCGCGCGCTGGGCAGCTGGTCTTCGCCCGCGATCGCCGGCTTCGGTCCGCCTGGGCCGGTCTCGAACTCGAACGCAAGAGCACGCAACACACCGACGTCGGGAATGGTGCGGGCGGCGGGGACGCCAATCAAGAAAAACTTTGCCGGGTCAGCCGCCTGCGGCCTCCCGGCCGCGCCCGGAAAACCCGGGCCCATGCGGGTCGCGGCTTGCGTTCGGCGGGCGATCCCGGCGATGAAGATCGCACATGGCCCTGTGCCGACGTCGAGGAAAGGACACGCCCATGCCGAGCGAATTCGCGATCTATCCAAGCCTGCGCGACCGCACCGTCTTTGTCACCGGGGGGGCCTCGGGCATCGGCGCCGAGATCGTGGCGGGCTTCGCCGCGCAGGGCAGTCGTGTCGGCTTCGTCGACATGGACGCGGAGAGCGCCGACGCGCTGGCCGAGCGGTGCGGAGAAAACGTCGCCTTCGAGGTCTGCGACCTGCGCGACATCGACGGGCTCAGGGCGGGTTTCGCGGCGCTCAAGGCGCGACTGGGCCCGGCCGAGGTACTGGTCAACAACGCCGCGCGCGACGACCGTCACGACTGGCGCGAGACGACCCCGGCGTACTGGGACGACCGGATGGACACCAATCTCCGGCACATGTTCTTCGCCATGCAGGCCGTCGCGCCGGACATGATCGCGGCCGGGCGCGGCGCGATCGTCAACATGGGGTCGAATTCGTGGTTCGAGGCGGGCGCCGGGTTTCCCGCCTACGCCACGGCCAAGGCGGCCGTGCACGGGCTGACGCGGACCATGGCGCGGGAACTCGGCCCGCACCGCATCCGGGTCAACACCGTGGTGCCGGGATGGATCATGACCGAACGGCAAAAGACGCTCTGGGCCACGCCGGAGGCGCTTGAAAAACACCGGCAGGGGCAATGCCTGCCGGACCTGATCGACCCCGTCTATGTCGCCCGTATGGTGATCTTCCTTGCCTCCGACGACGCGGCGATGTGCACGGCGAACAACTACATGGTCGAAGCCGGCTCGATCTGAGCCGCGCTGGGACGGGCGGGGGCGGGGCGCGCATACACCCGATCATCGCGATGAGGAGCCATCCGCGGTCCATGTCGACCGCGACCGAGCGCATCATGCGCGAGCGCGACGCCTTCGCGGCGCTGGCCGCCGAGAGGTCGCAATTCGCGGACAATCTCGACCATCACCGGTCGTTCCACCTGCGCTTCGGCGAGATCGCGCGGCGCGGCTGACGCGGTCCGGTCCCGCCCGGTTGACCCGGGGCGGCGACTCAGGCAGTGGGGCGGCTTCGCCGGCCTTGGGGCGGGTTCGCCTGCCCTGGTCACGTCCCATGCGACCGAAACACGCAAGGATCTCGATATGCTGCGGGTTCTGGGAAGCGTCTGGGCGCTGCTGATCGGCATGATCCTGATCATGATCGGCAACGGGATGCAGTCGACCCTGATGGGGGTGCGCGGCGGCATCGAGGGGTTTTCCACCTCGGCGCTCTCGATCATCACGGCGGGCTATTTCGTGGGCTTCCTGGCCGGCTCGCGGGCGGCGCCCGTCATGATCCGCCGCGTGGGCCATGTCCGCGTCTTCGCCGCGCTCGGCTCGTTCATGTCGGCGGGGCTGATCGCCTTTCCGCTGATCGCGGACCCGGTCGTCTGGACGGTCTTGCGGGTGATCCTGGGGTTCTGCCTCTCGGGGGTCTACGTGACCGCCGAGAGCTGGCTCAACAATGCCGCCGACAACCAGACCCGTGGCAAGGTGCTGTCGGCCTACATGATCGCCCAGACGCTGGGCATGGTCACGGCGCAGGGGCTGTTGAACCTGGCCGATGCGGCGGGCTTCGTTCTTTTCGTGCTGTCCTCGATCCTCGTCTCGCTGTCCTTCGCGCCGATCCTGCTGTCGGCCTCGCCCGTGCCGGTGACCGAGGCGACCCGGGCCATGACGCTGGCGCAGTTGTACCGGCGCTCGCCGCTCGGCACGGTGGGCACGCTGCTTCTGGGCGGGGTGTTTGCCGCGCAGATGGGCATGGCGGCGGTCTACGGGGCCAAGGCCGGCCTGGCGGTCGGGCAGGTCTCGGCCTTCATCGCGGCGATCTTCGTCGGCTCGCTGGCGCTGCAATACCCCATCGGCTGGCTGTCGGACCGGATGGACCGGCGACTGCTGATTCTCGTGCTCGGCATGACGGGGGCGGCGGCCACCTGGGCGGGCTTCGTGTCGGGCGGGGCGCTGCCGCTCTTGCTGGGGGCGGCGTTCCTGATGGGCGGCATGGCGAACCCGCTCTATTCGCTGCTGATCGCCTACACGAACGACTACCTCGAGCTGGAGGAAATGCCCGCCGCCTCGAGCGCGCTGGTCTTCATTTACGGCATCGGTGCCATCGCCGGGCCGCTGGTGACCGGCGGCGTCATGAACGTCGTCGGGCCGGACGGCTTCTGGCTGGTGCTGTCGGCGCTGTTCCTGGCGATCGCGGGATACGCGGCCTGGCGCATGACCCGCCGCCCGGCGATCCCCGTCGAAGAGACCGGCGCCTATGTGGGCGTTTTGCCGACCTCGTCGCCGGTGGCGGTCGAGGCCGCGCAGGAATGGGTCATCGACAATGCCGAGGAGGCCGGCGAGGACGAGGCCGACCTCTAGGGCCCGACCGCCCGCGCCGTCAGTCGAGCACCGCGCCGACCGCGCCGATCAGGTCGAGCACTTCGCGCGTCTCCTCGTCGACACGCACCACCTGGTCGCCGATCCGGTAATAGGTGCCGTCGCGGTCGAGGCCATAGCGCCAGGGCCGGTCGATGCGACGGTAATCGCCGTCGATCCTGTCGCCCACGCGGTAGGGTGGACCTTTCTTCGCCAGGCCGGGCGGAACGCAGGCCGGATCTTTCTTGGCAAGCCCCGGCGGACATCCCCCCGGCGGGTCCGCGGCCACGAAGGTGGTCGAGAGGAGCAGGCCGCCAAGCAGGCCGATGAGGGCGCCGATACGCATGAGGACTCCTTTCTTCCGGTCTCGGTCACGGCGAGGCCGCTATGCGGCGTAGCATACGCATGGCCCGCGCCGCTGTCCCGCCGACTGTCGTCGCGCCGGCGGATCGCCGCCGTCCCGGCCGCGCGGGCCGTAACGGCCCGGGCACCACCGTGGTTCCCGCCATCGTGGCGCCATGCGCGATTCCGGCCTGCCCGCGTGTTTTGTCTCGCACGGCATTGAATCGCGGCCGGAAACCCGCGATATCCGCGGTGCAGCAAGGAGAGAGCGCTTGAATCAGGATCCCGACACCCCGCGCAGGGCCTCTCTGTCGCTGCCGATCCTGAGGACGTCGCGCGCGCTCGAGGAGGCGGGCACGCTGACGCTCGGCAATCTGCTCGCGGCGCTGGGCGAGCGATCCTTCGGCTGGGCGCTGTTGGTGTTCTCGCTGATCACGCTCCTGCCGCTGCCACCAGGCTCGTCGCTGGTGACCGCGCTGCCGGTGATGGTGGCCACGGCACAGATGGCGCTGGGCTTTCCCTATGTGCGGCTGCCCTGGGTGCTGGCGCGCATCCGCATCGATCATGCCAAGCTGCGCCGGACGCTTCTGCGCCTGCGGCCGGTCACCCGCCGGCTCGAGCGGATCCTGCGCCCCCGCTCACGTCACATATTCTCGGCCCGCTACGAACGGGCGCTCGGCGTCGCGCTCTTCGCCATCGCCTTCACGCTGTTCCTGCCCGTGCCGGGCAGCGGCTGGTTCCCGGCCGTGGCGCTGTTCATTTTCGGGGTCGGCCTGATCGAACGCGATGGCCTGGTCGCGGCCTTCGGCCTGGTGTTCGGCGCCGGCGCGATGGCGCTGACGCTGTTCATCATCCTGTCGCTCGCCAGCGGGGCAGAGACGCTGCTTCAGTGACGCCGTCACCGCACCGTCTGCCGGGCCGAAGACTGCCGGGCCGAAGACGGGACAATCCCGGCGTGATGCACTAGGTTCAGGGCTAGAGCGGCCTGCGCCGGTGTCCGACCGGCGTGCGGGCCGCGCGGACAAAGGAGAACGCGCCATGACAGACATGACCCGTCGCAGCCTGCTTGTCGGGGCGGCAAGCCTTGCCGCGACCGCGCCGGCCGCCCTGCGCGCGCAGGGCGCGGCCCCCGGGATCCACGTTCTGAAGGATCCGAACTGCGGATGCTGCATGGCCTGGGTCCGCATCCTGCGGGATGCGGGCTTCGAGGTGACCACCGAGGACAGCTACGGCGCGCTCCTCGTGCGTCACAAGCTCGACAACGGCATCCCGCCGGCGATGGCCTCGTGCCACACCGCGGAAATCGCGGGCTACATGATCGAGGGCCATGTGCCGGCGTCCGATATCCGCCGCCTGCTGCGCGAACGTCCCGACGCGGTCGGCCTGGCCGTGCCGGGCATGCCCTACGGGTCACCCGGCATGGGACCGGAAGACAGGCGCGAGGCCTATGACGTGTTCCTCATCCGGCGTGACGGGACAACCGAGGTCTTCACGCGTTACGCGGCCGCCTGACCCCGGAACGCGCGGCGCGGATCGACGCGGATTTCCCCGGCCGGCCGCGGACCTGAACCGGGCGCCGCGGACGCCGCCGGCGGAAAATTTCCGGAACGCGGTCTTTGCGTGTATGATTGACCATGTTTCCCAGCGTGCGTGCAGCCGCGTTCCCGCCCGAGAATCCGGAGGTCAAGCCATGCCCGCATACGAGGATTTTGCCGCGCTCGAACAGGAGGGCTGGACACGCGCGGACACGGCGCAGGGCTATGTCGACCTGTTCGCGCCTGCCAGCGACATGGCGATCCCGGCGATCCGGGACGCGCTGCGCGATCCCGGGCCGGTGCTCGATCTCTGCTGCGGCCAGGGCAACGTCACGGAGGCCCTGCTGCGCGACGGGCACCAGGTCACGAGCGTCGATTTTTCCGCCGCGATGCTGGGGCATGCGCGCCGCCGCGTACCCGGCGGCAACTTCGTCGAGGCTGACGCCCAGGACCTGCCCTTTCCCGACGGAACCTTCGGGACCGTCGTGTGCAGTTTCGGGTTGATGCACGTCCCCGACCAGCCACGGGCGCTGGCCGAGATCGGTCGCGTGCTGGCCCCCGGCGGCCGGTTCGTCATGACCTGCTGGGCGGGGCCGGACGTCTCGCCGGTGTTCCGGCTGTTTTACGGCAGTATGCGCGACCACGGTGCCGCCGGCGTCAGCCTGCCGGACTCGCCTGACTTTCACCAGTTCGCCGACGCGGTGACCGCGCACGGGTTGCTGGAGGAGGCCGGGCTCGCGCTGGAAAGCAGTCAGCCGGTCGATTGCCATTGGTGGCTGGAGCAGGCGGATGATCTCTTCGAGATATTCCGGCAGGGGGCGCCGCGGGCCGGCTACCTGCTGCGTCAGCAACCGCCGGAGGCTTTGAGCGCCCTGCGCGCGGCGATCGCCGCGGGCGCGCGGGAGAGCTTCGCCGACGGCGCCGGTCTGCGCGTGCCGATGCCGGCGGTCATGGTGATCGCGTCCCGGCCCTGAACCGGCGTTGATTTTCCCGCGCCGCGGTCCAGTTCGCCCTGCATGCGACATGCGGAGACGCTTTCATGACAGGATTTCCCCAGGCCAGCCGGGCCGCCGGCCTGGCGCGGCTCGCGGCCTTCGCGCCGCGGATGGGCACGCGCTATGCGCGGGGGCGCAATTTCGACCGCGGCCCTGGCGCGCACCGGGATGTGTCGATGCTGTCGCCCTATTTGCGCTGGCGCCTTGTGACCGAGCGCGAGGTCGTCGCGACCGCGCTGGAGGCGCATGGCCCGGAGGCGGCGGAAAAATTCATCCAGGAGGTGATCTGGCGGGGCTATTTCAAGGGCTGGCTGGAACGCCGCCCGGGCGTTTGGGACAGCTATCGCGACGGTCTCCACCGGGACCTCGTCGCGCTCGAGGAGGATCGCAGGCTGTGCCGGGCTGTCGCCGCGGCCGAGGCGGGCGAGACCGGCCTGGCCTGTTTCGACTCCTGGGCGGCGGAACTGATCGAGACCGGCTATCTGCACAATCACGCGCGGATGTGGTTCGCCTCGATCTGGATCTTCACCCTGGGCCTGCCATGGCGCGTCGGGGCCGATTTCTTTCTCCGCCATCTTCTGGACGGCGACCCGGCCTCGAACACCCTGGGCTGGCGCTGGGTCGCCGGTCTGCACACGCGGGGAAAAGCCTACAAGGCCGAGGCGTGGAACATCGCGAAATTCACCGACCGGCGGTTTGCCCCGCGTGAGGCGGATCTGTGCGAGGCCCTTCCGGATCTGGCCGGCGCCGAGGAACCGCACGGCCTGCCCGATGTCGCGCCGCTGCGCCCCGTCACGCCGCCCGATCCGAGAATCCCGGCCGCGCTACTCCTGACCGAGGAAGATTGCTGCCCCGGGGATTTCGACGCCGGGGCGCTCGATCTGCGTGCGGTCGCCACGCTCGCGGCCAGTCACCTGCGCTCGCCCCGGTCCGTGGCGCCGCATGTCGCGGCGTTCGACGACGCGGCGCGCGCGGATGCCTTGGCGCGGCTCGGGCGCGACGGCGCCGCCCTGTATGCAGGGGTGCCGGACGACCTGGCCCGATGGGCCCTCCGCGCCGGGGCCCGGCAGATCGTCACGCCCTACGTTCCACGCGGCCCCCTTCGGGACTGGCTGGACGCGGCGCAACCGGCGCTCGACCGCGCGGGGATCGTCCTGGCGGAATGGCGGCGCGATTGGGACGGCCTGATCTGGCCGCATGCGACGGCGGGTTTCTTCAAGGTAAAGAAGAAGATCCCCGCCATCCTTGAGGCTGCCGGCCTCGACTGATCGCCCGTCAGGCGACGCCCGGGTCGCCGTCATCCCCGGCGGTCACGCCACCGACCAGCTGGTAGGCAAGCAGGTCGCGGATCTCGGCGGGGTCGCGGACCAGCGGGCGAAGGGTGCCGCGCAGCCCGTCACGGTGCACCTGCGCGCTGCGTTCGGCCGCCAGCGCCGCATGCAGCGTGACGAAGCGAAAGCGCAGCCCCGCCCCGGGCGGCGCCTGCACCACCCACGGCAGGTCGCAGGGCAGGACCGAGCCGATCCGCGGGTAGCCGCCCGTGGTCTGGCATTCGCAGAGCAGCACGAAGGGCGTTCCGTCGCCGGTGATCTGGATGTCGCCGGGGATGACGATTTCAGACAGCACGCTGAGACCTGCATCGCTGTGAAAGCCGTCGGTATCGAAGGCGAGCGGCACGCCCATGCGGCTGCCGCGCGCGTCCCGGCGAAAGCCCGTGGACTCGAAGCGGGCGATTTCGCTGTCGGCGAAGAACCCGGTCTGCAGGCTGGGCACGACGCGGATGGTGCCGCCGTCGAACCGGGGGATGCCTGGCAGGCATTGGCCGGTCTCTCCCGGATGCGGATCGGGGCCGATGGCAAGCGTCGCGCCCGCCGCCAGCGGCCCGCCCAGCCCGCTGGCCAGATGGGCGCTGCGCGAGCCGAGCCGTTCGGGCCCGGCCACGCCACCGCCGACATGCAGGTATCCGTAGGTGCCCGCCTCCGCCCCGCCGATGGAAAGACGCGCGCCGGCCGGCAGCGCGTGGCTCGCGTTCCAGGCGAGGCGGGTGCCGTCGATCGTGGCGCGCATCGGCGCACCGGTGAGCGCGATGCGCAGGTCGGCATGGGCCTCGAACTCGCCCCCTGTCCCGGCCATTTCCAGCGCGGCGCAGTCGCTGTCCTGGCCGAGCAGCGCGGCGCCTTCGGCGAGGGCCAGCAGGTCTGCCGCCCCACCGCGCGACAGGCCGAAGCCCAGATAGCCGGGGCGGCCCCGATCCTGGATGCTCACGCCGGGCCCGGCGCGATGGACGGTCAGGCGGCGGGTCACCGGATCGTCTCGAAGGTCGCGCCGCCGTCGGGGCCGGCCTGCCGCATGTTGTCCAGCTCCTCAGGCGTCACGGCGTCGAACAGCACCTCGTCGCCCGGGCGCAGGACGAAAGGCGTGTCCGCGTCCGGCCGGAATAGACGCAGCGCGGTCTGGCCCACATGGCGCCAACCCGTCGGCGTGCTGACCGAGAAGAGCACCATCTGGCGGATCGCCACCGTCAGGGCTCCCTCGGGAACCCGTGCGGTCAGGGATTTCTGGCGGGGAATGTCCCAGGCCTGGTCCAATTCGCCCAGATAGGGCTGGCCCGGCGCGAAGCCGATCGTCTGGACCCGGACGCGGCTGGTCGAGAGCGACTCGATCGCGGCCTCGGGCGCCAGCCCGGCCGCCGCCGCGGCCTCGTCGAGAAGCGGTCCGTGATCGCCGCCATAGACGGTCGGGATGCGCCAGAACCGCCGGCCTTCCGGCAGCGGGGCCGCGTACCAGTCCCGCGCGGCGAGCAGATCCGCGAGCGCGGCACGCAGCGTTTCGTGATCGGCATGGACCGGGTCGAAGCGCAGATAGGTCGAGACCAGCGAGGTCGAGCTTTCCGCGACGCCGTCCCAGCCGGCGGCCTCTACGGCGTCGCGGAAGGCCAGGGCGGCCCGGTTGGCCGGCTCGCTCAGGCGGGCGCCGAAGCTGACCAGCAGGCCGTCGACGCCGACGGTCCGGATCGTGGGCCGGTCGGCCCCCGCGGCGGCGGTGGAGATATCGTCCGTCTCGGGTGTCATGGTGGCTTCAGACTATGGCTGGACCGCGCCCGGAAGCCAGAGCGCAATGCCCGGAACGGCGATCAGGGCCACCACCATCAGCAGCATGGCGATGACGAAAGGGATCGCGCCCAGCATCACCTCGCTCATCCGGCCGCCCTCGCGCGCGCCCTGGACGACATAGAGGTTCAGGCCCACGGGCGGCGTGATCAGCGCCATCTCGATCAGCACGATCATCAGGATGCCGAACCAGATCGGGTCGTAGCCCAGCTCGACCACCAGCGGCACGATGATCGGGATCGTGACGACCATCAGCGAGAGCGTTTCGATGAAGAAACCGAGCACGATGTAGATGCCGACGATTACCAGGATCGTCATCAGCGGCGACAGGCCGAGACCGTCGAGGAACGCGCGCAGCTCGTTGCCCAGGCCGGCCGAGGCGAGGGTGAAGTTCAGGAAGGACGCCCCCAGCACCACCAGCATGATCATGGAGGTGATCTTGATCGTGCCCAGAATGCTCTCGGTGAACATCGACAGCGAGATGCCCCCGAAGACCGCCGCGATCGCGATGGCTCCGGCCACGCCCACGGCGGCGGCCTCGGTCGGTGTGGCCCAGCCCTTGTAGATCGTGCCGATGATGACGGTGAATAGCAGGATGATCGGGACGAGGTGCACCAGCGCGCCCAGCATTTCGGGCAGGGCGAAGACGCGGCGCTCGCCGCCAAGCTCGGGGCGGACGGTGCAGATCAGCGCGGTGATGATGATGAAGCCGATGGCGAGGCCGATACCCGGCACCAGCCCCGCGAGGAAAAGCTGCGGGATCGATGTCTGGGTCAGGAAGCCGTAGACGATCAGGTTGATCGAAGGCGGGATCATGATGCCCAGCGTGCCGCCCGCGGCGATGGCGCCGGAGAAGAGCTTGGGATCGTAGCCGAGTTTCTCGGCCTGCGGCATGGCCACGGTCGCGACCGTGGCCGCCGTGGCGACGGAAGATCCCGACGTGGCCGAGAACATCGTGGCCGTGGCCACGTTCGCATGAACCAGCCCCCCGGGCAGCCACGAGATCCAGCGGTCCAGCGCGGCATAGGTCTTGGCGGCGACGCCGCTGCGCACCAGGATCTCGCCCAGGAGCACGAAGAAGGGGATCGCGATCAGCGTCGCGTTGTTGGAGGTCGACCAGACCATGTTGCCCAGCCCGCGGATCAGCGGGAAGGCGCTGAAGAAGCTGTCCACCCCGAACCCCAGCAGGAACAGGACGATCCCCACCGGGATCGACAGGCTGAGAAGGGCCAGCAGCCCGATCGAGACATAGGTGATCATGGCGCGGCCTCCTTCTCGGCGAAGGCGCCGATGGCGCGCTCGGCGGCCGCGAACCGGCCCTGTGCCACCAGTGTCAGCGCGACGAGGAAGGTGAGCCACGCCATGAGCGCGAACCACACCCATCCCGCGAACCAGGGCAGCTGCACGATCCAGAGCGGCGTCTCGAGCGGGGTGTTGGCCCGCGACGACATCGACAGCGACCGTTCCAGCACCGGCCAGCATTTGACCGCGATCAGCGACACGGTGCCGCTGAGCACGAGCATCGAGAAAAGATCGAAGAGCACGCGGCCGCGCGCACCGGCGCGGCTGCGCAGCAGGTCGATGCGGACATGGCCGAGTTCCATAAGCGCGTAGCCCATGCCCCAGGAGGTGGCGATCGCCATGGCATAGCCGCTGATCTCGTCCGTGCCGCCCAGCGAGGACCCCGCCTGGCGCAGCACGATGTCCAGCAGCACGACGCCGGCGCAGGCCAGCAGCATGATGCCGACCAGCACGGCGACCAGCCGGTTGAGCCGGCGCAGCGCCGAAAGGACACGGTCCGCCATCGGGATCCCCACCTGTTTCCTCGTCCGCGTCTTACTCGGTCGCGATGGTCACGCCGACCACCTCGCCGACGGAGGCGTTCCAGCGTTCGGCCCAGTCGCCGCCCGCACGCTCGGCCCATTCGGGCAGCACCTGGCTCACGAGGATGGTCCGCGCTTTCTCGAAATCGGCGTCCGACACCTTGACCAGGGTCATGTCGCGGGCTTCGCCGGCCGGGCATTCGCCGTTGCCGGTCAGGCAGGCGATGTCGTTGACCAGCGCGTCCTGCGCCACGGCCCAGGCCGGATCCTCGAACTCGGTCTCGATCTGCGAGGTGATCAGCGCCTGCGTCTCGGCGTCGAGGCTGTTCCACTTGTCGAGATTGATCGCCGTCACGACCGAGTCCCAGCCGCCCAGCGGGATCGGCATCAGATGCGTGGAGACTTCCCACCAGCCCGCGCTGTAGCCCGAGCCGGCGCCGGTCACGGCGCAGTCCACCACGCCCTTCTGCAGGGCGCCGGGCACCTCGGAGAAGCCGACATTCACGCCCTCCGCGCCGAGCGCTTCGAGGAACTTGGCGGTCATCCGGCCCGAGGCACGGATCTTGAGGCCTTCGAGATCGGCCAGTTCGCTGACCTCCGCGTTGCAGAACACGACCTGGGGCGGGTAGGGCGCGACGGCCAGGACGTGGCTGTTGAAGGTGTCGCGGAAGATCTCCTCGACCATCGGGCGCGCGGCCTCGACCATGGCGCGGGCCTCGGACGCGGAGAGCGCCACGAGCGGCACGTCCAGCCCCTCGAGCGCCGGCGCGTCGGCCACGGCATAGTCGGCCACGGTCATCGCCACGTCGTAGACGCCCTGGCCCAGCAGGCGATAGACGTCGGCCACCCCGAGGTTCATCTGGCCATGCGTGGTCATCGAGACGTCGATCGCGCCGCCCGAGGCCTCGGGCAGGGTCTCGGTCCAGAACGGGGCTTCGAATTGCTGGTGCAGCGGCAGGCTGGACCAGCTGCCGACGACGGAAAGGTCCTGCGCGGCGAGCGGGCTCGCGGCGAGCGTCGCGACGGCGGCGGTGCTGAGTATCTGTTTCATCTCTCTCTCCTTGTTGGTCTCGTCTTATCGTTTGGGGGGAATCACCGGGACCTCGGCGTCCTCGGCGACGTCGGTGATCAGCATGCGGCCGGGCCGGTGGGTTATGCAGAGCGGCAGGCCCGCCTGTTCGACCGCGACCTGCGGCGTCACCCCGCAAGCCCAGAAAACCGGCACCTCGCCGGCCGCGACCGGCGCCGGGTCGCCCCAGTCGGGACGGCCGATATCGGCGATGCCGATCGCGGCGGGGTCGCCGGCATGGACCGGTCCGCCATGGGCCAGCGGGAAGCGCCGCGAGATCGCGCGCACTTCGTCCAGCCGGTCCGCCGGGATCGCGCGCATGCTCACGACCATCCTGCCGGCGAAGGGCCCGGCCGGGGTCGTGTCCATGTCCGAGCGGAACATCGGCACGGTGGTGTTGTGATCGATATGCCAGAGCGGCACGCCGGCGTCCTGCAGGGCGCGTTCGAAGGTGAACGAACAGCCGAGCGCGAAGGCCACGAGATCCTCCCGCCAGAGCGCGCGGATGTCCGGGACAGTATCGGCCAGGATCCCGTCGCGATAGACGTTGTAGGCGGGCACGTCCGTGCGGATGTCGATGTCACGCCCCAGCGTCGTCATGCACGGATCGCCCGTATCGGTGACGCCGGTCAGCGGACAGGGCTTGGGATTGCGCTGGCAGTAGCGCATGAAGTCGAGCGCGTAGCGTTCGGGGATGATCACGACGTTGGCCTGCAGCTTGCCTGCGCCCAGCCCGGCCGTGTGCCCCCTGTACCGACCGGCGCGGATCGCCGCGCGCACCGCGCCGGTGTCCATCGTCCTGAGCCTGTCGTATGTGCAGTCCATTCCGCGACTCTCCCGTTGCGGAAAGCATCACCATAGCCACGCATAAAGACAAATCGAATAAAATTTGCCGAAACTATAAAGAATTTTTATGCATTTCGTGGTCGATCGCCACCTGCCGCGCGGTTTCGGCGGCGGTGGCGAGCATGTGGCTGCGCGGCTCGCCCATATAGGAGGCCGAGAAGCGCAGCGGCGCCGGGCGCCAGCCGGGGTCGAACTCCGCGATGCGTCCGCTCTCGACATAGGCCGTGCCGAGCGCCCGCGGCAGTGCGGCGACGCCGAGCCCGGCCTCGACCAGGCGGAAGCAGGCCGACAGCGACGTCGAGGGAAAGAGCGGGATTCCCGGGCCGACCCGGCGGAACAGCTCGGCCTTCAGCTCGCGGTAGGGCCGGGTATTCCGGGCATAGGTGATGACCGGCCTCGTGAACGGGGCGGCGGGGTCGGGCCGCGTGTCGGCCGCGCAGTACCAGGCGAGATCGAAGCCCGGCAGCTCGATATTGTCGACGGAGTATTCCGATATCGGTCCCAACAGGATCGCGAGGTCGATCTCGCGATCCAGCAGCCCGGCCCGCAGGTTCATCGAAATGTCGACATTGATCTCGATTTCAAGCTTGGGATAGCGCTGGTGCAGCCGCGAGATGAAGGCCGGCAGCCAGCACTGCGCGATGGTTTCCGAAACACCGAGCCGCAGGTGACCCTCGGTGCCGCCGGGGTCCACGACGTCGCGGGCCACCAACTCGCCCAGCTGTTCGAACTGCTCGGCGTATTTCAGGAGCATCTCGCCCCGCTTCGTCAGCCGCAGCCCGGCGCCCGTCCTGTCGAAGAGGTCGGTGGCCAGCGACTGTTCGAGCTTGCGGATCCGCGTGGTCACCGCCGGCTGGGTCAGGTTCAGCGCCTGCGACGCCTTGCTGATGCCGCCCATGCGCACGACGGTCAGGAAACTCCGGAGCTGTTCGAGGTTGATTCGTGCCATCGGGTCCAGTTTACAGGACGATCCGCGGGGCCGCAGGCCGGATGTCGCGTGCCGGGCTGCGCGGCGCCCGCCCCGCGGCCCGTTCTCGGCAGCGGGACGATCGGCGCCGCCATCTTGTGATCGCCCGGGCCCGCGACTAGGCTCGGCCGGATGGCACGGTTTCGCAGACCGCGTAAGGAGAGCCCATGAGCGTCAGGACCATTCGCGAACTTCTTGGAGAGCGTCCGTTGCAAAGCGTGTCTCCCGACACCCCGCTGTCCGATGCCGCCCGGCTCATGGCGAGCCGGGGCGTGGGCGCCGTCGCGGTGCTCGACGGTGACCGCCTGGCGGGTGTGTTGTCCGAAAGGGATATCGTCTTCCGGGCCGTGGCGCGTGATCTGCCGCCGGCCGAGACCACCGCCGGGGCGGTGATGACCGCCGATCCGGTCACGGTGGGGGCGGACGAGGCGATTTCCGATGCGCTGGCCGCGAAACTGGGGGATGCCTTTCGCCATCTTCCGGTGCTGGAGGACGGGCGCATCCTGGGGCTGCTGTCCTATCGCGACGTGCCCGCCGAATACCTGATGATGTTCGAGCGCTTCAAGGAGATGTCGTCCGCGAAGCCCGCCGACGGGGCCTAGCGGGGTCCGGCCCCGTGGCCGGGGTGTCTCGTGTCGCGGCACAGCTGATCCGTCACGCGTTCCAGGCGACGGTGCCGAGCGCGGCCACGTCGTAGCCGCCGTAGCTCTCGGCCTGGACGCGGAAGGCATCGGTCCCGCAGAAGGCGAGGAAGGCCTGGAAGGGCGGCTCGAACCAGGCCTTGCGGTCGACGAGCAGCGCGAACTCCTCCTCGATCACCGGCGCGAAGTCGAGCCCGAACCGCCGGGCCACGGCCTCGAGCCCGAAGGTGACGTCGGCGGTCCCGCGCCGGACGGTCTCGACCGCGTCGTCCTCGGTCCGCGCCGCGGCCGTGACGGTCACCGCCGAGAGGTCGAGGCCGCTCTCGGCCGCCAGCGCGTCGAAGAGCCCGGCGGTGCCGGATTCCTCCTGCCGCGGGGTCATGCGCAGGCCGGCGATGTCTGCAAACCGCGCCGGCCGCGGGCCGTCCGG